>NZ_CP186479.1:3837500-4658488 GCF_049354815.1 Devosia sp. CN2-171
TAAGCCGTTAGGTGTAGGCGTAGCGAAAGCGAGTCTGAATAGGGCGTCAAGTTAGTTGGATTAGACCCGAACCCGAGTGATCTAGCCATGTGCAGGCTGAAGGTAAGGTAACACTTACTGGAGGGCCGAACCCACGTAAGTTGAAAATTACGGGGATGACGTGTGGCTAGGGGTGAAAGGCCAATCAAACTCGGAAATAGCTGGTTCTCCGCGAAAGATATTTAGGTATCGCCTCGAGCGAATACTCCAGGGGGTAGAGCACTGGATGGGCTAGGGGGTCTCACCGACCTACCAAACCTAACCAAACTCCGAATACCTGGAAGTACTACTCGGGAGACAGACGGTGGGTGCTAACGTCCATCGTCAAGAGGGAAACAACCCTGACCTACAGCTAAGGTCCCCAAGTCATGGTTAAGTGGGAAAGCATGTGGGAATGCTTAGACAACCAGGAGGTTGGCTTAGAAGCAGCCATCCTTTAAAGATAGCGTAACAGCTCACTGGTCAAGCGTTCCTGCGGCGAAGATGTAACGGGGCTCAAACCATGCACCGAAGCTTAGGGTTTGCAACTTGTTGCAAGCGGTAGCGGAGCGTTCCGTAAGCCTGTGAAGGGATACTCGTGAGAGATCCTGGAGGTATCGGAAGTGCGAATGATGACATGAGTAGCGACAAAGAGGGTGAGAGACCCTCTCGCCGTAAGTCCAAGGGTTCCTGCGCAATGCTAATCAGCGCAGGGTTAGCCGGCCCCTAAGTCGAGGCAGATATGCGTAGACGATGGGAACCACGTTAATATTCGTGGGCCTGGTGGTAGTGACGGATCTCGCGGGTCTGTAGTCCCTTATCGGATTGGGGCTGCAGTGAGCAGGTTCCAGGAAATAGCTCCACCAACATAGACCGTACCCTAAACCGACACAGGTGGACAGGTAGAGCATACCAAGGCGCTTGAGAGAACTATACTGAAGGAACTCGGCAAATTGCACGCGTAACTTCGGGATAAGCGTGACCTTAATTGGCGCAAGCTGATTATGGTGGCACAAAAAAGGGGGTAGCGACTGTTTATCAAAAACACAGGGCTCTGCGAAGTAGCAATACGACGTATAGGGTCTGACGCCTGCCCGGTGCCGGAAGGTTAAAAGGAGATGTGCAAGCATTGAATTGAAGCCCCGGTAAACGGCGGCCGTAACTATAACGGTCCTAAGGTAGCGAAATTCCTTGTCGGGTAAGTTCCGACCTGCACGAATGGCGTAACGACTTCCCCACTGTCTCCAGTATAGACTCAGCGAAATTGAATTCCCCGTGAAGATGCGGGGTTCCTGCGGTCAGACGGAAAGACCCCATGAACCTTTACTATAGCTTTGCGCTGGCACTTGTGTCGGCATGTGCAGGATAGGTGGTAGGCTTTGAAGCTCGGACGCCAGTTCGAGTGGAGCCGCAAGATGAGATACCACCCTTATCGTCATAGGTGTCTAACCGCGATGTAACAGCATCCGGGACAGCGCATGGTGGGTAGTTTGACTGGGGCGGTCGCCTCCCAAAGAGTAACGGAGGCGCGCGATGGTGGGCTCAGACCGGTCGGAAATCGGTCGTTGAGTGCAATGGCATAAGCCTGCCTGACTGCGAGACTGACAAGTCGAGCAGAGTCGAAAGACGGTCATAGTGATCCGGTGGTCCCGCGTGGAAGGGCCATCGCTCAACGAATAAAAGGTACTCTGGGGATAACAGGCTGATACTGCCCAAGAGTCCATATCGACGGCAGTGTTTGGCACCTCGATGTCGGCTCATCACATCCTGGGGCTGGAGCAGGTCCCAAGGGTATGGCTGTTCGCCATTTAAAGTGGTACGTGAGCTGGGTTCAGAACGTCGTGAGACAGTTCGGTCCCTATCTGCCGTGGGTGTAGGAATGTTGAGAAGAGCTGACCCTAGTACGAGAGGACCGGGTTGGACGAATCTCTGGTGGACCTGTTGTCGCGCCAGCGGCATTGCAGGGTAGCTATATTCGGACGGGATAACTGCTGAAAGCATCTAAGCAGGAAGCCTCCTTCAAAACGAGCATTCCCTTGAGAGCCGTGGAAGACCACCACGTTGATAGGCCGGATGTGGAAGCGCAGTAATGTGTGAAGCTGACCGGTACTAATAGCTCGATTGTCTTGATCGTTCTCATTAGTCCATGCCCGCAATGAATTGCGGCATAGGGCGCTACGATCGGCACCTAATTAGATCAAAAAAAGTCTGCCCGGCCTCGTGCCGGCAGTGGAACCAGAATTCACCCGCATGTTTTTCGCCGATCTGGTGGTAATTGCGAGGAGCCCAGAACCCGATCCCATCCCGAACTCGACCGTTAAACTCCTTTGCGCCGATGGTACTAAGTCTCAAGGCTTGGGAGAGTAGGTCGCTGCCAGGTCTGCCAAAAACATGCGTGTCTCATAACGAAACCGAACGACAAACCCCGTCAGCGCAAGCTGGCGGGGTTTTGTTTTGTCCGCGTGCTGGCCTTTGCCGCAAAGCTGGGGCAAGGAGTGCTGTCCCAAGGCATTTCACCGCTTCTCCGGAACGGCAAAATGCCCAAGTCTTTGGGTTTTGTCGTGCCTTCGATCGCGGGATCAAATCCGTGAGGAAATGTCTGCGATCCCCGCCTGTCGCGGGGGGGCGGGTATGTTTCTGAAGGCTCTGTAGGAGTAGCGACCAGAAGTGACCACTGCCGCACACGCATATGAACAGGCATTCGCAGCACACCAGCGCGGCAAACTGGACGATGCGGTCGCCGGCTACGAGGAAGCCATAGGCGTTGATCCCGAGCATGCGGATGCGCTCCACATGCTGGGCGTCGCCCATATGCAGAAAGGTGATCCGGGCCAGGCGGCCAAGCTGATCCGGCGGGCGATTCGCGTTCGGCCGGATGATGCTCGGGCCCACAGCAATCTGGCCTCTGCCCTGATCGCGGCTTCCCGCTTCGATGAGGCAATCGAGATCGCGCGACGAGCAACGGAGCTCGATCCCGGCTCCGCGGATGCCTTGGGCAATCTCGGCACCGCACTGATCCGGCGTAACCGATATTCGGAAGCAATCGAGCCGCTTCGCCAGGCGCTCGCACTGCAGCCCGGGCGGGCAGGGCTGCATAGTGCGCTTGGAGCCGCGCTCGGCGTCCTGAGGGACTACGAGCCGGCGCTGGAGAGCCATCGGAGGGCGATCGAGCTGGCGCCCGATCGGCCGCAGTTTCGCAACAACATGGCAGCGACTCTGCGGATGGCGGGGCTGAAGGGAGAAGCCGAAGCGATGCTGCGGGCGATTGTTGAAGAGGGGAACACCGACCCCGACTATTTTGCGTCGCTTGCCAACCTGCTGCGGCGACAGGGCAGGATTGCCGAGGCCGTGGATGTGCTGCAGCAGATCGAGGTGCCGGAAGCGCGGGCAGTGATCGACGGGAGCCTGACCTTCCTGCGGAACTACACCAATAGCGTGACGGTCAGCGAACAACTCGAACAGGCCCGCCAGGCTGCGGCGCGCCAGACGACCGGGATCGAGCGCATGGCGGCGTCGACCGTCGACCGGAACCCAGGGCGACGTCTCAAGGTTGGACTGGTCTCTTCCGATTTCCGCCACCACGCAGTGGCATTGTTCCTGTTGGGCGTTGTACGCCAGATTGACACCAAGCAAGTCGAACTGTTCGCCTACTCGGGCACCGACACCGGAGACGACGTCAACCTTGCATTCAAGCAGGCTATCCTGAACTGGCGCGGAACCTCGAGCCTCGTCGACAGCGAGCTGGCTGAGCAGATCCGACGAGACCGCATCGATGTCCTCATCGACCTCTCGGGCCCCACCAAAGGCGGCCGCCTAGGTGCCTTTGCCCGCAAGCCCGCACCCGTTTCGGCCATATGGCTAGGCTATTCGGGCACGACGGGGCACGAGGCGGTCGACTATATCCTGGGGGATGCCGAAGTCCTGCCGGACGGCGTCGAGCAGTCGACCGAGGAGCCGTGGCGGTTGCCGGATGCCTATCTCTGCTTTCAGCCGACTGAGGACCCGCCGCCGATCGGTCCGCTTCCGGCACTGGGCAACGGCCGTATCACCTTCGGATCCTTCAACAATCTCGACAAGGTCAGCGCCGCGACCCTGGACGTGTGGACGGCCGTGCTCACGGCCGTTCCGGATAGCCGATTGGTGATGAAGGCCCAACAAGGATCGTCAGGGGCCGGCGACACGATCATCGACGGGCTGGTGCAACGTGGTGTGGCGCGCAACCGGATTGGCATGCTCGAGTGGGTGCCAGGGTGGTGCGAGCACCTGCCGCTCTATGACAAGGTCGATATCGGCCTTGATCCTTTCCCCTATAACGGGACGACGACAACCTGCGAGTCGTTGTTGATGGGGGTGCCTGTCGTGACCCTGCGGGGTGATCGCTTCATTTCCCGCGTGGGCGCGACGCTCATGCACAATATCGGGCTCGACGACTGGATCGCCGACAGCGTTGTCGACTATGTCGAGCTCGCGGTTACAAAGGCACAAGACCTCGAAACGCTGGGCACGCTGCGGGCCGAACTGCGGCAGCAGTTTCTGTCGTCGCCGCTCTGCGATACGCGGCGGTTCGCCCGCAATTTCGAGGCCGCGCTGCGCGGTATGTGGCGCCGCTACTGCGCGGCTTAGACCAAGGCCCTATTCGGGAACCCAGCCATCGTCCTGCCGGCGAAGGCGTGGCGAGCGGATGACGATTACCAGCTGATGCTCGCGGCGAGCGAGAGCTGCGGCTTCGCGCCATCGATCGGATTGCAGCATCGCGGCGCCGATGACGACGGGCTCGACACCCGCAATGGCGAGGAGTTCGAGCCCGGCGGTGATGGAGCGGCCGGTGCTGATGACATCGTCGACGAGAGCCACGCGCTTTCCTTGAAGCAACGGCAGCAGTCGCGGGTCGAGGTAGAGGCGCTTCTCGTCCGGCGTCGTCACCGAACTCATCGGCACCGAAAGGCGCGGCTCGTACCAGAATTTCCGCGACGTCCCGAGCGGTACGTAGCGGCTGTGGCCGAGACGCATGGCCACTGCGGCGGCGAGCGTCAGCCCCAGCGTCGGCAATCCGACCACCACGTCGGGGGAATGGCCCGCGAGCTTTGCCGCGAGATGGTCGGCGAGGGTGTCGAGCACGGCAAAGCTGGCCTGGTTGATAGTCAGCGAACAGAGCGCCGATTGTCCGTCGGGCAGCGGGCGGATAGGGAGGAGGAGCAGCCGGCCGTCCGGCAGGGTCGCCGGATAGGCACTGGCGAAAGGCGGATCGAGATCCAAGGCGCTGGCTGGCTGGAGTTCCTGCCAGAACTGGTACGGCTGCATGCCGACTCCCTAAACTTGCGATGCCCAGATCGTGACCGCTCGCTGTCCAACCATACGTGAATTCTGGCTGGTCTGCGGTTGCAGGTCACAAAATCTTCAGGTTCGTCGGCCAACTGATGCCAACTTAGAACTGTTTGACGGCGTTTCCCCAATGACCCGACCCCTCGGCTCCGCTTTGCGGCTCGTTATCTCTTTGCTCACGGTGTTCCTCGCCGCCGCTCCGGCGCTGGCGCAGGTGACGATCTTTTCGCCGTTCAACATCGCCGAAGCGGTGGATCAGGACGTGACGAAGACGGCCGATATCCCCTATGCCGACGGCAGCCGGAAGAAGCTCGACGTCTACCAGCCCAAGGACATGACCGAGTCCGCTCCGGTGGTGATGTTCATCTATGGCGGCAGTTGGCGCGCGGGCGACAAGTTCGAGTACGAGTTCGCCGGGCGGGCGCTGGCCGCCTCCGGTTTCGTTACGGTGATCGCCGATTATCGGCTGTGGCCCGACGTCAAGTACCCGGATTTCCTTGATGATTGCGCGCAGGCGATGCGATGGATCCAGGACAATATCGCGAGCTATGGCGGTGACCCCAAGCGCTTCTTCATCGCGGGTCATTCAGCCGGCGCCTATAACGCGGTGATGCTCGGGCTCGATTCCTCGTTTCGGCGCGACTACGGGGTGACGATGCCGATCCGCGCCGTCGCCGGCATTTCCGGGCCCTACAACTTCTATCCGTTCGAGTACAACGAGGTGCGGGAGACATTTGGTGATGCGCCGAACCCGGAGGGTACGCAGCCGATCAACCTCGTGACGTCCGACGCTCCGCCGATCCTGCTTGCCAGCGGCGACAGCGACCCGATCGTGCGCGTGCAGAACTCGCTCGATCTCGCCAACCGTCTGCGGGCCAGCGGTGTGTGGGTCACCGAGAAGTACTATGCGGGTTTCGGGCATCTCGAACCAGTGGTGGCGCTTGGTGCGATGATGCGGTTCCGGATGCCGATCCTGAACGACGTGGTCGAGTTCTTCCAGACTTTCGGGGCCTTCCCTTCCGGTACGCCGCGGCCGGTCTACACGCCCGATCCGCCGGAGACCGAGATGACGGCGGTGCTGAAGGAAATGGATGCGGTGTTGGCGCCGATCGATGGTGGCCGCCGGAACGAATAGGCTCCGGCTAGACGTTGACGCTCTGCATCCGGGCGGCGAAGGCCTCGCCGAAATCCGCCATGCCCTCGGCCACGATACGGCCGACGGCATAGGCGGCGATGGCATAGAACTTCTGCGCTGCCGGGGTGCGCAGGAACGTGATGTAGCGATCGAGGTCTTCATCGCTCAGGTCGCGATAGACATAGGCCATCATCGCCCGCTGCGTCTGCCCGATATCGAGCAGCAGTCCGGGCATCATGGCCTGCACCTGGGTGTCGATTTCCTCCCAGGGTACCGCGATCTGGCCCTGCTGGTGTGAAACGGAGAGGCCAAGCAGGAGCGCGCGCAGCGACTGGCCGACCATGGCGGCCGAGATTTCGGCGGAGACCAGCTCCATCAACTGGTCGATCTGGGTGGAACGGATCACCGGAGCCGAGCCAAAGAGCTTCTCCCCGCTGCTGATCGCGGCCACCTGCGCGGTCGGAGCGAGCAGGGCTGCGTTCCGCTCCAGCGCGGTCATGCGCTGGCCGAAATCCGAGCGGAAGAACGCGCCGAGGACCACCTGCTCATCGGCGGAGAGCTTGCCTTCGAGCGCCCGCGCCAGTCGGTCGTGCAGCTTGTCGGCGGCAAATACCGTGTTGGCGGTCGCTTCCCAGTGCTTGAGGAAGATCTCGTCGTTGGAGATTTCCTCGGTGCGCGCCGAGCTGGCGATGGTAGCGGCGAACTGGCTGAACACCACGTCGAGGGCGGTGGCGCGCATCAGGGTTGCGACTGCGGCCTGCTCGCTCTGGGCGATGGCGGGGCGGACGGCGAATTCGGGCAGTCCCACGGGCGCCAAGGCCAGTATCAGCACCGCCACAGATCGGACCAGCATCTGATGCCTCCCCTCCCGAGCTACTGCAGCCTAGCGCAGCCGCAGGTGCGTCGCCATCCTACCTTTTCCTTTCCGCACAAGCCTTGCCTCCGGCGGGTGAAGGGCGGCAAAATCCACCAAGAGCAGGGAGTAGCTGAATATGCAGTACACGCGCCTGGGCCGCACGGGCCTTGAAGTCAGCCGGATCTGCCTCGGCTGCATGTCGTTCGGCAACCCGAAACAGGGCTCGCATGAATGGACGCTGGACGAGGACGCGAGCCGGCCGATCATCCGCGCGGCGTGGGAAGCGGGGATCAATTTCTTCGACACGGCCAATGTCTATTCGCTCGGGAGCAGCGAGGAGATCGTCGGTCGCGCCCTTAGGGAATTGGGGCCGCGCGACGAACAGGTGATCGCCACCAAGGTGCATGGCGAAATGCGCAAGGGGCCGAACGGCCGCGGCCTCAGCCGCAAGGCGATCCTGAGTGAGATCGATGGCTCGCTACGCCGGCTCGGCACCGACTATGTCGATCTCTACCAGATCCACCGCTTCGATCCGGTCACGCCGATCGAGGAGACGCTCGAGGCGCTTGACGACGTCGTGCGTGCCGGCAAGGCGCGCTACATCGGCGCCTCTTCGATGGCGGCGTGGCAGTTCCTCAAGATGATCATGACGTCCGAGCGGCACGGCTGGGCCAAGTTCGTATCGATGCAGGACCAGCTCAACCTGATCGAGCGCGAAGAGGAGCGGGAGATGCTGCCGCTCTGCATCGACCAGGGGATCGGAGTCATCCCGTGGTCGCCGCTGGCGCGCGGCCGGCTGGCCCGTCCGTGGGGTCAGAGCACCGAACGGATGGAGACCGACGAATATGGCAAGACGCTCTACTTGAAGACCGAGGCGGCGAACCGCGCGATCAATGGTGTTGTCCTCGAGATCGCCGCGGCGCGCGGCGTGAAGATGGCGCAGGTGGCGCTCGCCTGGGTGCTGCAGAAGCAGCCGATTACCGCACCGATCGTCGGGGTCACCAAGCTCGGCCAGCTCGAGGATGCGGTGGGGGCGCTCGACGTTGTGCTCACAACCGATGAAATCGCAAAGCTCGAGGCGCCGTATCAGTCGTCGGGCGAGCGCAGCTTCCGATAGCCCGCTTTGTTCATGGTCCTGCCATTCATTTCCCGATTGGAGAAGGAAGGTGCGTCGCTCTCAGTCGGCGTGCCGATGTTTCCGGCGGCCATTGGCCCCGGAGGATGTCAAAGAGCTCTCCCCCTGATCAAGGGGGTTAGCGACGTGCCGGCGAGGCGTTTGCCCCTCGCGGGTAGTCCGCAATGTAAGTGAGGCTCACGCCTCGCCGGCCGATCGGGGTTTTTGGCGTATGGCACGATGGCTCGGGCGCTTCCCGTGCCGCATCGCGAGGAACCTGCCGACTGCAAACGGCCGGAATCCACCGAACCGTCCCGCCATTTGCGGCCGCCTCATGCGTGGCAGCCTGGTCCCCTGAACCACCCTGCATTCGGATGGCTCCCGCGTGCCAGCGGCGTCCCCGGCGAACCGGATCATGCCGTCGTGCTTTCGGCCTGATGGCGAACGACTCCCCCACCACCCAACCTCCCCCGCACCAACCACTCGTCATGATCTCGCTTCGGTGCAGCGAACAGGAGGGATAATCGCATGGGTTCGGAGTGAGGGGATAAATTCCTCATCCGCCGTGGGGCCGGTGGTGTTGACGAGACTAGACCGGCTCGCGGATGACTGATGGCGCGGAGCGCTTTTCCCGGCCGTGGGTGACGGCTTCGATGTTGTTGCCGTCGGGGTCGAAGACGAAGGCGGCGCAGTAGCCAGGGTGGTAGCTGCGCTCGCCAGGTCCACCATTGTCGGTGCCGCCGGCAGCGATGGCGGCGTCGTAGAACCTTTTCACCATGGCTTCGTCGCGGGCCTGGAAAGCAAGATGTACGTGGGAGATCAACTGGTTGGGACCGGGGTGACTGATGTAGAGCTCGTCGAACTGGAAGGCGTGCGCGTTGTGATTTCCTGGCGGCAGTTCGAGCGCTTCGAGGATGGCAGTGTAGAATTTCGCCGATCTGTCGAGGTTGGCGACGTTGAGATGGACGTGGTCGATAAGGCGTCCGGCGTGGAATTCCATGATCTTGCCTCCGGTTTGTCACTAACATGAACGAATAGTGAACAGAAAACAACCGGGGCTAAACGAAGAGGCCGGCCGCAAGGTTGCGGCCGGCCCCTGAACTGGACGTGTGGCCCGGTTATTCGGCCTTGTCGGCGCTGTCGGAATTGAGCTGGCCGTACTTCTCGACGCCGATGGTGTTGAGCAGCTGGAGTTGGCTTTCGAGGAAGTCGATATGGCCTTCCTCGTCGGCGAGGAGTTCCTCGAACAGGTTCTTGCTCACATAGTCGCCGAGCGACTCGCAGAGTTCGCGGCTGGCCTTATAGGCCTTGCGGGCATCGTACTCGCCGGCGAGATCGCATTCTAGCACTTCCTTGATGGTCTGACCGATGCGGAGCGGGGCGACGCGTTGCAGGTTGGGGTGGCCTTCGAGGAAAATGATGCGCTCGATCAGCTTGTCGGCGTGATGCATCTCCTCGATCGACTCGGCACGCTCCTTACTCGCCAGCTTGGTGTAGCCCCAGTCCTGGAGGATGCGGAAATGCACCCAGTACTGGTTCACGGCACCCAACTCGAGGAAGAGGGCCTCGTTAAGCCGCTCGATGACCTGTGCTTCGCCTTTCATTCCGACCTCTTTGGCGTTTACGACGCATGGCCGAAAGCCGCGCGTGAACCGGATGCGGTTCGGCGAGCGGCTTTTCGGACGTCTGGAGGTGGTACTCTTCCGTTACGGCAAGGATAATGTCTACCACATTCGGAACGCAGCCGGCGCATTTGCAGCGCTTGTCGAGTTCCCGGTAGATCATGGCCGGGACGATGATCTGCCAGGGATCCTCGCGCAACAGGTCCAAGATAATCTGCTTGATCTCCCTGTCGGTGATCACGTTGCACTGGCAGACAAGCATGGGCAGGCGGAGGCTCTCTGATACTCGGGGGATAAAGCGCTACGGAAACCTGATTGTCAACGTCAGTTATTATCGCGGCCCCTGTCGCCGAAACCATCGCCGCCGCCAGCCGTATCTAGCAGGCGTCCAGAGTTCTTGTTTCCATGTCCTTCTCCCTCGTCGGCCTCCTCAATTTCGTGACCCCGAAGTCGCTGCGCTCGCGCCGCGTTGCGGTGGGAGTTTCGTTCGGCCGGCGGCCGCGCCTGCGGCTCGATGTCTACGCGCCGCGTTCAGGGCGGGGGCCGTGGCCGGTGGTAGTGTTCTTCTATGGAGGAGCTTGGAACGAGGGAGACCGGCGCGACTTCGCCTTTGTCGGGCGATGGCTGGCGGCGGCGGGCTATCTGGTCGTCGTTCCGGACTACGGCATCGTGCCGGAGGTCGAGTATCCGGTGTTCCTCGAGGATTGCGCCGCCGCTGTCCGCTGGGCGGTGGAGAACGCCGGTCGCCATGGCGGCGATGCCATGCGGCTCGGCGTCATGGGGCATTCGTCGGGAGCCTACAATGCGGTGATGGTGGCGCTCGAGCAGCGCTACGGCGTCACGCGCGAGATACAGGCCGTGGTCGGGCTATCCGGACCCTATGACTTCTACCCGTTCGACGTGCCGATAAGCATCCGCACATTCGCCGAGGCGAGCGATCCGCTGGCGACCCAGCCGATCAATCTCGTGACGCCCGCGGCGGCCCCGATGCTGCTCGCCAGTGGGGACGATGACACCGTGGTTGGGCCGCATAATACGGTGGGACTGGCCAGGGCCCTTCGCGCCCAGGGTGTTGCGGTAGAAGAGCTGCACTATGCGGGCTTCAGGCATCCGGCGACGCTGCTCGAACTGGGCACGCCGCTCAGCCGCCGCTCGACGCTTGCCGGCGCAGTCCTCGCCTTTCTCGATCGTACCCTGGGGGCTGGCGCAGGGGTTGCGAGCCGATATGATCGGGTGAGCGAGAGGGAGTAGGACGCATGCAGTTGCAGTGGGCGATGCTGGCGGCGGGGGTCATTGTCCTTTCGAGCTGTGCGGCCCGCGCGAGCGAAGCGTTCGACGCCTGTGCCGCGGCAAGCGCCAGCCAGTATGAAGCCGGCTACGACAAAACCGGCTTCGACAGCAGCAAGATGGACACGGCGCGGGCGATCGAGCTCTGCACCACTGCGCTGGCGGCGGAGCCGGATTCCGCGCCGCTCAAGGCATGGCTGGGTCGGGCCTACGCCACAGCCGGCGACGCCACGACGGCCGCGACCTATCTCGAGCCTGCGTCACTTGCGGGCAACGTGCTGGCGCAGACGCTGTTGGGCGACATGCTGATCGTCGGCGATGGCGTACCGCAGGACATGGTGCGGGGAGCGGAATTGCTGCGGCTGGCGGCCGATGCCGGCTTCGCGCCGGCCGAGGACAGCCTCGGGCTCAGCTACGATTTCGCCGAGGGCGTGGACCAGGACCATGTGGAGGCCGCCCGCCTCTATCGGCGGGCCGCCGAAAAGGGGCTGCCGCGGGCGATGACCAATCTCGCGGCCATGTATGCGAGCGGGATGGGGCTCGATCGTGACCTTGTCGCCGCGGCCGCCTGGTATCAGCGCGGCTCGGACCTCGGTGATGCGGGAGCGCAGTTCAACCTGGGGAAGCTCTTCGAGGAAGGCGCGCTGGGGGAGCCGGACTTCGGGCGTGCCGCGAAGCTCTATCGGGCGGCTGCGGAGCAGGGCGATGTGCTTGCCGCCAATGCGCTCGGCCTATTGACGCAGTACGGCAGCGGCACGAACAGGGACGAGGCGGAGGCCGTGGTGCTCTTCCGGCAGGCAGCCGACGCGGGGCTGGCCGAGGCACAGTTCAACCTGGCGCTGATGTATGAGAATGGCATCGGCGTGCCGCAGGATTATGCGCTGGCGCGGCAGCACTATCGGCAGGCGAGCGAGAGCGGTAATGCCGATGCGGCGGCCAATCTCGGGCTGCTCTATCTCAACGGCAGCGGTTCGGCGCCCGACTTCGCCAAGGCATTGCAATTCACGCAGCGTGCCGCCGACGGAGGCAGTGCCGTGGGGATCAACAACCTCGGGCATCTCTACGAATATGGCCTGGGCGTAGCGCCGGATGCCGAGCAGGCGTTGGCGCTCTACAGCCAAGCGGCGGAGCTGGGCTACGCGCCCGGAGCGGACAATCATGCGAGGCTGGAGGCGACGCTTAGTGCGCCGCGCGATCCGGCCCTCATCAAGGTCTACCCCAAGAGCAAGATCGCCAACTGAGCGGCGGGCTTAGCCCTCTTCGTGTTCCTGCTCGCGGCGGGTTGCGAGCACTGCGACCGAGGCCGCGACGCGGTGGGCGCTCGAGAAGAACTCCCGGTGAATCATGAAGCCGACGGTGACGAGGCTGGCAACGATCGCCAGCCATTCGGTCGCGAACCAGAACACCATCGGCACGGCGAAATAGTAGGCGCGGATGCCGTTGTTGAAGTTCTTGGCGGCGAGCGTGTTGAGCTGGGCGATGGCGTCGATCTCCTCGCGCTTGGTGTGCCGCGAGTGCTCGATGGCGCCGAGCATGATGCAGAAATGGTTGAACTGGCGCAGCGCCAGGGTGAACGAGAAGAAACTCAGGACGAAGATGGTGAGCGTTACGAACAGGTGGATCTGCGCATCCTGGGTCGTGTAGCCGGCGTGGATGCCGACGATATCGAGCGTTCCCATCAGCGCGGTCAGGTTGCCGAAGGCGGTGAAGACCGCAAGAATCAGCAGCACGGAGGTCGAGGCGAGGAAGCTAACCGAACCCATCAGGTTGCCGGCGAGGATCGCATCCATGGGCGTGTCGCGCTTGACGGCATTGGCCACCCAGCGGCGGCGCTGCATCGACATGATCACGGAAAGCGATGGGCGGCGTCGCTCGAACAGCGGCACACCGTAATTGTAGGCGAACCAGCAAACGAGCGGGAAAAGCGTCGCAACCAGAGTCATGCGTAGGGGGCCCCGAGAATCGGAAGCCTCCTTATAACGCGGCGGCGTGCGGTTGCCCTAGATGAACGGGGGCGAGAGCAGGTTGACGAAGCGCATGGTCTCGGCCGGATCAGTCGGCTTATCCGCCGGCGCCGGCCACTTGCCGGCGAGCACGGCAGCGTCGCTTTCGGCGCGGGTCAGACGCCACTCGGGGCCGAAGAAAGGTTTCTGACGATCGTCGCCCTCGGGCAAGTCCTCACGCGGGCTCAGGATGCCGATGAAGTGCAGCACGTCGCGTCTCCTCTAGGTTGCGGGCCCCGCCGCCGACAGGGGGCGGCGGCGGGGTCGCTTGGGCGCCGGGAAGGGAGGGAGGAGGACCCGGCGAATGAGGTGACTTTGCCAAACTCTATGGAATTGGTCGAGAATTTGGATGCCAAAGTTGGTCGGCGGCGGGGGAATTTTTGTTGTTTGGGCTGGTGACGGAAGAGTGCCAGCCGATAGAGACGGCCCCCTCCCCCTTAAAGGGGGAGGTGCCCTGCCGGTTCACTCGGCACGATTGAAGATTGAGCCTCTTCTCTTCACCTCCCCCTTTAAGGGGGGAGGGGGCCGTCTCTATCGGTTGATCTACAGCGTCCGTGCGTAGCGCATGAAGGTCTGCTGGATGCCGTCGAGGACTTCGGGCGAGAGCTTTACGTCGGCGGCGGCGATGTTGGTCTTGAGCTGGTCCATGCTGGTGGCGCCGATGATCACCGAGGTCATGAAGGGCTTGGTCAGGCAGAAGGCGATGGCCATCTGGTTGACGTCGAGGCCGTGCTTGTCGGCGAGCTCGATATAGGCCCGGATGGCGGGCTCGGTGTACTGGTTGTTGCGATAGGCCGAGCCGGCGACGGCGCCGCGCGTGCCGGGTGGCAGCACGCCGCCGAGGTACTTTCCGGAGATCGCACCGGCGGCGAGCGGCGAGTAGGCGAGGAGGCCGACATCCTCGTGGTAGGCCAGCTCTGCGAGATCGAGATCGTAGTAGCGGCGCAGGAAATTGTATTCGTTCTGGATGGTCTGGACGCGCGGCAGCCCAAGTTCCATCGAGAGCTTGAGGTATTGCATGGTGCCCCAGGCGGTCTCGTTGGAGAGGCCGAAGTGGAGGATCTTGCCCTCCTTGACCAGCTCGCCCATTACCTGCAGCACTTCGAGCATGTTGGGGACGACGCTCGCCTTGTCCTGGCGGAAGGGCTCGTAGTCCCATGAGCCTTCGAAGTGGTAGTGACCGCGGCGGGGCCAGTGGATCTGGTAGAGGTCGATGCGGTCGGTCCTGAGGCGGCGCAGGCTGCCTTCGACCGCCTCGCGCACGCTCGGACCGTCGATACCGCGGCCGCCGCGGACCCAGGGGCGGCCGCCGCCGGCGACCTTCGAAGCGAGGACGATCTGGTCGCGCTTGCCGGTGTTCTGGAACCAGCTGCCGATGATCTCCTCGGTCTTGCCGTAGGTCGAGGCATCGGGCGGCACGGCGTACATCTCGGCGGTGTCGAAGAAGTTGATGCCCTGCACGACGGCATAATCCATCTGCGCGTGGCCTTCGGCCTCGGTGTTCTGCTTGCCCCAGGTCATGGTGCCAAGGCAGATTTCGGAGACCGCGACATTGGTGCGGCCAAGCGTCTTCATCTTCATGTCAGGCAATTCCCTCTAAAAATCGGCGGCACCCTATGGGCCTCACGAGATTGAGACAATCCCCGAGGTTGCGCCGGCGGGGATGATCGGAGACAGTGCCCGCCCGACGCATCCGAGGTACCCGTTCTTGAGCAAACTCCTGCCGTTTCTTGCCATCGCCGGGACACTCGCGCTGCTATCGGCGGTGCCGGGCGTGGCCCAGGATCTGCCCCGGGCGGACAGCATCGCCAAGATGGAGCTGAAGCAGCTGCGCGAGCTCACCGGCGCCGTCACCGCCAGTGTCGGCCAGGATACGCTGAAGCTGCAGCCGGCGGCGAAGGCGCGCAACTGCCTCGAGCTTACGCGGGCGGCCAATGCCTTCGCGCTCGGCTATTCGATGCTGGCCGAGGTGGATAAGGCCCTTGCCGGCAAGCCGCCAAAGGAGGCGGCGCCGCTCAAGGCCAATGTGATCCAGTCGCGCATCATCACGTTCGCCGCCCGGGTGCGGGCCGAAGAGTGGCTGAGTCGCATCTGCGTCGGCTATGTGCCGCCACCCGAGCAGGCGGGCGAGGCGCGGTACACGACGCCGGCCAAGCTACAGACGGCGGAATTCACCACGGCGGTGATCGAAGCGCGCCAGGTCGCCGAGGCCAACCTCGCGCTCGCGGTCCAGGCCGGCATGGCCAAAAACTGCAAGGCAACCTACTCGGCGCTCGAATCAATCCAGCTGCTGGTGCCCTATCTCGAAAAGCTGGTGAAGGATGTCGCGACACGGCCGCAGGCACTGGGGCCACGCGCCAGCCGGCGCGGACTCGAGGTGGTGAAGCTGCAACTCGTCAATGCCGGCAACAAGCTCTATCGCGAGGTGGGTATCGGCTGCGCCAAGGCCAGCCCTTCCGCCGGCCAGGGTGGCGAGTCGCCGAAGCCGGTCGAAGCGCCGCCCGTCGAGCCGACGGCACCGGTCGCACCGTAGCCGGTCAAAAAAGTGTCACGGCGGCGCTTTTTGCCTTGAGGTCGGGGGGATCACCCCCTATATACGCCCTGCGTCGCGGCGATGGCTGCGTTCGAAAGACGCGATCAATCCGAGGGTTGAATCTGACGCGGGGTGGAGCAGCCCGGTAGCTCGTCAGGCTCATAACCTGAAGGTCACAGGTTCAAATCCTGTCCCCGCAACCAATCCTGGATTGCAAGAGCCCCGCGAAAGCGGGGCTTTTTGTTTGGCCGGTGCGATTGGCATCGGCGCGGCAGGGTTTTGTCACGGTTTCCATTCCGGCCTTCATGCGTTAGGCAATCTGTCCCACGGAGCCAGACCCTGCCATGTCCCCGTTTCACCAGATTCTCGGCAATAACCTCGTTGCCAACGTGACCAATTTCACGGTGTGGTTCGCGGTGACCTTCTGGGTCTATCTCGAGACCCATTCGGTGTTCGCGACCGGCATGATCGCGGGCATCTACCTAGTGCTCACGGCGGCTTTCGGGATCTGGTTCGGCTCGATCGTCGACCATAATGCCAAGCGCCTGGTGATGCTGGGTTCGAGCGTGGTGTCATTCGGATTCTACGTCGTCGGCATGGTCGTGCTGCTGGCGTTCCCCGAGGCGGTCTTCACCAATCCCTATGGCCCGGTGCTTTGGATTTTCGTGCTCGTCGTGATGTTCGGGGTGATCGCGGGCAATATCCGCTCGATCGCCCTGCCGACGCTGGTGACGATCCTGATCCCGGAGGATCGGCGCGACAAGGCGAACGGGCTGGTCGGGATGGTGACGGGCATCGGATTCCTGACCACGTCGGTGATTTCAGGCTTTCTCGTCGCCTGGGGCGGGATGCATGCGGTGCTGGTCCTCGCGCTGGTGCTGACTGTACTGGTGTTCGCGCACCTGTGGTTCGTTAAGGTGGATGAGGGGCGGGTCGAGCCGACTGCCGATGCGCCGGCCGAGCCCAAGACGGTCGATCTCAGGGGGACCATCCGGGTGATCGGGGCGGTGCCGGGGCTGTTCGCGCTGATCCTGTTCGCGACCTTCAACAACTTTCTCGGCGGCATCTTCATGGCGCTGCTCGATGCCTACGGCCTGTCGCTCGTGTCGGTGGAGATATGGGGGCTGCTGTTCGGCGTGCTGTCGACTGCCTTCATCATCTCGGGGATCATCATCGCCAAGACGGGGCTCGGCAAGAAGCCACTGCGCACGCTGCTGATGGTCAATCTGATCAGCTGGGCGGTGTGCTGCGTGTTCACCATTCAGCCTTCGATCTGGCTGCTGGTCGCCGGCATGTTCATCTGGATGCTGCTCGGGCCCTATGCCGAGGCGGCCGAGCACACGACGCTGCAGAAGGTGGTGCCGCTCGAGCGGCAGGGGCGAGTGTTCGGCTTCGCGCAATCGGTGGAGCAGGCGGCCTCGCCGCTCACCGCGTTCATGATCGGGCCGATTGCGGAGTTCATCTTCATCCCGTTCATGACCACCGGGCTTGGTGCGGAGCTGATCGGCGGGTGGTTCGGCACGGGACAGGCGCGCGGTATCGCGCTGGTGTTCACGCTGGCCGGGATGCTCGGCGTGGTGGTGACGATCCTGGCGTTCAACAGCAAGTACTATCGCCAGCTGACGGCGGTCTATGCGGCGGCACCGGACGATGAGAGTGAGCCCGAGGCGAGCCCGGCGCAGTAAGGTCATAGGTCCCCGATGGTGCCTCTTCATCCTCCCCTGGGGGACCGGCGCAGCTGGTGGAGGGGGGCGACGGGAAGGCGCCGGTGAGTGTGGCCCCTCCGCCGCCTTCGGCGGTCCCCCTCGTGAACGGGGAGGATAAGAGGCCGCTACGCCGCTACACGAACATGCCGAGGTGGCGCTGCAGGGCGGCGTTGAAGTGAGCAACGAGTGCCGTCTCGGCCCGGTCGGGGTCGCGTTTGGCGCAGGCGTCGATGATCTCGAGATGCTCGCGGATCGAGCGCTGGGCCAGCGGCACGGTCATCTTGCGGTCGAGGCGGACCAGCCGCAGGTAGTTGTGCATGCGATGGTAGCTGGTGTCGATCAGCGGGTTGCGCAGGATGTCGATGACCGAGTTGTGGAGCAGGGTCTCGAGCACCTCCATCTCGGCCATGGCTTCGGGGGTGAGACCGTCCTTCTCGATTCTGCTGGCGAGGGCGCGGTGGCGAGTCCCGAGTTCCTCGATCAGGTCCTCGTCACCGAGCTCGGCGAAGGTGCGGACCGCGGCGCGCTCGACGATAGTGCGGAACTGATAGGTCGACTTGGTCAGCTCCAGCCCCGGCTTCACGAACTGGATGCCCGAACGCGGGTGGATGGTGAGGATGCCCTCGACTTCGAGCGTGCGGAGCGCGTCCCGGAGCGGCGCAACGGGGATGCCGAGGAGCTTCACCAGGTCGTTCTGGGAAACGAAGGCGCCGGCCGGTAGGCGCCGGTCGAACAGGTTTTCGAGGATACGCCTGTAGGCGAGATCGCTCAGCCGGCCACCCGGTTGCACGTCGGCCAGAATCTCCGATGCCTCTCTTCCAGCCACTTGTGCGTCCGCCTTCATTGGTCTATTACCACCAGCCACTGATATATCAGTCTTGAACACTAGTCGATCAGAGATCGCCACTTATGCGCATTGTCGAGTTCCGCATCACCCGTTTCCAGTTCGCCCGCGACCGCGTGATCGGTGATAGCCAGGTACGCGCCGACGACGTGAACATAGCGGCGCTCGAGCTGATTGCCGATACCGGCGCGGTCGGCCTGGGATTTATCCAGACCTTGTTTTTCCCGCTGCCCGACCAGGCCGAGATCGAACGGGTGTTCCGGTCGGAAGTCTGGGCCGGTCTTGAAGGCCAGCCGCCGGCGGCGCTCGTCCATCGCGTCGGCCGTCCACGCGGCGGCAACCAGCGCGCCTTCACGCTGCCCTTCCATGAGGCGCTGCAGGTGGCGCTCTGGGATCTCGCGGCCAAGGAAGTGGACCTGCCGCTGCACCAGCTGCTCGGCAGCCGCCGCGACAAGGTCGAGGCCTATGCCAGCGGGCTCGACTACCATCTCTCGGACGACGAGTTCGCGCGCTTTTTCGCCCATGCCAACGCGATCGGCTACCGCGCCTTCAAGATCAAGGTGGGCAACCCCGATTTCGCCTGGGACCTCAACCGGCTGAAGATCCTCAAGGACGTCGTCCGCAAGGACGCGCTAGTGATGATCGACGCCAACGAGGCCTGGGGCGCCAAAGAGGCGCTGGTGAAGCTCACGACCATCCGCGACGCCGGGTTCGAGTTGCTGTGGGTCGAAGACCCGATCCTCCGCAACGACCATGCCGGGCTCAGGATGCTCAAGGACGCGGCCAACTGGACGCTGATCAACTCGGGCGAATATCTCGATGCGAACGGCAAGCGCCTGCTGATGGAAGCGGATGCGACCGATATTCTCAATGTGCACGGCCAGGTGACCGACGTGATGCGCATCGGCTGGCTCGCCGCCGATCGCGGCATACCGGTCAGCCTCGGCAATACCTTCCTCGAGGTCGGCATCCATGCCGCCTGTGCGCTGCCGGAAGTGCAGTGGCTCGAATACTCGTTCCAGAATTTCGACCATCTCGTCGACCAGCCGGTCGAGATCCGGGATGGCTGGGCCTATGCACCGGACCGTCCGGGCCATGGTCTCGTCCTGAACGAGACCGCCCGCCGCGAGTGGGCGCGCCCCAATCTTTTGCCGCGCTCCGAGCTCGGCGAGGCCCCGTTCAATCCGCGCGTCGCGAACACGCTGCGCGCGGCCTGAAACTGATCAACACGACTTTTGTCATCCAGGGAGGAGACATCGTTATGAATCTTTTGCGCACCACCGTGGCGCTCTCGGCGATCCTCGTCGCCGGCGCCGCCCTTGCCCAGGACGGAGCCATCACCGTCTGGGCCGATGCGACCCGTCAGCCGGCCGTCGAGGCGTTCATCGCCGCTCATCCGGAAGTGCCGGTCAACCTCGTCCTCGACGATGGTTCCTCGGGCGCTTCGGGCACGTTCCAGACCAAGATCAGCCTCGCCGACCAGGCCAATGAAGGCTGGCCGGACGTCGTGTTCTCGACCCAGAACAACGATGCCGCCTGGGCCGCCCGCGAGAACAACGGCGCACAGGCCTTCGCGCAGGTGCTGAACGAGGGCTTCCTAGACCAGGCTTTCCTTGATGGCTTCACGCCGGGCGCGCTCGACCCGGTGACCGTCGACGGTAAGGTCTATGGCCTCCGCAACGACCTCGCGCCGGTGCTGTTCTGGTACAACAAGACCCTGCTCGATCAGTTCGGCTACGCCGCCCCGACCACCTGGGAAGAGTACCAGGCGCTGGGCGACAAGCTCGCCGCCGAGCATCCGGGCTACTTCCTCGGCGCCATCGGCGACGCCTTCCCCGGCCCTTATGTCTACTACTGGTCCGGCCAGGCCCCGATCTTCCAGGTCGAAGGCGAGACCTTCAGGTCGGACACCTCCGATCCCAATTCGGTGAAGGTTTCGAACCTCATCGACCACATGGTCGCCAACAAGACACTGACGCTCGACAGCCTGTTCGGCGCCAACTTCGTCGCCACGGCCGACAAGCTCGTCGCCATCCCGGGCGCTGCCTGGTATGCGGGCGCGCTGTTCCAGAACCCGGGCGGCGTCAACGCCAAGGCCGGCGACTGGGTGGCGGCTCCGCCGCTGAAGTGGGCTGACGGCGATGCTGTCACCGGCAATGTCGGCGGCGGCGTCTGGTACGCTTCGAGCCATACCCAGAACCCGGAGGCGGTGAAGACCTTCCTCAAGTTCATCGTTTCTGACGAGAAGATCGCCGGGACCGGTGGTCTGCCGGCTTATCAGGCGGCGGCCGACAAGTGGCTGGAGACGCAGGCGGCGAGCGGCTTCTATGCCGGCGACTTCAAGGCCGCCATCCAGGCGGCCGCGTCGAGCGTGTGGAGCGGCTGGGGCTACCCGAACTTCTCGCCCGAAACGGCCTGGGCCAAGATCATCACTCCCGGCCTCGCGGCGGGCAAGACGATGACCGAACTGAGCCCCGAGTGGGAGCAGGAAATGAAGAACGAGGCGCAGGTCGTCGGCTATACTGTCGAGTGACAAGCGGCTTGAGCTTGCCGAGGGCGCGTCGTGCCCTCGGTTCTACAATGGTCGGGCAACCATGCGCTGAGTGCGCCTCCTGCTCGATTTCATCCCTGCAACAGCAGGGACCCATGTCACCTCTGGCGCGGGCGGCGAGTTGGGTCCCTGCTTTCGCAGGGATGACAGCCGGTGGGGGTAAGATACTCCGCGGCCACGAGTTCTTATCCGCCTAGTGCCTGGGAGTCGCCGTAAGTGAGCACGATCGAGCATAGCGCCGCCGCCCCGGCGCTCGAACGCCCGAAGAAGGGCGTGAGCGTCGAGCGCGCGCAGGGCCGCATCGGCATCCTGTTCGCGACGCCCTACACGCTGTTCCTGATCGTCTTCGGCATCCTGCCGGCGCTCTATGCGATCTATCTCGCCTTCACCAAGAAGAATGCCTTTGTCGGGTTCGACAACTTCCTCAAGGTGTTCAAGGATTACCGCTTCCTGCCCGCGGTGGAACATGTCGGCATCTTCATCGTCGTCTGGCTGGTGCTGCTCGTGGTGCTGGTGGTGACGCTTGCCATCCTCGTCCACTCGATCGGGCTGCGCTGGTTCTCGGTCGCGATGCGCTTCGTCTACTACATCCCCGGTGCGCTGGCCGGTGCGTCGAGCGTGATGCTGTGGCTGTTCGTGCTCGATCCCACGGTAAGCCCGGTGTCGTGGCTGCTGCAGGCGGTGGGCATCGAGACCTTCGTCGGCGCCGTCGAGGCAAGCCGGTTGCCGATCGTGCTCGCGGTGATCGCGTTCTGGACCGGCGCCGGCGGTTGGATCGTCATCATGTATGGCGCGCTCAACAATATTTCGAAGGACGTGATCGAGGCCGCCCGCATCGATGGGGCCGGGCCGATCCAGATCGCCTGGTCGATCCAGATCCCGCTAATGCGCAAGTGGATCGCCTACATGGTGATCATGAGTTTCGCCGGGGGGACGCAGCTCTTCGTCGAGCCGCGCGTCCTGGCGCAGGCGAGCCGCGGCGTGGTGGGGCAGGACTACTCGCTGAACCAGCTCGCCTTCCTCTATGCGTTCAAGCAGAACGACTTCAACGGCTCGGCGGCGATCTCGCTGGTGCTGCTGGCCGTCGCCGTCGCGCTCTCCATCTACTTCGTCTTCAAGGGTGGTCTCTTTGAGCGCGCCTAGTTCGGATATCGTGGGCGGCCGGTCCAGGGACCTGTCGCCAGGAGCATGGCTGGGGCGCGCCTTCGGGGTCCTCATCCTCATCGTCTTCGCGCTGTTCTTCGTCGTGCCGCTGATCTGGCTGTTGATCGCGCCGACCAAGACCGATCGCCAGCTGCTGCTCGAAGCGCCGTTCGCGCCGGGCGATATCGGCACGCTCATGAGCAACTGGCAGAGCCTCATGACCTTCCAGGGCGGGCTGATCTGGACCTGGATCGGCAATTCGGTTTTCTACTGCGTGTCGGCACTGGTGATCACGCTCGGCATCTCCATCCCGGCCGGCTACGCGCTGGCGATGACGGAGTTTCCGGGGCGGCGGCTGCTGCTGATCGTGACGTTGATCGTAATGCTGATCCCGAGTACGGCGCTGGTGCTGCCGATCTTCCTCGAGCTTAGTGCTGTGCGGCTGATCGGCAATCCGCTGGCGGCCATCCTGCCGTTCTCGTTCTATCCGTTCGGGGTGTACCTCACCTACATCTACTTCTCGACCGCGGTGTCGCGCGATCTGCTGTCGGCGGCGCGCATGGACGGGGCCAACGAGTGGCAGGTGTTCATGAAGATCGCCATGCCGCTCGCGACGCCGGTGATCGCGCTGGTCGGCTTCTTCAGTTTCACCGGCAACTGGAACAACTACTTCCTGCCCTACGTGACGCTGCCGGGGAGAAAGGCGCCGATCCAGGTCGGCCTCGCCGAGCTGCTCTCGAACGTCCCGGCCTTCAACCCGACCAATGCCGCGTCGACGACGATCACGCTGTCGGCCCTGGCGCTGGCGACACTGGTGGCCATCGCCCCGGTGCTGCTCGTGTTCCTGTTTGCGCAGCGTTATCTCGTTTCCGGCATGACCGCCGGCGGCACCAAGGAGTAGATCGTGGTCCAGCGCATGGGCATGGTGATCGGCGTGAAACCCGAGAAGCTCGACGAGTACAAGCGGCTGCACGCCAAGCCGTGGCCGGAGATGAATGCGGCGCTGAGCGCGGCGAACATCGGCAACTATTCGATCTACCTGCGCGAGCCGGAGATGCTGCTGTTCGGGTACTGGGAGTACACCGGATCGGACTACGCGGCCGACATGAAGGTGCTCGGCGAACGCTCCATCACCAAGGAGTGGCTGGCGCTCACCGACCCGTGCCAGGCGCCGCTCAAGACCGCCGCCGAAGGCGAGTGGTGGAGCATGATCCCCGAAATCTACCATCTCGACTGAGGAGTCCCCGATGGTGAAGCTGAACGGGCGGACCTATACCCGCCGCGAGATCGCCGAGCATGCGGGCATGCTGAGCCAGTTCGCCGGCGTGCGGCTGATGGAGCTGTCGGACGGGGTTGAGCGCGGCATCCGCATGCTCGAGTTTCGCACCGGCTCGGGGCTGCGGTTCACGGCGCTGGTGGATCGCGCGCTCGATATTGCGGACTGCGAGTTCAAGGGGCAGGCTATCGGCTGGAACTCCCCGGCCGGCTTCCGGCATCCGGGGCTGCATGAATACGAGGGCGAGGGTGGGCTGGCATGGGCGCGGTCGTTCTCGGGGCTGCTGGTGACCTGCGGGCTCGACCACATCCTGTTTATGAACGAGGTGCCGGCGGACAATTACGTCTATTCGCCGAAGCAGACGGTCAGGCACTCGCTGCATGGGCGGGTGGGGACGATCCCGGGCAAGCTCACCGGTTATGGCGAGGAATGGCGCGGCGACGAGTGCGTGCTGTGGGCCGAGGGCGTGGTGCAGCAATCGGCGGTGTTCGGCGAAGACCTGCACCTGATCCGGCGGATCGAGGCGGATGTCGGCGGCAATGAAATCCGGATCAGCGACCGGGTGGTGAATCACGGCTTCTACAAGACGCCGCACATGTATTGCTACCACATCAATGTCGGGCATCCGGTGCTGGACGAGGGCTCGCGCTATCTGGCGCCGATCACCGACGTGGTGTGGGCGGCGCATGCGGGCGACGATTATCGCAAGCAGGGCGCGGGGTATCGCACGCTGCCGGCGCCAAAGCTCGATTTCCATGAGCAGGTTTGGCAGCACGAGCTCGGGGCCGATGTTGATGGCAAGCAGTTTGTGGCCTTGGTCAACGATCGTGTCGGGATCGGCTTCGAGGTCGAGACGCGCAAGGCGCAGTTCCCGTGTCTCTACGAGTGGCAGAACCTGCAGGCCGGGCAGTATGCGCTCGGCATCGAGCCCTCCACCAACCATGTGCTCGGCAACCTCGCGGCGCGCGAGCGCGGCGAGATGATCTGGCTGCAGCATGGCGAGGAGAAGCGCTATGACAGCGTGTTCCGCGTGCTGGACGGGACTCAAGACATCGCGGCGAGCGAGGCACGGATACGGGCGATCTCCGGCCAGCCGGAGAACGAGTATCCGGCGATTTCGGGCAACCATCTGAAGATTGGCGGGCGCTGATGGGGCAGGACCATTTCGGCTCGCTGGCCGGGCGGACCATTCTCTACACCGGTGCTGCCGGCGGGCTGGGGCTCGAGACGACGCTCGAAATGCTGCGGTCGGGAGCAAAGGTGATCGCCATCGATAATGATTCGAAGAAGGTCGCGGCGCTGCGGGATGCAGCGAAGGATTTGCCGGGACTGACGGTGGCGATGCTCGATCTTTCGGATCTGGCCGGATTGCGCGCCGGGCTGGAGAAGCTCTCGGGCGAGGTCGGCGGGTTCGACATCGTCATCAACAATGCCGCGATCTATCCGAGCAAGCCGTTCGAGGCCTACACGATCGAAGAGATGCAACTGGTGCAGCGCATCAACGTGGATGCGGGGATCGTCTGCGTGCAGGTGGCGCTGCCGCACATGAAGTCGGCGAAGCGCGGGCGGATCATCAACATTTCGTCGGTGACGATTTCGGGCGGCTGGTCGGACCTGACGCCCTATGTGCAGTCGAAGATGGCGCTGGTGGGCCTCACCCGCTCCTGGGCGCGGGAGTTCGGCAAGCACGGGATTACCGTCAACGCCGTGGCGCCGGGGGCGTTTCCGACCGACGCGGAGAAGATCCATCCCGACCTGCCGGCCTACGAGAGTCGCATCTATGAGGCGCAGGCGCTGCAGCGGCGCGGGGCGCCGGCTGACATCGCCAATATCCTGATGTTCCTGGCGTCGGATGCGGCTTCGTTCATCACGGGGCAGACCATCCATGTCGATGGCGGCTGGGTCATGCACTGATGCGTGCGGGGGTGGTGCTGACTGATAGAGACGGCCTTCCACCGACCTTTTCTCCTTTGGAGTTTTGACTATGGGCATCCTGTCCGGTTATCGCGTTCTCGATTGTTCCATCGCCATGGCTGGGCCCTTTGCGGCGCAGCGGCTCGGTGACCTAGGGGCCGATGTGGTGAAGGTGGAGCCTGTGACCGGCGAGTGGCAGCGCCACACGGCGGCGGGCGGAGCGCGCGGCAACAAGGTCAACGTCTCGTTCCTGTCGCTCAACCGCAACAAGCGCTCGCTCGCGGTGGACCTCAAGGACCCCGACGGCAAGGCGGTGCTGCTCGAGCTGGTGAAGACGGCGGATGTGTTTCTGCAGAACTATCGGCCGGGCGTGGCGAAGCGCCTTGGGGTCGACTACGAGACGCTTAGCGCGATCAATCCGCGCCTGATCTACGTGTCGATATCGGGTTATGGCGAGGATGGGCCGTATCTCAATCGGCCGGGGCAGGATCTGGTGCTGCAGGGCATGTCGGGGGCGATGCTATCGGCTGGGCGCGAGGGCGAGCCGCCGAATGCGGCGGGCCAGTATCTGGTCGATGGGATCACCGCCTACACGGCATTCGAAGGGGCGTTGGCGGCGCTGCTGCATCGCGAGCGGACCGGCGAGGGCCAGTTGGTGCAGGTGAACATGCTAGATGCGATCACCACGATCCAGATGCAGGAACTTTCGGTGTTCACCGTGGGTCACAAGCCGCAGATGCGGTCGGCCGAACCGCATGCGCATGTCTATATCCGCGCGCCCTACGGGGCGTTCGCGACGTCGGACGGGTTCATCATCGTGGCGTTTCCCAAGCTCGCAAACCTCGGGGCGACGATCGGCGAGCCGAGCTTTTTGACCATGGACGACGAGGTTGATACCTGGGCCAAGCGCGACGAGATTTTTGCCAAGACGCGCGACCGGCTGAAGACCAAGACGACGGCTGAATGGCTGGAGCTGCTGCGGGCGGCCGATATCTGGTGCGGGCCGGTCTATGGCTATGCCGACCTCGTCGAGGACGAGCAGATCAGGCACAACGGCACGTTCGTCGAGTATGAGCACCCGACCGAGGGGCACGTGAAGACGCCGGGCTTCCCGATCCGGTTCTCGAAGACGCCGTCGACGGTGGATCGTGGCGCACCGGTTGTGGGGCAGCACAGCCGCGACGTGCTGATCGAGGCGGGCTTCGAAGATGCCGAGATCGAGCGCCTGCTGGCCAAGGGCGCGGTGGCGGAGAACGGGGTATGAGCGACAACATTCTCGTTGCCCGCGACGGGTTCGTCGGGACGATCACGATCAACCGGCCGGAAAAGCTGAACGCGATGACGCCGGAGATGGCGGCGGCGCTGGTGGCGGCGGTGACGGAGTTCAACGCGGACGACGGCATCCGCTGCGTGATCCTGACCGGGGCGGGGGAGAAGGCGTTCTCCGCTGGATCGGACATTCGCACGCTCGATGACTACGATACGGCGTGGAATTTCAGGAACCGGCCGGATTATTGCGATGCGATCCGGGCGCTACTGAAGCCCTCGATCGCGGCGGTGAACGGGTATGCCTTTGGCGGCGGGCTGGAGACGGCGATGGCGTGCGATATCCGTATTGCGTCGACGAACGCGAGCTTTGCGGCGCCGGAGATCAAGCTTGGGTGGATCGGCGGCGGCGGCATGGCGGTGAACCTCGCACATGCCGTCGGGCCGTCGAACGCGGCGCTGATGGTGATGACGGGCGATCCGATCGACGCGGCGACGGCGGAGAAGTGGGGTCTCGTTTCTCGTGTCGTGCCGCAGGCGGAGTTGATGGCGGAAGCCAACAAGATCGCGCAGGCGATCGCGGCGCGGGCGCCGATTGCCGCGGAGACGGCGAAGCTCAATCTGCGGGCGGCTTGGGAGCTGTCGATCGCCAACGCGATCAGCTACGAGCGCGATTTGCAGGCGATCTGCTTTGCGACGGAGGATGCCAAGGAAGGGCGCGCGGCGTTCAAGGAGAAGCGTGCACCGGTGTTCAAGCGGCGGTAAGGGCCGCCAGGCCAGCGCCGATCAGACATGCCCTTGGCCCGAACTGAGCCGGGACGATCTCGACGGCTTTGCTGGCACCGAGGGCTTCACGCTTCGCTGCGGCCCGGGCAGGGACGAGCAGCATGTCGCCAAGGGCGAGGACGCCGCCGCCCATGACCACAATTTCAGCATCGACGACATTGTTGGCGCTGCCGATCACGGCACCGAGCACTTCGGCGGCTTCGGCAATCACTGTATTAGCGTCGCTGTCGCCGGATTGGGCGAGGGTGGCGATTTCGCGCAGCCGGGCATCGCGGCCGGTGCGGGTGCGATATTCTTCCTCCATCGCGGTGCCGCTGGCATAGGCCTCGAGATGGTCGGTGCCGCCGCAGGGGCAGCGGCGGCCGCGGCGGATGGGCGAGAGGTGGTGGCCGATGCTGCCGGCGATGCCATGGGTGCCGCGCTCGACCATGCCGTTGCGGGCGATGGCGCCGCCGACGCCGGTGCCGAGGGCGAGGAGGAGAGCGGACCGCTTGCCCTTGGCCGCGCCGAGCAGGGTTTCGCAAAGGCCGACGGCTTGCACGTCGTTGAGGACGGTCACCGGCATGCCGAGCGCTTCGGTCAGCCGCTGCCGGAGCGGGGTGCCGGCCCAGTTGGCGAGGTGATCGGTGGCGGAGGTGATCTCGCCATCCTCGCCGACGATGCCGGCGGTGCCGACGCCGCAACGGGTAACGCCCGGTCGGCGGACGTTCTCGGCGAGCCTGACTACCGTTGCGATGATCGCATCGGGACCTTCCCGAGCCGGTGTAGGCGCCTGCTCGCTCTCGATGATGGTGCCGTCGGCGGCGACCAGACCCACGAGGATCTTGGTGCCGCCGATGTCGACTGCGAGTGCGACGTCACTCACTTCAGCGCGCCCGTGGCGATGCCGCCGATAAAGTAGCGCTGGAAGACGAGGAAGATCAGGAAGGCCGGCAGCGTGAAGAGGACGCATGCCGCCATCAGCGGTCCCCACTGCACGCCGTGCTGGCCGAGGAAGGAGTAGAGCCCGATCGAGAGCGTGTAGCTCTCCTCGTCGTTCAAATAGATCAGCGGATAGAGGAAATCGGTCCAGGCCCAAACGAACTGGAACACCGCAGAGGTGATGAGCGCCGGCCGGGCGATTGGCAACACGATCGACCAGTAGATGCGGAACTCGGACGCGCCATCGACCTTGGCTGCCTCGATCAGTTCGTCCGGCACGCTCAACAGGAACTGACGGATCAGGAAGATGAAGAACGGCGTGCCGAGGAAGGCGGGGACGATCAGCGGCAGGATGGTGCCGGTGGCGCCGACATTGTTCCACATCATGTAGATCGGGATGAGCGTCACTTGCGGCGGCAGCATCATGGTGGCGAGCACCATGATGAAGAGCAGGTTCCGGCCGCGCCAGCGGAGTTTTGCCAGCGAATAGGCGACGAGTGGCGAGACCAGCACGGTGCCGAGGACGCTCAGCCCAGCGATGACGATGGTGTTGGTGAGAAAGCGGAAGAACGGAATCTGCGTCAGGGCGTTGGCGAAGTGCTCGAGGGTCCAGGTGCGTGGCAGCAGCTCCGGCGGCGCCATGAAGATCTCGTCGGAGACCTTGAAGGCGGTCGTCAGCATGACGACGAAGGGGAAGACGAAGACCGCGGCGAGGAGGATCACCAGCGCGTAGCGGTAGATCGTCATCAGCCAGCCGAAGCGGCCGCCGACGGGCACGCGCTCGCCGAGCGCAGCCCCGGTGAGTTCAGCGGTTGTCATAGAACACCCACTTCTTGGCCGACCACAGGATCAGCAAGGTTATGGCCAATGTCACGAACAGCAGCACCCAGGCCATGGCCGAGGCGTAGCCCATCTTCAAAAAGGTGAAGCCGTTCTGGAACAGGTAGATCGAGTAGCTCAGCATCGAGTCGCCAGGACCGGTGGCGGTCTGAGTGCCGAGGCCGGGATCCTTCGAGAGGACGAACGGCTGGGTGAAGACCTGGAGGAAGGCGATCAGCAGCACGATCACCTGGAACAGGGTGAGATCATCGGCCAGGTGATGTGCCAGAAGCGGCGTAGCGGTCCGGCGCCATCGAGTTCGGCGGCCTCGTAGAGCTCCTGCGGCACGTTCTTGAGCGCGGCGAGGTAGATCAGCATGGTGCCGCCGACGGTCCAGAGCATCAGCACGATCACCGAGATGCCGCCCCAGGCGGAATCGAGCAGCCAGTTGGGCTGGGGGAGGTGGAACCAGCGCAGGATCTCGTTGACGAAGCCGTATTGCGCGTTCAGCAGCCAGCGCCAGAGGAAGCCGGCGGCAACGGCGGGGACGATAGACGGCAGGTAGACGAGGGCGCGCCAGAGCGGCTGGCCCTTCAGCTTCTGGTTGAGGATGTGGGCGCCGAAGATCGAGATGGCGATATCGATGGGGACGCCGACAAAGGTGAAGAAGAGCGTGTTGTAGAGGCTCTTCCAGAATTTTGCGTCGTCGATCATCCGCTCATAATTGGCGAGCCCGACCCAGCGCGGTGCCTTGAACAGGCTGAAGTCGGTCAGGCTGTAATAGCCGGAGGCGAGGATCGGCCAGGCGTAAAGCACCAGAAAGCCAATGATGAACGGTGAGGCGAAGGCCAGGCCCTTGAGAAGGGCCCGGCCAGTCGGTTCGCGGTATTTGGGTTGTGGATCAGCCACTCGACTTACTGCTGGTAGGAGCCAACACGATCGGCAACGGCCTGGAGCGCCGCTTCCGGAGTAGCGCTGCCCTGCAGCACCGAGTCGAAGGCCGAAGCGAGATCGGCATTGTACTCGGCCATGTAGAGGGCCGGGGGCAGGCCGTGGGTGTTCGGGTTCTTCAGCGCATCGAGCCAGACCTTGAAGTTGGGGATGTCGTCGTAGGTGGCGCTATCCACCAGCGACAGGCGGCCCGGGAGGTTCGCCAGCACGTGGCTGAACTTTTCCATCGCCGGCGGGCTGATGAGATACTTGAGGAACTCGCCAGCGGCTTGTTTGTTCTGGGTGTTGGTCGGAATGAAGATGGTCGACACGTCAGCCCAGGTCGAGCCAAGGAGCTCAGGGGTCTCGCCCGGGACCTGCACCACGCCCCAGTCCAGACCGGCTTCGGTGTTGAACTTGGCGCGCCATTCACCCTCGAACACCATGGCGATCTTGCCCTGCGCGAAAGAGTCCTGGTCCGACATGTAGGGGCCGAAGCCAGCGACGAACTTGTTGTAGGCCGCTGGGGTCACGGGAGCCACCACATTGTCGTAGTAGAACTGCACGCCCTTGATGAAGTTCGGATCGGTCGGGGTCGGCTTGCCGTCGCGGTTCCAGTCGCCGCCGAAGGCGTAGCCGAGGGTCTTCAAACCAGCCGAGATATCGGTGAGGCCGAGGCCGAGCTGGGTGACGTTGCCTTCGGCATCGACCTTGGTCAGCTTCTTGATGGCGTCGGCGAGCTCGGCGGTAGTGGTCGGCGGGGTGACGCCGGCTTCATCGAGCAGCTTCTTGTTGTAGACGAGCTGGAAGTTGTGCGTGGCGATAGGCACCGAGTAGAGCACGCCATCGACGACCAGCTGCTTCATGATGCTCTCGGGGAAATCCGAGGTGTCGATGCCGAACTCGTCGAGCGGCAACAGGATGCCCTGGTTCGACCACGACGCGATGTTGGACGCGAAGTTGTCGGAGATATCGAAGGCGCCCTTGGCGCTCGACATCGAGGCGAGCTGCTTGGTCATATCCGGGCTCGAGACGCCCTTGACCACGATCTTGTCCTGGCTGGCGTTGAAATCGGTGATGATCTGCTCGAGCGCTGCGCCCTCGGCACCGCCCCACAGGTACGAGAATGTAATCTCGGTCTTGTCCTGCGCATAAGCGCCAAGCGCTCCACCGAACATCATGACCACGCCGAGCGCGGTCGACATCGCGGCCCCAGCCGCGCGTCCCTGAGCTTTCCGCTCCATCTGCAATCTCCCTTGGCTCAAATGCCGACAAATGGTGTAGCCCAATTTTTTCGGTGACGTCAACAAGGCGACATGATTGCCCATAAATGACACAGTCTGCGCAAATTGGAGTATACCACTGCTTGCGCGACGCGGGGCGACTGTGGTTGTATGGGCGCCAGAGAGAGGACCTCGATTCATGGCGGAAATCACCGGAAGCGGACGCGCGGGCAGCAAGGGCGCCCAGTTGCGGGCCTACCTGCTCGGCCTCATCGAGGGCGAGCTGAAGCCGCACGACCAGCTGCCGACGGAGCGGGAGCTGGCCGAGACTTTCGCGGTGACGCGCCTGACGGTGCGGCGCGCGCTCGATCAGCTCGGCTATGAGGGGCGGGTCTATCGCACGCAGGGCGCGGGAACGTTCGTATCAGAGCCGCGGATCGCGAAATCGGTAGAGCTGACCTCGTTCACGCAGGACATGCGGGCGCGGGGGCTGGTGCCGGGGTCGATGGATACCAAGGTCGAGGAAATCCCGGCCGGCGCGGGTATCGGGGCGCGGCTGGCGCTCAGCCCGCGTGACCTTGTGGCGCATATCTCGCGTGTTCGCACCGCCGATGGCGAGCCGATGTGCATCGAGGATACCTACATTCCGGCAAAGCTGGCGCCGGGTCTCGCCGAACGCGGGCTGACGGGCTCGCTCTATCAGCTGCTGACCGAGACCTACCACTTGAAGATCGAGAAGGCGGAGCAATCGATCCACGCCACGGTGCTCGATCCGCCGCTGGCGAAGCTGCTCGGGGTTCCGGAGTTCTCGCCGGCGTTCAAGGTGTCGCGGGTCGCCTATGACGCCAAGAACCAGCGCATCGAGTATGCCGAGAGCGTCTATCGGGCCGATCGCTATTCCTATGATTTCGTCATTTACCGCACGAACCGAGACAAGACCAATTGACGTCCACACGTGCCTTATCGCTCGCCTTCCTGCCGCTCGACGAACGGCCGGTGAATATCGGGCTGCCGGCCGGCATTGCGGCCATAGCCGGCGCAACGCTGGTGCTGCCGCCCGCTGAGCTGCTGCCGAAACTTCGCCAGCCGGGTGATGCCGATGGGCTCGGGCGCTGGCTCGAGAGTACGGCGGCGACGACCGGGGCGGTGATCGCGTCGCTCGATATGCTCTGTTATGGCGGGTTGATCGCGGCGCGGACGACCGGGGATGCGGCGCTTGCGGCATTCGGCCGGCTCGATGTGCTGCGGCGGCTGCATGCGGCGCATCCGGATTTGCCGCTCTGCGCGGTGTCGCTGGTGATGCGGGCGTCCAATTCCTACAACCCGCAGGAAGAGCCGGACTACTGGGCGCAGCATGGCATGGAGCTGCACCAGCTCGGGGCGCTGCATCATCGAGATTTGCTCGAAACGGTGGGTGGCAAGTTCGAGGGCAATGCTGCGAAGCTTGAGGCGTTGCGTGCGGAACTGCTCGGCGAAGTCGTCGCCGATTTCGAGCGGCGACGGTTACGGAACCACCAGGTGAATCTCGAGGCGATCGCGCTGGCTTCGGAGGGGGTGATCGATCCGCTGCTGATCACCGCTGACGATACGGCCGAGCATTCGGCCGGCTCGGCGGAGCAGGTCTGGCTTCGGCAGTGGACGAAGGTGCTGCCGATTGCCGGCGAAGTGCTGATGTATCCGGGGGCCGACGAGGTGGCGGCGGTGCTCGTGGCGCGGCAGCTCGGGGCGCATTTCGGCGTGGTGCCGGCGTTCACGGTGGAGTGCGCCGATCCGCCGGGCATGGAGCGGATCGCGAAATACGAGAACAGCCCGATGCGCGAGGCGGTGGAGCGGCAGATCCGGGCCAGTGGTTCGAGGATCGTCGATGATGCGGGCGCCATGTCGCTGGTGGTGCATGCGCCTGATCCGCAGCGGCGAGATCATTGCGGGATGGTGGTGCAGAAGAACAGGGCGGGCCACGATGGCACGGAGACGATCTTCGACGCCGACGACGCGGCTGAAGCGACGAAAACCGCCGACCTGATTGAGCGGCTGCTAGCCGCGGGCCGCGACGTGGCGCTGGCCGACCTGCGCTACTCGAATGGGGGCGACCCGCTGCTGGTCGAGGAACTGCACCGGCGCGGCATCCTGCTCGAGATGGTCGCCTATGGCGGCTGTAACACGGCGGGCAATGCGCTCGGCTCGGTGGTGGCAGCGGCGGCGGCGATCCAGATCGGGCGGGCGGCGGGGACGCTCGATGCGGGCGCGGCGAGGCGGATGCTGCTGCACCGGTTGATCGAGGATTTTGCCTATATGACGCTGGCGCGCAGGCCCTACAACGCGGGGGTGTACACGTTCCGGGATGCCAGCGAGGAAGGACGTGCCGAGGCGGCGGTTTGCGATGATCTCGACGCGTCGCTGAAGCGGCTGACCGGGCGGCTGGACCTTGGCATCGCGGATGTGCGCTTCCCCTGGCATCGCAGCTTCGAGGTCGACTTCACCATCACCGGGGATTTGTCATGAACCCCGTGCTGAAGCGGCTCGAACGCCAGTTGATCGTTTCGTCACAGGCGATGGATCCGCGCAGCCCGCTGAAGAGGCCGGACATCCTGGCGCTGATGGCGGAGGCGGCGGAGCTGGGCGGAGCAGGCGGGTTCCGTGTCGATGGCGCGGAGGTGGTAAGGTTGCTGCGGCCACGCACGACGCTGCCGATCATCGGTATCGCCAAGGACAATCGCGGCGGGTTCGACAACTACATCACGACCTCATCCGACGATGCAGCAGAATTGGCCGAAGCAGGGGCGGAGATCGTTGCGATCCAGGCCACCACGGGAACCCGGCCGGCCGAGAGTTTTGCCGAGATCGCGGCGACGGTGCACCGGCTGAGCAGGCTGGTGATGGCGGATATCGCGACGTTCGAGGAAGCAGAAGCAGCCGTGCGCGAGGGGGCTGACATGGTGGCGACGACCATGGTTGGTCACACGACTCAGACCGAGGGACAGGCGCGGCCGCCGCTTGAGCTGGTGGCGCGGCTGGTGGCGGAGCTCAGTGTTCCGGTGATCGTCGAGGGCGGGATCTGGACGCCGGAGCATGTGGCGCTGTCGTTTGCTGAGGGCGCCTTCGCGGTGGTGTGCGGTTCGGCGATTACGGCGCCGGATATCATCACCAAGCGGTTGGTGGCGGCGATTCCGGGGTAACAGCTAAGCCGCGAACGTCCGGTGGGTGGAGGCACGGAAGTGGGCTTCGAGTGCCGCGACAGCGCCCTCGACGTCGCGCCTTTCGAGGCACTCGATCACCTTGAGATGCTCCTCGATGGTCTGGAGCAGGGCACCGCGGAAGCCGGGGCGGCGGTGGACCTGCTGGGCCATGCGGATGTTCTCCTGCAGGCGTTGATGTGTATCGAGGATGGCGCGGTTGCCCAGTGCCTCGACGATCTCGCGATGCATGCGGCCATCGAGCGCGAGGAAGCGGATCTGCTCGTCCTCGAACGGGCCGCCATCGGTCAGGCTGGCCCGGCACTTCTCGTGGCTCTCGCGCATGTTGGCGAGCCAGTCCTCGGTGACGGTGTCGCCGAAGCTACGCAGTGCGAATTCCTCGATCATGATTCGGAACTGGTAGTTCTCGCGGATGAAGGCGACCTCGGGATAGACGATGCGGATGCCGGTGCGCGGCTTGATTTCGACGAGGCCGAATTCCTCGAGCAGCACCAGCGTTTCGCGCAGCGGCGAGAGCGACAGGCCGAGCAGGTCGCAGAGCTCGTTCTGCGTCACCACCATCCCAGGTGAGAGCGTGCCTTCCTGCATGGCGGCGCGGAAGCGGCGGTAGCCCTCATTGTCGGCGCGGACGTCGGTCATTCGTTCCTGCTGCGCGATGGCTCCCTGCCTTCGCAGGGAAGAGGTCGTCGGGTTGGTTCGCACTTTAGTCTATCAACCCGCCGTTCAAAAATCTCAGCTCGAGCACAGCAAACACAGGATTCTCCGAGGGTTCGACAGCGACGCGTGGAGGTCTCTGATCGATGTTGATGACTCACGGCTGCGCGCCAGCGCTTGACCTGAGATATTATTACTGCCCATTAATATCTCAAAGGGGAGGAATGCAATGCAGTCGTCGGTGCATCGCCACGCGGCCGGGGGTCGCTAGTGGCCGCGGTAGAGCTCAGGAATGTCAGCAAGTCGTTCGGATCGGTCAGCGTCATTGGGGGCGTCGACCTGACGATCGAGAAGGGCGAGTTCGTCGTCTTTGTCGGTGCGTCCGGTTCGGGCAAGTCGACGCTGCTGCGCATGATCGCGGGGCTGGAGACGGTCAGCGACGGCGACATCCTCATCGACGGCAAGGACGTGACGTTCGACGAGCCGGCCGAGCGCGGCATCGCCATGGTGTTCCAGAGCTACGCGCTCTACCCGCACATGAATGTCTACGACAACATCGCCTTCAACCTGCGGCTGGCGCGCTTCGACAAGGCCGAGATCGACAAGCGGGTGAAGGAAGCGGCGCGCATCCTCCGGCTCAATGAGTTGCTCGGGCGCTCGCCGGCGCAGCTTTCGGGCGGGCAGCGGCAGCGCGTCGCGATCGGGCGCGCCATCGTCCGCAATCCCAAGGTGTTCCTGTTCGACGAGCCGTTGTCGAACCTCGATGCGGCGCTGCGCGTGCAAATGCGGCTCGAGATCGAGCGGCTGCACCGCGAGCTCGGCACCACCATGATCTATGTGACGCACGACCAAGTCGAGGCGATGACGCTGGCTGACCGGATCGTGGCGCTCGATGGCGGCAAGATCCAGCAGGTCGGCCCGCCGCTGGAACTTTACGCGCGACCGAACAACCTGTTTGTCGCCGGCTTCATCGGTTCGCCCAAGATGAACCTGATGCCGGGGAAGGTCCTGAGCGCCACGGATGGGCGCGCGACGATTGGGTTCGATGCCAGCACTGGGTCAAGCGTCGATGTGTCGGCGCGCCATATCGGGGCCGGCGACGTGGTGACGCTCGGCGTCAGACCGGAAGCGCTCGAGGTGATCGGGGGCGACGCCAGTGTGCCTACCGGAATGGCGGCATTGCCGGCGCGGATCGAGTCCGTCGAGCGGCTCGGCAACGTCACTTACGCCTATCTCGATGGCGGCACGCCGGAGGTCATCACCGTGCAGGTGATGGGCGATGCGCCGCTCGAGCCGGGTCAGGACGTCAAGGTCGGGATCCGGCCATCGACATTGCACGTATTCGACGCCCGGGGCGCCGCATTGGGGCCGGAGGCAGTCAGCTAAGCATCGGGCGCGAGGCCCGGAGCATCAGGGAGGGACGTATGCATTTGAAGACTATGGCCGCGCTGTGCGGACTTATGGCCGGCGCCATCGCCGGGCCGGCAATGGCGCAGGTGACGCTGAACGTGTGGTCGGACACGCCGCGCCTCACCATGTTCGATCTCTACGACAAAACGCACGACAACGTGACGCTCAATGTCACCACCGTCGCGCCGGCCGACCTGATCGCCAAGATCCAGCTGGCACTGCAGGCGAAGTCCGAGATCCCGGACGTGATCTTCATGTCCGATATCGGCTACACGGCGCAGCTCTCGACGCGCCGGTCGAACTACCTGCTCGATCTCACCGACAAGGTGCCGCAGGCGCTGCAGGATGAGTTCTATCCGAACGGTAACTCGCCCTGCCATGTGAACGGCAAGCTGCTCTGCATGCGCAACGACCTCGCGCATATGATCGTCTGGTACGACAAACCGGCGATGGAAGCGCTGGGCAAGGCCGTGCCGACGACCTGGGAGGAATTCCAGAAGCTTGGTGAGGAACTGGCGCCGCAGGGCTTGAGCCTTGGCACCGGCGTCGAGGCCTTCCCGCTCTATGCCATGCTGGTTTCCGATGGCTGCGACATGGTGATGCCCGTCGAAGGCAAGGAAGACACGGTCAAGATCGACCTCACCACCGAGAAGTGCCTGAAGCCGGCGCGCATGGTCGACGCGATGCTCGCCAATGGTAGCCTAACCAAGGTCGGGCCGTTCGAGCCCGACTTCGTGGCGCTGGCCAAGGGCGGCAAGATTCCGCTGATGATCGGGCCGACCTGGTTCGGCGAGTACGTGATCAAGCCGACCTATGAATGGCCGGCCGGCAAGCTCGCCGCTGCCGCTCCGCTGAAGTGGGACGACCAGACGCAGCCGCTCACCTGGAGCTGGGGCGGTGGTACCTATGGCGGCTGGAAGGACACCGCGCATCCGGCCGAGGTCGTCGATCTCGTCACCTGGATGGCGACCGACGTCGCCAACCAGACCGCTGCGGTGACGCTGCCGGGTCACCGGCCGTCGGCCGAAGCCTGGGGCGCTCGTCTCGCCAGTGACGCCTACTACGCCGATCCGAACGTCTTCCAGGTGGAAGCCGATGCGGCGGCGTTCAGCCACCCCGGCTATGTCAGCCTTCGTTTCTCGGTGAGTGATGCGATCGCCAAGGTGGTGGTGCAGCCGCTCGCCAGCGGCGGCACGGTGGAAGGGGCGCTGCCGGCGCTGCAGACCGAGCTCACCAACCTCGCCAAGCTCAACGGCTACCAGGTCGAGTAACGACAACGGGGCGCGGTGGACCATCCTCCGCGCTCCGCTCAACGTGACGGGGCGGCAATGAGCGCGACGACGATAGGAGAAGCGACTGCGGCGATAGCCGGCGATCGGGCGAAACGGGCCCGGCGCAAGGCCGTGCGCGACACGCGCATGAGCTACCTGCTGCTCGCGCCCTACCTCGTGCTGCTGTTCATGTTCGGCATCTTCCCGATCGGCTACGCCTTCGGGCTGAGCTTCTTCGACACTATCGAAATGGTGTTCTGGGGTATCACGAACTACCAGTTCGTGTTCGACGATTTCCGCGTACCGGCGAGCGTCGTGAATGTCCTCGCCTTTGTCGGCATCTGGGTGTCGATCACCATGATCGGCGTTGCGACGCTGTCGCTGATGCTCGACAGCATCAATCGCAAGACCGCCAACACACTGCGGACGATCTACTTCCTCCCCGGCGCGGTGACATCATCGGCGATCGTGGTGCTGTGGCTGTTCGTGCTCGACCCGTCGGTCAGCCCGTTCCAGCCGGTGCTGCATACGATGGGCTGGGCGACGCGCGCCGACGTCATCGCCAGCATCGGGCTCGCGGGCATTTTCGCCATCATGGCGTATTTCTCGGCTTCGGGCGGCTGGATCGTGGTGTTTGGCGGGGCGCTCTCGAGCCTGCCCACCGAAGTGATGGAGGCGGCGCGCATCGATGGGGCCAACCGGTTCCAGCTGGCGGCGCGGATCAAGCTGCCGATGATCTGGCGCTCACTGGTGCTGATGGGGATCCTCAGCTTTGCTGGTGGTCTGCAGCTCTTCGTCGAGCCGCAGCTGATGGGGCTCGCGGGGCCGCAATTCGCCCAGAACGACTGGTCGCTGAACCAGATGGCATTCCAGTACGCCTTCCGCATGGGTGATTTCGGCGCCTCGGCAGCGCTTTCGACCCTGCTGGTCGGCGCCTCGATCATCATCGCGCTGGTGATCGTCTTCGCCACCAAATTCTACAAGATCGATTGAGGGCCAGATGAGCACCAGACGCGCCCCGTTGCGCCTTAATCCTGGCCGGTTCGTCGTCTTCGCGACGCTGGCCTTCGCGGTGTGCTTTTACGGCATTCCGCTGCTGTGGCTGTTCATTGCCGGGACGCGGTCGGAGGCGTCGCTGCTGACCCAGCCGCCGTTCGCTCTCGGTGATTGGGACTCGTTCGTCCGCACGTGGACGAACCTCACCACGTACAACAATTTCCAGATCCTCACCTGGACGGTGAACTCGCTGATCTATGTAGTGGGCGGCGTGCTGCTGTCGCTCGTTGCCTGCATTCCGGCGGGCTACGCGCTGGCCGCCTCGGAGTTTCCGGGTCGCAGGCTCATGCTCATCCTGACGCTGATCGCGATGATCACGCCTTCGACGGCGGTGGTGCTGCCGATCTTTCTCGAGCTCAACATGCTGGGCCTCAGCAACACCTATGCGGGGCTGATCCTTGCTTCTGGTTTCTTCCCGTTCGGCGTCTACCTCACCTATGTCTACTTCTCGACCTCTTTGCCTAAGGGCGTGATGGACTCGGCCCGGGTCGATGGCGCCAACCGGTTCGAGCTGTTCAGCCGCATCGCGCTGCCGCTGGCGAAGCCGATCGTCGCGCTCGTGGCGTTCTTCAGCTTCCTCGGCATCTGGTCGAACTACTTCCTCGCCTTCGTGCTGCTCAGCGACGACAAGCTCTACAACCTGCCGGTGGGGCTGACGGCGCTGGTCTCGGGATCGGGGGCGCTTTCGAATCTTCCGTCCAACGATGTGCCGATCAAGAAGCCGGAGGTGGTGCTTGCCGCCATCCTCGTGGTGCTGCCGGTGCTGCTGATTTTCATGGCCGCACAGCGGTTCGTGCGCTCCGGCATGCTGTCGGGCGCGGAGAAGGGTTAGCGGCCTCGGGCGGACCTGGCGAAGCCAAGTCCTGCCTGGAGGGCCGCCAAGAGTTCTGTTTTTGGGAGACACACATGAAGATCACGGGCTTTACGGGTTGGCTGGTCGAGGCTGAGCCCGGGCCGAAGTTCATCTGGCGCGATGGGTTGCCGGGCTCGCACGGCGATATCCCGCGCGGGTCGAAGCCGCATAATGCGATCATCCGGATGGAGACCGATTCCGGGCTCTATGGCGCGGTCGAAGTCAACCGCGGTGAGGCGGTGCTCGACCTGGTGCGGCGGCGCTACCACGAGTTCATCGGCGAGAACCCACTGCTGACCGAGCGGCTGTGGCGGCTGATCTGGGAGATCGACCGGGTCGAGGAAATCCACATGCGCTCGCTCGGCATTCTCGACATCCTCGCCTGGGACGTGAAATCGCAGCACGCCAAGATGCCGATCTATCAGATGCTGGGCGGGGACGACCGCGTCGTGCCGGCCTATGCCTCGACGGTCACCTGGCCGACGATGGATGAGTACGAGCGCTACATCAAGATGAGCCGCGATGTCGGCTTCAAGGCATTCAAGCTGCACGCCTGGGGCGGGCCGGTGAAGCGCGATATCGAGTTGTGCAAGAACCTCAGAAAATGGGTCGGTCCGGATGCGGACCTGATGTTCGACGGCTCGGCCGGCTGGGACTATGTCAACGCGCTCGAGTTCGGCAAGGCGATTCAGGACCTGGGGTTCCTCTGGTACGAGGAGCCGATGCGCGAGTTCCACCTCGGGGCCTATACCAAGCTCTGCGAGAAGCTCGATATCCCGATCCTCGCGGCTGAAACCTCGGATGGCGTCCATGGCAACATGGCGACCTGGATCGAGGCCAAGGCGCTCGACATGACGCGCGTCTCCTCCTTCTACAAGGGCGGCTTTACCGGCTCGATGAAGGTGGCGCATCTCTCGGAAAGCCACGGCATGCGGGCGCAGGTGCACGGCATGGGGCTCGAAAACGCCCAGATCTGTGCGGCAATCTCGAACAACGATTATTACGAGCAGCTCGTGATGAACGAGGAGCAGATCAAGGGGCTGGATAAGCTCGGGCCGCTCTCGATCGTCGACGGTAACCTGACGGTCAGCGACGAGCCGGGGCTCGGCTACCAGTTCGACTTCAAGAAGCTCGACGAGAAAGCGATCGGAAAGGTCGAAGTCAAGGAGCGAATTAATCCGCCTGCTACATTAGTACCATGGCACTGATATATCAGATTAAGGTATTGAACGATCAAACTTTGGGAGGAGTTGAGATGACTAAGCTCGATAGACGTTCCGTGCTGAAGCTGGGTGGCGGCGCTCTGGCGGCGTCGGCCCTGTTGCCCAAGGCCGCGTTCGCGCAGTCGACGGCGATCAACTACTGGCACACTTTCACCAGCCAGTCCGAGTTCGCCGGGCTCGACGAGGTGATGAAGCTGTTTGCAGCCGCGCATCCCGAGGTGGCGGTAACGCAGGAGAACATCCCCAACCCCGAGTTCATGGCCAAGGTGACCGCGGCCGTGGTGTCGGGGAGCCGGCCGGACGTGACCATGGTCTCGTCCGAGCGTTTCGCCGACCTGCTCGCCATGGGTGCGCTCAACGATCTCACCGACCGGATCGCGGCCTGGGACCGCCGTTCGGACTTCGACGACGTGCGTTTCGCCTCGATCACCAAGGAGGGCAAGGTCTATGGTGTGCCGGCCTTCACGTTCGTCGACTGGATGTATTACCGCAAGGACTGGTTCGACGAAGCCGGCCTCGCGCCGCCGACCACCTATGCCGAGTTCCGCGACGCCGCGATCAAGCTGACCGATCCGGCCAAGGGGCGCTTCGGCTTCGGCATGCGCGGCGGTGCCGGCGGCCAGGCCTTCGTGATCAACGTGATGGAAGGCTTCGGCGCCAAGCTGATGCACGAGGACGGCTCGATCAGCCTCGACCGCGACAAGGCCATCGAAGCCATCGACTGGTGGGCAGGTCTGCTCACCAAGGACGGCGCGGTGCCGCCCAGCGCGCCCAATGACGGCTTCCGCCAGATCATGGAAGCCTTCCAGACCGGTCAGACCGCCATGCTGTGGCATCACACCGGCTCGTTCCAGGACAATGCTAAGCTCCTGAAGGCCGGCGAGCAGTTCGCCACGGCGGCCATCCCGGCCGGCCCGGTGAACCGCGTGTCCCGCCTCGGCTACGCCTACAACACTTCGACCAAGCCCGAGACGATCGATGCCAGCTGGGAGTGGATCAAGTTCTGGGGCGAGCCCGACGCGGCCGTCGCCTTCCTCGAAAAGACCGGCTATTTCCCGGCTTCGACCAAGGCGGCGCAGGACGAGCGCATCATCGGCAACCCGCTCTACAAGCCGGCGGCCGACACGCTGCGCTTCGGCATCCCGCAGCCGAGCTTCCCGGGCTTTGCCGGTTGGTCGGAGAGCGTCGTGCTCCCCGCCTTCCAGCGTGTCCTGATCAAGGAAGCAACGCCCGAGCAGGCGGTCGACGAGATCATCGACGGTCTCAACCAGGCCATCGCCTGATCCCGCATACCGGCGGCCGGTGCATCCGGCCGCCGCCCCCTATGCAATACCGATGAGGCCGCATGACCGCGAACCTTGGCACGACCCTGCCACCGCCGCGTACGGCATGGGACCGCTACAACCCCGTCCGCCTGATCGGCGAGTTGAGCGAGACGCGGTACTGGATGTACCTGCTGCTGCTGCCGAGCGCGCTGCTGATCTGCGCGGTGGTGATCTATCCCACCCTTTATGGCATGCAGATGAGCTTTCGCGAGATGCGGCTCAACCGGCCGGACCTCGGTACCGACTGGGTCGGGTTCAAGCACTATCAGCGCATGCTCAGGGACCCGATCTTCTGGGTATCGCTGCGCAATACGGCGGTCTGGGTGACCTCGGCAATTGCGCTCGAATTCCTGATCGGCCTCATTGCCGCGCTGGCGCTGAACCGGAACCTGCCGGGATCGAAGGTGCTGGCGGTGCTGATCCTGCTCCCGTATTTCCTGCCCAACGTGGTCGCCGGCCATATATGGGCGCTGATGCTCGATCCGCGGCTCGGGGTGATCAACGACCTCTTGATGAAGGTTGGGCTGCTCGACGGCTACAAGGCCTGGTTCGCCGACCCCTCGACCGCCATGGCGGCGGCGATCGTGGTCGAGGCCTGGCACAGTTTCCCCTTCTTCACGCTGCTGCTGCTGGCCGGGCTCAAGGGCATTCCGACCGACCTCTACAAGGCGGCCGATATCGACGGCGCCGGGCCGTTCGCCCAGTTGCGGCTGATCACGCTGCCGATGCTGCGCACGGTGGTCGCGGCGGCGGTGATCCTGCGTGTCATCGGCCTCGTCAACTCGCCGGACCTGCTGCTGATCCTCACCAGCGGCGGACCCGGGCGCTCGACGCAGGTGCTCAGCCTCTATGCGTTCCAGACCGCCTACAAGGACTTCAACTTCGGCTATGCGGGCGCGCTCTCGGTGGTGATGTTCGTCCTTCTGATGGGCTTTGCTTGGGCCTATGTGAAGCTCTCCAAAGTGAACGAGGACTGACGCCATGGCACAGCAGACCCGCTCCGGCAGCAAACTCCTCTGGGACATCGTCAGCTATATCGTGCTGATCGGCCTCGCGATCGTCTGCATTGGGCCGATCGTCTGGACCTTCCTCACCTCGCTCAAATACGAGGAGGACATCGTCACGCGGACGATGCACTACATCCCGCCGCGCATCACGTTCGAGAACTACGTCAAGCTCTGGAACCAGTCGGGCTATCCGGTGCTGGTGATCAACAGCCTGATCGTCACCTCGGTCACGGTGATGCTGTGCCTCCTGACGGGGACGATCGCCGCCTACGCGTTCAGCCGTTTCCAGTTCAAGGGCCGGACGCAGATGATGCTCGGGTACCTCGTCGTCCGCATGTTCCCGGCGGTGCTGATGATCATTCCGCTGTTCATCATCATGCGGCAGGTCGGGCTGCTCGACTCCACCCTCGGTCTCGCGATTGCCTACACGAGCTTCCTGCTCCCGCTGTTCGTCTGGATGCTGAAAGGCTTCTTCGACGCGGCGCCCAAGGAGCTCGAGAGTGCGGCGCGCATCGACGGCACTACCCGCATCGGCGCCATGTTCATGGTGGTGATCCCGATCGCGCGGAATGGGCTGCTCGCCACCTGCGTGTTCGTCGCCATCGCGGCATGGAACGAGTTCCTGTTCGCGCTGATGCTGACGACGAGCCAGGGCTCCCGCACCTGGCCGGTGGGCCTGCAACTGATGGTCGGCGAATTCCAGTTGCCTTGGGGCATGCTGGCGGCCGGCGGCATGATTTCCATTCTCCCCGTCATCGTGCTGTTTGCCATCGTGCAGCGCGCGATGGTCGCCGGCCTAACGGCCGGTGCAGTCAAAGGTTAGGCGACCATGGCAACGCTCTCGATCAACTCTGTCCGCAAGAGCTTTGGCGCCGTCGAGGTGCTGAATAATATCGACATCAAGGTCGAGGACGGCGGCTTCCTCGTGCTGCTCGGACCATCCGGCTGCGGCAAGTCCACGCTGCTCGCGATCATCGCCGGGCTTGAGACGAGTTCTGGCGGCGACATCGTGATCGGGGAACGCAACGTCAACGACGTGCATCCCAAGGACCGCAACATCGCCATGGTGTTCCAGAGCTACGCGCTCTACCCCACCATGTCGGTGCGCCGGAACATCGGTTTCGGCCTCGAGATGCGAAAGGTCGACACCAAGGAACGCGATGCCGCGGTGGACCGTGCGGCCGACCTCTTGCAGATCAGGCACCTGCTCGACCGCAAGCCCGGGCAGCTATCGGGCGGCCAGCGCCAGCGCGTCGCCATGGGGCGCGCCATCGTGCGCAACCCGGAGCTGTTCCTGTTCGACGAACCGCTCTCCAACCTCGATGCGAAGCTTCGCGTCGAGATGCGCACCGAGATCAAGCGGCTGCATGACCGGCTGGGCACCACCACTGTCTACGTGACGCACGACCAGGTCGAGGCGCTGACGCTCGGCACGCAAGTCGCGGTGATGAAGGGCGGAGTGATCCAGCAGCTCGCCGACCCCGAGACGATCTATACCAAACCGGCCAACATGTTCGTCGCCGGCTTCATCGGCTCGCCGACGATGAATTTTCTGCGCGGGACGCTGGAAGCGGCTGAAGGGGGGGTGCAGCTCCGCCATGCCAATGGTGTGCTGGCGCTGCCGGGGATCGAGCAGGATGCTTCGGCCTATGTCGGGCGGGAAGTGGTCGCGGGCATCCGGCCGGAAACGCTGCATGGCGGCGAGGGCGCGGCGACGCTGACCGGCATCGTCGATGTGGTGGAACCGACCGGGCCGGACACGATGGTGGTGGTCAAGATCGGCGAGCAGTTGCTGACCGCGCGCCTCGGGCCCAAGCACCGGCCGAAGCCTGGCGACACGCTGAAGCTCGGCGTCGATGCCGCCTCGATCAACCTCTACGACCCGGTGACGGAAGAGCGCATCTAGCTCAGCCCCGGCGCTGCGCCAGGTAGATGTGCTGGCACGCCAGCACAGTTTCGCCGCGCTGGTTGATCACCCGCACTTCCTCGGTGATGCGGCCGTATTGGGGGCGCTTGGGGTCATCGTCCAACGCGCTGATGGTCAGCTCGGTGTGGATGGTGTCGCCGATGAAGACGGGCTTGGGGAAGCGCAGGCGTTCGTAGCCGTAGGTGAAGGCGAGCGGATTGATTTCCGTGGCGGTGAGGCCGATGCCGATGGCGAAAGTCATGGTGCCGTGGGCGATGCGCTGGCCGAACTCGGAGGCCTTCATGAACTCGGCGTCCATGTGGTGGGGGAAGAAATCCCCCGTGTGGCCGGCGTGGACGACGAAATCGGTTTCGGTGACGGTGCGGCCGGTGGTCTTTCTCACGTCGCCGACGACGTAGTCCTCGAAGTGGCGCGGGCGTTCCATCAGAAGCTCTCCCGGTAGAGGCGATCGACGTCGGCGAGGATGGTCGCGGCAGCTTCGCGGTTGATCAGGCCGGCATTGAGGCGCTTGGAGGCGGCATCCTGGAAGGCCATGTAGCCGTTGTGGCGCGGGCGGACATAGGCGCCTTCGAGGGTTTTCCGCGTATCGCGATAGAAGTTGCCGGCAGCGGCGTTGACCGCATCGTCTTCCCAGGCGGCAGCGTGGCCGGGCTGGCCGCCGGAGGTGGCATAGAGGCCGCGCTGCACGTCGGCGGAGGCGACCCAATAGGCGTAGTCGATGGCCGCGTCGCGGTGCCTGGAGAACGCTGAGATGGCGATGCCGGTGCCCCCGAGGGCGGAGCCTTTTGCACCGGGCAGGGGGATATCGGCGAAGGTCAGCTGGTGCGGCCGGAAGCCCTCGACGGCGTAGCTGACATAGCCATAGCCGAGCGGCATGAGCGCGACTTTGGCGTCGTTGCGCGCCATCGCTTCGGAGGCGGCGATGGGGTCCATGGCGAAGTTCGACGGCTCGATGTAGGCGGCGACTTCGGCGATCATCTCGATGGCGCGGGTGCCGGTGGCGGTCTCGACCAGAGGGCCGTTTTCGACCGAGCAGGGGTGGCCCAAGTTCGCCGTGAGGGTGAAGAAGCTCATCATCGAATGCGGGGCGAGGAGCGGGAAGGTGACGTGACCGTCTTTGGCCAGCGCGACGACGCCGTCCCAGTCCTTGGGGGTTTCGACGAGATCGGCGCGGTAGGCCATCACCTGCGTGGCGGCATCGATGGGGAAGGCCCATTGGTGGCCGGCATATTCGTAGCTCGGGTAGGAGCGGCCGACTGAGCCCCCGGCCAGAGCCTCTCGCTCAGCTTCGCGGCCGGGAATGTCGAGGGGAGTAAGGCAGCCTTCGGAGACGACCTGGCCGACATGCGGATGATCGATGACGATCAGGTCGTACTGGCGGGCCAGTTCCTCGACGGGGAAGGACTCGAAATCCTGGAGGCTCCGTTTGTCCCAATCGATGCTGACGCCGGTCTTGTCGGCCCAGGCGTTGGCGGTGGCTACCATCGGGTCATAGCCTCGCGGGTGGCTCCAGGTCATGCCCTTGAGGGTGGTCACAGATCGAACTCCTTGCGGATGGCGGCGCTCTGCTCGCCGATAAGGGGGGCAGCTCGGTGGGTCTGGGTGCGCTGGCCGTCGATGCGGAGCGGCGAGCGGGTGGTGAGGATGGAGACGCCGTCGTCGCGGGTGACGGTCTGCAGCATGTCGAGGGCCTTGAAGCCTTCGCTCTCCATCAACTCGGGCCACTCGAGCACTTTAGCGCACCAGATGTCGGCGGGCTCGAGGATCGCGAGCCACTCCGCGGTTGCCTTGGTGGCGAGCCGTTCGGCGATGATGCGCTTGATCTCGTCGCGGGCGCTGAACCAGCTCTTGGGATCGGTGGCGTAGCCGTCGAGGGCCGCCAGTTTGAGCAGGTCGCGGATCCTGCCGAGCGGGGTCATGGCGAGGGCGAGCCAACCATCGGCGGTCGGGTAGACGCCATAGGGGGCGGAGAGATAGGCGTGGGCGGAGCGGAAGCCGGAGCGCTTGGGCGTGCGCCGGCCGTCGTTGAGATGCGTGGTCAGCACCTCGAACTGGAAGTCGATCAGGGCTTCGAGGAGGCTGGTCTCGACATGGGCGCCCTTGCCGGTGCGCCCTTTCTGGACGAGGGCGGCGAGGATGCCCTGCGCCACGGCGGCGCCGGCCAGCATGTCGGCAATGGCGAGGCCGAAGGGGACCGGGCCCTGGTCGTGGTCGCCGTTGAGCCACATGACGCCGGAACGGGCCTGGGCCAACAGGTCCTGGCCCGGACGCTGCACCCACGGACCTTCGTCGCCATAACCTGTTATGGAGGCGTAGACGATGCCGGGATTGATGGCTTTGACGCTATCGTAGTCGAGGCCGAGGCGTTCGATGACGCCGGGGCGGAAGTTCTGGAGGGTGACGTCGGCCTTAGCCAGAAGCTTCCGCAGCGCAGCGATATCGGCCGGGCTCTTCAGGTCGAGCGCGAGGCTCTCCTTACTGCGGTTGATGGCATGGAAAATGGTGCTGTCGCCGCCGATTTCGGTGTCGCTGAGATAGAGGCGGCGGCTGAGGTCGCCGCCATCGGGGCGCTCGATCTTGATGACGCGGGCGCCGAGATCCTGCAGGCGCAGCGAGGCATAGGGGCCGGAGAGGAACTGGCAGAGATCGACGACGAGAACGCCATCGAGTGGGAGGGTCATGGTGCGGCTCTCACGGGGGTAGCGGGTTTGGTGGCGGATTCGAAGGCGGCTTCGGCGAGGGCCATGGTGTGCCACGCGTCTTCGACGGAAGTGACAAGCACGGCGTCCTCGCCGGCGGCGTAGCGCTGGAGGTTGCTCATGGTGCCGATGAAGGCGTGCGGGAACCACTTTCCCTCTAGGGGGACCTGGGTCCAGTCGTCGCCCTTGCGGGTGATCCAGAGTTCGTCCGGCTCGCCTTCGGGGTAGTTGAGCAGCAGGCCGAGTTTTACGAGGGCGGCGCCTTCGGTGCCTTCGAACCGAAAGCTCGCGTCCTGGAATCGACGGCCGAAATCGTGGTTGTGGTTGATCGAGAAGGTGACGCGCTGGTCGGGGGCGAAGTCGAACAGGGCCGAGGTGCGGGTCTGGGCGAGATCCGTGCCGGGGTGGCCGAGGGTGCGGGCGTGGACGCCGGTCGGGTTGCCGAGGAAGGCGCGGATGGTGTCGAGGTAGTGGATCGAGTGCACGGCGATCTCGACGCGCAGCATGCCCTTGAGGAAGGGGAAGAGGTGCCAGGGGGTGACGAGGTTGAGGTGGACTTCGACATCGATCAAGCGGCCGAGCCAGCCGCGTTCCAGTGTATCGGCGACCGCCAGCATCATGGGTGAGAAGCGGAGCTGGAAGTTGACGGCGGCTTTGAGATGCTTGTCGCGGCAGAGGTTCAGGATGGCGGTGGCTTCGGCGAGATCGCGGCCCATCGGCTTTTGCAGCAGGACTGCGGCGCCCTCCGGGAGTTTGGGCAGCACGTCGAGATGAGCGCCGGGCGGAAGCGCCAGATCGTAGACGACGGCGGGCGTGGCGATAGCTGCTTCGAGGGTGGTGAAGGCGGGGATGCCCCATTTTTCCGCCACTGTCCGAGCTCGATCGGGATTGAGGTCGAAGATGCCGGCGACCGGGAAGTCGGCGAGGCGGTAGGCGGGCAGATGGGCATCGTTGACGATACCGCCGGCGCCGATGACGACGATCGGCTTCGGCACGGACGGTCGCGGCCAACTCTGGCGCAGCGCTCCAACATCGATGCTCAAGTTGCCTCCCCCGACCGTTCGCGCGGTCATTCTTATATGAATGGTTCTTTCACATATAGATCAGGCTGTCACGCTGATAGATCAGAGGCGGTAGAGGCGCTCGGCGTTGCGGTGGAAGAGTTTGGCTTGCTCATCGGGGCTCGCGCCGCCTACGATTTCCTTGAGTGCGGTGACCCAGCGGGTGAGGTCGGCGGTGAGGGTCAGCACCGGATAGTCCGAGCCGAAGACGACGCGGTCCCAGCCGAAACTGTCGATGATGTGTTCGACGTAGGGGCGGAGGTCGTCGACGGTCCAGTTCGGGTCGGCATAGGCGACGATGCCGGAGATCTTGGCGGCGACGTTGGGGAGTTCGGCGAGCTTCTTGATATTGTCGCGCCAAGGGTCGATGGCGTTGCCGGCGACATCGGGCACGCCGCAGTGATCGAGGATGAACTGGGTGTCCGGGCACTTGGCAACGAGCTCACCACCCACCGGCAGTTGGCGGGCCAGCACGCAAAGGTCGAAGGGGAGATTCCTGCTGCCGAGGAGGCGGAGGTTTTCGGCGAAGAGCGGGGACTGGCTCAACTCGTCGGGCGAGGTGTGGAGGATGCGGCGGAATGCCTTGACGCCGGGGATGGCGGCGAGGCGGTCGAGATAGGCGGGGAAATCCGGGCTCTCCGGACGGCAGGCGGCGATGGCGCCGGCGATCTTCGGGTGGGCGCCGAGGACGAAGCGGGTTTCGGCTTCCATATCGCTCTCGGCGACATCAACCTCCATGTGGAGGGCGGCTTCGATGCCGAGCTTTTCGGCCTCGGTGAAATAGGCTTCGGCATGCCAGTCGCGGTTGAGGGCGCCGGCGCCAGCGAGCCAAGGGTAGGTGAAGCGGTCCATGAAGACCAGGTGTAGGTGCGTATCGACGATGCGCATGTTGTCCCCTCAAGATTAACCGGTGCCGGACCATAGTGGGATGCCGCAGAAGCGGCCATAACGCGTTCGTCGACAGCCAGTTAGGCCAGTTCGTGAACAGGACGCCCTATTGTCGCCGCATAGTGGCCACCCTTTGCCGGTTGGGTTATTGCGGACGACGAATTGGGTGCGGCGGGTCGGCCGACCTGACCATCAAGCAGACGCTCGGCCACGGGCGGATGGGCAGGCGGCAGCCGAGCAGGGGTAGTCGGGACTGTTAGTGCGGCGGGTAAGATCAGCGTTGGGCATGCTTGGCCTCGTGCTCCTTTCGGGCACGGGCGCGTCGGCATTCGACATCTTCGGCTTCAAGCTGTTCGAGGACCAGAGCGAGATCGACGCCGATGCGGTGATCGGCGATCCGCAGCCCTATTCGGCAACGCTGGAAACCTCGGCGACGAGTGAAGTCGAGTCGGCGATCCGCAATGCCTCGTCGCTGCTTCGGGACCAGGGTTCGCCGGCCTCCGGCGCGGCTGGGCTGATCGCCAAGGCGCGCGGCGACTATCGGCATATTCTCGCGGCGCTCTACAATCAGGGTTATTTCGGCGGCACGATCAGTATTCTGGTCGACGGACGCGAGGCAGCGAACTTGCCGCCCGATACGTCTCTGCCCGATCCGGCGACCGTCGTGCTGAAGGTCAGTGCCGGGCCGCTGTTCCGGTTCGGCAGCGTGCGCATCGCACCGGCGGCGCCGCCGACTTCCGATGCGGGTGATCGCGTCGATCCGCCCGAGAGCGTCGGGTTCGGGGCTGGGCTGGTCGCCAGGGCGACGGTGATCGAGAAGGCGGAACTGCTGGCGCTCGATGCCTGGCGGCAGCAGGGCTATGCCGAAGCGGCGGTGGAGAAACGCGACGTCGTCGCCGACCACGCGACCGACACGGTAGACGTGACCATCACCATCACCCCGGGGGGGCGGGCCTATGTTGGCGATGTTGGGGTCAGCGGCACGCGGCGGATGGATCCGGTGTTCGTGGCTGAGATGACCGGGCTGCAGCCCGGTGACGAGTACGATCCGGACGATATCGCGAAGGCCGAGAAGCGACTGGCGCGGCTTGATGTGTTTCGGGCCATGCGGGTCGAAGCGGCGGGCGCGATAGAGAGTGACGGGGTGCTGCCGTTCAATGTGGTGGTCGAGGAGCAGGCGGATCGCCGGTTCGGCGTCGGCGCGACCTATTCGACCATCGACGGGCTGGGGCTCGAAGGCTTCCACCTGTGGCGGAACCTGTTCGGGCGGGCCGAGCGGCTGCGGCTCGACGCCAAGGTGGCGGGGATCAACTGGCCGGTGAACACGGCCGAATTCGACTATGCGTTCGGCGGCACGTTCACCAAGCCCGGCTTCCTCAATCCGGACAACGACCTTGTTGCGGCGATCGCGGCGGAGCGCAGCGTGCTGCCGGCCTATACCGAGACTTCGGCTTCGGCCAAGGTCGGGATGACGCAGTATCTCGATGAGATCACGCTGGATGGCTCGCTCTACTACGAGCGGTCGCTGTTCGAGGATGACTATGGCGAGCGCAACTTCTCGCTGGCGGGGCTGAACGGCGGGCTGATCTGGGATGCGCGGGACAGTACGACGGACCCGACCGAGGGCTTCTACGTCAACGTGACGGCTGAGCCGTTCTACGAGTTCTACTACGGCAACGCAGCGTTCCGAACGACGGCCGAGGTGCGCGGCTATCTGCGCATGCTTGGCGATGATCAACTGGTGCTGGCCGGGCGCGCCAAGATCGGCGCGCTGGTCGGGCCGTCGATTGACGAGACGCCGCCGGACCGACTGTTCTTTGCCGGTGGTGGCGGGTCGGTGCGCGGCTACGCCTACAAGAGCATCGGCGTGGACCAGCCGGACGACACGGTGAGCGGTGGGCGCTACCTGATCGAGGGCTCGCTCGAGGCGCGCTACAGGGTGACCAACGATATCGGCGTCGTCGCCTTTGTCGATGGCGGCTATGTCGCGGCGGACACGTTCCCGGGGCTCGAACAGTTGCGGCTCGGGGTGGGCGCGGGCGTGCGCTACTACACCGGGCTCGGGCCGCTGCGGCTCGACGTCGCCATCCCGCTCAACAAGCGCAAGGGCGACGCGGATTACGGCATTTACGTCGGCATAGGACAGGCATTTTGAGACGGCTGCTCGGCATCCTGATGATGATCGGTTTCGGCCTTATGGTCGCGATCCCCCTCGTCGCGCAGGACGTCCAGCAGATGACGCCGGAGGAGCAGAAGGACTGGTTCGTCGGCTTCGTCGAAGGGCAGCTGTCGACGCCGGAGCGGCAGATCCGCATCTCCAATATCGATGGCGCGCTGTCCTCGACCGCCTCGATCCGCGAAGTGACGATCTCCGACAAGGAGGGCGTGTGGCTGCGGGTCAACAATGCGGCGATCGACTGGGATCAGGGCGCGCTGTTCACCGGGCGGCTGCTGGTGCGGTCGCTGACGGCTGAGAGCATCGAGTATGTTCGCAACGCCATCCCGAGCGGCGACCCCAACCTGCCGGCGCCGGAAGCGGCGCCGCTGTCGATCCCGGAGTTTCCGGTGGCGATCGAGCTCGACAAGCTGAGCGTGCCGAAGGTGACGTTCGGGGAGAGCGTGTTCGGGCTGGGATCCGAGATTTCGGTCGAGGGGAACCTCCGCCTCGAAGGTGGTTCGCTCGATACCGCGCTCAACATCGTCCGGCTCGATGGGCCGGGCGGGCGGCTCGACGTCGCTGTTGCCTACAAAAAGGCCGACAACACGGTCGATATCGGGGTGACGCTGACCGAGCCGCCGAACGGCATCCTGGCCAACCTCCTCAATATCGAGGGCAAGCCCGAGATGGCACTGGCGGTGAGGGGCACCGGGCCGGTCAACGACCTGCGGACGACGATGACGCTCGATGCCGGCGGGACGCGGGCGCTCGAGGGCGTTGCGACGCTGGCGCAGGCCGCGGACGGGTTGACCGTCAAGGCCGATCTCGGCGGGCCGATCGGCACGCTAGTGTCGCCGACCTACCGTCCGTTCTTTGGGGCGCAGACGTCGCTGCAGGCGACGGCGCTGGTGCGGTCGACGGGTGGGGTGGATATTTCCGGACTGAAGCTCAGCGGCGGTCAGTTGTCGCTCGAGGGTTCGGCGGCGACGACGGCGGATGGATTCCTGAGCCGGCTGCAGCTCTCGGCGGCGATTGCCGATCCGGCGGGGGAGGCAGTGCTGCTGCCGGTGCCGGGAGCGGCGACCTCGATCGGCGCGGCGATGCTGAAGGTGGAGTACGGCACGGGCACGAGCGATGGCTGGACGGCCAATCTCGTGGCGCGGGATTTCGTCAATGGCGGGCTGAAGGCGTCGGAAGTGACGCTCAAGGGCAGCGGTGTTGCGGCCAATATCGAAGACCCGGCGACGCGGCGGGTGACGTTCAACGCCGATGGCGCGGCGAGCGGGATCGTCTCGGATGATGCCGACGTGCAGGCGGCGCTGGGCGACAGCGTGGGCCTCGGGCTCGCGGGACTGTGGAATGCCGGGCAACCAGTGCAACTGGCCGAGTTCCGGCTGGCCGGGAAGGCGTTGACGCTGGCGCTGAACGGCACCGTCGATGACTTCGTGTTCGACGGCAATGTCGGGATCGAGACCAGTTCGATCGCACCGTTCTCGGGCATTGCCGGGCGCGATCTCGATGGAGCGCTGAAGCTTGCGGCGTCGGGGACGGTCAGCCCGCTGATCGGCGGGTTCAACCTCAATCTCGATGGTACGGCGGAAGGGCTGGCGCTGTCGGAGCCGGCGCTGGACGAGGTGCTGGCGGGAACGGTCAAGCTGAGCGGTCGCGTGGCGCGGACGGAAGCCGGGCTCGAGGCGCAGGGGTTCCGGCTGGGCAACGACCGGGTGCAGATCGCGGCGGACGGGACGTTTGCGACCGGGGCGGCGGACTTCCGGTTTACGGCAGATCTGAGCGACCTGGCGCTGGTCTCCGAGCAGGCCAAAGGCGCGCTGTCGCTGGTCGGTACGGCGAAGGGCAAGGGCGCGATTGCGCTCGATGTGGCGGCGACGGTGCCGAGCGGGCGGCTGGCGGGCAAGGTGCTCAACAATGCCGCGTTCGGGTTCAACGGAACGCTGGCCGAGGACGGGACGCTGACCGGTGCGCTGAGCGGCGATGCGTTCCTCGACAAGTTCAGGGTGACGCTGGCAGGCGATGTCGCGACCGATGCAGAGACGCGCCGGCTGAGCGGGCTGCGCTTCACGGCGGGGCCGACCGAGGTCACCGGCGATGTGGTGCAGGACGCGCAGGGGCTGTTGACCGGGACGCTCAACCTGACCTCGACCGACATTTCGACAGCCGCGGCGCTGCTGCTGGTTGATGCCTCGGGCAGCGCCGATGCGCGGATTGTGCTGTCGCCGGTGGGTGGCAAGCAGAACGCTGACGTCACCGGCTCGGCGCGCGATATCCGCGCGGCGGATGTGCGGGTGGCCTCGGCGGATATCAAGGCTGTGGTGACTGACCTGTTCGGCGATCTCGCCATCAACGGCACGGTGGATGGGCGGACAATCACGGCGGGCGAATTGTCGATCGCGACGTTGACCGGCACCGCGACGCAGCGCGGTGGGCAGACGGTGTTCAACGTCAGCGCCAATGCGTCGGGCTTCGGCCTCAGGTCGCTGCAGGTCGTGGCGCGGGGCAATATCGCCGGGCAGGTGGTGACGCTCGAGAGCGCCAGCGCCGATGGCGGCAACGGCTTGCGTATGACGGCGAGCGGGCGTGTGCCGCTGAGCGGGGCAGGGCTGCAGGTTGCCGTCAGGGGCTCGGCACCGCTGGCGTTTGCCAACCAGTTCGTTGCCGATCGCGGCGGGCAGTTCAGCGGGACGGCGACACTTGATGCGAGCCTCAGCGGCAGCCTCGCGCGACCGCAGTTCTCGGGCACGATATTGACGGCCGGGTCCGGCTATATCGATCCGGCGCTGAACCTGCGGCTGATGGATATCAACGGGCGGGCGAGCCTCGGCGGCGAGACGGTGCGGATCGAGAGCCTGTCGGCGAACCTCGCGACGGGCGGGTCGATTTCGGCTTCGGGTACGGTCGGGCTTGGGGCGGGTAATCCGGTGGACGTGGCGCTGCGGCTCAACTCGGCGCGCTATGCGGACGGGACGCTATTCGTCGCGACGATGTCGGGCGACCTGGCGCTTGCCGGCCGGCTCGATCGCAATCCGCTGCTGTCGGGCAATGTGATGATCGAGAAGGCCGACATCTCCATTCCCGAGAGCTTCGGCGCTTCGGGGACGCTGGTCGATGTGCGGAACATCAATACGCCGGTGCCGGTGAAGGCGACGCTGAAGCGCGCGGCGGTGACGCCGTCGGGCGCGCCGATGCCGCAACGGCGGCCCTCGGTGGTGCAGCTCGATGTGAGCGTGAATGCGCCCAACCAGATTTTCGTGCGAGGGCGTGGGCTCGATGCGGAAGTGGGCGGGTCGGTTCGGCTGACCGGGTCGATCAACGACATCCAGCCGGTGGGCGGCTTCCAGCTCAATCGCGGCCGGATGGCGATCCTCGGGCAGCGCGTGACGTTCGAGGAGGGTTCGGTGTCGCTGGTGGGTGATCTCGACCCGTTCCTCGATTTCACGGCGCGGACCGAGGGCGATGGCATCACGGTGTTCGTCAATGTGACAGGGCGAGTGTCGGAGCTCGATATCTCGTTCACCTCGAACCCGCCGCTGCCGCAGGATGAAGTCTTGGCGCGGTTGCTGTTCAAGCGCTCGATGGGTGAGTTGACCCCGATCCAGCTGGCCAAGCTTGCCGGTGCGGCGGCGGAACTGGCGGGCGGCGGGAGTTCGCTGGTCGACTCGCTGCGGGCGCGAGCGGGGCTCGACGATCTCGATGTGGTCACCAACGAGGACGGCAGCCTTGCCGTGCAGGCGGGCGCGTACCTGCAGGACAACATCTATCTCGGGGTGCAGGCCGGGGCGGACGGGAATTCGCGGGTGACGGTCAATCTCGATATCACCAGGGACCTGAAGGCGAAGGTGTCGACGGGGACGGATGGGGATTCGAGCGTCGGCGTGTTCTACGAGACGGACTACTGACGAGGGATTGCGGCTTCCGTGGCCACATCCTAGCGTTCGCGCATGGCCGACAAACTCAGCAGTTATCGCGGTAAGCGTGATTTCTCAAAGACATCGGAGCCCGCGGGCGCGACGAGCGTTGCTGGCGGGACGCGGTTCGTGGTGCACAAGCACTCGGCGACGGCGGATCACTATGACCTGAGGCTCGAGCATGATGGCGTGCTGCTGAGCTGGGCGGTGCCGAAAGGGCCGTCGCTCAATCCGGCCGACAAGCGGCTGGCGGTGCATACCGAGGATCATCCGCTCGACTATATCGACTTCGAGGGGGTGATCCCCGAAGGCGAGTATGGCGGCGGGCCGATGATTGTCTGGGATACGGGCGACTGGGCGCCGATGGAGGATGTCGACACCGGCTTGCGCAAGGGCGGCTTCAAGTTCCGGCTGTGGGGCGAAAAGCTGAAGGGCGGCTGGATGCTGACCCGGCTCAAAGGGCGGCCCGGCGACGAGGGCAAGGACAACTGGCTGCTGTTCAAGGAGCACGACCCGTCGGTCGATACCGAGACGGACATCCTCGCGGCGCGGCCGGAGAGTGTGAAGTCGGGGCTGACGACGGAGGAGCTGCTCGCGGCGAGCAAGCCGAAGCGGGTTGCCGTGCTGAAGCCGGCAAAGCTCGATGGGGCGGTGAAGGCGCCGCCGCCGGGGCAGGTGGAGCCGCAGCTGGCGACCGCGGCGCAGAAGCCGCCGGAAGAGACGCGGGCATCGAGCTGGGTGCATGAGATCAAGTTCGACGGTTACCGCACGATCGCGCATGTTATCGACGGCAAGGTGCAGTTGATCACCCGCAGCGGCATCGACTGGACCAGGCGCTATGGCGAGTTGCCGAAGGAGTTCGCCAAGCTGCCGGTCAAGCAGGCGATCATCGACGGCGAGATCGTGGTTCTGGACGAGAAAGGCATCTCACGGTTCGCAGCCTTGCAGGACGCGCTGTCGGAGGGAGCGGGGAGCAAGCTCCACTTCTATGCGTTCGACCTGCTCTATCTCGACGGCTACGACCTGAGGGGGGTGGGACTGGTGACGCGCAAGCAGCTGCTGGCGCAGGTGTTGGGCGGGCATGTCAGCGGGCGCTCGGCGATCCAGTTCAGCGACCATGTCGACGGCGATGGCGAGGGGCTCTACGAGCGGGCGTCCGAGATGGGACTCGAGGGCATCGTCTCGAAGCGGACCAATGCGACCTACCAATCGGGGCGCACGACGACCTGGATGAAGATCAAGGCGCTCAACACCGGCGACTTTGTCATAGCAGGTTATACCGTGTCGGATAGGGCGGAGGGGCTGGCGTCGCTGGCGTTGGCGGAATGGGTCGGGGATGACCTGCAGTATCGCGGCAAGGTCGGGACTGGGTTCGATGCGGCGATGCTCGGGCAGCTGTTACGCCGGCTGGAGCCGCTGCGGGATGCGACGCTAAAGCTCGACGGGGCACCCAAGGACATCATCTGGGTGCAGCCGGTGCTGCGCTGCCATGTGCACTTCGCCAACCGCACGACCGACGGGATGCTGCGACATGCGGTGTTCAAGGGATTGCACGGCGAGGCTGAACTGACCGCGTCGGCGGCGCCGCGCAAGCGGTTGATCACCGATGCCGACCTCGCCTCGATCTCGATCACCAATCCGACGCGGCGGGTGCTGGGGAAGAGCGGGCCGACCAAGCTTGACATCGCGGTCTACTACGCGGCGGTGGGCGACTTCATGCTGCCGCATCTGTTCAACCGGCCGGTGTCGCTGTTCCGTTGCCCGACGGGAATGGTCAAGGACTGCTTCTTCCAGCGCCACGCGTTCAAGGGCATGCCGGCATCGATCAACGTGTTCGAGACGCAGAACTCTGACGAGGAGGACAAGACCTATCTGACGGTCGAGGATGCGAAGGGATACCTCGCGCTGGCGCAGTTCGGAGTGATCGAGTTCCACGCCTGGGGCACGCATCTCACCCATCTCGAGAAGCCGGACCGGGTGACGTTCGACCTCGATCCCGGCGAGGGAATCGAGTTCCGGGAGGTGGTGGAGGCGGCTGTGCATCTGAAGGGCGAATTGGAGGCGATGGGCGTAGTGCCGTTCGTCAAAACTTCGGGCGGCAAGGGCATTCACCTCGTCGTACCGATCAAGCCCAAGCTCACCTGGAAGCAGGTGCATGCCGCGACGGGCGAGATCGCAGCGGTGCTGGCGAAGACCGCGCCCGACACCTTCGTCACGGTAATCGGGGAGAAGAACCGCAAGCGCCGGATCCTTATTGATATCCATCGAAATGCGCGGAGTGCGACTGCGGTGTCACCCTATTCGCTGAGGGCGCGGACGGGCATGCCGGCCTCGACGCCGCTCGACTGGCGGGACCTCGAGAGCATCGACGCTCCCGTCGATCTGAACTATTCTACGCTTCCAGGATTGTTAACCACGACCGGCGATCCGTGGGCCGAGATTAACGAGTCCGCTCGTGATCTGCCTGCATTGTCAAAGGCTGGACGTAGTACGCGCGCGTAGGAGGCGACGTTGGCACCGAGAGCAAGTTGGAAGGGCTATATCAAGCTCAGTCTCGTGAGTTGCCCGGTGAAGATGTTTCCGGCAACGACCGCGTCGGAGCGCATTACTTTCAACCAGCTCCACAAGGACACGCATAACCGGATCAACATGAAGCCGGTGGACCCGGAGCTGGGTCTGGTGGAGCGGTCCGACCTCGTCAAGGGCTACGAGTACGAGGACAAGCAATACGTCATCATCGACGAGAGCGACCTCGAGGCGGTGCGGATCGAATCCAGCCACACGATGAACATCGAGGCCTTTGTCGACGAGGACGAGGTCGACGTCATCTACCAGGATGCGCCGTATTACCTGGCGCCGGATGGGGCGATGGCGGAAGAGACGTTCGTGGTGCTGCGCGAGGCGATGCGCCGGTCGGGCAAACTCGCCATTGCACGCCTCGTGATGTCGAGCCGCGAGCGGGTGATCACCATCGGGGCGCGCGAGACGGGCATGTTCGTCACGACGCTGCGCAACCCGAACGAGGTGCGTGGCACGGCCGAGTATTTTGGCAATATCCCCGTCGGCAAGCCCGACGAGGAGATGCTGCAGCTGGCCGAAAAGCTCATCGAGCAGAAGGTCAAGCAGTTCGATCCTAGGGATTACGAGGATCGCTACGAGGCCGCGCTCATGGAAATGATCCGCGAGAAGCTCAAGGGCCACAAGCCGATCATCGCCCAGGCGCCGGAGCGCGGCAATGTCGTCAACCTCATGGATGCACTGAAGGCCAGCCTGAGCCAGAGCAAGCCGGCGGCGCCGAGCAAGGCCAAGGCCGAGCCGGCGAAGCCTGCGGCGAAGAAGCCGACGCTGAAGGAGGCGGTCGAGGCTTCGAAGGCGGTTGCGGCGAAGTCGGGGACGGCGCGGAAGAAGGCTTAGTATCGGGCTACGGTGTCTTCGCGAAATCAGGTCCGTGGTCGGTCTGGACGACGGCTATGCCCTTTACGCTGACGCTTATCGGTGTGCGAGTTGCTCCAATGGGGCATTCGGCGTGGGCCACCATCGACACGAACATCGACATCTCTCCAACCAGAATCACGGCGGCTGCGTCGGCGGGTTCGAATGGTGGAGTGATAAACACGCGCACCCGCTCGTCCTCCAAGAACACTTCCAGTTTTCTATGTGCCGCCCATTCGAGCGCATACTCATCAGTATGCGCGATCGTCGCCTCGGGCAGGAACACAATCTGATGGGACGTCTCGTCAGCGCAAAAGCGATCGATCGAAACAATTTCATCGGCAGCACTGCTCGCTGCAAACGTAAGGCTCAGGAGGCCTGGTGCGACGATCCAACGGAACAAGAGATCCCCCTGTTTTCGCTAAAGAAATCGCAAGCCAGAGTTCCGATGTCACTCCCCGAGTCATTCTTTTCTCGCTACTGGCAAATCACCCACGTGACCCGTAGAATCGCCTGATGCGGAAAGCGGACAGCACCATCGGCATCGTGGGAGCGCTCAGTGCGTTTCCGCGACGGCTGGCGGCGCGGGCGCTGGCGACCAAGGGTAGCCGGCTGCGGCGTGGTAATACGCGGCATACCAGCACGTTGGTGCTGGGGCAAACGCTGCTCGACAAGCTTTCCGATGCCGAGATCGAGGCCAAGGTGGCGGCGCTGCGCGAGAGCGGCGCGGCGCTGATCAGCGAGAACGGGTTCCTGCGGCTGCTGGGACTGCTGTCGGCGCCCGAGCAATCGAACCTCAGCCGGCAGTCGCTGCTCGACCAATCCAAGCTCGAGGCGCGGGCGTTCGACCTGCTCGTGCTGTTCGATGCGTTCGAGCATCACACAGAGCCGTACTCGTTCCGCGACCTGATCCTGTCGCGCAAGTACGCCGGGCTGCTCGCCGGCGGTGCGACCTGGGGGGCGATTGCGCGATCGGTGCATCGGTCGGGGCCGGTGCAATCGCTGACGGCGATGTCGCTGCATCCTGGCGGTCCCAAGCGCATCCATGCGCTGTTCGGCGACGATCGGGCGGAACTGGATGGACAGCGCATCTTGCCGCTGGCGCCGGTCGAGGACGAGTCCGAGCAGTATTTCGAGCTGGCCGAGGCGGCGGAGGCCAATGGGCTGTTTGCCGAGGCGGCGGTGCTCTACGGGCACTGCCTCGCGATCGACCCCAGCGATTCCGTGGCCGCCTATAACCGGGGTAACTGCCTCAGGGCGATCCACGACAACTCGGATGCCGCGGCCTCGTACATGCAGGCGATCAAGCGAGACCCGGAGTTCGTCGAGGCGTGGTTCAACTATGCCGGGCTGCTGCGCGAGGAAGGCAAGATCGGGCCGGCGCGCGAGCATTTGAGCCGGGCGATCGAGATTGATCCGGACTATGCCGATGCGGTCTACAATCTCGCGACGCTCGAGTATGACGCCGGCGAGCTGGCGCAGGCGCGGCGCTGGTGGGTGCGCTATCTCGAGCTCGACCAGAATTCGGAGTGGGCGCGGACGGCGGCGCGGGGTATCGCCTATGCCGACGCACAGTTGCGGAAGTCGGCAGGCTGATGTCGACGGATTTTCTCTTCGACGGTCCCGAGGATGCTCGGGTGACGATCCTGCTGGCGCATGGCGCCGGGGCGCCGATGGATTCGGCGTCGATGAACGCCACGACCAAGGCGCTGGCGGCGGCCGGATACCGAGTTGCGCGGTTCGAGTTCGGCTACATGGCGGGCCGGCGCACGGGGACACGGAAGCCGCCGCCAAAGGCCGAGACGGTGATGGTGGAATATGTCGCGGCGATCGACGATCTCGGGCCGACCGATGGGCCGCTGATCATCGGCGGCAAGTCGATGGGCGGGCGGGTGGCGAGCATGATCGCCGACGCAGAGTTCGAGGCGGGGCGGGTCGCGGGGCTGCTGTGCCTCGGCTATCCATTCCACCCGCCGGGGCGGCCGACGCAGTTGCGCACCAAGCACCTGATCGGGCTCAAGACGCCGGCGCTGATCTGCCAGGGGACGCGGGACGAGTTCGGCGTGCCGGACGAAGTGGCGACCTATGGGCTGTCGCCGCAGATTGAGGTGAAGTGGCTCGAAGATGGCGACCATGACCTCAAACCGCGGAAGGCGATCTCCGGCTTCTCGACGGCCGATCACCTGAAGACCGTGGCGGATAGTGTCACCGCGTGGGTCGGGCGCATCGCGCCGTAACCCGCTTTGAAGATCGCCACGTTCAATATCAACAACGTCAACCGTCGGCTCGACAACCTGCTGGCGTGGTTGGCCGAGGCCAAGCCGGACGTGGTGTGTTTGCAGGAGCTGAAGGCGCGCGACATCCAGTTTCCGGCGACGGCGCTGGCCAATGCCGGCTATGGCGCGGTGTGGCGCGGCGAGGCGAGCTGGAACGGCGTCGCCATCCTTGCACGGGGGGCAGAGCCGGTGCTGACGGCGGACGAGCTGTCCGGCGATCCCGAGGACAGGCAGGCGCGCTATATCGAGGCGGCGGTGAATGGGGTGGTGATCGCCTGCCTATACGCGCCGAACGGCAACCCTCAGCCGGGGCCGAAATTCGACTACAAGCTGAGCTGGGGCGAGCGGCTGATCGTGCATGCGGCGGAGCTGTTCGACAGTGGCCTGCCGGTGGTGATCGCGGGCGATTTCAACATCGTGCCGGAGCCGCGCGACATCTATGTGACGACGTCGTACAAGAACAATGCGCTGGTGCAGCCGGGGCCGCGGGAGCAGTTCGCGCGCTTGCTCGCGCAAGGCTGGACCGACGCGCTGCGGAAGCGCTTCCCGGATGAGACGCTCTATACGTTCTGGGACTATATGCGGAACCGCTGGGAACGCGACGCGGGGCTGCGGCTCGATCATCTCCTGATCTCGAAGGGCCTCGTGCGGAAGCTGAAAGGCGCCGGCATCGACAGGGACGTGCGCGGTAGGGAAGGGGCGAGCGACCACGCCCCGGTCTGGATTACGCTGGACGTTTGAGAGGTATGCCGACTGCTCGCTTGGCCGCCTCTCCACCAGCTTCGCTGGTCCCCTCCCCCGCCCTGCGGGGGAGGGCCAAGAGGCATCCAGCCCAACCTATAAGTTGACTGCTGTTGTCAAAATTAGTAGCGCAGTACCCGTTGTTTAGAGCGATGGGTTCGACGTATGGCGCCGCTGAAGCTGATCAAGGGTACGGTTCTCAATCGCCGGATGGTGACGCCGGGCATGGTGCGGGTGACGCTGGGCGGCGACGACATCAAGGCGCTGAAAACCACCGGGGTCGGCGACGAATACGTGCGGCTGTTCTTCCCCGACCCCGAGACCGGCGAACTGGTGCTGCCCGAGGTCGATGCGCAGGGCTTCTGGAAATATCCCGAGGGCAAGAAGCCGGCGCATTGCGAGTGCTACACCATCCGCTATTTCCGCGACGGCGAGATCGACCTCGATTTTGTGGTGCATGAAAATGGTCGAGCAAGCGAATGGGCGCAGGCGGCCGAGCCCGGCGACGAGATCGTCTTGCGAGAGCCATTCCCGATCTACGAGGCACCGGCGGATGCCGACTGGCAGCTGTTCGTGTGCGATGCGACGGGCCTGCCGGCGTTGGGGCGCCTGCTCGAAGGGCTCAGCGAGACTGTCGAGGCGCGGGCGATCGTCGAGGTGCCGGACAAGAGCCACGAGCAGGTGTTCGAGACCAGGGCGAAGCTGAAGATCGTGTGGCTCCATGGCGCCGGCAACGGCATCGCGGCGAGCCGGCTCGAGGACGCGGTCAAGTCGATGACGTTCCCGACCGATCGTTCGGTCTATGTGTGGGTGGCGTCGGAGGCCAAGACCGTGAGGCCGATCCGGAAGTACCTACGGCACGAGCTGAAGTGGCCGGCAACGCGCTATTCGATCACCGGCTACTGGACCGACAAGCTGGCCGAGTGGGAGCGCAACTGGGAAGCGCTCGACCCGGCGGTGAAAAAGCAGATCGACGACCTCTGGCGCTCAGGGCGCGACGAGCAGGACGTGACCGACGAGGTCGAGGCGGTGATGGAGAAGTTCGGGCTCTAGCCTAGAAATCGGAGAGAGAGGGCCGGTCGAGGAACGGCGGGGTAGCGCGAATCGTCGGCAAGACGAGCTGTGATCCAGCGGTTTGCAGCGCCTCGATCAGGCTCTGATAGGGCTCCTGCCGACGGTACTGCGAGGCGACGAGCGCGACGATACGGCGGGATTCGGCATTGATGCGATAGAGCCGGACGCCGTCGAGCGAAGAGCCGCCGCTGATGGTCGAAAGCGCCGGAGCTAAGCAGATGCCGGACCCGGCACGGACGAGCCCAAGCGCCACCTCGAAGCTGCGGCACTGGGCGACGACGCGATGCTCGGGCAGCATATGATCGTACCAATCAGCGACGCGCTTGGCGTGCTGGGTACCGAAGATGAACTGGATCGAGCGGCTCAGAACGGCTGCTTCGTCGGGCCGCAGTTCGTCGATGCAGCGTACGCCGTCGAGATCGAGGCCTTCGGGTACGACGAGGACGTAGGGGTCCTCGATCACCGGCACCTGCATGAAGCCGACGCCGGCTTCGGCGACCGAGTTGGCGGCGAGGAGGCCGATATTGACCCGTCGGCTGTAGAGCATTTCGAGGATGTCGCCGGGAGCGCTTTCCTGGATGTCGAAATCGGCTTCCGGGAATTTGGCCTGCACGGCAGTGACGGCGGTGGGGAGGACGACGCGCAGCACGGAGTTGACGCCAGCGAGGCGGAGGGTGACGCGCTGGCCGCCGGAGAAGCGGGTCAGGCCGTCCTCGAGATCCTGCATGCCGCGCAAGATCTGCTCGGCCTTGGGCAGAAGGAAGATGCCGGCTTCGGTCAGCGCCATCTCGGAAGCGTGGCGGCGGAAGAGGCGGGCACCGACGGTCGATTCGAGTTTCGCGAGCTGCTGCGACAGCGAGGGCTGCGCGAGGCCGAGGTGCTTGGCGGCGCGGGTCAGCGTCTCGTAGTGGGCGACGGCCCGGAAGATACGAAGCTGGTGCAAGGTAATTTCAGCCCGTCGGGCGCGCCGGGGCGGAGTGACGTCGGCGCGTTCGAGCAAGGCGTCGAGATCGTCGGTGAGGCTGCTTTCGTCGTGGGTCATGAGCTCGTTCCTGCTGTGCGGATCGAGAACTGAACCGCAACTCGAGTCGGATGGCCTATGCAATGCATTGATAGCACGGCCATCGCACCGAAAGTGGGGGTGTTTTGGAACGCCGAACCAAGTATCCACTGCCGCCGCGGCTAGTATGCGACGACCGGGAGACCACACGATATGTCCGAACCGAGCTACACCAATGTTCCGTGGGAGCAGTTGCAGGCGAGCACTGTGGCCGTGTTCCGCGCTGCGGGCTCGGATGTGCGCGAGGCGCAGCTGATTGCGGAGCATCTGGTCGAGGCGAACCTGCGCGGGCATGACTCGCATGGCGTCGGCGTCGTGCCGATGTACCTGCGCAGCCGGCGGTTCAAGGGATTAGTGCTGAACCAGAAGCTCAGTGTCGCCATCGACACCGGTGCGATGCTGATCTGCGATGCAGGTCTCGGCGCCGGGCAGGTGATGGCGCATGACGCGATGGTGCTGGGCATCGAGCGCGCCAGGGACGAGGGCAGCGCGATCGTCAGCCTGCGCAACAGCCACCATATCGGCCGCATCGGGCACTGGGCCGAGCAGTGCGCGGCGGCGGGGATGGTGTCGCTGCATTTCGTCAACGTGGTCGCCGGGGCGATCGTCGCGCCGTTCGGCGGGACCAAGGCGCGGCTCGGGACCAATCCGTTCGCGGCGGCGTTCCCGCGCGACGGCCTGCCGCCGGTGGTGGTGGATTTCGCGACAAGCACGCTGGCTTCGGGCAAGGTGCGGGTGGCGCATAACAAGGGTGTGCCGATCCCACCGGGGGCGTTGCTGGATAGCGCCGGTAACCCTACGACCGATCCTGGAAAACTGTTCGAGAATCCGCCGGGGGCGCTGACGACGTTCGGCGAGCACAAGGGCTGGGGCATGATGCTGGCCTGCGAATTGCTCGGCGCGGCGCTGGTCGGAGCGCCGACGCAGCATGTGGGGCCGGGGAAAGGGACCGTGATCAACTCGATGTTCTCAGTGATTGTCTCGCCGGAGCGGCTGGGGACGGCCGGACTGTTCGCCGAAGAGCTGGAGGCGGTGCTTGGCTGGGTGACGTCCGAGGGTGGGGTGCAGCTGCCGGGGCAGCCCGAGCTGACCTCGAAGCAGGAGCGGGTCGCGGGCGGTATTCCGATCGATGCAGCGACGCTCGACCAGCTGGAAGCATCGGCGCGCGATGTGGGGCTCGGCGGCTTTCTCGCAGGCTGAGCGGCCGGACGGAATCCTTGTCGGCAGGGCTTTGCGCGCCGGGGCGGCGCCGATAATGTCGCGACCGGAATTCTCAGGAGGTAGTACCATGTTCAAGACCATCGCAGCGCTCGGGCTCGCGGCAACCCTCGCGCTCGGCGTGTCGCCGGCTGCCCTCGCCGCTGGCGAGAAGGTGTCGGTCATCACCCCGTTCCTCGCGGCGACCGCGACCGGTGAGATGATCGAGGCGTTCAAGGCCAAGGCGGCTGAGTACCAGTGGACCGTCGACGTGGTCGACACCGCAGGCGACATGGGCGCCTTTGCGGGCCGCGTCGAGGACGCGACCACCGGTGGAGTCAATGCGATCGTGCTCGTCTCGGTCGATCCGGCGCAGATCCAGGACCAGGTCGACAAGGCCAAGGCCGCCGGCATCCCGGTGGTGACCATCGACGGAGCGAAGAACGCTTCGACCTCGCTCAACGTCACCTCGGACAACTATGTGCTGGGCCAGACGATGAGCACGTTCCTGTTCGAGCAGCTCGGCGGCAAGGGCAACATAGTGCGCTTCTTCCACTCGGCGCATCCGGGCGTGCACCAGCGCGAGATCGCGCTCGACGATGCGCTGAAGGCCAATGCCGAGATCAAGCAGGTGGGCGAGCACTATGTGCAGGTGCCGGGCCAGATCGACGACAGCCGCGCCGCCATGGATGCGCTGCTGCTCGCCAATCCGGGCGACGGCGCGATCAACGGCGTGTGGGCCGCTTGGGATGAACCGGGTATTGGCGCCAACCTCGCCATCGAGGCAGCGGGCCGCAAGGGCATCATCATCGCCGGCATCGACGGCAACCCGCAGGCGATCGAGCTGATCAAGGGCTGCACGGCCTATGTCGGCACGGTTCGACAGGGCTTTGGCGAAATGGCCAATATCGCGGCGACGCAGCTCAACACCATTCTCGCCGGTGGCCCGCCTGAGGCGGACGAGCTTTATGCGCCGGTCGAGCTGATCACCCGCGAGAGTCTCGGCGTCACCTGCAACTGACCTTGCTGTCGCTCAGGGGGATCAGCCGGCGCTACGGCGCCACACAGGCGCTCGACGATGTGAGCCTCGCCCTCGATGAGGGCGAGGTGCTCGGGCTCGTGGGGCCGAACGGGGCCGGCAAGTCGACGCTAATCAAGATCATCGCCGGAGCCGAGCGGCCCGATGTGGGAGAGATCCGCATCGATGGGCAGGTGGTGCAGTTCCATTCGGCACACGATGCGTATGTCGCGGGCACTCGGGTGATCCACCAGGATGCGCCGCTGGTGCGGGGCTTCGATACGGTGGAGAATTGCTATCTTGGCCGCGAGTATCCGCGGCGGCGTGGGATGATCGACCGCAAGGCGATGCGGGCGCACATTGCCGAGGTGGCGCGGGATATCGCGCCCGAACTCGATCTCGATAAGCCGGTGATGTTCCTGCCGCCGGCCGAGCGGCAGTTCGTGCGGTTGCTGCGGGCAATTGCCGATCGCGGCCGCATCCTCATTCTGGACGAACCGACGGCGGCGTTGCCGGCTGAGGATGCCGAGCGGTTCTACGAGGTGCTGCGGCGCACGCGGGAACGAGGCACCTCGATCGTCCTGGTCAGCCACCGCCTCGACGAGATCGCGGATTTCTGCGGCTCGGCCGTGGTGCTGCGCGATGGGCGGATCGTCGCCTCGTTCGGGGCAGGCGAGGTGAAGCCCGAGGCGTTGATCGCGGCGATGGGCGGCAGCGCGGTGGAGCGTTCGACGCGGGCGACCGATATGAGGGCGCCGAAGGTGATCGAGCTAGCCGGGCTCACCGCTGGCGATCTCACACGGCCGGCGGGGCTCGATGTGCATGCGGGCGAGGTGATGGCGCTCTATGGGCTGGCGGGATCCGGCCGGTCGAGCCTGCTCAATGCGGTCTGGGGCGCGATCCCGTGGGCGGGGACGATGCGGATCGAGGGCGAGGCTTATGCCCCGCGCAGTCCGCGCGAGGCGATTGCCCGGGGGGTGTCGTGCGTGCCCGCGGACAGGCATCGGAGCGGGCTATTCCTCGATTTCGACCTCGTGTTCAACAAGACGCTGCCGCTGCTGTCGCACTTTCGGCGGATGGGTTGGTTGCCGGTGCCGGATCAGAAGGCAGAGCGCGACGAGTTCCTTGTCGCGGCGGAGAGGGTGTCGCTTGCCTATCGCGACCCGTCGCAGTTGGCGCGGACGCTGTCGGGCGGCAACCAGCAGAAGCTGATCTTTTCGCGCTGGGCCAACCGGCACTCGAAAGTGATGCTGCTCGACGAGCCGACCGAGGGCGTCGACGTGATGGCCAAGGCGACGATCAAGGACATCATCCGGGCGATCGCGGCGGACGGTAACGCGGTGCTGGTCTCGACATCGGATCGCGACGAGGCGCTGGAGCTGGGTGACCGGATCGCAGTGTTCCGCAATGGCGGGATCGTCAGAATTTTCTCGCGGGCGGAGGCGAGCGCCGAGGCGCTGTCGGCTGCTGCGCAATCGAGGGAGGCGGCGTGAACCGCACCAATCTCAACCGTTTCGGCACGCTGCTGGCGTTCGTTCTGCTGTGCGTCGGCTTTTCGATCGCCTCGCCGGCGGCGTTTGCCTCGCCGGCCAATGTGTTCAACCTCGTGCAGCAGATGGCGACGCTGGCGATTGTCGCGACGGCGGCGACGCTGGTGATGACGATTTCGGAGTTCGACCTCTCGGTCGGGTTTTCGGCATCGCTCGCAGCCGTGATCTGCTTCGTGCTGTTCGGGCAGGGTTTTGACGTGTGGCTGGCGGTGCCTCTGGCGCTGCTCGTGGGTATTGTCGGTGGCGCAGCGAACGGCGTTCTCGTCGCGCGGTTCGGCGTACCATCGTTCGTCGCGACGCTGGCGCTGGGGACGATTCTGTCGGGCTTTGCGTTCGGGCTCAGCGGCGGGCAGAGCCTGTTCCAATCGGTGCCGGATGCGTTCAAGGGGCTGGCCCGGGGGGATGTGCTGGGTATTCCGGTGCTCGGGTTCTGGATCCTCCTGGTGCTCGGGGTGGCGGCGTTTGTGCTGACACAAACCGAGTTCGGACGGCGGCTTCGCGCCATCGGCGGGAATGCGCAGGCGGCGCGGCTGGCGGGCCTGCCGATCGTGCGCGATGTGATCGTGACCTTCGCCATTGCCGGCGGGTTGTCGGCGCTGGCCGGGCTGCTTCTTGCGGCGCGATTGGGCAGCGTACAGCACACAATGGGCGAGCCGCTGTTGCTGCCGGCCTATGCGGCGGTGTTTATCGGCACGACGGCGTCGCCGACGGGCGCGCCGACGGTGGCGGGAACGCTGCTGGGGGTGGCGATCACCGGCGTGCTGGTCAACGGCATGACTATCGTCGGGGTCGAGCCTTTCGTGCAGAAGATCATGACGGGGGTGGTGATCCTCGTCGCGGTTTTGGTGCGGCGGGTGGGGCGGGCCAAATGAACGTGCTGGTGCTCGACTGCGGCAGCTCGGCGCTCAAGGCGACGGTGTTTGCCGGCGACGGTACAGTGTTGGCCACGACCGATGCGGGCTATCCGGCGGCGCCGGTGCACCACCGGCGGGCACCCGAGGACTGGTGGCGGGCGACGATGGAGGCCGTCCGGCGCCTGCCGCTCGATGGCATCGGCGCAATCTCGCTTACGGGGATGATGGAGAATCTCATCGCAGTCGATAGCGACGGCAAGGCGAAAGCGGATGCTGCCCTCTATTCCGACCCGGTCGGCGGTCAGGCCTTTGATGCTCTCGAGCAGCGACTCGATGCGGCAGGGGCCACAGCCATTCTCGGCAACGCGCCACGGCCGTTGATGACGGCGTTCAAGCTGCTGGCCCTCGGGTCCGGCGGCGGGCAGTGGGCACTGCCTGGTTCCAAGGACTATCTGGCGTTGCGGCTGACCGGTGTCGTCGCGACCGATGCGAGCTGTGCCAGCACGACCGGGCTGATGGATATCGGCACGCGCGACTGGGCAGAAGAGCTGGTTCTGTTGCTTGGTCTCGATGTCGGGATATTGCCGCCGATCCTGCCGGCAGAAGCGGTGCTCGGAGGGCTCACGGCGGAGGCCGCAGAAGCTCTTGGTCTGCCGCCAGGGATCCCGGTGCTAAACGGCTGCGGCGATGCGGCAGCCACCACAATCGGCAGTGGCGCCGAACGGCCGGACGAAGTCAGCATTTACCTGGGTACGAGCGGCTGGGTTGCCGGGGTGACCGGCGTGACCGAACGTGCGCCGCGGCCCTATTACAGGCTTGCTCATCCGCTTCATGGCGGGTTGATCGAGGCCGCTCCGATCTTTTCTGCGGGGGCCGCCGCACAGTGGGCGCGCGAGACGCTCGGCCTGTCGCTGGCTGAGGCCGAGCGCATCGCCGTCGCTGCGGACGCAGCGCCAGGCGGCGTACTGTTCCTGCCTTACCTCAACGGTGAGCGAACTCCATTCGTCGATCTCGAGCTGCGCGCCGGCTTCGCCAATGTGTCGGCGAGTGACGGGCAGGGGGCACTCTACTATGCGGCGCTCGAAGGCGTGGCGTTCGCCATTGCCGCCAATGTTGAGGCGATGGGTGCACGGGGGCCGGTCTATCTGGTCGGCGGCGGGGCGAAGAGTGCGATCTGGCCGCAGATCTTTGCCGATGTGCTGGGGCGAACAGTGACGGTGCCCGAGCATCCGGTGCTGGCGGCGAGCCTCGGCGCGTATCGCATCGCGGCGAAGGCGCTTGGGCTCGGTGTGGGTGCGGCGGCAGCGGGGCGCGTCTATGAACCGCGGCCGGGGCGGGCCGGGCGGATCGCACGGCAGGCGGCGGCGTTCGCCAAGGCGACCGGTATGCTGCGCGAGCTGGCGCGGTAAGGCTTAGCCCTCCTCGGCGGCCAGCATGTCGCTCAGGTCGCGCGAGAAGTGCTTGCGGAACATAGTGAGTTGGGCGGCGCCCAGCGGGGCGGCGCGGTTGCCGAGCTTGCCGGCAACGAGGCGCGGCAGCTTGACGCCGACGCGGGCAAGGGTCGCGAGGCTCAGTTCGGTGGCGGCGACGAGGCGGTCGACGATCTCGGCGGGAGCGGCGCTGTCGATGATGGCCTGGTCGAGCTCGACCACCGCGGCAGTGTTGTAGATGATCTCGGCCATTGCCGAGCCGGCTTCATCGAGCCAGGGAGCAACGTACCGCTCCCACTCGGCCCAGGGCCACTCGGTCGGGCTACCGACCGGCAGCGTGATGCCGGCCGTGGCGAGCCGGTTGCCGAGCGCGACGGTGGAGGCGAGATCGTGGCCGAGCGCGCGGCGGCCATCATGGCCGTTTACCAGCATCGAACCGAGATTGGCGGAATTGCCGGTGGGGCCTTCGCGCAGGGTGTGTTCGGCGGTGATACCGGCGCCGAGAAAGGTCGAGACGAAGAGGTGCACGAGGTTGGACGGCCGCGGCGGTGGCGAAAACACCATCTCGGCGAAGCAGGCGCAGTTGCCGTCGTTGAGCCAGGTGGTGGGGAGGCCGGTTGCGGCCTCGAGGGCGGTGGCAAGATCGAGATCTGTCCATGCGGCAACCTGTTCGGCCGGTGCGCCGACCAGTGTAACAAGCTCGCCGAAGTGGCTCGGTGTGGCAAGGCCGATGCCGGCGATGCGGGCCTGGGCCTTGGCATCGAGGGCGGCGACGAGACCCGCGATGGTCCGGGCGGCTTCGTCGACGATCGTCGTCGCATCGGGATAAGCATAGTCGCGGCGATACCGTCCGATCTCCTGGCTGCCGACATTGACCAGCATGATGTCGATGTGCCGCCAGGAAATTTCGCAGCCGATGCTGTAGGCGCCGTTGTAATCGAGAAACAGCGGCGTGGCCGGCTGGCCGCGGCGACCGCGCAGCACTTCGCCGCGCGTTACCAGCCCATCGTCCTCGAGTTCGGTGACGATGGCCGAGGCCGTCTGCGGCGCCAGGCCGGTGCGCCGGGAGAGATCGGCGTTGGACAAGCCCTGGTTGAAGGCAATGGCAGTCAGCACCGCGCGACGGTTGGCGGCGCGCAAACTTGCATGCTGCACGCCCCGCTCAGCCGGCTCGAAGAAATCCGCCAACGCTCTCGCCCCTTCACCTGGACGGACGCAAGCAACGCCGATTCCCAGCAAATTGGGCTCGAGCGTGATTCCTGCGTCCGCCGGTAATAGATGGCGACTAAAGTCCGTGGTCAACCCGGTAGAGCATGCGACCGTTTGGCTGAAACGCTCGCATGCACCGGTCTCTGAGTTGTCGCACTTTCGAACCGGAAAAGTCTGCAATCGCTGCCTTCGCGAGGACAGGCCTTTTCCCGAAAGCGCTCCAGCCTGCTACCAGTTAGTCACTGAGCCATCGCGCCGATGGAGCATGGGAGCCTGCCAGTACTTGAAGCTCTGCTGCTTGATGAGCTCTTCGTTGACCTCGACACCGAGGCCGGGTGCATCGCTGACCGGATAGTGGGCGCCCTCGAGCCGGGGCTGGACGGGGAAGAACTCCGAATTGTCGAAGCCGAGGTGCGTTTCGGCCGGACTTGAGCGGGTTTCCAGCCAGGAGAAATTGGGGACTGCGGCGGCGAAATGCACGGTGGCGGCCGTGCAGACGGGACCGAGCGGGTTGTGGGGCATCATGTCGACGTAATGCGCCTCGGACCAGCCGGCGACCTTCATGGATTCGGTCAGGCCGCCGACATTGCAGACGTCGACGCGGTTGAACTGATGGATGCCGCGTTCGATGTAGGGCAGGAACTGCCACTTCGATGCGAACTCCTCGCCGATGGCGAAGGGGATGTCGGTGAGGGTGCGGAGCGACTCGTAGGCTTCCGGCGTCTCGTCGCGAATGGGCTCCTCGAGGAAATCGAGGGTCCCCGACGGCATCTTCTGGCAGAAGCTCGCTGCTTCGCCGACCGAGAGGCGATGGTGATAGTCGATACCGAGGACGACGTCCTCGCCGAGCTCTTCACGCGCCTTGACCATCCACTTGGCGGTCTTGCCGATGTGCTCGCGGGGCTCGAAGATCTGCTCACTGTGGCCGGAGGGAGAGAGGCGCATGGCGGTCCAGCCGTGCGCGATCAGCATCCTGGCTTGCTCGATCATTTCGGGGCCGGGCTCGCCGGAGGTGGTGGCGAAGGTCGGGATCTTGTCGCGCACCTTGCCGCCGAGCAGCTGGTAGACGGGCACTCCCAGGGCTTTGCCCTTGATGTCGTGGAGGGCGATGTCGATGGCGGAGATTGCCGCCTGCAGCACGCGGCCACCTTCGAAATACTGGCTGCGATAGAGCAGCTGCCAGATGTGGCCGATCTTGAACGGATCCATGCCGACGAGGAACTCGGTGTAGTGCTCGATGGCACCGACGACGGCCTTCTCGCGGCCCGACAGGCCGCTCTCGCCCCAGCCGAAGACGCCCTCGTCGGTCTCGATCTTGACGAGCAGCTGGTTCCGGATGCCGACCCAGACGGCATACGGCTTGATGGCAGTGATCTTCACAATTGTCTCCCTCGAGCGCGGTTCCCTCCTCGCGCATTGGTGGAAAGGGGCACCGAATGGAATGGTGGAGTCAATGCGACGAGGGGATAGGCCCTCAGTACCGCACGTCGACGAAGGGGGAGAGGTGGATGCCGGCGGCTTCTAGGATGGGGCGGCCGCCAGGGGCGAAGAGGACGAGGCCATCGATGGGGGCGAGGATATCGTCGGGGCCCATGACTCTGAGGACGCGGGCGGCGAACTTGCTGGTGAGGCCGTAAATGGCGCCCTTGTCGAAGCTGCCCGTCTCGAGCGCCTGCTCGGCCGTGGCCTTGGCATCGGCCAGGGCGAACTTGTCGACGCGGCCGAGATAGATCGCGTCGGTCGGGAGCTTGTTCGTGACTGCGAAGTAGCTGAGCTCGCGCCAGTGCGGGCCCTCGTTCATCACCGGCAGGGCACGAACGCGCTGATAGTGCGGGGCGAGCGCGGCCCAGGCCGGCGATGTCAGGAGCGTGCGCCACTCGGTGCCGGTACGTTCCGGGCTGATATAGAGGGCGCGGGGGCCCTTCTGGATATCGGCGAGCTGCAGGCCCAGCGCGAGGCAGGCGATGGTAAGCGCGACGACCGGGCGGGTCTGGCGCGCGACGAGCACCAGCACGCCGAAGATGATCAGGTAGCCGAGCGGCCAGAACATCCGGCCGGAGCTGCGGAAGATGGTGAAGAACTTTTCGAGCGCTTCGGGCAGCGGGATGGTGAAAAGCTCGTAGGTGCCTAGGGCGACGCGGTTGGAGAGGGCGAACACCGCCATGCCGACCACGGCGAGGACGAGCGGGAGCCAGCGCCGGCCGAAGATGCCCTTGAGGTTGCGAGGCTTCAGCGACACGAGCGCGACGGCGATGAGCACGAAAATGCCCAGCCCCATGTAGTTGACGCCTTCCCACTCAAAGCCGTTCACCTTCACGCCGGGAACGATGAGCTGGAAGAAGGCCGGGTTGAACGGCCCCATCAGGTTCATGCGGAACTGGCCGAAGCCGAGGCTCTCGACCGAGCTGACCATGAAGATGCCGGCGGCCCAGAGGACGGTGGCGATGCCGAGGCCAGTGAGGGCGAGTTCGGCGAGAAGGGGTGCCACGCGATATTGCCGCTGCCACAGGCGCGACAGAAGCGAGGCGGCCCAGATGGCGAAGACCATGACCAGCAGGTAGCCGTGGATGGCTGACACCGTCGCCAGCATCAGCGGCCAGGCCCAGAAAGGGTTGGGCCGGCGGAGATAGAGCCAGATGGCGGCGAGGATGGTCCAGTGGCCGGCGAGCGCCATGTGCACGTCGAGCCGCATCAGGAAGGCGGGCTGGAAGACGCAGAAGATGGCGGCGATCAGTGCGATCGGGCGGCTGAGTTTCAGCTCATGCGCTATGAGCGCGGCGAACAGCGCCTGGAGGACGAAGCAGAGCAGTTCCCAATAGCCCCAGTACTGGAAGCGCTCGGGCAGCCATTGGGCAAAGAGTTTGAACGGGAAGGCGAAGAGCGGCAGCGAATCCGATAGGCCGACGCTGTTGGCGAGCTCGAGGCCGTTGAGCGGGCTCGAGCCGGGCGGCCAGCCCCACGGAGCCATGGCGAACCACCACCAGCCGAGCGTGTGCATGGCGCGGTCGCGCTCGTCGAGCCAGAGTATATTGGTGGGGTCGAGCGGGGCGAAGCCTCGGACGATGACGAAGGCGATGAGCCCAATGAGTATGGCGGGGACGATGGCCGGCGTTTCGGCAACGGCGGTGGCCGGCGCGATCGGCTTGACCCGGGCGGGCCGTTGCTGCTCAGCAGTCCCCGTTACGCTCATTCGGTCTTCGGCGATCCACCCAATCTGGCGCGCATGCCGCCATCGACCTTCATTACCTCGCCGGTGATGAAGGAAGCGTTGTCCGAGGCGAGGAAGACCACGACGCTGGCGATCTCGCGCGGCTCGGCGCTGCGGCCGAGCGGGTGCATGGCGTTGATCTCGGCCCACACTGCCTCGGGGTTTTCGGCTGCGGCGACCGAGGTGCGGAGCATGGGGGTATCGACCGAGCCGGGGGCGATGCCGTTCACGCGCACGCCGTAGGGCGCGTAGTCGACGGCCATGGAGCGGACGAGGCCGATGAGGCCGTGCTTGGAAACGGAGTAGGCGGTAACGCCGGCCTGCGAGGCCATGCCCTGCACCGACGAGATATGCACCATGTTGCCGCGGGACGCCTTAAGCAGGCCGATCGTCGCCTTGGAAATGAAGAAGGCGCCCTTGAGGTTCACATCGAGGGTCCGATTCCACAGAGCCTCGTCGGTGGTCTCGAGGTTGCCGTAGGTCTGGATGCCGGCATTGTGGCTGAGGACGTCGAGGCCGCCGAAGGCCGATTGCGCGAGTGCCGCGGCGCGGGTGCAGTCGTCGAGGCTGGCGACGGAGCCGGGGCTCAGTTCGATCGCCGCGGCCTTGGACTTGAGCGTGGCGGCCGCGTCATCGAGGCCGGCGGCGTCGACATCCATCAGGACGAGCCTGGCACCCTCGGCGGCAAAGGCTTCGGCGACGGCGCGGCCAATGCCTTTGGCGGCGCCGGTGACGAGTACGCGTTGCATGTGGTCCTCCCCTTTTTCGGCGGATATGAGCACCCCGGCGGGGGAGGTGGGAAGGGAGACGTTGGGCACAGGCCGGCCACTGCGCGCTACGCTCCATCGTCATTTGCCGATGGATGCCTCTTCCCTTTTGTGACGGTTCCGCCTAGAGGAGTCCGGCGGGTTAAGGGAAGCGCGATGCCGACGACCGATATTGCACGGCGGGTGTACAACCATACGTGGAAGCTCGACCCGATCGTAAGGTCGCTGCTCGACACCGATTTCTACAAGCTGTTGATGTTGCAGATGATCTGGGGGCTGTACCCCAAGGTCGACGCCACCTTCTCACTGATCAACCGCAAGACTTCGGTGCGGCTGGCGGACGAGATCGACGAGGGTGAACTGCGGGCGCAACTCGACCATGCACGAACGCTGAAATTCTCCAAGAAGGAGATGATCTGGCTGGCGGGTAACAGCTTTTACGGCTCGCGACAGATATTTTCGCCCGAGTTCCTGCGCTGGCTCGAGGGTTACAGCCTCCCCGAATATCAACTCGAAAAGCGCGACGGGCAGTACCTGCTGGAGTTTCCCGGCAAGTGGATCGACACCACGATGTGGGAGATCCCGGCGCTGGCGATCATCAACGAACTGCGCAGCCGGTCGGCCCTCAAGGAATATGGGCCGTTCACGCTCGATGTCACTTATGCGCGGGCCAAGGCGAGGATGTGGGAGAAGGTCGAGCGGCTGAAGATGCTGCCGGACCTGCGCATCTCGGATTTCGGTACGCGGCGGCGGCACTCGTTCCTGTGGCAGCGCTGGTGCGTCGAAGCGCTGAAGGAAGGGCTGGGGCCTGAGGTGTTCACCGGCACCTCGAACGTGCTGCTGGCCATGGACAACGACCTCGAGGCGCTCGGTACCAATGCGCATGAGCTGCCGATGGTGCTGGCGGCGATCGCGCCCAACGAGCGGGCGGTGCGGGAAGCCCCCTACCAGGTGCTGCAGGATTGGGAGAGCTATTACGGCGGGAACCTGCTCATCGTCTTGCCCGATGCGTTCGGCACCGATGCGTTCCTGCGTGATGCGCCCGACTGGGTGGCCGACTGGAAGGGCTTCAGGCCCGACAGCGCGCCGGCAATCCCGGGTGGCGAGCGGATCATCGAGTGGTGGAAGGCGCACGGGCGCGATCCGCGCGACAAACTGCTGATCTTCTCGGACGGGCTCGACGTCGACATGATCGAAGAGGCGTACCACCACTTCCACGGGCGGGTGCGGATGAGCTTCGGCTGGGGCACCAACCTTACCAACGATTTCGCCGGGAGCTCACCGCATCCGAACCCGCAGCTCGAGCCGATCTCGCTGGTCTGCAAGGTCAGCGAGGCGGATGGGCGCCCGGCGGTCAAGCTCTCGGACAATCCGGAGAAAGCGACCGGGGATGCCGCCGAGATCCGGCGCTATATCAAGATTTTCGGCGACAAGGGCCGGGTGTCGCACAAGGTTACCGTCTAAAGGGTATCAGGTCTTATGCGCTATTCCGCCTGCATCGAGTGGTTGTTCGCCACCGAAGAACCCGACGTCGCCAATCGCATCCGCGCTGCCAAGGCAGCGGGGCTGGAGGCGGTCGAGTTCTGGCGCTTTTCCAACAAGGACCAGGCGGCGGTGCGGCAGGCGCTCGACGAGACCGGGCTGACGCTGGCCGGGATCCTCTGCGAGCCGATTGCGCCGCTGACCAATCCGGATGTGCACGAGCGGTTCCTGGAGGGCGTTCGGACCTCGCTCGCCGCGGCGCAGGCGCTGGGCACCAAGGTGATGATCGCGCAGGCGGGGGATTTCCTGCCGGGCGTGGCGCGTTCGGCGCAGCATGCGGCGATCGTCAAGGTGCTGGGCGAGGCGGCGAAGATTCTCGAGGGGACCGGGGTGATCCTGGCGCTCGAGCCGCTCAATGACCGCGTCGACCATCCGGGCTACTACCTGACCTCGACCGAGGAAGGGCTCGATATCGTCGACGAGGTGGCGCGGCCGGAAATCCGGCTGCTGTACGATATCTACCATGCGGCCGTGATGGGCGAGGAGATCGAGGTGCTGGATGGCCGGCTGGACCGGGTGATTCACGTGCATCTCGCCGATACGCCGGGTCGCGGCGAGCCGGGCAGCGGGCGGCTGGACTATGTCGACCGGCTGGACTGGCTGGAAAAGCAGGGGTATGTCGGGCTGATCGGGCTCGAATATAAGCCGGGCGCGGCAACGGTGGAGACGCTGCGGTTTCGGGAGACGGTTGGGGCCTAGCCCGGCGCATGCGGCGAGATCGCTGGGTCCCCGGGCTTGACCCAGGGACCCATGCGGCAGGCGCGGAACGATCGGTTCAGTCCCCAGCTTCACCCTTCACCCAGTAGCCGGGTGCGCGGATGTATTCGGGGTTGAGGCCGCGATCGATGAGGTGGGCTTTGAGCGCCTTGCTCATTTCGGCTTCGCCGGCCACGAAGGCATAGCCTTCGCCCTGGGGCAGTTCGAGGCCAGCGACCTTGGGGAGCAGCATGTTCTGCGCCCCGGCTTCCAACTCGTTGCGGTGGACCCAGTAGATTTCGACAGGAGCCCTGGTCTCGAAATGCTGCTCGTCCGCGGCCTCGGGAACCTCAATCACCGCGATCGCCGGCTTGCCCTCCGGCAGTTCCTCGATGCGGCGGCCGATGGCGGGGAGGGCGGTTTCGTCGCCGACCAGCAGGTACCAGTCGAAGGCATCGGGGACGATGAGGGAACCACGGGGGCCGCCGATCACGAGCGGGTCGGCGATCTTGGCATTGGCTGCCCAGGTCGAGGCCGGGCCATCGCCGTGGAGGACGAAATCGAGATCGAGCGTCAGAGCGACGGGATCGAAATAGCGCGGGGTGTAGTCGCGCATGAACGGGCGCGCCGTGCCCTCGGGCCGGCGCTCGGGGCGCGGCAGCGGCTTGCCATCGGAGGACAGGAAGACCTTGATGTGGTCGGCGTGCCCGGGGGACTGGAAGCCCTCGAGGTCGGGGCCGCTCAGCCGGATGCGGCGCATGTGCGGGGTGATGTCGGTGATGGACGCGACGGTAAGCAGGCGCGTGCGGGTTTCGAGGCGAACGCGCTCGATGGTTCTATTTATGACTTCCATGTTCAAGTTTTAGCGTCGGGTACGCGGGGTGGTCAAGTGAACTCGCGGCAAGAGGCGATTGTTCTCTCATGACGAACGATCCCTTGCGCGGGCGGTGCGCTATTCGTGCTGGAGCGGCTCGCCTATCTCTAGTGCCGAAGCGACCGGCATGGGCCGGTACCGAGACAAAGGCCGGTAGGGACGCCGGCATATGGAGGCAGCAATGCTTACTCAGATCAAGGGATTGCACCACGTCACTTCGATGGCGCGCGATGCAGCCGAGAACAACCACTTTTTCACCAAGACCCTCGGCCTGCGCCGGGTCAAGCAGACCGTCAATTTCGACGCGCCGGACGTCTATCACCTCTATTACGGTGACGAGGTCGGCACGCCCGGCACGGTGATGACGCATTTCCCGTTCCCGCATATTGCCCGGGGCCGTCCCGGCACGGGCGAAGTCGGGCGCACGGTATTCTCCGTGCCCAATGGCTCGCTCGGCTACTGGCAGGAGCGGCTGGCGGCCGATCGTACCGGCGACGTCGAACTGGTCGAGAGTTTTGGCAACAAGCAGCTCAACTTCCGGGCTTCGGAAGGCGATGCGATGGCGCTGGTCGAAGCGGCCAATGACAAGCGCGTGCCGTGGACCGGCAACGGTGTTGATGCCGAGCATGCGATCCGAGGCTTCGACTCGGTGTCGCTGCGGTTGCGTGACGGCGGGGCGACCGAGGAGCTGTTGAAGTTCATGGGCTACGAGAATGCCGAGACCCGTGATGGGGTGAAGCGGCTGGTCCGGCCCGGCGGCAATGGCGCCGACTTCATTGACCTCGAGGTTTTGCCCGATGCCGGTTATGCCGGGCTCGGTGCCGGTTCGGTGCATCACGTGGCGTTCGCGGTCGAGAACCGCGCGGCTCAGCTCGAGGTGCGGAAGGCCCTGCTCGATACGGGCTACCAGGTGACGCCGGTGATCGACCGGGATTACTTCTGGGCGATCTACTTCCGCACTCCCGGTGGCGTGCTGTTCGAGATCGCGACCAACGAGCCCGGCTTCGATCGGGACGAGGACACGGCGCATCTGGGCGAGAGCCTGAAGCTGCCCCGCCAGCACGAGCATCTGCGGAGTGCGCTCGAAGAGCATCTGCAGCCGCTCGAGGAAAAGGAGGCCGCGTAAATGGCCGAGGTTATCGACAGCTACGACTTCATCGACATTCCCGGCGCGTCACCCGACGCGCCGGCCTTCTTCCTGTTCCACGGCACGGGGGGCGACGAGCATCAGTTCACCGACCTCGCGGCCGAGCTGAAGCCCGGTGCGCGCCGGATCGGCGTGCGGGGCGACGTGTCGGAAGGCGGGGCGCTGCGCTACTTCAAGCGCGTCGGCGAAGGCCGTTACGATATGGCGGACCTGGCGCGGGCGACGAAGAAGCTCGCTGGCTTCGTTGCTGCGAAGCGCGGGGATGCCGGGCAGAGCCTTGGGCTCGGCTATTCGAACGGGGCGAACATCCTGGCCTCGGTGCTGTTCGAGTCGCCCGAGCAGTTCGACGCGGCAGTGCTGATGCATCCGCTGATCCCGTTCACGCCCAAGCCGCAGCCGGGGCTGAAGGGCAAGCGTGTGCTGATCACGGCCGGCCGGCGGGATCCGATCGCGCCAGTACATTCGGCGGAACTGCTCGCGGCTTATTTCAAGGAGCAGAGCGCCGAGACGACGGTGTTCTGGCACGAAGGCGGGCACGAGATCCGGCGGGAAGAGCTGCTGGCAGTACGGGACTGGCTGAACGCATAGGAATTGGGGCGCCGCTGGCGCCCCAATTCTTTTCTAGCCGACGAAATCCACCGGCACGCCGGGCTTCACCATTTTGGCCAGTTCGTTTGCGTCCCAGTTGGTGAGGCGGACGCAGCCGTGGGAGCCGGTCTTGTCGATCTTGGATGGTTCGGGCGTGCCGTGGATACCGAAGGTGGGTTCGCTGAGGTCGATCCACATCGAACCGACGGGGCCGTTGGGGCCGGGCGGAATCGTGAGCACCGAGGTGTTGTCGCCCTGCTGGAAGTTGACCTTGGGATTGTAGGTGTAGGTCGGCATCGGCGCGACGCCCTCCACTATGTGGGAGCCTGAGGGCGACGGATTGTCCTCGGAGCCGATAGTGGCGGGGTAGGCGACGAGCAGCGTTCCGGCCGCGTCGTAGGCTCGGACCTGCCGCAGGGATTTGTCGGCTTCGATGCGGGCGACTTCGCCGGTGCGATCCGGGCCGTAGGCGGCGACGTAGACATGGTCACCAGCAGCGAAGCCGGCGCCGGGGTTGATGGCAGCGAGCAGATCGGGGGTCATGTGGAAGCGCTCCCCCAGCTCTTCGCCCAGTGAGGTGTAGCCGAGGAAGTCGCGGGTCGCCATTTCGGCATAGTCGGTGGGGATATCGGGACCGATGGCGTCGACGTCATCTTGGGTAACCTGATACTCGCCGATGACGGGGTCACCGGTTTCGAGGGCGGCGATGATATCGGGATCGAGCACGCCGTCGGTCGGCACGCCCAGCATAAGTTCGAAGGCGACGACCGCCTTCCTGACATTGTCGCCATCAAAGCCGTCGATCACGCCGGGTGAGGCACCGGCGCGATCGAGCAGCACCTGCAGTCGGACAACGGCAGGATCGGGTTGGCGTTCGGCGACGTCATCGTCGGTCGTCGCGACGTATTGCGCCGGGATGGTCGCGAGATCAGCGGCGTTGATCGCATCCACGGTGAGCGGCGGCGCGGTGGCGGGCGCAACCTCCTGCGCCGCGACCGGGGCGGCAGCGAGGAAGGCGACAAAGGCGAGGGCGCTTCTGCGCATGGATTCCGGTTCCTTTCGGCTCCGGGAATCAAGCGCGCTCAAGGCCGCATGGTTGCGTCACAGCATCGTGCGGCCACGCAACATGGTTAGTATTTGACTAAATTCCGCTCCGGTTCGGCCTCAGGCCCGCAGGTCGGCCCATTCCGGGTGACGGCGGAACTGGGCGACGACGTAGGAGCAGACGGGGACGATCTTGCCGCCGGTCGAGCGGGCGTGCTCCATCGCCGTCTTCACCAGCTGCTCGGCAATGCCGTGGCCGCGATATTGCGGCGGCACGCCGGTGTGATCGGCGATGATGGTCGTGGGGTCCTGGCGCGAATAGGTCATCTCGGCTTCCGAGCCATCCGGGAGATAGATCACGTAGCGGCCACGGTTGCCGTTCTCTTCGTGCTTGACGGTAAACTGCTCGGACATGGAAAGCCTTTCGGATCGATTTTTCGCGTCCACAACCCTGATATGGGATCGTGGGTTGCCTGCCCATAGGGCGGTGGACGCACGTCAGACATGCGTCATGGGCCGCGCGAGTTCGGGGAAAAGCTGGGCTTCGTTGAGGAAGGGGTGAATGGCAAGGGCCGCCGCCATGTCCTTGAGCGCCAGGGCTCGCTGGCCGAGCTGCAGGTACATGAGGGCGCGGCCGGACAGAGCGCCGAAATGGCGCGGCTCGAGTTCGAGCACCTTGGCGCAATCGGCGATGGAGCGGTCGAAATCGCCCATCACGTAGTAGAGCGTGGCGCGCTGGTTCCAGCCCTCGGCATAATCGGGAAAATCGATGACGAGCTTGTCGAGCAGAGCGAGGGCCGTCGGGACCTTGCCGATACTGCGGGCGATGAGGATTTCGCGCATGCGGCTGGCGAGATCGGGATCGGCGGGGGTGGTCCAGAAGGCCCAGATCTGGTTGTCGATTGCCTGTGCCGATGCGGCATCGGGGGCGTCGCGGAGCTGGCTGAAAAGGGCGTCGAGCGCGGCGGCGCGTTCGGTGGCTTCATCGGCCATTGCCGGCGCAAAGGCAGTGAGCGACGTCGGTACGGTGGCGAGGAGAGACGCGACCAGAATGGCTCGAACCAGGGTGCGCATGCCCTGGATATTCCGCCTCGATCGGGCGCGGTGCAAGTCAGCAGTTCGTGCAATCAGTGCGTGGCGCCGGAGCGCAGCAGGCGGTGCCAGTTGTGGGCGATGAGCAGCAGGACGACGATCACTGCCGCGCCGATGAGGATGACCCATTCGAGGCTGAGGCCCATTGAGCGGAGCCAGGCCGAGAGCAGCATGCCGGGAAGGATATGGGCGGCGGCCCAGACGAAGGCGGAGGTGACGTTGATGATCGAGAAGCGCCGATAATCCATGCCGAACATCCCGGCGATGCCCGGGACCACGGCTTTCACCCCGGGGATGAAGCGGCCGATGAAGACGGATTTGCCGCCATGGCGGGCGAAGAAGGCTTCGCCCCGATCGATGAGGTGGAGGTAGTTGCGGAAGGGCCAGACCGTCTTGATGCTGTCCTTGAGCCAGTAGCCGACCGTGTAGGAAATCGCGTCGCCGACGACGGCGCCCAACACCGCGACGAGGTAGATCTCCCAGAAGGGCAGCCGGCCATCGGCGATCAGCCCGCCGGCGAGCAGCAGCACCGGCGTCGAGGGGATGAAGAGGCCGAGGATGAATACGGCCTCGGTTGCGGCGATCAGGAAGATGAAGAGAAGGGCGAGCCAGATATTGCCCGAGAGCTGCTCGAGCAGCATCTCGAGCCAGCCGGTCAGCGCGGTGAAGATTTCAAGCATCGCTGCGAGGTTAGCGCAGCGATGTGAGAACTACGTGACGGTTCGCCGTCTTGGTGGTCGCGCTTCCGAACCGGAAAAGTCTGCAACTTTTCCTGGAAACGCTCCTGCTAGTGCCCGGCCTCGGGTTTGCCGAAGCGGGCCTGGAGCGAGCGGCCGAAGTCGCCGAGGAAGGGTGCGACGCCAAGCAGGATCTTCTTCCAGAAGTGGAGGAGGACGAAGAGCACGGTGAGGACCAGGGCGCCGACGATGATCACCAGCTCGAGGCTCAGTCCGATCGACTTGAGCCATCCGGTCAGCAGCATGCCGGGCAGGATGTGCGCGGCGGCCCAGACGAAGGCGGAGATCACGTTGATCACCGAGAAGTGGCGATAGGACATGCCCATCATGCCGGCGACGCCGGGGATCACGGCCTTCACGCCGGTAATGAAGCGGCCGATGAAGATCGCCTTGCCGCCGTGCCTCGCAAAGAAGAGCTCACCTTTTTCGATGAGACCGACGTGGTGCTTGAACGGCCAGACCGTTCGGATGCGGTCCTTGAGGGCGAAGCCGACGGTGTAGGAAATCGCGTCGCCGATGATGGCGCCGGCGACCGCGGCGAAAAAGATCGGCCAGAAGGGCAGGCTGCCCTGGGCGATGAGGCCACCGGTGAGCAGCAAAATGGGCAGCGAGGGAACGAGCAGGCCGAGGATGAAGACGGCTTCGCCGACACAGACGAGGAAGATGAAGACCAGCGAGAGCCAAAAATTGCTGGAAATGCCCTCGAGGATCATTTCGAGCCAAGCGGAGATATCGTGGAAAAACTCGAACATAAGGTCCTAGATCAGCTCCGTCGCGCCCACTGCAGCGCGTCCCCCAAGCCGTGAGCGTGTCACGAACGGCGCCTTGCCGCCAGCCCGGCAGTGGCGCGGGCATTGCGGCTATTTGACGGGCAAGGCATGAACTGTGCGTGAACGGGGCGTATGATGCCCCGCCGACTCGCTGTCGTAGCGGGTGGCTGCTTCGTTTGTCGCGGTGCGAAGCGGAAAAGTCTGCTATCCCCGCCTTGGCGAGGACAGGCTTCTTCCTGCAAACGCTCTTGGGGGAGTTGATGTGAATATGCCGCTGCCTATCCACCACATGATCTCGGCCGGACCGGAGCCGGTCGCGCCGTTCAGCCATGCCGTCGAAGCGGATGGATGGGTGTTCGTCACCGGCCAGATGCCGACCGATCCGGCGGCGCCCGACGCGCCGCTGCCCGAGGGAATCGAGGCGCAGACACGGCGGGTGTTCGACAACCTGAAGATCATCCTCGGCGGGGTCGGGCTCGGGCTCGAGCACGTGACCATGGCGCGGATTTACCTGACCGAGTTCCAGCGCGACTATGCGGCGCTCAACGCGGTGTGGCCGAGCTTTTTCGAGGCGGGAAAGCTGCCGGCGCGGACGACGGTGGGGGTGACCGGGCTGGCGGTTGGGGCGCTGGTCGAGATCGATCTGGTGGCGCGGCGGCCTTGAGTAGGAAGTAGAAGTTAGAAGGTAGAAGCTAGAAACTAGAAACTAGAAGGCAGAGAAATGCGCGATCTTGGTCCTACGTTCTACCATCTCCACTTCCCGCCCCTCTACCCGTTCACCCTCGAGCTTCGCCCGTAGAGCAGCAGCATGGCGATGATCACGACGCCGTAGATGATCTGGCGGCCGAATTCTGCGATCTGCATCACCGACAGGATCGACTGCAGGAGTGTAATCAGGATCACGCCGGCGACGGTGCCGAGGTAGCTGCCGCGGCCGCCGAGGATGGAGGTGCCGCCGAGCACTACCGCTGCAATGGCGGGGAGCAGGTAGGCGTCGCCCATCGACTGCGCCGCCTTGCCGGCATAGCCCGCAAGCAGCACACCGCCAAAGGCGGCGAGGCCGCCGCAGAGGGCGAAGGCGATCATCACTACGCGCTGGGTCGGGACGCCCGAGAGGTAGGCCGCGACCTCCTTGTTGCCGATGCCGTAGACGTAGCGGCCGAAGGTGGTGCGGGTGAGCATGAAGACGGCGAGGGCGCCGACCACGACCCAGACGATCACGGCGTGCGGGACGCCGAAGGTGGATTGCGCGGCCAGGACCTTCATGGCTGACGAGGCGGAATCCTGCGGGGCGAAGCCGCCAGTATAGGCGACCATCAGGCCCTGCGCGACGGCATTCACCGCGAGGGTGATGATCATCGAGGGGATGCGGAGGTAGGCGACGCCGATGCCGTTGATGAGGCCGATGGCGAGGCCACAGAGGACGCCGAAGGGGATGGCGAAGGTCTCGCCCATTGGTCCCCATGATACGGCGGCCGAGGCCATCATGGCGCCGAGCGTCACCGTCCATGGCACGCTCAGGTCGATCTGGCCGAGCAGGATCACCAGCATCATGCCGGTGGCGATGACGCCGAGGAAGGCGCCGACTTTCAGCTGCTGGAGCAGGTATTCGGGCGAGAGGAAGTTCGGCGAATAGAGGCTGCCGATGGCGAGCAGGATCACGATGCAGCCGAAGGCGGTGACGACCGGGAGGTCGACGCGCTGGCGCCAGGGACGGCCGGGGGTTTGGGCGGTGGTATCGGTCATATCTGGGTCTCAGCCGAAAAGGTCGAGCCGGTTGCGCACCTGGAACAGGCGCGCCGAACCGACGGAAACTGCGAGGACGAGGACGATCCCCTGGAACAGCGGTTGCCAGAGCGGATCGATCTCGAAGACGAAGAGCAGGTCGCCAATAGCGCGGAAGGCCAGCGCGCCGAAAATGGCGCCGATGGCGCTGCCGCGACCGCCGAACAGCGATACGCCGCCGAGGACGACCGCCGCGATCGAATAGAGCGTGTAGGTGTTGCCATTGGCCGCCGACGCCTCACCGGAATAGGTGAAGAAGGTCAGGTAGAGCCCGGCGAAGGCGGCGAAGACGCCCGAGAGGACGTAAGCGAGGAATTTTGCCCGCTTGATCGGCATGCCCGACATGTAGGCGGCGACCTCGGACGAGCCGATGGCGTAGACGGTGCGGCCGAGGACGGAGCGGCGGAACGGGATCCAGATGAGGATCACTGTCGCGGCGAGGAAGATGAGGCTCGCGGGGACAAGGCCGAAAACCTTGCCGGTGAGGGCGTCGGCGAGATCGGCCGAGAAGGCGGGATCGGAGCCGGGGAACGGACGCAGCCACAGGGCGATGCCGAAGAATACGGCGCCCGAGGCGATGGTCGCGACGATCGGCTGAAGGCGCCCCCAGATGACGATGGCGGCGTTGATGGCGCCGCAGATGGCGCCAGTTGCGACGACCGCCAGCACCCCACCGGCAACCATCAGTGGCGAGCCGACGAGGACGTAGGAGGCAAGGCAGTTGCAGAGGATGAAGACCATGCCGACCGATAGGTCGATGCCGGCGGTCAGCACCACGAAGGTCTGCGCCATCGCGACCAGCGCCAGCAGCACGCCCTTGTTGGCGGCGGTCTGCACCACGTTGGCGGTGAACCCGGCCGGATGGTTCATCACGTAGAAGGTGAACATGGCGATGAAGATGACGAGCGCGAGCAGGGTGCCGCGCTGTTCGTTGAACCAGAAGCGCGATTCTCCAATTCCCGCCTTCATGCGTGAACCGGGGCGGACCCCGCCTCCGTCATGTCGAGGTTGAGGGCGCTGGCGATCAGGGCGCGCTCGGTGATCTCCGGTCCGACCAGCGTGCGCTTGATGGCGCCGTCATACATCACCAGCACCTTATCGCAGCAGCCGATCAACTCGTCGTAGTCGGTCGAGTAGAGGATGATGGCCGCGCCGGCATCGGCGAGGCGGCGAAGCAGGGCGTAGAGCTCCTGCTTGGTGCCGACATCGATGCCGCGGGTCGGATCATTGAGGAGGATGATGCGGGGATTGCGCATCAGCCACTTGGCGATCACCAGCTTCTGCTGGTTGCCGCCGGAGAGTGATCCGGCCGGCACCAAAGTGCCGTCGGTCTTGATGGCGAGGAGCTTGATGACGTCATCGATGGCCTGGCGCTCGCCGCTACTGTCGATGATGCCGCCTTTCGACAGGCGGGAGAGGGCGGCGAAGCTTAGGTTGTCGCGCACCGACATCGGCAGCATCAGGCCCTCGGTCTTCCGATCCTCCGGGATCAGGGCCATGCCGATGTCGGCGGCCTTGGCGGCACGGGGGGAGTTGAGCGCGGTCGGCTTGCCGTCGATCAGGATGTCACCGCTCGTGCCGCGGAGGACGCCGAACAGGGCGAGCAGCAGTTCGCGCTGGCCCTGGCCATCGAGGCCGCCGAGGCCGACGACTTCGCCGGCGCGGGCGGTCAGCGATACGCCGTTGAGGCGCGGGAACCAGGTGAGATTCTTCACCTCGAGGACGGGGGCGGCGGTGGCCGGTTTTGGCTCGGGCTTTGGCGGAAAGACGTGGTGGTACTCGCGGCCGATCATCATCTCGACGACTTCATTGTCGGTCCTGGTACCGGCGACATAGGTCGCGATCTTGCGACCGTTGCGGAACACCGTGCAGTCGTCGGCGAGTTCGGCGATCTCGTGCATGCGGTGCGAGATGTAGAGGAGCGCGATGCCTTCGCCGCGGAGGCGTTTCAGCACCTCGAACACGGTCTTGACGTCCGCGGCAGTGAGTGCGGAGGTGGCCTCGTCGAGGATCAGCAGGCGCGGCTTGCGCGCGAGCGCCTTGGCGATCTCGATGATCTGGCGGCGGCTCAGCGGCAGGTCCTTGACCAGCGCAGCCGGGTGGATGTCGGCGCCGCCTGCGCGCTCCAGCGCTTGTTCGGCGAGACGGCGCTGCGCGCGCCGGTCGATCATGCCGAAGCGGGTGGGCGGGGCGGAGACGATGATGTTGTCGGCGACCGAGAGGTCGGGGATGAGCGAGAGCTCCTGGAAAATGCAGACGATGCCGGCGGCATTCGCCGCGGCCGGGTCGCGGAAATTCACCGGCCGGCCGTCGAGCAGCATGCGGCCTTCGTCGGGCTGCACCACTCCTGAGATGATCTTGATGAGCGTCGATTTGCCGGCGCCGTTCTCGCCGAGGATGGCGTGGACGCGGCCGGCTTCGACGTTGAGATCGGCGTTTTCGAGCGCGCGAACGCCGCCGTAGCGCTTCGAGATCCCTTCCATGCGGAAGAGCGGGACGTGGTCGGCCATGTGAACTTCCCAAGGAATGTAAGGTCGCCGCGGGGATTGCTCCCCGCGGCGTTGCGGTCCGCCGTTGTTACTGGTCGTCCTTGCTCTGCCCCATGATTTCCTGGGCAGTGAAATTGATGCCGCAGGTGGGGAATGCGTTGCCGACGAAGAAGTTGTCCGACTGGTCCGAGTAGAAGTTCTCACCGTCCTTGAAGTCCGGGTCCTCGACGATGGCGAGGGGGAGCTTCACCGACTGCGGTACGATCTTGCCTTCGAGCGCATCGATAGCGGTCTTGATGGCCACGGCGACCTGCGCCGGGCCGGTGCCCGCCGACGAGCAGACAAGGCCTTCGCCGGCCTTGGCGCCGCAGAACTTGCGGAACCCATTCTCGGTCTCGCCGCCAACGGGCACCATGGCGTGGCCGGCATCGAGCATCGCCTGGATGGTGCCGGTCGATCCGCCCTGTACGGTGACACCGTCGAACTTCTGGTGCACGGCGATGGCGTCGGCGGTGGCCTTCTGGGCCGTGCCGTCATCCCACTTGCCGACCACTTCGACGATCTCGAAGGGCTTGCCCGAGGCCTTCAGCGCTTCTTGAACGCCGTTGTGGCGATCGGTATCGACCGAGGTGCCGGCGACACCTCGCACTTCAAGGACCTTGCCGCCTTCGGGAATGTGCTTGACCAGCCAGTTGCCCCAGAGCACGCCGAGACCCTTCTGGTCGACGTTGACGTTGATGGCGTCCGTGGTGTCGAGGATGTTGTCGAACGCCACGAGGATCACGCCCGCTTCCTTGGCGCGCTTGATCACGGGCGCAAACGCCGTGGGGTTCTGGGCGTTGACGACGATGGCGTCGTAGCCACTGTCGATGAAGTTGTTGATCGCGGCGATCTGGGCCGCCACGTCCTCACCGGTCGAAACGACCTTGAACTCCTTGAGCTTGGCGGCGACGTCGGGTTGGGACGCGTAGGCCTTGGCCGTCTGGATCATCTGGATGCGCCAGGTATTGGCGATATAGCCGTTGGCCAGCGCGACGCGGAACGGTCCGGTCTTGGCTGGGAACTGGAAGAACTGGGTATCGGCGGCCCAGGGGACGTGGCATTCGGGGTCGGTCGCCGGGCCGGATACGACGGCCGGCTCAGCGAGAGCCACGCCGGCGGTGGTCAACATCAGGGCCGCGATGGCGAGCCCGGTAGCCTTGAACAACTTCATTTCTTCTCCTCCCAGAGAACGTTGAAGTACTCTCTCGATGTCCGGTCCTCCCTCGGGACTTGCTCGGTCATCGTCGGGGCCTTGCCCCTATCGGCGTGCCCTCGGGGGCAACGCCAAATCCTGCTACTCCTTGAACAGCGCCAGCCCCGCTTCGAGGTGCTGGCTCATGCGGTACTGGTAGGCGAGCCGGTTGCGGCTCTCGAGCGCGTCGACGATGGCGCCGTGCTCGTCGAAATTCATGCCGTTCGACTTCATGCGGGCGACGCCCGTCTCCATAATCTTGAGCATCACCGGCTGCATGATGCGGTAGATTTCGAGCACCTGCTTGTTGGCAAGCATGCCGACCAGCTTGAGGTGGAAATGGAAGTCGTGCCGCGCGGCGGTGGGCAGGTGGGCTTCATCGCGCATGGCGTCGTTGATCTCGCGCAGCTCGACGATATCGGTGGGTTGGAAGCGCTCGATCAGCCGATCCACCGAGCCGACCTCGATCAGTTCGCGGAAGGACTGGGTATCGAGATAGGTCTGGCGGTTGAGCTCCAGCGTGTTGAACGAATAGAGGTCGAACACGGCGTCCATGCGCCGGTCGGTGATGACCGCGCCAACCTTGGGCCGTACGTCGACGACGCCGTAAGCCTTGAGGATGCGCATGGCCTCGCGCACCGTGGTGCGGCTCGACGCGAACATGTCGCCGAGCTCGCGTTCGGACGGGAGCGGATCGCCGACGACGAGGCCGCGCTTGTCGATCAGCGCCTTGATCTGGACCACCAGCGTCTCGACGGCAGAGTCGGTCAGGTGGATGGCGGCGCCGGATTTCCTCCGCCCACCACCGCCTACGCCCAGCCGAACGACATTACTCCTGGCCGTCATGACCGGATCGCCTCGACATCAATGTAAATAACCCCCTCGGCCTTACATTTGTAAGACCAGCGGGACCGTAATTATCCAGATTTCGGCTGTCAATAGTGTGAAATGGTGGTCGATATCACGAAATCCAGCAAACTGGTATGACAAATACATCCGTGAGAACGATTACATCCCGGTAACTGCTTGGAAAAACAAGCGGACTGACATGTTAGTTTGTGACGACGATCCGGAGCAAAAAACGACGGCCGGGGTCACGTAGCGCTGAGGAGCAACCCGAGGGCGGCGCTGGCGATAACGACGATCCACGGTGGTGTTCGCAGCATCAGCAGGGCGAAAGCAGCCGAGGCCCAGGCGAGGTCGAGCGGACCTCTCACGCTGGTCAGGAATACCGGATCGTAGAGGGTGGCAAGGAGCAGGCCGACGACGGCGGCGTTGGCGAGATCGAGGCCGCCGCGGAGGCGAGTTTCGGCGCGCAGGACCTGCCAGTAGGGCAGCGTGCCGAAGACAAGCAGGAACGACGGCAGGTAGATGGCGCCGAGGGCGAGCAGGGCGCCGAGAAGGCCATTGGGCTGGATGTTCAGCAGCGCGCCGGTATAGGCGGCAAAGGAGAAGAGGGGCCCCGGGACAGCCTGGGCCGCGCCATAGCCGGCGAGGAAGAGGTTGCGGTCGATCAGACCGCCCGGCACCAGTTCGGCCTCGAGCAGCGGCAGGACGACGTGGCCGCCGCCGAAGACGAGCGAGCCGGTGCGGTAGAACTTCTCGGCGATAACGGCGGCGCCGTTGCCGGTGAGCGACAGCAGCGGCAGGGCGACGAGCAGGACCGCGAAGGCGACAAGGAAAGCGAGGCCGGTGTGATCGGGCCGGAATTTCGGGGCACCGGAGCGCGGGGCGAGCAGGTAGCCCGCGAGCGCCGCCAGTGCGATGATACCGAGCTGGACCAGGGCGCCCGGTAGCAGCAGCACGATCGCGGCGGCCGCGAGCGCCAGGAGACGGCGACGCCAGTCCGGCGTCAACGATCGCGACATGGCCCAGACGGCCTGCGCGACGACCGCGAGAGCGGCGAGCTTGAGGCCGTGGAGCGCCCCGTCGGCCAAGGGTCCCGCAAGGCGGGTAGCGCCGAAGGCGAAGGCGAGCAGCAGGATGACCGAGGGGGCCGTGAAGGCGACGAAGGCGGCGATGGCGCCCCAATAGCCGGCGCGGAGCTTGCCGATGGCGATGCCGACCTGGCTCGAGGCGGGACCGGGCAGGAACTGGCACAGCGCGACCAGATCGGCATAGGCCGCATCATCGAGCCAGCGCCGGCGCTCGACGAACTCGGTTCGGAAGTAGCCGAGATGGGCGACTGGGCCGCCGAAGCTGGTGAGCCCAAGGCCGAGGAAGGCGAGGAAGACTTCGGTGGGGGTGCCGCGCTGCATGCGATGCTTGCTGCCGGAGCGGCGCGTCACAATCAAGTCGGGCGATCAGCTGGCAGGCTGTGTGTAGCCGAGGAGCTGGTATCCCATGGTGTGGCACTCGTTGATGCCGCACTGGACGATCACCGAGCCGAAGTTGAGGACGGCGAGGGCGACGACAATGGCGCCGACGGCCGTAGCCGCCACGGCGAGGCGCGGGAAGGTGGACACCGTCGTGGTCTCGAGACGGCGGTCGCCGCCGAGGATGGCGAGCTTCAGTGCGAAGGCGATCAGAACGACGAGGGCGATGATGATCGACCAGACCGGCATGTGGAGGCCGAAGACGGCGCTGCCGATATAGGCGTGGCCGGGGCGCGGATAGATATCGAGGAGTGTCTGGCGCTCGGCGACGATGAGCAGGAAGAGCGCGAAGCCGATCGAGATGCCGGTGTTCTGGTACGAGAAGCCATTGCGGAACTGCAGCAGGATGCCGAAGCAGATGCCGAGCATGGCGACGCGCTGCAACAGGCAGAGCGGGCAGGGGAGTTCGCCGAAAGCGTATTGCATGACGGCGGCGGCGATGAGAATCAGCGCGATCACCGCCATCATGGCGAGGAGGAAGGCGTAGTTGGCCCAGGCGAGGAGACGGTGGGTTTCGGGCGAGGCGTTGTCGAAGCTCATCGCGCTCACCCCTGCAGCCACGGCATTTCAAAGCCGTATTGCGGGCTCCAGATTTCCCACAGGAACAGGCCGATGGAGAGGGCGAGGCAGAGGCCGACCGCAAGTCGGGCCCAACCCGGCCGCCTGAACCAGGCCAAAGCGAAGGCAACAACCAGCGCGGCGAAGATCAGTGCCATCATGACAGGTAGTCCCCTCCCTCATGTGTCTCGCAAGTAGTTGCCGGTTTCGCGGGAGTTGTCCATTCGCCGTGGATTGAAGCGCACAAAATGAAAGCGCCGCCCCGTGGGCGGCGCTTGGCAGTAGATCACTGTAACGGGATTAGCCGGCGTAGGCGTAGGTCTTCTGCTGCTGTTCGCCGAGGCCTTCGATGCCGAGACGCATGGTCTGGTTCGGCTTGAGCCAGACGGGGTTCGGCTTGATACCCATGCCGACGCCCGGCGGGGTGCCGGTGGTGATCACGTCGCCCGGCTGCAGGCTCATGAACTGGCTGAGGTAAGACACGATCTTGGCGACGCCGAAGATCATGGTCTTGGTCGAGCCGTCCTGGTAGCGGTGGCCGTCGACTTCGAGCCACATCTTCAGGTTCTGGACGTCCTTGATTTCGTCCTTGGTGACGAGCCAGGGGCCGATCGGGCCAAAAGTGTCGGCTGACTTGCCCTTGGTCCACTGGCCGCCGCGCTCGGTCTGGAAGTGGCGCTCTGAGAGGTCGTTCACGACGCAATAACCGGCGACGTAATCGAGTGCGTCCTTCTCGTCGATGTACTTGGCGGTCTTGCCGATGATGACACCCAGCTCGACTTCCCAGTCGGGCTTCAGGGTGTTCTTGGGCAGTTCGACATCGTCGTTCGGGCCGATGATGGAGCTGGTCGCCTTCATGAACAGGATCGGCTCCTCGGGGATCGCGGCGCCGGTTTCGGCGGCGTGGTCGGCATAGTTGAGGCCGATGCACATGAACTTTCCGACATTGCCCACGCAGGGGCCGATGCGCGAGGACTTGTCGAGCACAGGCAGGCTGCCGTGGTCGGTGGCCGCGATCTTCGCCAGCCCTTCGGCGCCGATGCTGGCGCCATTGATGTCGGGGACGACCGAGCTCAGGTCACGGTAGGTGCCATCGGTGTGCAGGATGGCGGGCTTTTCCGAGCCCTTGGACCCGACGCGCAGAAGTTTCATGGGATGCTCCTCAATTTGGGCAGAGGCATAGGGCCGGCCCGGCATGGAGTCGAGGCCAACCATGGTCGAATCCGTTCGGGGGGTCAGTCGGGCCTGACGATGCCCTTCTTGAGCAGTACGTTGCCGTAGAGGCGGCGCTCGCCGGTCTGGATGATGGCGAAGGCGCCGTGGACGCGCTCGTAGAAGGCGAAACGCTCGAGCATCGACAGCTTCATTCCCGGCTCGTGCTTCTTGATCAGCTTGTCGAATTCCTTGTGCGTTGCTTCCCGCTTCTTGGGATCGCCGACCACTTCCATGCCGAAGGCCTGGTCGTCGACGAAAGTGTCGAGCGGCATCAGCGTGAGCACGGCATCGAGCACGTCGGTGGCGCTGAGGCCATCGAGCCGGATCAGTTGCGGGCCGGAGCTGTCACCGGGGAAATTGGCATCGACGATGGCGATCTCGTCGCCGTGGCCCATGGCACGCAGCACATAGAGCAGGTCAGGCCCCAGGATTGGGGGAATCCCCTTGAGCATTGTCGTTCTCCCTCGAGTGTTTGTTGCCGTTCAGCCGAACGGAAAGGCGGCGTAGGCGGGGTCTTCGCGCAGCATGTCGCCGTCGGCGAAAAGTTCGGCGTGGTCGGTGGCGAAGGTGATGAGCTCGGCCATCACCGAGTCGATATGGGCGCGCATGGCGCCGGAGGCGGCGGGCGCATCGTTGGCGACGATGCCGTCGAGGATGTTCTGATGCTCGTTGAGCGTGACGCTCAGCCGGCGCGGGCTGAGGATCAGGCGGCGGGCCCGGTCGAGATTGGCGCGGGTGTTCTCGATGACGCCTTTCACCTTGGAAAAGCGCATGTCGCCGAAGATGATGTCGTGGAACTCGAGGTCGCGCTCGTGGAAGCCGTTGCGATCGTCGATATCCACCGCGGCGCGCTGGTAGCTCATGTTGCGCTGCAGCGTCTCGACCAGTTCGTCGGAATGGTTGCCGGTGACGACGCGCACGGCTTCTGCCTCGAGCGCCTTGCGGATCAGCATATATTCCAGCACGTCGATGATGCGGACCAGCGAAACGGTAGAGCCGCGCTGGGGCAGGATATCGACGAGCCCTTCGGCCTGCAGCCGCGCCAGGGCCTCGGAGACTGGGAAGCGGGAAACGCCGAGCCGGTCGCAGATGGCGCCCTTGTCGATCACTTCACCCGGTTTCAGATCGAGCTGCACGATAGCCTGGCGGAGCGTGTCGGTGACGAACACGGTGACGTTGCCGCGCGTCGGCGCCGCGGGTGCAACGAGAAAAGGGTAGGGACTTGCGTCGAGCTTCATGCTAACATGTTAGTTGTACTGCCGGAGCAATTCAATCGCACCTGCTTGTCGCCCGCGCGCTTTTCCGCCGCAAGCCGGCAAGCGTGAGCGCCACAGGATTTACGGCAGTGCGAGCCCCGAAGCCCCATTTGCACGAGCCCCTCCGATGTCCGACGTCATGTCCCGCCCCGCCGCCGCAAGAACGCTGCTGCTAAACGCCAGCGACAACGTCGCCGTGGCGCTGATCAATCTTGACGTGGGTACGGACACGCCGCAGGGGGTGACGACGACCAAGCGGGTGCCAAAGGGGCACAAGTTCTCGGTGCGGGCGATTGCGGCGGGCGAGCCGATCGTCAAGTTCGGGCAGGTCATCGGCTTTGCCAAGGATGGCGTACAGGCCGGCGAATGGATGCATGAGCACAACGTCACCATCGGCGAGGATCACGGCGCGTTCGAGCGCGACTACGCCTTTGGCGAAGGTATCGTGCCGGTCGATTTCGTGCCCGAGGGGCAGCAGGCGACGTTCCAGGGGTTCAAACGGGCCAACGGGCAGGTGGGAACGCGCAACTATGTCGGCATCCTCACCTCGGTGAACTGCTCGACGACGGTTGCGGGTTTCATCGCGCGCGAGATCGAGCGCTCGGGCATTCTCGACGACTACCCGAACATCGATGGCATCGTTGCGCTGAAGCAGGCCAATGGCTGCGTGATCGACTATCGCGGCGTGATCTTCGATACGCTGAAAAAGACCACCTGGGGCTATGCGACCAACCCGAATATGGGCGGGGTGATCATGGTCGGGCTCGGCTGCGAAGGGTTCCAGATCCCGAGGCTCAAGGAAGCCTACGGCGTCACCGAAAACGAGACGTTCCGGACGATGACCATCCAGGAAGTGGGTGGGACCAAGAAGACGGTCGAGGCCGGCGTCGAGGCGGTGAAGGCGATGCTTCCCGTCGTCAACAATACAACCCGCACGACGCAGCCGGCGTCGGAACTGATGCTGGCACTGCAATGCGGCGGCTCGGACGGCTATTCGGGGATCACCGCCAACCCGGCGCTGGGGGTTGCGGCCGACATCCTCGTCCGACATGGCGGCACCGCGATTCTCTCCGAAACGCCTGAAATCTATGGTGCCGAGCATCTGCTCACCCGTCGCGCCAAGACACGCGAGGTCGGTGAGAAGCTCATCGATATCATCCATTGGTGGGAAGACTATGCCGAGCGCAACAACATGGAGATGAACAACAACCCGTCTCCGGGCAACAAGCTTGGCGGGCTGACAACAATTCTGGAGAAATCTCTAGGCGCAGCGGCGAAAGGCGGTACAACACCGCTCAATGCCGTGTATCATTATGCCGACCCGGTGACCGAGAAGGGATTCGTTTTTATGGATACGCCCGGATACGATCCCGTATCGGCGACCGGCCAGGTGGCTGGCGGGGCGAATATTCTCTGCTTCACTACCGGTCGCGGCTCGGCCTATGGCTGCAAGCCGACGCCATCGATCAAGATCGCCACGAATTCGGACATCTATCACAAGATGCTCGACGACATGGATATCAACGGCGGCGAAGTGGTCGAGGGCGGCTCGCTCGAGGAAAAAGGGCAGGAGATCTTCGACGAAATCCTGGCCGTGGCTTCGGGCAAGAAGTCGAAGTCCGAGCTCCTCGGCTATGGCGACAACGAATTCGTTCCCTGGCAGATCGGCGCGACGTTCTGATGCGGCGCTCCGTCCATGTGATCATCACTGGACGGGTGCAGGGCGTAGGATTTCGCGCATTCGTCGTCGGCGAGGCGCAGGCGCTTCGCCTCGACGGGTGGGTGCGGAATCGGCGCGACGGCACGGTCGAAGCGGTGTTCGCCGGGGCGGAGCAGGAGATCCAGCACATCCTCATGGAGCTGAATGCCGGCCCGCCCGCCGCTGCGGTAACCGATGTGCGCACGGCGCCCTATGAGGGGCCGATGCCCGAGGGGTTTTCCGCGCTACCGACGGCTTGAGTTGGTGCCGCCGATTTGACATTGGCGGCGGCATCCCCATATTCACAGACATGTCTTGCTTCGCGACCATTACTGTTGTGGTACCGCGCCGGGAAACCCCGGTCGCAGGACTGTAGCCCCATGACCTGCGCCTGAGGCGCCGCCGGGTCTGGGGATTTCCCGGACCCAGGCGGAATTTCGCTCGGCCGGTTACAAGGCGCCAATCCACTCATTCACGCGAGTTGTCGCGGGCTCAAGCCCTCTGCCGACGCTCGCATTAGAAAGGAATTCACGATGCAATCGTTGCGTCGCTTCGACCTCAAGCCGAAGATCGTCCTCAGTGAGGCCGACCATCGCAAACTCATCGCCCTGGCCCTCGCAGGCAGCGGGCACTCATCGGACGCCGCCGACGATCTTCTCTACGAGATCGAGCGCGCCCGCGTCGTGCCCGAGACCAAGCTCGCCGCGAGCGTGGTGCGTATGGGCTCGACCGTGACCTACCGGCCCGACAATGGACCCGAGCGGACGGTCACCCTGGTCTATCCGGCGGATGCCGACATTGCCGAGGGGAAGATCTCGGTGCTGACCCCGGTGGGCACGGCGCTGATCGGCCTCGATGTCGGCCAATCCATCACCTGGGAGGGCCGCGACGGGCACAGGCATGTGCTGATGGTGCTATCGGTCAGCGCCTGATTCGCGAGCCCAGCGTCGGCTCGCTTCGACGTTGTACCATATTCGCTATGTATTTCAGTCGGTTGGGCTGTCACAATTGTGCGGACCAACCGACACATGCGTTGCATCGGTTATGGTTAATCAAACGTTGCGGCCCGGATGCCGCCAGCACTTCGGAGGCTCAGATGGCCCAGCAACGTGCCCACGCGCAGATGCCCGATCTCACCGGCATGCGCTCGACCACCGGCCAGGCCCTGGCCATCCGTTACGACCTTGGCTCCAACACCATCGATTTCGTCGAGGACGACTGGTTCGCCGATGCGGTGCGCACGACGAGCGTGCCGCCGCGGGCAGTGGTGCGGCAGCGGCTCGGCAACGTGGTTCGGCTAGTGCCGCGGATGCGGTGAGGGAGACGGCGCCTTTCGTCGCCCCCTCCACCAGCTTCGCTGGTCCCCCTCCCCCGCCATGCGGGGGAGGATCAAGAGGCTACGGCCGCCGCGCGCCGTTCACGGCGAGGTAGATACTGTGGAGGCTCTGCGTGGCGCAGATGAACAGTCGGTTGCGGCGGGGCCCGCCGAATTCGACGTTTGCCACGCCGTCGGGCGTCTGGAGCTTGCCGAGCAGGACGCCGGACGGGTTGAAGCAATGGACGCCGTCGCCGGCGGAGGTCCAGATATTGCCGCGGTCGTCGAGGCGGAAGCCGTCGGGCAGGCCGACATCGGTGGTGAGGAACACCCGGCCGTTGGCGACAGTGTTATCGCTGCGGACGTCGAAGGCGCGGATGTGGCGGGGCAGGTCTTCGCCGTGGCTGTAGCCGCTGTCGGCGACGTAGAGGATCGACTCGTCGGGCGAGAAGGCGATGCCGTTGGGGCGGACGAAATCGTCGACCACGACCTTCAGGGAGCCGGTGGCCGGATCGAGGCAGAAGACATAGCAGCCGGCCTGCTCGAACTCGCCCTTGAAACCCTCGTAGTCGGAGAGGATGCCGTAGCCGGGGTCGGTGAACCAGATCGTGCCGTCAGATTTCACGACGACATCGTTGGGGGCGTTGAGCTTTTTGCCCTCATAACGGTCAGCGAGGACGGTGATCGTGCCGTCGAGCTCGGTGCGGACAACGTTCCGCCCGCCATGCGAGCAGGAGACGAGCCGGCCTTCGCGGTCGCGGGTGTTGCCGTTGATGTAGTTCGAGTTGTGGCGGAACACCGAGGCGCCGCCATCGGGCGTCCAGCGCAGCAGGCGGTTGTTGGGGATATCGGACCAGACCAGCTGATTGGCATCGCCGAACCAGACCGGGCCTTCGGCCCAGCGACAGTCCGAGAACAGGGTTTCGAGCTTGGCGCTCCCCTGGATCAGGTGTCCGAATTCCTTTTCGTGACGCTCGTAGATGCCGGCCATTGCTGATGCCCTCCCGCTTGTTGCGGCGCATCCAATCGGAAGATTCGGAGCCGGGCAAGGCCACTTGCGTTGAGTATCGGCGAGGTGCAGTGCTTCCGCCTCAAGGAGAATTACGATGCCGATCACCGACGCACTCAATGCCCATCTCAAGGACAAGTCGCTGCTGAAAGCGGCCGCCTATGTCGGGGGAAGATGGCTTGAGACGGCGGAGAACGGCACGACGTTCGAGGTGACCAACCCATCGACCGGCAAGGTGCTGGCGGTGCTGCCGAATTGCGGGGTGGCGGAAGCCAAGCTCGCGATCGCGGCGGCCGAAGCGGCACAGGGCGCGTGGGAGAAGAAAACCGGCAAGGCGCGCGGGGCGGTGCTGCGGAAGCTCTATGACCTGATGGTCGCGAATGCCGACGATCTCGCGGCGATCATGACAGCGGAGCAGGGCAAGCCCGTGCCGGAGGCGAGGGGCGAGGTGCTGTACGGCGCTAGCTATGTCGAGTGGTTCGGTGAGGAGGCCAAGCGCGCCTATGGCGACACCATCCCCGGCCATCAGGAAGACAAGCGGATCATCGTGATCAAGCAGCCGGTGGGGGTGGTGGCGACGATCACGCCGTGGAATTTCCCCAACTCGATGCTGGCGCGTAAGATGGCGCCGGCGCTGGCGGCCGGGTGCGCCGTCGTGAGCAAGCCGGCGGCCGAGACGCCGCTCTCGGCGATCGCGCTGGCAGTGCTGGCCGAGCGGGCCGGGCTGCCGGGCGGGCTGTTCAACCTGCTGCCGTCGACGCACTCGTCCGATCTCGGCAAGGAGTTCTGTTCCAACGAGGTGGTGCGGAAGATCAGCTTTACCGGCTCGACCGAGGTCGGGCGCATCCTGATGCGGCAGGCGGCGGACCAGGTGAAGCGGCTGGGGCTGGAGCTCGGCGGCAACGCGCCGTTTATCGTGTTCGACGACGCCGATCTCGATGCGGCGGTCGATGGGGCGATGGTGAGCAAGTACCGCAACAACGGGCAGACCTGCGTCTGCGCCAACCGGGTCTATGTGCAGGCCGGCGTCTATGACGCGTTTGCGGCAAAGCTTACGGCGGCGGTGGAGAAGCTGCGGGTAGGCGATGGCTTCGGTGAGGGGGTTACCACGGGGCCGCTGATCGACGAGAAGGCGGTCGAAAAGGTCGAACGGCACCTGACCGATGCGCTGCGGAAGGGCGGGCGGCTGCTCACCGGCGGCAAACGCAAGGATGGGCTATTCTTCGAGCCGACCATAGTCGCCGATGCGACCGCCGAAATGGTGCTGGCGCGCGAGGAGACGTTCGGGCCGCTGGCGCCGCTGTTCAGGTTCGAGACCGTGGACGAGGTGATCGAGCTCGCCAACGCGACCGAGTTCGGGCTGGCGTCCTATTTCTATGCCAAGGATCTGAGCCGGGTGTTTCGAGTGGCCGAGGCGCTGGACTACGGCATGGTGGGGATCAATACCGGGCTGATCTCGACGGAACTCGCGCCGTTCGGCGGGGTGAAGCAATCGGGGCATGGGCGCGAGGGGAGCAAGTACGGAATCGAGGACTATCTCGATATCAAGTACTTGTGCCTGAGCGTTTGAGCTGGGGGCGTGGGGCTCGCCCATCATCCGCCCTCGGGCAACTTCTCCCACAGGGGGAGAAGGCCTGACTGAAACACCCGCGGGTTGGCCTTCTCCCTCGATGGGAGAAGGTGGGCGAAGCCCGGATGGTGGTGGAGCGGCAGACTACGGCCCTAGAGTTTGAGCAGCCCCGCCAAAGTCGGCCGAAACCCGCAGGCCTTGTAGAATCCATCCAGCTTCGGTTCGTAGTCGACATGCAGCCACTGTGCGCCGCGTTTGCCTGCAGCCTCTGCCGCAAGACGCACCATCTCGCGGGCGATGCCGCGGCGCTGGTGGCTTAGGGCGACGGTGGTGTCGAGCAGGAAGGCGTGCACGCCGCCATCCCAGGCGACGTTGACGAAGCCGATCAATTCGCCGGCGTCATAGGCGCAGACGTGGACAAGGCTACGCGGGAGGATCTTCCCGATATTGCCGGACCATGGGTTGCCCCACGCGCCTGCCCAGATGCGGGCCAGATCGGCGTCGGCGGGGAAGGGGTCGAGGCGGTACTCGATCTCACTCGGCGGCATGGCGGGGGGTGTGCAGGTTGACCAGCTTGCCTTCCAGGCTGTCGATGATCGGGCAATCGGGCCGGTGGTTGCCGTCGCAGGCGTCGGCGAGGTTGGCGAGGGTGTCGCGCATTTCGGCGAGGGCGCGGATCTTCTGCTCTAGCTCCGCGATATGCCCCTCGGTCAGTGCCTTCACATCCGCACTCGAGCGGTGAGTGTCGCCCCAGAGCTTCAGGAGGTCCCGGATCTGGTCGATGGAGAAGCCGAGGTCGCGGGCTCGGCGAATGAAGCCGAGCCGGTGCACGTCGTGGTGGCCATAATCGCGATAGTTGCTGTCGCGGCGGTCGGCCGAGGGGATCAGGCCGATCGACTCGTAGTGACGGATCATCTTGGCGGAGACGCCGGTGAGCTTCGAGGCCTCGCCGATCTGCATGTGAGCACCTATCTGAACAATGGGCTTGACCTTACCATGATGGGAAGGTGCAGAACAAGGGTCGATAAGGTAGGACCGGCACATGGACACGCACGCTCATCACAATCACTCGCATGGCGCCCCCGCGAACGCGGTGACCCGCGACCCGGTCTGCGGCATGACCGTCGACATGGCGAAGACGTCGCATCGCACGACCCATGAAGGGCGCGAGATCGGGTTCTGCTCGGCTGGCTGCAAGACGAAGTTCGAGGCGGAACCGGAGAAGTACCTGAAGGCAACCGATCCCGTCTGCGGCATGCAGGTGGATCGGGTGACTGCCCGGCACATGCTCAAGCATGAGGGCACGCGCTACTATTTCTGCAGCGAGGGGTGCCTGAAGAGCTTTGAGGCCGATCCGGCAAAGTATCTCAACGTCACGCCGTTCGTGTTGCCGGGAATGACCGAGGGCAGTGTTGCCCCCTCCGGCCAGCCTGCGGCCGACGGGCACGATCATGCCCACCATCATCACCACCATGGACATGATTACGGCGGGCCGCCGGTTGATCCGGCAACGGTGCCCAAGGGCACCAAGTGGACCTGCCCGATGCACCCCGAGATCGTCAGGGATGGGCCGGGGGATTGTCCAATTTGCGGGATGGCGCTCGAGCCGATGGTGGCATCGCTCGACGACGGGCCGAACCCGGAGCTCATCGATTTCACCCGGCGGCTGTGGGTGAGTGCGGCGCTGTCGATCCCGATCCTGGTGCTCGCGATGGGCGGGATGGTCGGGATTCCGGTGCGCGAGTGGCTTGGCGAGGAGGTTTCGGGCTGGCTCGAGCTGATCCTTGCGACGCCGGTGGTGGTATGGGCGGCGTGGCCGTTCTTCCGGCGCTTCTGGAACTCGCTGGTCAACCGCTCGCCCAACATGTGGACGCTGATCGGGCTGGGCGTCGGCGCGGCCTATCTGTTCTCGGTGGTGGCGGTGCTGTTCCCCGGGATTTTCCCGATGAGCATGACCCATATGTCGGGCAAGCCGCCGGTCTATTTCGAGGCGGCCGCGGTGATCGTGGCCCTGGTCTTCGTCGGGCAGGTACTGGAACTCAGGGCTCGCGATGCGACCGGCAAGGCGATCCGGGCGCTGCTGAACCTGGCGCCGAAGACGGCGCGCAAGGTGTCGAACGGCAAGGATATCGAGGTGCCGATCGAGGATGTGCGGGCGGGCGACTGGCTGCGCGTTCGGCCGGGCGAAGCCGTGCCGGTCGACGGGGAGGTGCTGGAAGGCCAGTCGTTCGTCGATGAATCGATGCTGACGGGCGAGCCCGTGCCGGTCGAGAAGCTGAAGGGCGAGGCGGTGACAGGTGGCACGCTAAATGGCGAAGGTAGCTTCGTCATGCAGGCGACGCGGGTGGGCAGCGAGACGCGGCTCAGCCAGATCGTCGAACTGGTCGGGAAGGCACAGCGCAGCCGTGCGCCGATCCAGGCGCTGGCCGACCAGGTAGCGAACTGGTTCGTACCGCTGGTCGTGGTGATCGCGATCGTCGCGTTCGGCGCGTGGATGATCTGGGGGCCGGGGCTGGCCGAGGCGATCGTCGCGGCGATCTCCGTGCTGATCATCGCCTGCCCATGTGCACTCGGGCTGGCGACGCCGATTTCGATCATGGTCGCCACAGGGCGTGGGGCGCATGCCGGAGTGCTGGTGAAGGACGCCAAGGCGCTCGAGGGTTTTGCCCGCATCGATACGCTCATCGTCGACAAGACTGGTACGCTCACCGAGGGCAAGCCGACGCTCGACCAGGTAATCCCGGTGAAGGGCGTCGACGAGGGATTTGTGCTCGCCGTCGCAGCGGCGCTCGAAAAGCACTCGGAGCATCCGATCGCGCATGCCGTCGTGGTGGGTGCCGAAAAACGCGGCGCGCGGGTCTACGAGGCGGAAAGCTTCACCTCGCTGACCGGGCGCGGCATCAAGGGCAATGTCGGCGGCAAGCTGGCGCTGATGGGCAATGTCCGCCTGTTCAAGGACCAGGGCATCGCGGTCGATGACAAACTTGTGGCGCTGGTCGAGCAGCAGGCCGCATCGGGCAAGACCGCGATACTCGTGGCGCATGATGGCACTGCGATCGGTGTCGTGACCGTGGCCGATCCGATCAAGGATGGGGCGAAGGAAGCCATCGCGGCGCTACGAGCGGATGGTGTTTCGGTAGTGATGGCGACCGGCGATGCCAAGGGCACGGCCGAGGCCGTCGGGCGCGAGTTCGGCCTGAGCGACGTCAAGGCTGGCATGACGCCCGAGGACAAGCATACGCTGATCGAGGAGCTGAAGGCGGCGGGCAAGTCCGTGGCGTTCGCCGGCGATGGCGTGAATGACGCACCCGCACTGGCGGCGGCGGATGTCGGCGTGGCCATGGGCACGGGCGCGGATGTGGCGATCGAGAGCGCCGGGATTACGCTGCTCAAGGGCGAGTTGTCGGGCATCGTCAAGGCGCGCAGGCTAAGCAAGGCAACGCTAAACAATATCAAGCTCAACCTGCTGTTCGCGTTTGGCTACAATGCGCTGGGGATCCCGATCGCGGCGGGCGTGCTCTATCCGCTCACTGGGTGGCTGCTGTCGCCGATGATCGCGGCGGCGGCGATGGCGCTGAGTTCGGTGAGCGTGATTGCCAATGCGCTGCGGCTGAATGGGGTGAGGTTGTAAACCCCACGAAGCCCGGGGATACACTGGACCTCAGACCACCCGCCATGCCGGGGGACAGCGTGCGCGATGAGATTCTTATCCCCGCACTCTCCGTCCGCCCTTATCCTGCTCCCCGTCCAACCACGGGCGGGCGCTCGCGACGAACGATTGGTGGTGGGATATCGGAAGTCACGGCAGTCGTGCCGTGGCGGGTTTGTGGGACCGACAACCAACCACCCATCCAGGCTCCGACACAGCAATGTGGACGAGAGGAGCGGTGGGGGCATGCTCCTTGGATCCCCCAGGTCTGACTCATTTCCGATCGAGACCGGCGCGGCGACGGCCGTTTCATTTGCGGACTAACCGCGTGGCCGAAAACCGCGCCGGTCCCCCGCCATCAATAACCCGGAGCCGAACGGCTGCCGGGCGTGACGTTGCGCGCGCAATCACCTTCGTCGCATTGACCACTGACATGTCAGCGGCCTAGAAAGCGGCCAACTGCAGTTCCGGGGCGGAAATGGCCAATCTCGACAAGTATCTGACCATCGAAGATCTGATGAAGGCCGCCAGGCGCCGCGTGCCGAAGATGTTCTTCGACTATGCCGATTCCGGCGCTTACACCGAGAGCACCTATCGCGAGAACACGACGGATTTCGAGAAGATCAAGCTGCGCCAGCGCGTGGCGGTGAACCTCGAAAACCGGAACCTTGCGACGACGATGATGGGCCAGCCCGTCTCGATGCCGGTGGCGATCGCCCCGGTCGGCTCGACCGGCATGCAGAGCGCGAACGGCGAGATCAAGGCGGCTCGGGCAGCCGAGGCCTTCGGCATTCCCTTCACGCTGTCCACCATGAGCATCTGCTCGATCGAGCAGGTTGCCGAGGGGACGACCCAGCCATTCTGGTTCCAGCTTTACGTGATGCGCGACCGCGCCTTCATTGAGCGCCTGATCGATCGCGCCAAGGCGGCCAAGTGCTCGGTGCTGGTGCTGACGATGGACCTGCAGATCCTCGGCCAGCGCCACAAGGACATCCGCAACGGCCTCAAGGCGCCGCCGCCGATCACCCCGAAATTCCTGCTCGAGCTGGCGACCAAGCCGGCATGGGCGTTCGGGATGCTGCAATCCAAGAGCTACACCTTCGGCAACATCGCCGGGCATGTTTCGGAGGCAGTCGATCTCTCCTCGCTGAGCAAGTGGACGGCCACCCAGTTCGACCTCACGCTCAACTGGAAGGACATCGCCTGGATCAAGAAGCGCTTCGGCGGCCCCGTGGTGGTTAAGGGCATTCTCGATCCCGAGGATGCGCGGCTCGCGGTCGAGCACGGTGCGGACGGCATTATCGTTTCCAACCATGGCGGCCGGCAGCTGGACGGTGCTCCGTCCTCGATCCGGGTGCTGCCCGAGATCGTCGATGCGGTCGGTGACAAGACCGAAGTGCTGATGGATTCGGGCATCCGCTCGGGCCAGGACGTGCTGAAGGCACTGGCGCTCGGTGCCAAGGGCACGTTCGTCGGCCGCGCCATGAACTACGGCCTCGGTGCCGGCGGCGAGGCTGGGGTGACCCGCGCGCTGCAGATCATCAACAAGGAAATGGATACGACCATGGCCTTGATGGGCGAGCGCGATATCCACCATATTGGCCCACACAACATCTATTCGAACGAACTGCTGAAGCGGCAGGGGTACTAGGATAGGAGCAACGCCTCTGCCGTCAGCCCTCGAGGAGGAGGGGGAGATGGGCGGATTGAGTGCAGCACTGACGATCGATGACCTAAAGCGGCAAGCTCGCAGTCGTGTGCCGCGCATGTTCTTCGACTATGCGGATTCCGGTTCGTGGACGGAGCAAACATACCGCGAGAACGAGAGCGATTTCGCGCGAATCCGCTTCCGTCAGCGCGTGGCGGTCGATCTCGAAAACCGCAGCCTCGCCAGTACAATGGTCGGTCAGCCGGTCGCGATGCCCGTTGCGATCGCCCCGGCCGCCATCGGCGGCTTGCAGATTGCCGACGGTGAGATCAAGGCGGCGCGAGCCGCCGAGAAGTTCGGTATCCCCTACATCCTCTCGATGATGAGTATCTGTTCGATCGAGGACGTGGCCGAGGCAAGCCGCAAGCCGTTCTGGTTCCAGATCTATACTCTGCGCGACAAGGCGTTCATGGAACGGCTCGTCGACCGGGCCAAGGCGGCCAGCTGCTCTGCCCTGATCCTGACCATGGACCTGCAGATTCTGGGGCAGCGCCATGCCGATATCCGCAACAACATGAAGGCGCCGCCCAAGATTACGCCACGCTTCCTCGCCGAGGTCATGCGCAAGCCGCGCTGGGCCCTTGGTATGCTGGGCGCGAAACGCCGCACCTTCGCGAATCTCGTGGGCCACGCGACGGGGGTCAGCGATTTGAGTTCGCTTTCCACATGGATCGCGGAACAGTTCGACCTGCGCGTCACCTGGGACGAGGTCCGCTGGCTGCGCCGGCGGTTCGATGGGCCGCTGATCGTCAAGGGGATCCTCGACGTGGATGACGCCCGGCGTGCGATCGAGGCCGGCGCCGACGCTGTGGTCGTGTCCAATCACGGCGGGCGGCAGCTGGATGGCGCGCCGTCCACGATCCGGGTGCTGCCGGAGATCGTCGATGCCGTCGGCGGCAAGACGGAGGTGCTCATCGATGGTGGCATCCGATCCGGCCAGGATGTGCTGAAGGCGCTCGCGCTGGGCGCCAAGGGGACGCTGATCGGTCGGCCGATGCTCTATGGGCTCGGGGCAGGGGGCGAGGCGGGCGTCACGCGGGCACTGCAGATCATCAACAAGGAGATGGATGTGACCATGGCCCTGATGGGCGAGCGTGACGCCAAAAATGTCGGCGCACACAACATCTATTCGAACGAGCTGCTGAAGCGGCAAGGGTACTGAGACGTCATGCTGCGCCGTCGGGCCGCCAGGTCAACTGCTGGTAAACCTTGCGCGCCACCGCCTTCATCTGATCCTCGGGCAGGTCGCCGACCACCGTGCAGGTGATCTTGTCGTTGCCCCAGTAGAACGCATCGAGATTGTCGCGGGTGGTGAACTCGCGGTCCTTCTGGCCGCCGGGCAGGGCTGACGTGATGAACACGGTGACGCGCTCCCTCGCGGCGTTCTCGTACATCAACTGAGCGGCCGGGCCGGTCTCGTCCTCGTAGCCGGGCAGCAGGCGGCCGCCGATGAGGGTGAAGCCGTCCTCGGCGAGATCGGGCGGGTTGATCGGGCGTTCGACGCGGTTGGAGAGCCAGGAGACCATGTGGTCGAGGTCGGTCGCGGCGGCGACCTCCACGGCGTGGCGGTTCTCCTTGACGTAGAGGGCGTGGGCCGAGACGGCCAAGGCGATCAGCTCTTCGCGCTCGTTCGGACCGATGAAGTTGCGGCCGGCCCAGCCGATCGCGCCACCGAGGGCCAGCAGCACCAGCGCGGCGGCGGCCATCTGCGGCCAGCGCGTGCGCACAACGGGCCGCGAGCGGGCGATGAGGTGCGGATCGAGGCGCGACGGCACGGTTTCGCCGGCCACCGGATCGAACAGGGCTTCGAGCGCCTCGTTCTGGCGCTGCCAATTGGCAACCTCGGCGGCCTTGTCGGGGCGCTCGGCGAGCCAAGCTTCGACTTCGGCGGCACGCTCGGGCGTCAGCTGGCCATCGATATAGGCGTGGAGATCGGTCTCGGAGATGGGTGCGAGGTTGATCATTTGATTGACCTCAATCTCGGCTCCTCGCCAGAGCCGGTCAATGTGCGCAGCGCAAGGCGCGCGCGGCTCAGGCGGGACATCAGGGTGCCGTCGGGAATGCCGAGGATACCGGCGGCGTCGCGGTAGCTCAGGCCCTCGAGAACGACGAGCAGCAGCGCTTCGCGCTGGTCGTCGGGCAGCCGGTCAATGGCGCGCGACATCTCGGAGAGGGCAATGCGGCCCGGCTGGGCCGGGGCAACAGAGGGTTCGGCAATCAGGCTGTCGATGGGGATCTGGTCTCCACGGCGGCGCTCGAAGCGAAGGTCGTTGCGCCAGATGTTGAGCAGGATGCGGAACAGCCACGCCTGCACCGGGCCGCTGGGGGCGAAGAGGTTGCGCTTGCGGATGGCCCGTTCGAGACAATCCTGGACGAGGTCGTCGGCGCGATCGGGGTTGCGGGTCAATGCCCGTGCGTAGCGGCGAAGGGCCGGCACACTCGCTTCGATCTCGTCCAGGAAGTCCATGTAGGTGCGGCGTTCTCTTACTGCTCGACCGCAGTATGCCAGACGCCGCCGACACCGTCGCCCTTGGTCTCGCCGGGCGCCACGTCTTCGATCCAGAGATAGAGCGGCCAACCCTTGTAGGCCCACATCCTGGTGCCGTCGGTGCGATCGACGAGAGTGAAGTCGCCCTCGGCTGCCGCATCCGCAGCGGCGAGCAACGGTGGCCAGTTCACGGCGCATTTGTCGTAGCAGTTGGTGACGCCGGGCGCGTCCTTGTCGAAGGTATAGAGGGTCATGCCCTTGGCGTCGGTCAGCACTTCCTTGCCGCCGATCTCGGCCGTCTTGATGGCACCACCGACGTAATCCTCGGCGAAGGCACTGCTGGCCAGCAGGGCGAGTGCGGCGATGCCGAACACGGATGCGAGCTTCATGGTTCGTCCTCCATTGCATGGGCGCCGGCGTTGGTCCGGCGGCAAAGAGATCAACACCGGCGTTGCGGCCTTATTCCATTGTGGACGCGAACAATTTTGGAAGTTGATGGAAGAGATCGGCCTCGTGGATGGACAGGCGGGCCCCGGCCTGTTCATCTAGCGCCCTAAGGCCGGACTACGGCCCGGCCAAAAAGCCACTCGGAGGACCCATCGTATGAAGAGACGTGACTTCTTCAAGTCGGCCAGCGCTGTCGCTGCCGGCACCGCTGCCGCTACGGCCCTTGCTGCCCCGGCGATCGCGCAGTCGACCCCCAAGGTCAGCTGGCGCCTCGCTTCCTCGTTCCCGCCGGGCCTTGATACGATCTATGGCGGCGGCGAAACGCTCGCGAGGTACGTGTCCGAAGCCACCGATGGTAATTTCACCATCGATGTGTTCGGCGCCGGCGAAATCGTGCCGCCGTTCGAGGTGGTGGATGCGGTGCAGGCAGGCACGGTCGAGGCCGCGCATACTGTCGGCTACTATTTTTCGGGCAAGGACGTCGCCTGGGCGGCGCTCTCGGCCATCCCGTTCTCGCTCAATGCCCGCGGCATGAGCGCCTGGTACTACCACGGCGGCGGACTCGAGCTGTCGAACGAGTTCTTCGCCAGCTACGGCATCACCGGCTTTCCGTGCGGCAACACCGCCGCGCAGATGGGCGGCTGGTTCCGCAAGGAGATCAACTCGGTCGCGGACCTGCAGGGCCTGAAGATGCGCGTCGGGTTTGCCGGCGCGATTCTCACTAAGCTCGGCGTCATCCCCACGCCGATGCCGGGTGGCGAAATTTACAACGCACTCGAGAAGGGCACGATCGACGCGGCGGAGTGGGTTGGCCCCTATGACGACGAAAAGCTCGGCTTCCAGAAGGTCGCGCCGTATTACTACTATCCCGGCTGGTGGGAAGGCGGTCCGACCGTCCACGCCCTGTTCAACCAAGCCAAGTTCAACGAGCTGCCGGCTTCGTACCAGTCGCTGCTGAAGACGGCCTGCCAGGCGACCAGCAACGATATGCTGGCCAAGTACGACTACGTGAACACGTCGGCGATCAAGAAGCTGGTGGCCGCCGGGGCCCAGCTGCGGCCGTTCAGCGGCGAGATCATGGAAGCGAGCTTTCAGGCGGCCGAAGCGACCTATGCCGAGTTCGAAGTGTCGAGCCCGAACTTCAAGAAGATCTGGGAGTCGCTGAAGGCTTTCCGCAAGGACCACTACCTGTGGAACCAGATCGCCGAGCTCAACTTCGATGCATTCCAGCAGGCCAAACAGCGCGCCAACGAGCTGTGAGGCTGTGCAGATCGAATGAGAGGGGCCCGGTTCGCCGGGCCCTTTTCGCTTTCCCACCACTGGGATGGCGGCTGGTGGGGTCGCGAGAGCAGTCCGGCCATTACCTCAGTTGAAGCTCGGTGGCGGTGGAGCTTCAAAAGCAGGAGCCGGTGGAGCACCGAAACTCGGCGGCGGTGGCGCTTCGAAGGTGGGCGGCACCGCGTTGGGCGAGGCCTGCGAGGGCAGCACGATCTCGACCGTGTCGAGGTCGACCTCGGGCGCCTTGTCGAGGAAGAAGGTGACGAGCTCGGGGAAGGCGATCAGCGCGCCGACGAGGATCAGTTGCAGCGCCAGCCATGGGATCGCGCCGAGGTAGATGTCGCGGGTCTTCACCTTGTCGCGGGGCACGATGCCGCGCAGGTAGAACAGGGCGAAGCCGAAGGGCGGGTGCATGAAGCTGGTCTGCATGTTGGCGCAGATCATGACGCCGAGCCAGACGAGGTCGATACCGAGCGCGTTCGCCGTCGGGATCAGGAGCGGCAGGACGATGAAGGCGATCTCGAAGAAATCGAGGAAGAACGCCAGGACGAAGATGAAGACGTTGACGAAGATCAGGAAGCCGACCACGCCACCCGGGAGGTGCGAGAGCAGGTCCTCGATCCAATGCCCGCCGCCAACGCCCTGGAAGACAAGGCTGAAGACGCGGGCGCCGAGGAGGATGAACACCACCATGGCGGTGAGCCGCATTGTCGAGGTCATGCCCTCCCACATCAGGCTCCAGCTCAGGCGGCGGTTGAACCAGGCGAGGACGATGGCGCCGACGACGCCCATGGCGCCGGCTTCGGTGGGGGTGACGAGGCCGAGGAGGATGGTGCCGAGGACGACGAAGATCAGCGCGAGGCTCGGGACCATGCCGCGGATGATCTTGGACCAGAGCGGCCAGCCGCGTAGGGTCCGGGCTTCGGGCGGCAGGGCCGGGACGTGGCTGGGCCGGAAGATCGAAAGGATGAAGACCCAGCCCATGAACAGCAGGACCTGGAGGATCGAGGCGCCGGTCGCACCGATATACATCTCGCCAGGGGACCGCTGCAGCTGATCGGCAAGAACGATCAGCACCAATGACGGCGGGATCAACTGGGTGATGGTGCCCGAGGCGGCGATGACGCCGGTGGCGTGGCGTACATTGTAGCCGTAGCGCATCATCACCGGCAGCGAGATCAGGCCCATGGCGATTACTGAAGCGGCGACGGTTCCGGTGATGGCGCCGAGGATGGCGCCGACGATGATCACGGCATAGCTCAACCCGCCGCGCACGCCGCCGAAGAGCTGGCCAAAGCCTTCGAGCAGGTCCTCGGCGAGGCCGGATTTCTCGAGGATGACGCCCATGAAGGTGAAGAACGGGATGGCGAGCAGCAGCTCGTTCGAGAGGACGCCATAGAGCTGGTAGGTGAGGTTGCCGAGAAAGCTCGGCTCGATCAACCCGAGCTCGATGGCGACGAGGCCCGAGAAGAGGCCGATCGCGGCGAGCGAGAAGGCCGCGGGGTAGCCGATGACAAGGAACAGCACGAGGCCGCCGAACATGATCGGGGCCATGTTGTCCCGGATGAAGTCCATCATTGCAGCGGCTTCTCGTAGGCGAATTCGCGGTGGTAGTTGGTGGTGAGCGCCGCGATGCATTTGATGATCTCGGCGATGCCCTGCAGCATCAAGACGCCGAAGCCGAGCGGCAGCATCAGGCGGACTGGCCAACGCGGCAGGCCGCCGGCGGCATTGGACATGATGTTCTGCGTCCAGGCCTGCATGAACCAGGGCCAGGTGAACCAGATCAACAGGATGCAGAGCGGCAGCAGGAAGAACAGCCCGCCGAGCAGGTCGATCCAGGTGCGGGCGCGTTCGGAGATGGCGCCATAGAGCAGGTCGACGCGGACGTGCTCGTTCACCTTCAGCGTCCAGGCACCGCCCAGCATCACCATGCCGCCGAAGGCGTACCAGACCGATTCGGAGAAGACGTTCGAGTACTGCGTGTAAAACGACACGAGCCCGCCGAAGACACCGCCGCCATAGCTGCGCTCGAGGGAAATCATGCCGCTGATCGAGTAGCGGAAGATGGCGTTGAAGGCGCTGATGAGGGAAGAGATCAACACCAGCCAGACGGCGACAAGGCCGACGCGACGGCTGATTTCGTCGATGATGCGCGTGATGCGCAAGGCAAACTGCATACGAGGGTGGCCTCCCGAACCGGACGTTGCCGGTCTAATGGGAAGCTGCATCGTGGGCGGGTTGGCGTCAACCGGAATGGCGCGGTGGGGGTGGGTTGTGAAGGGGAGACTGGGGCTGCGGGATTGCCGTGGGCAGACGGCCCCCTCCCGGCCTCCCCCCCTAAAGGGGGAGGTGAAGAGTCGAGCTTTGGTCTTCGATCGTGCCAGGTGAACCGGCAGGGCACCTCCCCCTTTGTGGGGGAGGATGGGAGGGGGGCCGTCTGCCGGCTTATGTCCTTACGCCTCCAGCCACTTCACCTGTTCGGGTGTCAGCTTGATGTCGAAGGCGTTCATGCTGTCGTCCAGTTCGGCGAGGCGGCGCGGGCCGATGAGCGGGACGGACGGGAAGTCCTGGGCCAGCACATAGGCGAGGGCGACGTGGATGGGGTTCTTGCCAAGCTTCTGCGCAAGTTCCACGGCACGGTCGCGGCGGGAAAAGTTGCGGTCGTTGTACCAGACGCGGACCATCTCTTCGTTGTCGCGCTTGTCGCGGCCGGCGAGGTCGGTGAAGAAACCGCGGGCCTGGCTCGACCAGGAGAAGTTCGGGATCTGGCGGGCCTTCAGCCAGCCCTTCCACTCGTCGGTCGAAGAGGTGACGCAGCCGGCCCAGATCGGGTCCAGCATTTCGGCGAGCGCGAAGTTGTTGCTGAGGGCGCCCGGACGTTGCTTCCCGTGCTTGTCGGCATAGGCGATGGCCTCGTCGAAGCGCTCCCGGGTCCAGTTCGAACCACCAAACGGCCCGCGAATGCGGCCCTTCTTTACTTCGGCATCCATGGCGTCGACGAACTCGCCGACGGGGACATCGAGATTGTCGCGGTGCATGAAGTAGACATCGACATAGTCGGTCTGGAGCCGGTCGAGCGACTGGGTCAGCTGCTTCGAAATCACGTCCGGATAGACCAGCGGGCTGTGCGCGCCCTTGCCGATCACCACAGCCTGCTCACGCACGCCGCGCGACTTCTGCCACTCGCCAAACAGCTTCTCGGTGTAGCCGCCGGCATAGATGAAAGCGGTGTCGAAGACATTGCCGCCGCGCTCGAAGAAGGCATCGAGGAGAATGGCGCCCGAAGCGAAGGTGCGGAAATCCTCAAAGCCCAGCGCCACGGCCGATGCCGGCTTCTGCACGCCCGGGATGGTGCGCTTGGGGATCACGGTGCCGCCGGATTTCAGCGGTCGGCCAGCGAGCGTGGTGACGCGCTTCACTGACTTTTCGACGGAGTATTCGATGCCGGCGTCGGAGCGCCACTTGTCGAGCACGCGGGCATTGCCGAGGCTGTCGGCCCAGGTCATGCCGGGGGCGGAGAATTCCTGCCTGCCGGCGAGGATGGCTTCGGCGACGGCGTCGGCCTCGAACGAGTAGAGGTGGCGTTGCTTCCCGACGCTGACGGTCTCGCGGGAACCGTCCTTGCGGATGATGTCGATCTTGCCCTCGCCGCCGGCGCGGTCGCCGTTGGCGAACCAGAAGGCCGGCACTTCGATCGTGCCTTCCGAGCCGATGATGCGGCCGACATTTTCGAGGTTGGCCATGATGGCGCAGCTCACCTGCGCGGTGATGCCGTTCTCGAACAGTAGCACGGCGGCGGCGAGGTTGTCGGTACCTTCGGCGTTGAGGGTGGCGGAGCCCACGACCTTGATCGGATCGAGGAAGGGCTTGCCCGCGGCAGCGCCGGCGACGAAGCGGGCGAACGAGACCGGGTAGCCGCCGACATCGAGGATGCCGCCGCCGGCGAGATCGGAGGCGAACAGCCGATGCTCGGGGATGAAGCGTCCCATCTGGAAGCCGAAGCTGGCCGTGATGAAGCGGACTTCGCCGATGGCGCCCGAGTTGATCAGTTCCCACAGCTTCTGCGTCTGCGGGTGCAGCCGGTACATGAAGGCTTCGCCTGCGAACGTGCCGGCCTTCTTGGCGGCATGAAGGATTGCGTCGACCTCGAAGGCGCTCAGCGCCATCGGCTTTTCGATCAGAACATGCTTGCCGGCCTCGGCGGCCTTGATGGCCCATTCGGCGTGGCCGGTGTGGGGCGTCGCGATGTAGATCGCGTCGACATTGGGATCGGTGAGGATCGCGTCATAGCCATCGAGGATGCGGGCCTCGGGGAAATCGGTCTTGAGGCTTTCCTTCGTCGGATTGCGCGTGGCGATGGCCTCGAGCTTGCCGAGTTTGGAATCAAGCACGCCGCGCCGGAAGTCCTTGGCGATGGCGCCCGGGCCGATGATACCCCAGCGAATGGGGGCCGAGATGGTCATTATACTCTCCTCAGGAAATCGGGCCCCAGCGGCAGCGATTCCCGCCACCGAAGCAATTGGCTGTTGGTCGCTATTTCACCGCGCCCAGCATGCCTTCGACGAAGCGGCGCTGGAGCAGGAAGAAGATGATGAGGGTCGGGAGTGTGGCGAGGATGGTCCCGAACAGGATCATGCCGAAATCGGGCGTGTAGGACGAGGTCAACGCCGAGATGACGAGCGTTGCCGTCTTCTGCTCGGGCTTGTTCAGTACGATCAGCGGCCAGAGGTAGTTGTTCCAGTTAGCCATGAAAACGATGATGATCGCCGCTGCGTAGGTCGAGCGCATGGTGGGCAGGTAGATGTAGAAGAAGATCTGCCACTCGTTGAGGCCGTCGACCCGCGCCGCGTCGCGCAACTCGCCCGGAAACGCCTTCGTCGCCTGGCGGAAGTAGAAAATGATGAAGATCGAGGCGATGCCGGGCAGCACCACTGCCGCGACAGTGCCGACGAGCTTGAACTGTGAGATCATCACGAACAGTGGCACCATGAGCGCCGCGAACGGGATCGAGAGCAGCAGCAGCATGAGGGCGAAGATGCGCTCACGGAACCTGCTCCTGAACATCTCGAAGCCGTAGCCGGCGAGCGATGAGATCGCGAGCGTCAGCACGGTACCTACAAGGGCGATGAAGGCCGAGTTCCAGAACACGCGCGGCGCGTCGACGGTGGCAAAGAAGTTGGCGGCGTTGACGAAGAGCTGGTCACCGAACGTTGCCTTGCCGATGCCGATATCGACCGAGCGGTTGGTGGCGCCGACGACCATCCAGAAGAACGGGAAGATCGAGACGAAAGCCGCGAGGCTCAGCAACAGGTAGGTAACGCCGCGGCCAATGAGATGCGGGAAGTTGAACGAGCGCGTGCGGCGCTCGATCCGGGAGGTGGCGAGGGGGAGAGCTTGATCGGTCATTTGCTGCGGTCCCGTGCAACGATGAACTGCAGGAAGCTCAGGACGGCGACGAGCAGCACGATGACCCAGGAGACGGTGGCGGAGTAACCGAAGCTGGGCATGAACTTGAAGGTCAGGTTGTAGATGTAGAGCGACAGGGTCAGCGTGGAGTCGGATGGCCCGCCCTGGGTGATGTTGTTGACCTCGTCGAAGAGCTGCAGCGTGCCGATGGTCGAGATGATCGTGGTGAACAGGATCACCGGCTTCAGCATGGGCACGGTGATGTACCAGAACCGGTGCCAGCCCGAGGCGCCGTCGATGCGGGCGGCCTCGTAGATCGAGCGGTCGACGTTCTGCAGCGCGGCCAGGTAGAACACCATGTTGTAGCCGGTCCAGCGCCAGGTGATGGCGATGATGATCAGGACCTTGGCCCAGAACGGATCCTGCAGCCAGTGGACCGGCTCCTGGATGATCCACAGTCCCATCAGCATCTTGTTGACGATGCCATCGGTGGCGAACATCGACTTGAACAGGGTCGAGTAGGCGATCAGCGAGGTGACGCAGGGCAGGAAGATCGCGGTGCGGAAAAAGCCGCGGAAGCGGAGCTTCGGATCATTCAGCGCCACTGCCGCCAGCAGCGCCAGGCCGATCATGATCGGTACCTGCACAACGAGGAAGGTCAGTGTGTTGACCAGGGCGCGAATGAAGATCGGGTCCTTGGTCAGGCGGATGATGTTGGCGAAGCCGCCGAAACTGAAGTTCATCCCCTTGCCGACCTGGAAGCTCATCCAGAGCGACCACAGGATCGGATAGAGCATGAAGATGCCGAGCAGCACGAGGGCGGGCGCGATGAACGTCCAGCCGGTGATTTGCTCGGTGCGGCTAAGTCTTTCGTTTGCCATGCCAACTCCCCCGACAGGCGACTACAGAACAGCTACCGGCCGCGCCCCGGCAAGGGGTGCGGCCGCCGGATGGGAGGAGGGGCGGTGCGTGCCGCCCGCCTCCGAACCCGTTACTGCATCTGCTGGCTGGCCTGGTCGTTGATGGCCTTGAGAGCGTCGTCGACGCTGCCGCCCTGGGTGATGGTCGGGAGCTGGGCCACGACCGCCGAGTCAACTTCGGCGGTGAAGATGCCGTAGTCGATGCTCGGAATCTTGGCCTGCCACTCGGAGAAGTTCGCCCACACCGGCTGGCCGCCGAAGAAGTCGTCCGACGCCTTGTAGGCATCGCCCGCCGAGGCCGGCAGCCAGGTGCTGAACGCGCCCTGACCAACGAGGATCTTCTGGTAGAAGTCGACGTCGGTCGCCCAGATCGTCTTGAGGAAGTCGATGGCGGCGTCCTTGCCGGGGCCCGAAGAGAGCACGTACCAGCTCGAGCCGCCTTCGTTCGAGTAGCCCGTGGCGCCATCGACGCCTTCGAGCTTGGGAATGGGAGCGACGCCCCACTTGCCGGCCTGGTCAGGCTGCGACTTGATCGTGCCGGTCATCCAGACGCCGTTGAGCGCAACAGCGGTTTCGCCGGAGGTGAACGCACCCGTGAACTCGGTCCAGCCGGAGACCGGCTTGACGATGTCCGCCTGCCAGATCTTGGCGTAGGTCTCGAGCGCGGCCTTCAGCGGCTTGTTGTCGAGAATGTTGAGGCTGCCGTCGGCGTTGAAGAACCAGGCACCGGCCGACTGCATCATGATGCGGATGAGGCCGCCGCCGTTGAGGTCGAGCGCGATCAGGTTGTGGCCGGTCTTGGCCTTCACGTCCTTGCCGACCTGAATGAACTTGTCCCAGGTCAGGTCCTGGAGGTCGGCGGCCTTGTAACCGGCCTGCTCGAGATAGTCGGCGCGGTAGAAGAGGCCGGTAACGCCCGAGTCGAAGGGCAGCGAGTACGACTTGCCGTCATAGGTCGCGGCCTTCACTTTGTAGGGCGCGAACTGGGTCATATCGATCGAGTCCGAGAGCGGCACGAAGGCGCCAGGGAAGGACTGCAGGTATTTCTGCGCCACGTCGTCCTGGATCAGCACGATATCGGGCAGGCCGGTGGTGTCGCCGGCGAGCAGCTGGGTCTGCAGCTTCTGGCGGATATCCTCCTGCTGCATCGCGTCGTCGATCTTGATGGTCACATCGGGATGCGAGACGGCATAGCGCGACGCGGCTTCCTTCATGGCGGCGCCGTTGAAGTTCGTGTCCCAGGCCCAGACGTTGACATCGACAGCCATGGCGGCCGTCATGGTGAGCATGGAGACGCCGGCGGCTGCGGCAATGGCGAGCGCGTGGCGCCACCGCGATGCGATGGTAGTCATGTAGTCCTCCCTTTTCATTTGGCTCACCTTGGGCAAGCGTGGTTAGAATATGCGACGAAAGTGGTGTGTCGCCGACAAAGGGAACATGGACTTGGCGGAAAGTAAGGTGCGTCCCGTCTATCAGCCGAACCCGACGGGCGTTGAGAGCCACCCGACCAACCTGATGATGTTCCATGCAGCGCCGCTGGTGATGGTGAAGCCGCACTGGCACGCGCAGGTCGAGGTCAACTACATCGTCTCGGGAAGCGTGCACTACCGCATGCATACGCACGAACTGAGCCTCAAGGCCGGGCAGATGGTGCTGTTCTGGGGCGGCCTGCCGCACTTCATGGACGATCTGAGCGACGACGCGGTCTATGCCGGTGGGCACCTGCCGCTGATGCATTTCTTCCGCCTGCGGCTGCCCGAGGACATCCCGCACCGGCTGATGCAAGGTGCGACGCTGCTGACTGACGCCACCGACGCTTCCGACCCCGTGAATTTCGCGCGCTGGAACGAGTATGTGCGCTCCGGCGACCCGGTGAAGGCGCAGCATGCCGTCAATGAGCTGTTGCTGCGGCTTGAGCGGGTCCGGTTCGATCCTTATGAAGTGGTGGGCAATGCGCGACCGCTGGACCAGCAGCAGGACAGCGCGGAGTTGCAGTCCTCCCGCAATGTCGGGCGGATGTGCGATTTCATCGCCGAGAACTTCCTCAACGACATCGACTCGGTGGATATCGCGGCGGCGGCGGACCTGCACCCCAAATACGCCATGAGCATTTTCAAGCGCTCGACCGGCATGACGCTCAACGAATATGTGAGCCTCCTCCGCCTCAGCTATGCGCAGGCGCTGCTGCTGCGCGAGGATGCTAACGTGCTGCGGGTGGCGATGGAATCGGGCTTCGGCTCGCTCAGCGCCTTCAACAAATCGTTCCGCAAGATCGCCGGCATGTCGCCCTCCGACTTCCGCCGCGATGCGCGCGACATGCCAGTGCTCTCGTCGGACGCGCTGGCGTCCTAGTCATCTGGCTTGAACTCCCGCGTACCGGCATTGTAACCAAGCGCGAGTAGATGGGTGGTCGCGCTTTCGAACCGGAAAAGTCTGCAACTTTTCCTGAAAGCGCTCTAATGCGGGGGATGATTGGTGTTCGTAGTGGGTGGCGAGAGCCTGATCGATCTCATTTCGGAGCCGGTCGGGGCGGATGGCACCATCAAGCTCGTCGCGCATCAAGGCGGCTCGCCCTACAACTGCGCCATCGCGCTATCGAAGCTCGGCAACGAGACCGGGTTCCTGTGCCCGATCAGTTCGGACGGACTGGGCACCTATCTGCTCGGGCCGCTGGCCGAGGCGGGGGTGAAGCCGCTGCTCCGGGATCGGGTCGATGCCTACACGACACTGGCGGTGGTGACGTTCGACGCCAAGAAGAGCGCGCGATACGGCTTCTACCGCAACGCCGACCGCGCTTTCACGCGCGAGGGGATGATCGCGGCGCTGCCCGACAGGCTCGAGGTGTTCCAGGTCGGCGGGTTCTGCCCGATCGAGCCGGAAGACGCCGCGGTGTGGATGGACGTGGCCAAAGAGGCGGCGCGGCGCGGGGCGACGCTGTCGATGGACCCCAACGTGCGGCCGTCGCTGGTGCCGGACTTTGCCGGCTACAAGGCGCGGCTCAGTGCGTTCCTCGATATCGTCAACCTGGTGAAGGTGTCGATCGAGGATCTCGGGGCGCTGGAGCGCAACAAGGCGGTCAAGGCCGAGGATTTCAGCGAGGCCGAGATCGACTCGCTGGTCGAGAAGTATGTCGAGGATTTCCTGTCCCGCCCGAACATGGGGCTGGTTGTCGTGACTTTCGGTGAGCAGGGCAGCCGCGCCTTCACTAAGGCAGGCTCGGCCGTGGCCGAGCTCTATCCGGCGGTGCCGTTCGGCGACACCGTCGGGGCTGGCGATAGCTTGATGGCGGGCATACTGACCATTCTCAACGAGCGGGGCGTCTTGAATCGCGACGGGCTGCGGGGGCTGGATGGCGCGGCGCTGCGCGAGGTTCTGCGCTTCGGCGCGGTGGTGGCGGGGCTCAATTGCCGGCATTTCGGTTGCGTGCCGCCGACACGCGCCGAGGTCGACGCCGTGCTTGCGACCGCCTAGGTGCTCACAGGCTCGTCAGTTGCTGGGCTACCGGCCCTCTGCTCAACTCCGGCCGACCAATGGGAGAGCGTCGCATGCGGTTCTGGGCCTGGCTGCTGGTGGTCGTGGTGCTCGCCGTTGGGGTGGGCGCGGCGATCTATTTCCTCCGGCCGGTGACTGGCCCTGCCCGCGACCTGACGCTCGTTGGCGATGTCACGCGCGGGCAGTACCTGATCCGGCTCGGCGACTGCATCACTTGCCATACGGACAAGAAGAACGGTGTTGCAGAACTGGGCGGCGGGCCGGCGCTGGCCACGCAGTTCGGCACCTTCTACGCGCCAAACATCACCTCGGACCCGACCGTCGGCATCGGCAGCTGGACGATCGAGCAGTTCGCGAAAGCCATGAGTGACGGCGAGGGGCCGCAGGGGCACCTCTATCCGGTGTTCCCGTATCAGCACTATACGCTGATGAGCGACCAGGACATTGCCGACCTCTATGCGGCGCTGCAGGAAGTGCCGCCAGTTACGACGCCGGCAAAGCCGCATGAGCTGTCATTCCCATTCAACATCCGGCTGGTTCTGGCAGGGTGGAAGAACCTGTTCTTCGCGCCCCGCCGCTACGAAGCCGACGCATCGCACTCGGAACAATGGAACCGCGGGCGCTACCTCGTCGAAGGTGCAGGGCACTGCGTCATGTGCCACTCGCCGCGCAACCTTCTGGGCGCGATCGAGACGGGCAAGGAACTCAGCGGCAACCCGGCAGGTGGCGTAGGCGGCAAGGCGCCATCGCTGCTGGCGGAAAAGTTGACCGAGCGTGGCTACGACGTCACGTCGCTGGCCAGCGCTCTGAGCGATGGGTTCACACCGGATTTCGACGTACTCGGCAGCGCCATGGGCGAAGTGATCACCGACGGAACGTCGCATTGGACAGATGCGGACCGCGAGGCGGTGGCGAGCTACCTGCTCGGCGTGGAGTAGTCACGCCCCGGCGCGGATCGTCAATGCCTGGTCCAGCGTCATCTCGGTGTGGTGGGCCCAGTCGGGCCTTGGCTCCGGGAAATCGGTACGGAAGTGGCCGCCGCGGCTTTCCTCGCGCTGCAGGGCTCCGGCGGCGACGAGAGTGGCCGAGGTGGTCATGTTGAGGAACGAGCGCGTGACGCCCTGCGCCGTCTTTTCGAGTTCGGCGATCGAGCGAAGCGCGGTGCGGAGATCGGCGGCGTTGCGTTCGACGCCGACGAGATCGGTCATCACCCGACGCAGTTCCTGTACGGCCTGCAGGTTGCGGAGACGCTCCTCGACGGCTTCGCCCTCGGCTTCGTTCCACTCGATGCCGGCGAAGGGGGCGAGCGGAGCGCGCAGTGGCTCGAGACCGGAGATGTCGGCGGCGATGCGGGCGCCGTAGACTACTGCTTCAAGCAGGGAGTTCGAGGCCAGTCGGTTGGCGCCGTGGAGACCGGTCGATGAGCATTCACCGGCGGCCCAGAGGCCGGGGAGTGAGGTGCGGCCGCGCTCGTCCACTTTCACCCCGCCCATGTGGTAGTGCGCTGCGGGGGTCACCGGGATGAGCTGGGTGACCGGGTCGATGCCGAAATCGGCGCAGTATTTGGCGACCGTCGGGAAGGCAGTGAGGATGCGGGCGCCGATGGCCTCGCGCGTATCGAGATAGACCTTCCGGCCGGCCTTGATCTGCCGGTAGTTGGCGCGGGCGACGATGTCGCGCGGGGCCAGTTCGGCGTCCTTGTGCACGGCGAGCATGAAGCGCTCACCCAGGTCGTTGACGAGGGTGGCGCCTTCGCCGCGCAGGGCCTCGGTGGCGAGCGGGGCCGGGTCTGCGCCGGTGGCAATGGCGGTGGGGTGGAACTGCACGAATTCGGGGTCGGCGATCAGCGCGCCGGCCCGCGCAGCCATGCCCATGGCGTGGCCGCGAACGCCGGGTGGATTGGTGGTGACGGCGTAGAGGCCGCCGAGTCCGCCGGCCGCCAGCACGGTGGCGCGGGCGCGGACGAGGATAGGCTCGCCAAAGCGATCACCGAGTTTTCGGGCGTAGACGCCGATGATGCGGCCATCGGCGCGGGCGAGATCGACGACTGTCAGGCCCTCGACTACGCGGATCGAGGGCGTCTTGCGCACCTGGGCGATCATGGCCTGCATGATGGCGTAGCCGGCACGGTCGCCTTCGACGCGGACGACGCGGTTGCGCGAATGTGCGGCTTCCTTCGAAAGAACATAGTGGCCGAGCTCGTCGCGGTCGAAGGGGGTGCCCCAGCGGGCGAGGTCCTCGATGCGGGCCGCGGCCTCCGCCGTCACCGACTCCGCCTCATCCGGGTCGACGATACCGGCACCGGCAATCTCGGTATCGACGGCGTGGGCGTGGGAACTGTCGCCTTCACCCACTGCGGCGGCGACGCCGCCCTGGGCCCAGGCCGAGGATGCGCCGGCGCCGAGCGGCTTGGGCGAGATGACCGTGACCGGGCGCGGCGCGAGTTTCAGCGCACAGAATAGGCCGGCAAGGCCCGCGCCGACGATAAGGGCACCGTCGGCGTTGAGCACGTTGTCAGTGAAAGTCATGGCCCCTCCCTGGAGCATTTCACCAAGCGGTGCAACGCTCCAAGTACTCGATTTGCCGCGCCTTCGAAGCGGAAAAGTCTGCAACTTTTCCTGAAAGCGCTTCTGGAGGCTCTTCTATCAGGCCTCGTCGACGATCGGCGTTGCCGCCGCGCGCTTCTTAAGCGATTCGATGGCGTTCTTGGCGCTCGACTTCGACTTGTAGGTTTCGGTCCGCACCATGGTCTCGTTATTGGAGGCAACGAAGCGCACGAAATGCTGGCCATCTTTGGACGCCGCAATTTCGAAGCGATAGCCCTTGCCGCCGTCTTCGCCCTTGCTGGTGTCTACCACGGCCGCGCCCGGGGCGTTTTTCTTCAGCGAGGCGATGGCGTTCTTGGCGCTGTCCTTGCCGGCGTAGTTCTCGGACCAGAAGATGGTTTCGGCGTTGTAGACGAACTTGGCAACAAACTGTCCGCCCTTGGCGGAAGTGATCTTGAAGCTGTGAGGCACGACGCTTGACCCCTCGGTTGCGGGCGGGTGGAAAGTAGCGGCCCGTAACGGCAAGGTTAGCGCGACTGGGGGGCGGTGCAATACACATTGTCGCCTATGCACTTGATTGGCCTTATCTTGTTGATCCGGTCACATTTGTCCCAATGGGATGACTACGTAGACTCTACTGCGTACATGCCACTAAGCTCGCTCCATAGCGGGGGCGTCGGTGGCAAAGCTTGCACTGGCAGTGGAAGAGGAGAGGCAACTCGGTCCGGACCGGGTGAGCTTCCGCATTACCTCGCGCGCCGGGCAGGTCGCCCAGCGTGCCTTTGGCGAGACGATCATCGTCTATCAGCGCGCCGGGAACCTGGTGTTGTTCATGGGAAGTGGACGGGCTCTGGTGCTTGAGCACGCGGCAGCGGGCTTCAATCGGCTGACACTCAGCGACTACAGGGCCTTTGCGGTGCCGGTTCCGAGCGATGCGGAGGGTGAGGTGCGCGATCCCGGCGTACGGCGCAACCTGTCGCTCGAGGACGCGCGGTTCGAGGAAATCCTACACCTGGCGACTGCTGCCGATATCGGCGCGCAGGCGCTAGCCGAGGCAAACGCGGTGTTCGCCGTCGACAGGCAGAACGCGATCGACGCCTACCTCAAAGTCCACGACCGGGTGTTGCTGCGCTGGAAATACAGGTGCGTGTTCACGGGGGCACAGTTCGAGCCTAGCGAAACGCGGCCGCATCCTGACTTGCGGGTCGTCGCTCTTCGGCCGCGCGAACTGGGCGGGCAACTGCACGTGCGCAACTACCTGCCGATGGTGGCCGAGGCGGAACACGCCTGGACGCACGGGCACATGGCGCTGGGCCCTAGTCTCGGCTTCCTGGTCTCGGAGCGACTGATCGATCCGGAGTTTCGGGAGCGACTGTTGCCATCGGGGAAGCTGAGCCTCGCCGAGGAGCCATCATTCTGGCCCGATAGCGAGGCAGTCGCCTATCACCGGGCCAACATATTCGATCGGGACTAGGCCAACACCACCGACGGCCGGTGGAGGTGGATCAGTCCCTCTTCTTCGAGAAATCGATCATTCGCTGCACGGCGGCGCGGGCCGGGGCCATGAGCTCGGGGGCCACCGTTACTTCCTCGGTCATGGTATGGAGCGACCACAGGATGTTCTCGAGGTTGATGCGCTTCATGTGCGGGCAGATGTTGCAACCGCGGAGGAAATCGACGCCGGTGGTCTCCGACGCGACGTTGTCCGACATCGAGCACTCGGTGACCATCACCACGCGCGGCGGCTTGGTTGATTTGACGTAGTCGATCATCGCGGCGGTCGAACCAGCGAAATCGACGGCGTCGATGACCTCGGGCGGGCACTCGGGATGGGCGATGATCTTGGCCGTCGGATAAGCGTGGCGGAGTTCGGCGATGTCGTCGGCGGTAAAGGTCTCGTGCACCTCGCAGGAGCCGGCCCAGGTGATGATCTTCTTGCCGGTCTTTTTGGCCGTGTTCCGCGCCAGATACTGGTCGGGGATCATGATCACGGTGTCACCCTTGATGCCGTTGACGATGTCGGCAGCGTTGGACGAGGTGCAGCAGATATCGGTGACCGCTTTCACGGCGGCCGAGGTGTTCACGTAGGTCACCACCGGCACGCCCGGATACTGGGCGCGCATGGCGATGACGTCCTCCGGCGTGATCGAACTCGCCAGCGAACAGCCGGCGCGGCTGTCGGGGATCAGCACGGTCTTCTTGGGGTTGAGGAGCTTGCTCGTCTCGGCCATGAAGTGCACGCCGCACTGGACGATCACCGACTGTTTGACCTTGGTCGCCTCGATGGCGAGCTGCAGGCTGTCGCCGACGATATCGGCGACGCCGTGATAGATCTGCGGCGCCTGGTAGTTATGCGCCAGGATGACCGCATCCTTCTGCTTTTTCAGCCGGTTGATCTGCAGGATCAGCGGGGCATAGAAGGGCCATTCGATTTCGGGGATGCGATCCCTGAGCTTGTCGTAGGTGCGCGCCGTAACGCGCTCGACGGCCTTGGTGTATTTGAGGTCGAAGCTGTCCGCGAGGATGGCGCGAGCCTCCTCCAGCGGGGTGAGTGCGTTGATCTGCTGCACTGCGTCGTCCCTCCAAGAACCCGGGAGACTTAAGGGCGAACGGGCGCTATTTCAATGTGATCATTTGGCTTGATCGCGACGTTGCAAGTGCCTAACGCTCTCGCCGACATCAAGCTCCACACGAGGATCACCATGCCGCAGGATGCCGCCGCCCTTCGCCAGACGCTCTCGCTGGCACCAGTGATCCCGGTGATCGTGCATGACGACGTGTCGACAGCGCGTGCCCTCGCCGAAGCCCTGGTCGCAGGCGGTTTGCCGGTCCTCGAGGTGACGCTGCGGACGCCGCATGCACTACAGGTGATCGAGGAGATGGCCAAGGTGCCGGGCGCCGTGGTCGGCTCGGGCACGGTGCGCTCGCCGCTGCAGATGGGGCATTCGGTCGATGCCGGATGCCAGTTCATGGTGTCGCCGGGTGCGTCGCCGCGTCTGCTCGAGGCCGCCGAGGAGCACAAGATCCCGCTGCTGCCGGGCATCGGTACCCCGACCGAGGCGATGACGGCGTCGGAGCATGGCTACTCGTTCCTGAAGTTCTTCCCGGCCGAGGCGCTGGGCGGGGTCAAGGTGCTGAAAGCCTACGCGTCGCCGTTGGCCGACATCACCTTCTGTCCCACGGGCGGTATCGACATGGTCAAGGCTAGGGAATACCTGGCGCTGCCCAATGTGATCTGCGTTGGCGGTTCGTGGATCATGCCGGCCGATGCGATCGCTGCGAAGGACTGGAAGCGAATCGAGATGCTGGCACGGGAAGCGGCGGGGCTCAGGGGCTAGGCGATCTGTTCGAGCGGAGAGATGGGTCCCCGGGTCGAGCCCGGGGATGACGGTCTTCTTTTCTTGCGACAGTCCAGACCGCCTCCTCGTCCATCCTCACCAATCCTCTCAGTCGTCATCAGCGGGCTTGACCCGTGGACCCGTGCGATGTGCAAGTAGCGCACCAGGCGGAAGTGGCAACATGGCGAAAGAACTGAAACTCGGCCTCTCCCATCTCCGCATCACCCTGAGCGAGACGTTCTACATCGGGCCCGGCCGTGCCGACCTTTTGGAGTTCATTGCCGAGACCGGCTCGATCTCCGAGGCGGCCAAGCGCATGGGGATGTCGTACAAGCGGGCTTGGGGGCTGGTGCAGGCGCTCAACGAGGGGTTTGGCGCGCCGCTGGTCGAAGCCTCGCGCGGCGGCAATGCGCAGGGTGCGAGCCTTACCGAGGCCGGTCGCGAAGTGCTGGAGCGCTATCGCGGCATGCAGGAGGCGACGCGTCGCGCCATTGCGCGGGATGTCGAAGCACTGGCCCGGCTTCATGCCGATATACCTGAACGAAAATAACGCTTGCTGTCGGTATGAGCCTTTGCCACAACCTCGATATACCCGCGTGGATATATCGAGGCATAGCATGCGTTGCATTTCCCTGCTGCTCGGACTTGGCCTGACCGCGCTCGTGGGTGTTCCGGCCCTGGCGGCAGAGGTGAGTGTCGCGGTTGCGGCGAACTTTACCAGGCCGGCCGAAGAGCTCGGCAAGGCCTTCACTGCCAGGACCGGCGGCACGGTGACCTTCAGTTTCGGTGCCACCGGGCAGCTCTACACCCAGATTTCGCAGGCGGCGCCGTTCGAGGTGTTCCTGTCGGCGGACAACAAGCGCCCGGCGCAGGCCGTTGCCGAGGGCTTTGCCGTCGATGGTACGGTGTTCACCTATGCCGTCGGCAAGGTGGTGCTCTATTCGCCTTCGATCGATGTGACCGATGGCGAGGCGGTGCTCAAGTCCAACGCCTTCCAGCACCTGTCGGTCGCCGATCCGAAGACTGCGCCTTACGGTGCGGCCGGGGTCGAGGCGCTGGCGAAGCTGGGGCTGACCGAAGCGGTCTTGGGCAAGATCGTCACCGGCGAGAATATCTCGCAGGCGCTGCAGTTCATCGAGTCGGGTAATGCCGAGCTCGGTTTCGTCTCCCTGAGCCAGGTGATCGATAAGCCGGCGACAGAGGTGTGGCGGGTGCCGGCAGAGCTTTATGCACCGATCCTACAGGATGCGGTGCTGACCAAAGCGGGTGAGGCCAATCAGGCGGCGAAGGCCTTCCTCGAGTTCTTGCAGAGCGGGGAGGGCAAGGCCATCATCGAGAAATACGGCTACGAGGTGGGCTCGGCCGGATGAAGGCAGTGATCGATGTTGAGCGCCGCTGAGATCGCGCAGCCGGTCGGGCTGACGCTCACGCTTGCGCTCATCGTCACGGTCATCTTGCTGGTGGTCGGCACGCCGATCGCCTGGTGGCTGACACGTTCGCAATCGGCCTGGAAGGCGCCGGTCGCAGCGATCGTGTCGTTGCCGCTGGTGCTGCCGCCGACGGTACTCGGGTTCTATCTGCTGCTGGCCTTCGGGCCCTACGGTCCGGGCGGGCTGATCGCGCCGCTGTGGGGTGCGCGGACGCTGGCCTTTTCGTTCGAGGGGCTGGTGATCGCCTCGATCATCTACTCGCTGCCATTCATGACGCAACCGCTGCGCACCGCCTTCGAGGCGATCGGCGACGAGCCGCTGGAAGCGGCGGCGACCCTCGGGGCAGGGCGGTGGAAGACGTTCTTCCGGCTGGTGATCCCGCTCGCCCGGTCCGGCTATCTCACCGGCGCCATCCTCACCTTCGCGCATACCGTCGGCGAGTTCGGCGTGGTGCTGATGATCGGCGGCAATATTCCCGGCGAGACCAAGCTCGTCTCAATGGCCATCTACGATTTCGTCGAACGGCTGGAGTGGGACAAGGCGCACGCGTTGGCGGGCGGAATGGTGCTGTTCGCGTTCGTGGTGATTACGGCGGTGATGTTGATCGACAGGCGGGCCGGGCGGATTGCGGGGGTGAACTGAGGGGGCGGCCTCAAGCCAGCCGCAGCAGCTCCACGAACCGCTTCAGTGCCTTGCTCAAACCTTTGCGCTTCTTGTCGGTCAGATCGGCGAACAGCGCTTCTTCGAGCTGTTCCCAGTTCGCGGCCAGCACTTCGCGGATGCGTTCGCCGCGTTCGGTGAGGGCGAAGCCGGGGGCGAGGTCGGGGCCGATGGCCTGGCGGGCGACGACGTCGCGCTCGATCAGCCGGTCGAGCCGCGGCTGCAGCATATCGGTGCCGATGCCGAGTTCGTCGGCAAGGCGCTGTTCGCTGGCGCCAAGTTCGGCGTGGAGGACGAAGATCACGGCATCGTCGCCCGGCTCGAGGCCGCGATCGAGCAGCGGCACCAGCAGCGCCTTGTGCGCCAGCTGGCCGGCTTCGATCAGCTTGTAAAGCGTTGAGCGGGCTTCGGGTTTGGTCATGGGTGGATAGATAGACTGCGTGACGGGTTCGAGCGACATGGCTCCCATCCTATCGTTAATCCACAAACGACCAATAGGCGGCATTGTTCACCCAGCGCGGATGACTTATGCGTGCGAGTGGACGCTCAACTTACACTTTTTCGGTGACACGATGAGCCAGGACCTCGCCCGTATCCGCGCCTTCGTGCAGGTGTTCGACGCCGGCGGCTTCTCCTCGGCGGCGCGCCAGCACGGGCGCTCCAAGGCGCTGCTCAGCAAATACGTGACCGACCTCGAGGATTATCTCGGGGTGCGGTTGATGAATCGCACGACGCGGAAACTGAGCCTCACCGAGGCGGGCGAGGCGTACTACCGCGAGGCGAGCCAGCTGTTGCAGCAGCTCGACGATCTCGATGCCACCATCTCCGACCAGACGGCCGAGCCGCGCGGCATGGTGCGGGTGTCGGCGCCGCGCAATCTCGGCGAGACGACGCTGGCGCCGGCGATCTTCGCCTTCATGGCCAAGAACCCGCTGGTCTCGGTCGATCTGAGACTCGAGGATCGCTACGTCGATCTGGTCGAGGAAGGCGTCGACGTGGCGCTGCGCATCTCGACGCTGGCGGACTCTTCGTTGATCGCCCGGAAGATCGCCGACATGCGGCATGTCATCTGCGGCTCGCCCGAACTGGTGAAGCGCGTCGGCCTTCCGGAATCGGGCGAGGCGCTGCGGAACATGCCGTGCATTCTGGATACCAACATTCCCTCGCACAGTTCATGGCGGTTCATCGAGGATGGCAAGCCGCTGACGGTGCACGTCGCGGGGCCGGCCCGGGTAAATTCTCCTGTGGCGGCGATGCAGGCGGCGCTCGCCGGCCTTGGCTTCGCCGTATTGCCGACCTACCTCGCCGACCCACACATCGCCGAGGGACGGCTGGTGCGCGTGCTCGAAGACCGGATGCCGGAAGGCCCGAGCCTCCAGGCCGTCTATCCGCACCGCCGGCACCTCGCGGGCAAGGTCCGGGCGCTGATCGACCATCTGGTCGCCTGGTTCGCGGACAACCCGGTGAAGTAGGGACGGGGTAGGGCGCCGATGAGAATGGTGATGCGCAAGCTGGCGCTGGCGGCCGCCGCGATGCTCGGACTTGTGGGCGTTGCAGAGGCGCACCCGCACATCTTCATCGACGCCAAGGCGGTGCTCGTCTTCAATGACGCCGGTGAGCTCACGGCGATCCGCAACAGCTGGACTTTCGACGAGGCCTTTTCGGTCTGGCAAATCCAGGGCCTCGACACCAATGGGGACGGGATCACCTCATCGGAGGAGATGCAGGAGCTGGCGGACGAGAACCTCAAGGGTCTTGCCCAATACGGCTTCTACACCTCGGCCGGAAACAATGCCGCGAGCCTGCCCTTCGCCTCGATGGACGACGCCAAGTTCGTCTTCGAAAACAATCGGTCGACGCTGACGTTCGGTATCGAGCCGCAGGCGCCCTATCGCATCAAGGACAGGCTCGAGATCGCCATCGCCGATCCCGAGTACTACGTGGCGATCACGCTACGCGACGGCGGTGTTACGCTCGAGAACGCCCCTGCCGGTTGCAACCTGCATCTCGAGCCGCCGCGGGAGATGTCGCCCGAGTTGCAGGAGCGATTGTTCCAGTTGGGGCCGGATGTCACCAAGCTTCCGCCCGACCTCGAAACCGCAGTGCGCGGGACGCAGGGGGCGATTGTTCTCGATTGTTCGGCTGAGGCCTCGGCACCGGCAGCTGCGACCGCGCTCGACGCCGTTACCCAAGTGGCGGAGACCAAGCCGGCGATGCCAGTCGGCGGGCCGCCACCCGAGCCGGGGTTCAAGATTTCGCGCACCGGCCCACTCGGCTGGCTGGTGGTGGCGCAGGAGCAGTTCTACCTCAGCCTCACGGCGGCGCTGGCGAAGCTCAAGACCGACTGGAACGCGTTCTGGATCCTCGGCGGGCTGAGCTTTCTATATGGTGTGTTCCACGCTGCAGGACCGGGCCACGGCAAGGTGGTGATCGGCTCGTACATGCTGGCCAACGAGCGACAGCTCAAACGCGGCGTGGCGCTGAGCTTTGCGGCGGCGCTGCTGCAATCGCTGGTAGCGGTGGTGTTCGTCGGCGTCGCGGGGGCGATCCTCGGACTGTCGAGCGCGGTGATGGACAATGCCGTCGGCTGGATCGACAGGGCGTCCTACGCGATGATCGCGCTGCTCGGCACCTGGCTGATCGCGCGCAAGATCTTCGGCTGGGGCCACTCACATTCGCATGCCCCTGATCTCACGGCCAAGGCGCATCAGCATCTCCATGCCGATGAAGCACCACATGCGCTGATCGCGGAGCGGGGCCAGCGCTTCGCCTTTCAGTCGGCGTTGCAGCCGGCGGGCGGACCGGCACTCGATGCTTATGGGCGCGCGCCTGGCGATCCGCACTATGGGCACGACCATGGCGATCACGACCATGACCACGACCACGCGCACCACCACGTGGTGACGCCGGAGCAGACCGGCGGCGATTGGCGCGAGCAACTGGGCGTGGTGTTCAGCGTCGGCATCCGGCCGTGCTCGGGGGCGCTGATCGTCCTCGTTTTCGCACTGAGCCAGGGCGTACTGCCGGCCGGGATCGCTGCGGTGTTCCTGATGGGCCTGGGCACGGCGATCACCGTGGCGACGCTGGCCATCGTGGCCGTCAGCGCCAAAGGTGCGGCGCAGCGCTATCTGGGCGGCGTCGGCGGAGCGGGCGAGCGGATCGTCTGGTGGGCCGAACTGGTAGGCGCCGTGATCGTGTTCCTGTTCGGCGCGCTGCTGCTGCTCGCCAGCCTCTAGAGGCCGCCGCGACACACTTGCACTTGTGTTCGAGGCATCCCCGACTATGGTGCCGGCCAAACGCTCCTATCGCATAGGCCACTCATGGCATCCGCACTTCCCCCGGGCCACCCGCCGATCAGCACACCGCGCGTCGGCGTACTCCTGCTCAACCTGGGCACGCCGGACGGCACCGACTACTGGTCCGTCCGCCGCTACCTCAGCGAGTTCCTGTCCGATCCGCGCGTGATCGAGTCGCCGCAATGGCTATGGCAGCCGATCCTGCAGGGCGTGGTGCTGAGCACCCGGCCGCAGAAGAGTGGGGTGAACTACAAGCGCATCTGGGACTATCAGGCCGGCGACAGCCCATTGCGGGTGATCACCCGCAACCAGACGACCAAGCTGCAGGAGCGGCTGGGCAAGGACATCGTCGTCGAATTCGCGATGCGCTACGGCAACCCCTCGACTAAGTCGGGCATCGAGGCGCTGCAGGCGGCCGGGTGCCAGAGGATCCTCCTGGCGCCGCTCTATCCGCAGTATTCGGCGACGACCACGGCTACCGCCAACGACAAGGCGTTCGACGCCCTGCGCGACATCCGCTGGCAGCCGGCCATCCGCACGCTGCCGGCTTATTTCGAGGAGCCGGCCTATATCGAGGCGCTGGCGCAGAGCATTGCCGATGGTGTGGCGAAGCTCGATTTCACGCCGGACGTGATCCTCACTTCCTATCACGGCATGCCCAAGCTCTATCTGGAGAAGGGGGATCCGTATCACTGCCAGTGTCTCAAGACGACCCGGCTGGTCCGCGAGCACCTGGGCTGGGCCGAAGAGAAACTGAGGGTCACGTTCCAGAGCCGCTTCGGGCCGACGGAATGGCTGCAGCCTTATACCGACAAGACGCTCGAAGCCCTGCCGGGGCTGGGGATGAAGCGTGTAGCCGTGGTGTCGCCGGCCTTCTCGGTCGATTGCATCGAGACGCTGGAAGAGCTTGCCATCACCGGCCGCGAGCAGTTCGAGCACGCCGGCGGCGAACGCTATGCGTATATCCCGTGCCTCAACGACAGCGAGCTGGGGATGCAGATGCTGGAGTCGGTGATCCGCAAGGAACTGGCGGGGTGGGTTTGAGGCGCTACAGCTTCAAATCCTTTAACGGCCCCGCAACCGCCTCGACCATCCCCTTGGTGATCGATTGGGTGAGCGAGAAGTAGTCGGGCCACGGGTCCTGCTCGTTCGCCCGTTCCGCCGCCGCGCCGATAACGAACTGGTTCGCCGCCTTGATCGCGTCGAGCTCATCCCAGCCCACCGGCACCGCGCAGGACACGCCGGCCTTGGCGCGGGTCGAGAATGGCGCCACAGCCGTCGCGCCGCGCTCGTTGCGCAGATAGTCGACGAACATCCGGCCCTTGCGCTCGACCTTGCGGATATTGGCGGTGAAGTCGTCGGGTTCGTTATCCTCGAGCCGCTGCGCGAAGGTGCGGCAGAACAGTTTGACCAGCGGCCATTCGGTGACTGGCTTCAGCGGCGCGATGACGTGGATGCCCTTGCCGCCGGTGACCATGGGGTAGCTCTCGAGCCCCCATTCGCCGAGCACATCGCGAATGTGGACCGCTGCTTCCTTCACCCGCTTGAAGTCGAGGCCCTCGTCCGGATCGATATCGAAGATGATGCGGTCGGGCTTTTCCAGCGTGTCGATATGGCTGCCCCAGATGTGAAATTCGAGCGTCGACATCTGCACGCCGGCCATCACGCCTTCGATGTCGGTGACGTAGAAATGGTCCTCGCGCTCGCTTTCCTTGAGTTCGATGGCGACGCGCTTCATCGTATCGGGGAAGCCGCCGGTGTCGTGCTTCTGGAAGAAGGGCTTGCTCCCATGTGGCACCCGGACGAGGCTCAGGGCACGCTTCTCGATATGGGGCAGCATGCGCTCGGCGACGGCGTCGTAATAGGCGATGAGCTGCGCCTTGGTGACCGTCGCGTCCGGCAGCACGGGGCGGTCGGGGCTGGTCAGCCGCACCTTGCGGCGATCGGCGATCTCGACACCCATGTCATTGGTCAGCTGCATGGATTTGAGCTTAGCCCGCCGTTTCGACTTTGTCGCCTCGTTGGCCGGCGCCTTAGTTTCGAGCTTGATCTGGCGCGCCGGCTTGTCCTTGCGGAGGCCGACGAAGGCGGGGTGGCGCAGGTGACCATCGGGGGTGAACTCGGCGAAATCGACCTCGCCGACGAGTTCCGGCTCGACCCATCTGGCGCGACGAGCGACGTCGCGCGGCACGGTTTCGAAGGCGGGAGTTTTGCGCGCCCGCTTGTGTAGTTCGGCCTGCAGCTCGGCGGCGCTCGCTTCGGTGAAGCCGGTGCCGACGCGTCCGCGATAGATCAGCTTGTCGTGCTCCCAGGTGCCGAGCAGCAGCGAGGCGAACCCCTTGTGCTTGTCGGATGGCCGCCAGCCGGCGATGACAAATTCCTGCCGGTTGGTGCACTTGATCTTGAGCCAGGATTTCGTGCGCTCATGGCGGTACGGCGCGTCGGCCAGCTTGGCAATCACGCCTTCCCCCCGCGCCTCGCACATGGCATCGAACACTTCCTGACCGTGGCCACGGACGTGATCGGAGTACTGGATGGGGCTAGTCTTCTTCGGCTTGCCCAGCAGCTTTTCAAGACGGGCCTTGCGCTCGGTCAGTGGCAGTTTTTCGAGGTTCTCGCCGTCCTGCTCCAGCAGGTCGAAGGCGAAAAAGGTTAGTGCGCCACCCGATGAGAGCGCGTCCTTCAACGTCGAGAAGTCCGTGCGGCCGTCCTTGAAAGCGCAGATCTCGCCATCGAGCAGGGCGGAGCCGTTGGTCAGCTTTGACAGAGGCTCGACGAGGTTGCCGAACTGCTCCGTCCAGTCGTTGCCGTTGCGGGTATAGAGGCGGACTTCGGGCCCCGCGACGGCGGCGATACAGCGGTAGCCGTCGAACTTAGTCTCGAACAGCCACTCGTCGCCGGCGGGCACTTTCTCGACCAATGTCGCCAGCTGCGGCTCACGGAAGTCTGGCAGCGCGACTGCGCCGGATTTGGTCCAGACCTGCGCTTTGGGCGTCTTCGATGCCGCCTTCTTTCGCGATTTTAGGCCCTTGGCGATGCCGTCGAGGTCGCGACCGGTTTCGACGCTGGTGGTAAACTTCTCGGTGAGGCCATCCGTGTCGGTGGCGTAGTCGTCGCGATGCTTGATCAGCAGCCAGTTCTCACGCGTGCCGTTGCGGGTCTTGTTGTCGCGGCCCTTCATATGGACCAGCACCCACTCGCCCTTCATGCGCTTGCCGCTGAGACTGAACTTGAGGTCGCCGTCATCGAGCCCTTCGTGCGGGTCGCCGATCGGCTCCCAGGTGCCCTCGTCCCATAGCATCACCGTGCCGCCGCCATATTCGCCTTCGGGGATGGTGCCCTCGAAGTCGGCATAGTCGAGCGGATGGTCCTCGACACGGACGGCGAGGCGCTTGTCGGCGGGATTGGTCGACGGGCCCTTGGTGACGGCCCAGCTTTTCAGCACGCCGTCGAGTTCGAGGCGGAAGTCGTAGTGCAGGCGCGTGGCGTCGTGCTTCTGCACGATGAACCGGAGCGGGGTGTCCTTGGCCGCACGCTTCGCCTTCGTGCCGGAGGGTTCTGCGGTTTTCGAGAAGTCGCGCTTGGCGCGGTAGGTCCTGAGCTGGTCCTGGGGTGAGGCGGGCATCGGTCAGCTCGCCTTCTTGCGCGGAGCCGTCTTGGCTGCCGGTTTTCGTGCCGCCGCTGGCTTCTTCGCTGGTGCGGACTTGCCGCCTTCGAGACTCTCTTTCAGCGCCGACATCAGGTCAACGACATTGTCGCCACGCGGGCGCTTGTCCTCGTCGACGGCGACCTTGCCGGTCTTCGATTTCAGCTTGCGGTCGATCAGTTCGCGCAGGGCGGTGTTGTAGTGATCCTTGAATTTGCCGATGTCGAAGGTGTCGGTCTTCTTTTCGATCAGGGCGGTCGCCACCTCGAGCAGGTCGTCGTCGGCGGACTTGGCCGGAATGTCCGAGAAGAAGCTGTCGGACTTCTTGATCTCGTTCTCGTAGTGCAGCGTCTCAAGCAGCAGGCCCTTGCCGCATGGCTTGATCGAGACGAGGTACTCCTTGCCGCGCAGTGCCAACTGGCCGAGCCCGACCTTTTTCGCTTTGCGCAAGGCATCGCGGACGACGCGGAAGGCATCTTCGGCCAGCTCGTCGGCGGGCGCGAGATAGTAAGGGGTGTCAAAATAGAGCGGCGGGATTTCGTCCTCGTCGACGAACTGCACCAGCTCCAGCGTCTTCCGCGTCTCGAGCTTGACCGCGTCTATCTCGTCATCGGTCAGTAGGACGTAGTCGCCCTTCTGGTACTCAAAACCCTTGCGAATGTCGTCGCGGTCGACCGGACCGACGCCATCGACGACCTTCTCGTAATGGATGGGCTTGCCGGTGGGTTCGTGGATCTGACGAAAGCTCGGCTTGCCGGCGGACTTGGTCGCAGTGAACATCTCGACGGGGATCGAAACGAGCGACAGTCGCAACTGGCCTTTCCAGATGGGGCGTGTTCCGGCGGGCATGGTTTCAACTCGCGAACGATTGCTTGTCGTTCAACGGCATTGCGCCACGGGACGTTCCCGCTGTCATACAACTGCGGATAGTCGAGCGGCATTGTTGCGCCCATGCCGAACGGCACATACATGTCAAAGCATGGGCCGGGCGTAGCAAAGGGGTTGGGGATGGACTTTCTGGAACTCGACGGGCTGAGCATCACGCTGCTGACGCTGGGCGTGCTGGCGGTGCTGGTGCTGTTCGCCGGCGCCAAGGTGGTGCCACAGGGCTACAACTACACGGTCGAGCGCTTCGGGCGGTACATCCGCACGCTGAAGCCGGGCCTCAACCTGATCATCCCGTTCGTCGACAATGTCGGCAAGAAGATGAACATGATGGAGCAGGTGCTCGACGTGCCGCACCAGGAAGTGATCACGCGCGACAACGCCTCGGTCACGGCGAACGGCGTCACCTTCTACCAGATCCTCGATGCCGCGGCCGCTGCTTATGAAGTGGCGCAGCTCGAGGTCGGTATCCTCAACCTGACGATGACCAATATCCGCTCGGTGATGGGTTCGATGGACCTCGACGAGCTGCTCAGCCACCGCGACGAGATCAACACGCGGGTGCTGCGCGTTGTCGATGCGGCGGTGAGCCCATGGGGTCTCAAGATCACCCGCATCGAGATCAAGGATATCGATCCGCCCAAGGACCTTGTCGAATCGATGGGCCGGCAGATGAAGGCGGAACGCGAGAAGCGCGCGCTGATCCTCGAAGCCGAGGGTAAGCGGCAGGCGGCGATCCTGCAGGCCGAAGGCCAAAAGCAGAGCCAGGTGCTCGAAGCCGAGGGCCGGCGCGAGGCGGCGTTCCGCGATGCCGAGGCGCGTGAGCGTTCGGCCGAGGCCGAAGCCAAGGCCACCGAAGTGGTGTCGGACGCCATCGCCGCGGGCAGCGTGCAGGCGATCAACTATTTCGTCGCCAACAACTACATCAAGGCGCTCGAAAGCCTTGCCAAGTCGCCGAACCAGAAGGTGCTGATGCTGCCGGTGGATGCGGCGAGCGTCATCGGTGCCATCGGCGGTATCGCCGAGATTGCCCGGGAAACCTTCGGTGGCGAGAAGCCGGCAACGCGGCCGGTAAGCGGCCGTCCGCCGTCGACCACCTGATGCTTAGGGAGCGAGGAGGGGCACATGCAGATCATCGAGTTCATCGGCCAGAACGGAGCGTGGTCGTGGATCGTGGCCGGGCTGATCCTGCTCGGGCTCGAGCTGGTGGTGCCCGGCGGCGTGCTGGTCTGGCTCGGTGCCGCGGCGATGGTGACGGGTTTGCTGTCGCTGTTCGTCACGATCTTCTGGCCGCTGCAGTTCGTGATCTTCGGCGTGCTCGCGCTTGTGGCCATCTGGTTGTGGCTGCGCGTCCGCGGCCCGGGTCCGGTTTCGGACCGGCCGTTCCTCAACCAGCGGGCGCGACGCTATATCGGGCGTGAGGTGGTGCTGGAGCAGCCGATCCAGGACGGGGTCGGCCGGCTGAACCTCGACGATACGACCTGGCGGATCACCGGTCCCGATCTTGCGGCCGGCGTGAAGGTGCGGATCGTCGATGCGGACGGGGCAGAGCTGTCGGTCGAAGCGGCCTGAGGCAAGCCTTCCTTAACCATAAGCTGCAAGGGTTCGTTGACGTTTATTTCGCGCCGACGGTGGCTCAATCATGTCCTCACGCAGAGCCGGCATCACGGCGGGCGCGCTTGCGCTGGCGCTCTGCAGCCGCGCTTTTGCGGGCGACGGATCGGACTTCAGCAATGACGTGCTGCTTGGTCCCGAGGGGACCGAGTGCAGCTATTGCGTGCCCAACCCGCCGGACGAGTATGGACCGCCATTCCAGTTCGACTGGAGCGTCGGCCTTCGCGGTGGGGTTCGCGATAATGGCAGCGGGAGTGGACCTACCTATGAGGTCGTGGCGCTGCCCGAATTTTCGCTGCAGCAGGAAACCATTCGCGGCGGCTACAATCTCGGCGTCTCCGGCGAAATCAGCCACGAACTCGAGGGCGACCCGCGCATCGGCTCGGTCGCGACCACAGCGGGCGGTCGCTACGATCTCGACGAGCTGACGACGCTCGAGGGGCGGGTCGATCTCACCGTCTCGCAGGACGATCCAAGTGATTCCGACCTGCCGGTCAACGTGGTGACGTCGCCGCTCGAGATCTCGGCCAATGCCGAGGCGAGCGCCAGCCGCGATCTCGGGGCGTTCGTGGTCGAGCTGCGCGGCAGTGCCGGACGCGACGTGTTCGGCGAGACCACCTATGACGACGCCTCGACGACGAGCAACGAGTTCCAGAACACCACGACCTGGGGCACGGGCGCGCGGCTCGGGTACAAGCTGACGCCGGGGCTAGTGGCCTTCATCGATGGCGGGGCGGACGCAGAGCAGTATGATGTGGCGTCGCCGACCCTGCTGGTGAAGCTCGACAACGTGACCTATGCGACCCGCGCCGGCCTCACCTTCAAGCCAAGCGATGTGCTCGAGCTCGAGGGCTCGATCGGCTGGGGCTATCGGGACTTCGTCGACGATACGCTCGATGATTTCGCGGCCATGCTCTACGGCGCCAAGGCCACATTCCGGCCGAACGAGACTCTGACGCTGAGCGGGGAGCTCACCACCGCGATCTCGTCGCCGGGCACGACCTCCGGGGCAACGGCCAAGCTCGAATACGCTGCGACGGGCGCGCTGAGCTATCAGCTCAACCCCTGGCTGCGGCTCCGCGCCAGTGCCGACTGGAGCACGGCAGGCTACGAAGGCATCGACACGAAGGAGAGCAGCTGGGGCGTCGGCGTGGGCGCCGACTATCTGCTCAACGAGCACACCGACCTCACGGCCGACTACAGCTTCGAGCGCAGCGAAACGACGCCGGCGCCCGCGACCGACGAGCATCAGGTGACGGTCGGAGTGCGCTTCCACCGCTAGATGAGGTAGCGGATCTCCTTGCGGAACGCATCGGCGAGGTCCGGGCGGTCCAGCGCGAAGACCACGTTGGCGGTGAGGAACCCGAGCTTGCTGCCACAGTCGAAGACCTTGCCGTCGTACTTCACCCCGGTGAAGTCCTGGCTCCGGATCAGCACCTGCATCGCGTCGGTCAGCTGAATCTCGCCTCCAGCCCCACGCGTCTGTTCCGAGAGCAGTGAGAAGATTTCGGGCTGCAGGATGTAGCGGCCGGAAATGAACAGGTTCGACGGGGCGTCCGCTGGCTTCGGCTTCTCCACCATGTCGGTGATGCGGAAGCCCGAGTCCGGCCCCGAACCACGTGCCACGATGCCGTAGCTCGACACCTCGTTTGGATCGACTTCCTCGACCCCGACGATGTTGCCACCGGTCTCTTCATAGGTCTGCATCATCTGCTTGAGCACACCGGGTTTGGCTTTGAACACCATATCGGGGAGCAGCAGCGCGAACGGCTGGTCACCCACCAGTTCGCGGGCACACCAGACGGCATGACCCAGCCCGAGCGGCTCCTGCTGGCGGGTAAAACTGGTCTGCCCGGCAGATGGCAAATCCTGCTGCAGTTCGGCCAGCGCTTCGGTTTTGCCGCGGATCTCGAGCGTATGCTCGAGTTCGAACTGGCGATCGAAATGGTCCTCGATCACGCCCTTGTTGCGGCCGGTGACAAATACAAGGTGCTCGATCCCGGCTTCCCGGGCTTCGTCGACCGCATACTGGATCAGCGGACGATCGACAACCGTCAGCATTTCCTTGGGCATGGCCTTGGTGGCTGGCAGGAAGCGGGTCCCGAGGCCGGCAACAGGGAACACGGCAGTCCGTACGCGTCTGGGCAAGATGGGCTCCGGAAGATTGTCAGCAGGCGGGAGTAAGCCGTTCTTAGCACCTCGCCGCTAGCGTCGGGATCTAAACTGAGTTTGAGGTTTATTATGGCAGTGCTGGTGACCGGCGGCGCGGGCTATATCGGCAGCCACATGGTGCTGCGGCTCTGTGATGCGGGCGAGACGGTCGTGGTGCTCGACAACCTGACCACGGGGTTTGACTGGGCGATCGATCATCGCGCCAAACTCGTCGAGGGCAACGCCGGCGACATGGTGTTGGTTGGCAAGGTCATTGCCAAGCACAAGATCGAGGCCATCATCCATTTCGCAGGCTCGATCGTCGTGCCGGAATCGGTCGCCGATCCACTCAAATATTACGCCAATAACACCGCGACCTCGCGCAACCTGATCGAGGCGGCGGTGACGGGTGGGGTGAAGCACTTCATCTTCTCCTCGACCGCTGCAGTTTACGGCAATGCCGGGCTGGAGCCGGTGGCCGAGACCACTCAGCTGATGCCGGAATCTCCGTATGGGCGGAGTAAGCTGATGACCGAGCTGATGCTGGCGGACGTCGCGGCGGCGCGTCCGCTGACCTATGGCGTGCTGCGTTACTTCAACGTCGCCGGCGCCGATCCGAAGCGGCGCAGCGGCCAGTCCTCGCCGACCGCGACGCACCTGATCAAGGTCGCCTCGCAGGCGGCGCTCGGGCAGCGGGCGCAGATGGGCATTTTCGGCACCGACTTTCCGACGCCCGACGGCACCGGCGTGCGCGACTACATCCACGTCACAGACCTCGTCGAGGCGCATGCACTTCTGCTCGGCTACCTGCGCGGCGGCGGCGCTTCCATCACCATGAACTGCGGCTATGGCCGCGGCTTTTCGGTGCGCGAGGTGATCCAGACGGTAAAGGCGGTTTCCGGTGTCGACTTCAAGGTGGTCGAGGAGCCGCGCCGGGCCGGTGATCCAGCTTCGATCGTGGCGCGTGCCGATAAGGTGCGGCAGGTGCTGGGCTGGAAGCCGGCGCACGATGATCTCAAGGAGATCGTTGACGCGGCGCTGACATGGGAGCGCTATTTAGCCACACGGAACAGGTAGCGATTCGCCATGCAACGCAAGCTCGCCGTCCTCCTCGCGCTCCTCGGTCTCTCCTCGCCGGCGTTCGCCCAGCCGGTCGAGAGCTTCGAGTCCTTCATCAAGAACTTCGAAGCGACGGCGGTGGCCGCTGGTGTCACCCACGAAACCTATGCCAAGGCGATGTATGGCCTGACCGCCGATGAGAAAGTGCCGGAGCTGGTCACCTCGCAGCCCGAGTTCACGACCCCGCTGTGGGACTATATCGACAAGCGCGTCACCGAGTGGCGCATGGGCAAGGGCAAGGAATCGATCGCGGCAAACCAGGCGCTGCTGACGGCCATCGGGGAGAAATACGGCGTCGATCCCTACCTGCTCGCATCGATCTGGGGGATCGAGACCAATTACGGTCGCGTGCTGGCTGATCCGCAGTACATCCGCCCGATCATCCCATCGCTCGCAACCCTGGTGCACCAACGGCGCGTTCGGCTCGAAGGCGACACGGCGGACCTGATCGCAGCGCTGCTTCTGGTCCAACGCGGGCCGCTTGATGCTACCCAGCTCGTCGGCAGCTGGGCAGGCGCCATCGGGCATCTTCAGGTCAACCCTACCAACGTTATAAAATACGGCACGGACGGCGATGGCGACGGTGCTATCGACCTCCAAAACTCACTGGCAGACGCTCTGGCGACGGCCGCGGAGTTTCTGCTTGGCCTCGGCTACAAGCCGGGCCTCGACTGGGGCTACGAGGTCGTCGTGCCGGATGGGTTCGACTATCTGCTGGCGACGCGCGACCAGTTGCGGCCCATCTCGTTCTTTGCCGATCTCGGCGTAGGGCGGGTCGGCGGCGCTGACTTCGACGACACCTCGATCCCGGTGTTCCTCTACGCGCCGACGGGGGCGAAGGGACCGAAATTCCTGATGACGAACAACTATCTCGTCCTCAAGGGCTACAACTTCTCCGACAGCTACGCGATGGCGATCTCACATCTCCAGGACAGGCTGAAGGGCCGTGGCGCGTTCGTCACGGCCTGGCCGCGGGACACGAAATTCCCCAACCTCGAGCAGCGCAGGGCGATCCAGGAGGCGCTGATCAAGCTCGGTCTCTACGAGGGGCTGGTGGACGGGCGGATCGGGCCGGTGAGCCAGGCGGCCTACGCCAAGTTCCAGGCATCGAAGGGTGAGGTGGCGGACGGGTTCATCACGCTGCACAGCTACGAAGAGCTCACGGCGGCAGCGCGCTGAAGCCGGTAGAATTGTCGAGAGCGGTCTTCAATTCGACCCGTTGGATGGGCTAAATGCCTGCCATGCAGAACAAGACCAACCGTTGGATGCTCGGGATCGGCGGCGCCATCATCGCGGCGCTGGTGCTGACCGATACGCTGACGGCGTTCACGTTCGCACGCGAGACAGTGGAGCTGGCTCCCGCGATCACGGCTGCTGCCGATGATGGCAGGCTGGTGGTGGCGCAGGAAGAGCAGCCGCCGCCGCGCCGGAAACGGCGTACGCTGATGGATATGCTGTTCGGCGATCCCGAGCCGGAAGAGCAGGCACCGGTGGTCGAAAAGCCGGTGAAGAAGTCGGTCAAGAAGGCCGCCTTGCCGCCCCCCAAGCCCAAGATCGAGAAGGCTCCAGGGGCGACGCGGCTCGCCGTGTTCGGCGACTCGATGGCTACCGATGTCGGCAATGCACTCGAGCGCTTCTATGCCGAGGATCCGAACCTCGCGGTGATCGTCCAGGGCGTCGGCTCATCGAGCTTCGTGCGGCCGGATTTCTTCGATTGGCCGACCAAGATCAACGAACAGATCACGGCCAATACGTTCGATATCGCCATCATCATCATCGGTATCAACGACCGGCAGAAGATGCGGCTCAACGGCGAGAGCTACGGCTCGCTGACGCCGGAATGGACCACTGAATATTCGGCGCGAGTCACGGGGGTGGTGCGCGCGCTGCGCGCCGCCAACAAGCCGGTGATCTGGATCGGCCTGCCGCCGATGGAGGCGCCCAAGTTTGGCAAGGCGATGATCCAGGTCAACGAGATCCAGCGGCTGGCGGCGTTCTCGGGCGGAGCTGAGTTCCTCGACATCTACGAGAAGTTCGCCACCGAGGAGGGCGGCTACACCTCGCGCGGACCCGACCTCAACGGTAACCAGGTGCGCATGCGCAAGGATGACGGCATCCACTTCTCGTCGGCTGGCGCGGACAAGCTGGCCTTCTATGTGAGCCAGAGCCTCAAGAACTACTATCGCGGCGGCGGCACGGTGGGCATCGAAGTCGCCGATCCGCTGTTCGGCACCGACGCCCAACTGATGCTTCGGCCGCCCTATCAGGGGCTGGGCCAGATGAAGCTGCTGGAAGTCGCAGGTGCGGTGATCCCACTTACCGGGGCCACGCGCCGCGCCAATGAGTTGGTCAGCGCGGAGTCGGTGGGTCTTGCCACCGTCGGTTTCGATATCACTCAGATGCTCGAGGCGCCGGTCGGCCGCGCCGATGCGTTTGGCGTCGGCAAGGTCGAGAATCCGACCGGGCGGTAGGGGTACGCCCGGTCGAAGCCGGGCGCCGGTCGATCATTCGCCGCCGAATTCGGCTTTGAAGGTATCGAAGTCGATCTGGAGGCCGTGGATCACGGTGCTCCAGTGGCGGACGTAGGCGGCCTGCGCCACGGCCTCGGACACTTCGGCATCGGTGGCCCCAGCCGACTTAGCTGACTTGGTTTCGAGCCAGACGCAGTACTGGCACGGGATCTGGGCCGCCACGGCCACGGCGATCAGCGACTTCACCTTGGGCTCGAGCGAGTTGGTCTCGCCCATCAGCAGGCCCTTGGTCATCTCCCAGGCGCCGGCAACGGCCGACTGCGGGTAGCCCTTGAAGTGGCTCGGCACGCCGCCGAGGGTGGCTTCGATGTCCTTGTAGGCGGCTTCAGCCGACGGCTCCGCCGCAAAGCCGGACGAGACGGAGAGCGTGATGGTCGCCGCGAGGGCGAGGAGGAGGCGAGTCTTGATCATCTTGAGGTCCTTGGGGTTGTGACAGCGGGTCGCTGCCGATGGACCCGTGATCTAGTTTGTGCGCCGCGATGCTGATAGGCTGGTTTCCGACGAAAACGGTTCAAATCGGACATCCGGACAGCCCATGGACGCGCCACGACCGCTGCTCACCACGATTGTAGCGACCCCCGAGACGGGGACAGCCGGCACATTCATCATCATGGATCTGCTCTATGCCGTCGGGAGGTTGTGGGAGCTGCTGCATAGCGAGGCGCCAGGCATGCCCCGCTTCCTGCCGCGGCTCGTGACCTTCGACGGCCAGCCGTACCAGGATATCCATGGCGTCACTATCACTCCGCACGGCTCCTTCGATGACTTCCCCCACCCGGACATCGTGATGATCCCGGAACTGGCGATCGATCCGTGGAAGCCGCTGCCGAACTCGTTTGCCGCCGTCGCCGATTGGGTGCGCGACAGCTACCACGACGGGGCCATCGTCGCCTCCCTATGCTCCGGTTCGGTGCTGCTCAGCGAAACCGGCCTGCTCGAAGGGCAGGAGGCGACGTCGCACTGGGGCTATTGCGAGGCGATCAAGGCGCGGCATCCGGGCATCACCATCCGCAAGGAGCGGGTACTGGTGATGGCAGGCGAAGGGCACCGGCTGATCACCACGGGCGGGTTCTCGTCCTGGCACGACCTGCTGCTCTATCTCGTCGGGCGTATCGCCGGTGCCGAGGAGGCGCGGCGGCTGTCGAAGCTGTTCCTGCTCGATTGGCATGTCGACGGGCAACTGCCGTTCGCGGCGCTGACAGTGGGCCGCAAGCACGAAGACTCGATGATCGCGGCGGCGCAGATCTGGGCGGCGGACAATTATGCGGATCCGAACCCGGTGGCGCTGATGGCGGCGGAGGCCGGGCTGACCGAGCGCAGCTTCCTGCGCCGGTTCAGGAAGGCGACCGGGCAGTCGCCGCTCGAGTATGTGCAGACGATGCGCATCGAGGAAGCCAAGCAGTTGCTCGAAACGACCGATATGGCCTTCGATGCCATTGCGGCCGAGGTGGGTTACTCCGAGCCCTCGGCGTTCCGGCACCTGTTCCGCAAGCTGGTGGGCACAACGCCATCGGCCTATCGGCGCCGGCACTTGAGGCCGGAGGCGCGGGTCTAGGCGTCGTTGGCTGCGCTGACGAGGTTGGTCCTGAGGTTGGTGATGCCGCGCAGCAGGATGCGGAACTCGTCGAAGCTGAGGCCGGCAGCCTTGAAGGTGATCTTGGATAGCCCCCAGGCCTTTTCGCGCAGCTTGCGGCCGGCTTCGGTCAGCCGGACACGGACGACGCGCTCGTCGTCGACGCCCCGGGTGCGGGTCACGTAGCCCATTGCCTCCAGGCGCTTCAGCATCGGCGTAACCGTGCTCGGTTCCAGAAACAGCTTGTCGCTCAGGCCTTTGACGGTCAACTCGTCCTCGTCCCACAGGGCGACGATCGCCACGTATTGCGGGTAGGTCAGGCCGAGCTCCTCCAGCACGGGCTTATAGACCCGCGAGTAGGCGAGGTTCGCCGAGTAGATGGCGAAGCACATGAAGTCGGCGAGGGGGGCGTCGTCCTTGCGCTGATCGGCGGCCATGGGGCTGCTCCGTGAAGAATCGTTATCGCGATAACTTTTTGCTTGTACTGCGATTGGACTTATGAAACAAGTCACGCCGTAATGATTATTGCAATAACTAAATGGGTGCGGCAGTCCCGGCTGCCAAGCCTGCAACCTAACGGAGACCCGGAATGAACCAGCTCGACAAGACCCTCTACACTGCCCACACCCACACTATCGGCGGCCGCGATGGCTCCGCTCGCAGCTCCGACGGCGCGCTCGATGTGAAGCTGTCGCCTCCCGGCTTCGGCAACGGCACCAATCCCGAGCAGATGTTCGCTGCCGGCTGGTCGGCCTGTTTCCTCGGCGCCATTAGCGCGGTGTCGCAGCAGCTGAAGGTGAAGCTGCCGGCCGAGCGGACTGTCGACGCGGAAGTCGATCTCGTCTCGAATGGCGAGGGCTACTCGTTGCGCGCCCGGCTCAATGTGAGCCTGCCGGGGCTCGATCGCGAGACGGCCGAGCAGATTGTCACGGCGGCGCACCAGACCTGCCCGTACTCCAAGGCGACGCGCGGGAACATTCCGGTCGAGATCAACCTGGTCTGAGGCTTAGGGCGGGCCAGCCAAGGCAAGTGCCTGCCGCGCAAAAGCAAAGGGGCGCACGAGGCGCCCCTTTCGTATTTCATTCCGTCCACCGCCTACCGCGGCAAGTCCGTCTTGCCCATCAGCCATTCGTCGATCGAGCGGGCGCACTGCCGGCCTTCGCGGATGGCCCAGACGACCAGCGACTGGCCGCGGCGCATGTCGCCGCACGAGAAGAACTTCTCGCGGCTGGTCTGGTACTTCACCGTGTCGGCCATGACGTTCGAACGCTTGTCCACCGCCACGCCGGCTTCCTGCACGAGACCTTCCTGCACCGGACCGAGAAAGCCCATGGCGAGCAGCACGAGATCGGCCTTGAGCACGAACTCGGTGCCCGGGATCGGCTGGAACTTCTCGTCGGCGCGGGCGCACTGGAGGCCGACGACCTTGCCGTTCTCGCCATCGAACTTGATGGTGGCGACAGCAAAATCACGCTCCACGCCTTCTTCCTGCGAGGAGGAGGTCCGCATCTTCAGCGGCCAGTTCGGCCAGACGAGCTCCTTGTTCTCCTTCTCGGGCGGCGCCGGCATGATTTCGATCTGGGTGACCGAAAGCGCGCCCTGGCGGTTCGAGGTGCCGATGCAGTCCGAACCGGTGTCGCCGCCGCCGATGACGACGACGTGCTTGCCGCCGGCGAGGATCGGGTTGACGTTGTTCAGCGGCTCGCCGGTGACGCGGCGATTCTGCTGGCTGAGAAAATCCATGGCGAAGTGGATGCCGTCGAGCTCGCGACCCGGGATCGGCAGGTCGCGCGGCTTCTCGGCGCCGCCGGCCATGGCGATCGCGTCATACTGGCTGGCGAGCTCCTCGACGGTGATGTCCTTGCCGACATTGACGCCGGTGTGCAGCACCACGCCCTCGGCGACCATTTGCGCGACGCGGCGGTCGATCTGGGTTTTGTCGAGCTTGAAGTTCGGGATGCCGTAGCGCATCAGGCCTCCGATCTGCTGCGCCTTTTCATAGAGATGCACATCGTGGCCGGCGCGAGCCAGCTGCTGCGCCGCGGCCATGCCGGCAGGGCCCGAACCGACGACGGCAACCTTCCTGCCGGTCTTCTGCGGATTGACCTGCGGGGTGATCCAGCCTTGTTCCCAGCCCTTGTCGACGATGGCGCATTCGATCGACTTGATGTTCACCGGGGTGTCCGGAATGTTCAGCGTGCAGCTAGCCTCGCACGGGGCGGGGCAGATGCGGCCGGTGAATTCCGGGAAGTTGTTGGTGGAATGAAGGTTTTTGAGCGCCTTCAGCCACTCGCCCTTGTAGACGAGGTCGTTCCAGTCCGGGATCTGGTTATTCACCGGGCAGCCGTTATGGCAGTACGGAATGCCGCAATCCATGCAGCGCGCCGCCTGGTCGCGGGTGCCCTTGTCGCCCAGAGGAATGGTAAACTCGTTGTAGTTCTTCAGCCGCTCGGCAATCGGGAGGTAGTCCCGGTCGACGCGATCGATCTCGAGGAAGCCAGTGATCTTGCCCATTTTTGCTTCCCTACTGTCCTGAAAGCTTCAACTTGAAAAGTTGCCCGCCGGGGCTATCCAGCCCAGGGCACTCACCCTTGATGAACTTGGCCTTTCTCCAGCCCTCTACGCCGGTGCCGTAGTTTTTCTCGAATGCCTTGTTCAGGTTGGGGCTGAACTCTGCGATCGCTGGCTGCAACGATGCTTTGCAGGCTTTCGCGCTGAAGCCTCCGGGCGGCATGAAATGCAGCACGATCGGCTTGCCCCAGCGCGACTCGAAGGTCAGTTCGATCACGTGGTACTTGCCAGCGGCCAGCGCCGGAGAACCGGCGAAGGCGGCCGCCAGCAGCAAGCCAGCGCTTAGTGCGTTGCGTGTCATCACGTTCATTCCGCCGCCACCTGCTGCGCCGCCTCACGGGCCTTTTCCATCCTCTGGAGTGCCTTGCGGTACTCGGTCGGCATGACCTTGCGGAACTTGGGCAGGTACTCGTCCCAGTTCGAGAGGATATGGTTGGCGCGCGACGAGCCGGTGAAGCTCTTGTGGCGCAGGATCAGCTGATAGAGCCGCTCGGCATCGCGACGCTGCAGGTCGTGCAGGATCTCGACCACGCCCATGGTTTCGAGGTCGCCGTGGTGGCCGAAGTCGCGGCCATTGAGGCGTTCCTCTTCGACGACCGGCTCCAGCTCGACCATCGCCATGTTGCAGCGGCTTTCGAAGCTCTCGTCCTCGTCGAGGACGTAGGCTACGCCGCCGGACATGCCGGCGCCGAAGTTGCGGCCGGTCTTGCCCAGCACGACGACAACGCCGCCGGTCATGTACTCGCAGCCGTGGTCGCCGGTACCTTCGACAACCGCGATGGCGCCGGAGTTGCGGACAGCGAAACGTTCGCCGGCGACACCGCGGAAGTAGCACTCACCGGTGATGGCGCCATAGAGGGCAGTGTTGCCGATGATGATCGAGTCCTCGGGCACGTAGCCACGCTCTTCCGGCGGCCGGACGACGAGGCGCGCGCCGGAGAGGCCCTTGCCCACGTAGTCGTTGGCCTCACCGACGAGGTCGATGGAGATGCCGCGCGCGGCCCAGGCGCCGAAGGCCTGGCCGGCTGTGCCGGTCAGCGAGATCGCGATGGTGTCTTCCGCGAGGCCTGCGTGGCCATAGCGCTTGGCCACCGCACCGCCGAGCATGGCGCCGGCCGAGCGATCGACGCTGGTAATGGCCTCGACGATCTTGACCGGGGTGCCGTGATCGAGCGCGGGTTGGGCAGCGGCGATGAGCCGGCGGTCGAGCACCTTGTCGATCGGATGGTTCTGGCCTTCGGTGTGGGTGATACCCACTCCTTCGGCCGCGAACGGCTTGTGGAAGAGCTTGGAGAAATCCAGCCCCTTGGCCTTCCAGTGGGTGATGGCCTCGGTCTTGTCGAGCATCTGCATCTGCCCGACCATTTCCTCGAACTTCGTATAGCCCATCTCGGCCATCAGCTCGCGCACTTCCTCGGCGACGAAGAAGAGGTAGTTGATGACGTGCTCGGGCTTGCCGGTGAAGCGCGCGCGCAGCACCGGGTCCTGGGTGGCGACGCCAACCGGGCAGGTGTTGAGGTGGCACTTGCGCATCATCACGCAGCCGGCTGCTATCAGCGGCGCGGTGGCGAGGCCGAACTCATCGGCACCGAGCAGGGCGCCGATCACCACGTCACGGCCGGTGCGGACACCGCCGTCGACCTGCACCGCGATACGGCTGCGGAGCTTGTTGCGCACCAGCGTCTGCTGGGTCTCGGCGAGGCCGATTTCCCAGGGCGAGCCGGCGTGCTTGAGCGAAGTCAGCGGGGATGCACCCGTGCCGCCCTCGTAGCCCGAGATGGTGACATGGTCGGCGCGCGCCTTGGCAACGCCGGCGGCAACGGTGCCGACGCCGACTTCCGAGACGAGCTTCACCGACACCTGGCCCGTCGGGTTGACGTTCTTCAGATCGAAGATCAGCTGGGCCAGGTCTTCGATCGAATAGATGTCGTGATGCGGCGGCGGCGAGATGAGGCCGACGCCCGGGGTCGAGTGACGCACCTTGGCGATGGTCTCGTTGACCTTGTCGCCGGGCAACTGGCCGCCTTCGCCGGGCTTGGCACCCTGCGCCATCTTGATCTGCATCATGTCGGAGTTGACGAGATATTCCGTCGTCACGCCGAACCGCCCCGAGGCCACCTGCTTGATGGCAGAGCGCTTGCTGTCGCCGTTGGGCAGCGGCTTGAAGCGATCCGGCTCCTCGCCGCCTTCACCGGTGTTCGACTTGCCGCCGATGCGGTTCATCGCGACGGCGAGTGTCGTGTGGGCCTCGAGCGAGATCGAGCCATAGGACATGGCGCCGGTCGAGAAGCGCTTGACGATCTCGACCGCCGGCTCGACCTGATCGAGCGAAACCGGTGCACGGCCTTCTTCGTCCGCCTTCTTGATGCGGAAAAGCGAGCGGATGGTGACGTACTTGTCCTCGACCTCGTTCACGAGGCGGGCGAACTCGCGGTACTTGTCGCGGGCGTTGCCACGGGCGGCGTGCTGCAGGTTCGCGACGGTTTCGGAGCGCCAGACATGGGCTTCGCCGCGCTGGCGGAAGGCATAGTCGCCGCCGATATCGAGCACGTCCTCGAGCACCGGCGAGTTGCCGAAGGCTTCCTGGTGCCGCAGCACCGTCTCTTCGGCGATCTCCTTGAGGCCGGCGCCTTCGATGGTCGTCGCAGTGCCGGTGAAGTAGGTCGAGACGAAGTCAGTCGAGAGGCCGACCGCGTCGAAGATCTGCGCGCCGCAATAGGACTGATAGGTCGAGATGCCCATCTTGGCCGTGACCTTCAGGATGCCCTTACCGATCGCCTTGATGTAGCGGTAGATGATCTCGTCCGCATCGAGTTCGCCCGGCAGGTCGCCCTTCATGGCGGCCAGCGTTTCGAACGCGAGATAGGGGTTGATCGCCTCGGCGCCATAGCCGGCGAGAGCACAGAAATGGTGGATTTCGCGCGCTTCGCCCGTCTCGACCACGAGACCCACCGACGTCCTCAGACCCTTGCGGATCAGATGATGGTGGATGCCGGCGGTCGCCAGCAGGGCAGGGATCGCCACCCGCTCGCGGCTCATGGCGCGGTCCGACAGGATGATGATGTTGTCGCCCGAGTGGACGGCCATCTCGGCATCCGAGAACAGCTGGTCGAGCGCCTTCTTCATCCCGTCGGCGCCTTCCGACACCGGATAGGTAATGTCCAGCGTCTTGGAACGGAACGGGTTGTCCTCCATGCCGCCGATGGCGCGGATCTTTTCGAGATCCTCGTTGGTCAGGATCGGCTGGCGCACTTCGAGTCGCTGGCGGCTGTTACCGCCGGTGAGGTCGAGCACGTTCGGCCGCGGCCCGATGAACGAGACGAGGCTCATCACCAGCTCTTCGCGGATCGAGTCGATCGGCGGGTTCGTCACCTGCGCGAAGTTCTGCTTGAAGTAGGAATAGAGCAGCTTGGACTTGTTCGAGAGCGCTGAAATCGGCGTATCGGTGCCCATCGAGCCGACCGCTTCCTGGCCGGTGGCGGCCATGGGCGGCAGGATCAGCTTCAGGTCTTCCTGGGTGTAGCCGAAGGCCTGCTGGCGATCGAGCAGCGGCACGTCCGAGGTCTTGGGCTCGAAATGCACGGCCGGCAGTTCCTCGAGCACGATCTGGGTACGGCCCAGCCACTGCTTGTAGGGACGTGCGGTCGCGAGCTCAGCCTTGATCTCCTCGTCGGAGACGATGCGGCCCTGCTTCAAATCGATCAGCAGCATCTTGCCCGGCTGCAGGCGCCACTTCTTCTTGATCTTCGCCGCCGGAATCGGCAGCACGCCGGCTTCCGACGACATGACGACTTCATCGTCCTCGGTGACGAGATAGCGGGCCGGACGCAGGCCGTTGCGGTCGAGCGTCGCGCCGATATGGATGCCGTCCGAGAAGCACATGGCGGCCGGGCCGTCCCACGGCTCCATCAGCGCAGCGTGATACTCGTAGAAGGCTTTGCGGTCCTCATCCATCAGCGGGTTGCCCGCCCAGGCCTCGGGGATGAGCATCATCGCCGCGTGGGGCAGGGAATAGCCGCCGCGGATCAGGAACTCGAGCGCGTTGTCGAAGCAGGCCGTATCCGACTGGCCGGGATAGGAAATCGGCCACAGCTTCTGAATATCGGCGCCGAACAGCGGCGACGAGACGGAAGCCTGCCGGGCCGCCATCCAGTTGACGTTGCCGCGCACGGTGTTGATTTCGCCGTTGTGGCAGACGAACCGGTAGGGGTGCGCCAGCCGCCAGGATGGGAAGGTGTTGGTCGAGAAGCGCTGGTGGACGAGTGCGAGCGCGGACTCGAAGTCCGGGTCGTGCAGGTCCTGATAATAGGCGCCAAGCTGGGCGGCAAGGAACATGCCCTTATAGACCAGGGTCCGGCAGCTCATCGACACGATATAGAAGTCGTTCGGCTTGCCTTCGAAGGCCGAGAAGATCTTCGAGCTCATCACCTTGCGGATGACATAAAGCTTGCGCTCGAACGCCTCTTCGTCCTCGACACCGTCCCCGCGGCCGATGATCACCTGGCGGTGGCAGGGCTCGGTGGCGACGATCTCGGGGTCCTTGCTCAGCGACGAGTTGTCGGATGGCACGTCGCGCCAGCCGATGACGGTCTGGCCCTCGTCCTCGATCACCTTGTTGACGACGCGTTCCATCTTGAGGCGCAGGTCAGCGTCCTGCGGCATGAAGATGAAACCGACGGCATAGCGGCCCTTCTCGGGCAGGTGGAAGCCGAGGCGAGCGCTCTCCTTGGCGAAGAACTTGTGCGGGATCTGCACCATGATGCCGGCGCCGTCGCCCATCAGCGGGTCGGCGCCCACGGCACCGCGATGCTCGAGGTTCTCGAGGATGGCGAGACCGTTCTGGACGATCTTCTGGCTCGGGGTGTTCTTCATGTTGACGATGAAGCCGACGCCGCAGGCATCGATCTCGCGCATCGGGTCATAGAGACCCTCGGCCTGCGGGCGCATTACGCCTGTAGGTAGGTCGGTGCGGTAGCCGTCGTTTTTGCGAATGGCGGTTTCCGTGACGGGATGTGACATCGATCCGTTCCGTGCGTCAGCCATTTGCAAAGTCCTCTGTTGCAGTCGTCTTCATGGCCGGAGAACCAGTCTCCGGTGTGAGTTCCTTTCGACGCGCCTTCGGCCCCCAGTCGTACCCCTCAGTGTACGGCTCGAATCCGAGTGCGCAATCCTTTAGTGGGGAGCGGCTCTGCATCCAAATGGCCGCTCATTCGGGCTCGATAAGGCCCCACCCCTCCGTTTCCGCTATCGACAAGCGGTCCAGCCGGATCGGCGTGTGAAACGCATCCGGGGAGACCGGCCGCTCACGAAATTGGACAGACGTACTGTCCTATCAAGCCTACATTTGCATAATTCCAAACTGCGAGCAAGCGGCAAGGGACACTTTTTTGCCGTCTTGTGACAGATGGGCGTAGGACTTGGGAGATGCGGAATAGGCAAAGTATAGGAAATGCAGGCCCGGAAGCCATGGGAAATCGGTGGGCCTGGCCTGAAGCAGGCCTCGGGATGATAGGAGACCGCGCGGTTCTCCTCCGAGGTCGCGCCGGGTCCGTGGGGAGGATTCACGAGACATCTCCGTGGTTTCGGCGGATGAAACCCGGCGGAGCCGTCGACAATGCCGTCGGTGTTCGGCAATGTGCGTCCGCTTGGAGGAGCAGGGCATGGCCGAAACGAAGCGTCCGCCGTTCATCGCGCATTACAGCGAACTGCTGAAGCCGCACGAGCGTGCTCCTGAAGGCATGCAAGGCGAGGGCGCCCGCTTCGGCCCGCACTTCGGGCTCGAGCGGATCGGCATCAACCTCGAGATTCTTCCGCCGGGAAACCGCTCTTCGCACCCGCATGCCGAAAGCAAAGAGGAGGAGTTTGTCTACGTTCTGCAGGGTACGCCGGATGTTTGGATCGACGGCGTGCTGCACCCGCTCAACCCTGGTGACGGCGTCGGTTTCCTTGCCGGCACGGGCATCGCCCACAGTTTCCTCAACAACTCCGATTCCGACGTTCACCTCTTGATCGTTGGTGAGCACCAGGTCGAGGGCAACCAGCTTTACTATCCGCTCCACGCCGAGCGCATGGCTGTCTTCCGCCGCCGCAACCGGGCCTGGGACGATGCCCCGAAGCATGTGCTCGGCCCGCATGACGGCAACGCAAGGGCAGGGACGCGGAAGTAGGCCCCGCGCTTCAGCTTCCCTTCAAGTCATCCAGCACCTTCACGATAGACTCCGGCGAAACGTATACGTCGCCGGTGAAGGGATATTCGATGGCGACGATGACCAGCAGGCCCGAGCAGATCAGCAGGGCGAGGATGCCGGTCATCAGCGACTGGGCGCGGACGCTGCGGGCGCCGAAAAAGAACGTGAAGCCGATGGTGACCACGGCGCCGCCGAACAGCACCACCCACAGCACGCCGGGCACGATGCCCACCGTGGCGACGAGGCGGGCGCGGCGGGCTTCGGTCAGGATGTTGAGCTGGGTCAGCATCGCTTCGAGGACGGCGCTTTCGCGATCGTTGGCCGGCTGCAGGGCGAGAACCGTCGCATAGAGGCTGTCGAGCGTACGGGTGGTGCCGGCGTTCTCCTCGCCGCGCTCCATGGCCGGCCATTCCTCGCCGACGACGCTTTCGAGATACCCGGTGATGGCGATGTGGATGGCGGGACCTGCGGGCGGGGCAAGGCCGTCGGCGAGCCGATACAGCGTCGCCGAGGCACCGGCTTCGGTCGCCACCTGGCCCTCGGTCTCGCTGAAGCGTTCCCAGACGACGATGACCGCGAAGGCGAGAAGCACGGCGCAGAGCACGCCGACCACGGCAAATTTGAAGCCCGCGACCTCATTGTTCCCGCTCAGCAGTTCGAGCGGCGCGGCGCGGCGGATCAGGAAGATCATGGCCATGGCGAGCACGGTGGGGATCACCACCAGCAACAGGCCGGACAGCCAGAGCGGCATCTGCGTAAGCACGATCATCGGCAGGCCCCCGAAGTCGGTCGCGTCTTGGTAGCGCCAGTGGTTGTCGGCTGTCCATCTCTCGGTGCCCGTACGGCCGCTAATCGAGGTGGCTCACGCAACTGGGCAGCGATCAGGGTTGGGTCCTTCAAGTGACGCCGGTTCAATCCTGCGGTTTGGGTAGAGATTTGTCCGCCTCGCAGGTGGCGAGGGGCTTGGTGTCACCCGAGAAGATCTCGGTGATGCGTTCGGTCGCCTTGTCCGTGGTGACGCTCATGCAGGCGCAGCCATAACCGTAGCCGCTGCCCGGGTTGTTGGTTTCGTCGAACTGCTTGTCATCGAAATCGGGCGCATTCTCGATGCCCTTAGCGCCCTCGCCGTCGGCATCGCCCTGCGAGGTGATGGTCCAGGTGGCATCCTTGTCCATCAGCCACAGGTTGCCGGGGGTGGGGTTCCAGTACCAGCCGCAGCGGATTTCGGCGGCAAGGGCCTGCGCGGCGGATAGCGACAGGGCAAGAAAAGCAACGGCGACTGCGGCAGTCGATCTCTGCATGGCGACGCTCCGGAAGAACTTCAGCTAGAACAGCATCCTCGGGTCATTCCGGCAAGTGAGCGCCCGCCGTACAGTTTCGTGCAAATGAAAAGGGCGCGGTTCTTTCGAACCACGCCCCTGTTCCGTCTCCCTGGTCAACAGACCGCCCGGTTGTTTCCCAGGACGTTCGTGACGGTAGGTTAGTTGACCGACTTGTCCTCGATCGTCTTAGTGCCGGCCGCGATCGGAATCTGGCGGGCTTTCTTGCTCTCGGGGATCTCGCGCTTCAGCTCGATGTGGAGCAGGCCGTTCTCGAGGTTCGCACCGGCGACCTCGACATAGTCAGCCAGCTGGAAGCGGAGCTCGAAAGCGCGCTCGGCAATGCCGCGATGCAGGAACTCGCGATTCTTGTCCTCGCCCTCAGGAGCCTTGGCGCCCTTCACGACGAGGTTGTTCTCCTTGGTCTCGATGGCGATGTCGCCATCGGCAAAGCCGGCTACGGCGATCGAGATGCGGAAGGAGTCAGTCCCGGTCTTCTCGATATTGTAGGGAGGGTAGGACTTGGCCTCCTGGCCGACGAGGGCGTCGAGGCGATTGAAGACGCGGTCGAAGCCGACGGTCGAGCGATAGAAGGGGGAAAAATCGTAGGCAGCCATTTCACATTCTCCTTTTGAGCAACGTGGCTTTCGGGTGTCCCATGCATGCTCCCCAATTGGGCAAACAGCATTCCCGGGTGTCCCGGTTCCCGGGGGCATCCCCGGCGAACAGCATTGATTTAGGGAGTGAATGGCGGGGTTCAAGGGGCCTGTTCAGCTCGATGAACCGAAGATGAATGTGCCAATCAATACCGGTTCAGACGGTCGGTCCTATAAGCGGGACTGTGCTTACTGTCTGCTGCAGAGCACACCGAATGAGCCGCCTTCACCCGCCCCCCGCAAGGCGGCCATCACAGGAAAGCCAGTGCCTCGAACGAGGCGCTGGCTTTTCTGTTTTCTCAGCGTGCGCCGCAATGGTCCGGCGGGCAGGAATCCAGTAAGAGCAGGGACGAGCCCACGGAATCGCGCATGAACGCCATTGTCGACCCCAGCGGACCCTCCCTGGCCGTAGTGCCATCCAATCCGGTGCCGGAGGGGGCGCGCGTCGGGTATTTTGAGACCGCCGACAAGGTGCGGTTGCGCTATGCCACCTTTGCCAAGGGGCCGGGGGCGCCGCGAGGCACGATCTGCCTCGTGCAGGGGCGCTGCGAGTTCATCGAGAAGTACTTTGAGACCGTCGCCGATTTCCAGTCGCGCGGCTTTGCCGTCGCCACCTTCGACTGGCGCGGGCAGGGCGGCAGCCAGCGGTTGATCGGCAATCCGCGGCTCGGCTATGTCAGACGGTTCGACGACTACTGGCAGGATCTCAGGTCCTTCCACGCCTCGGTGCTTCTACCCGATTGCCCGGCGCCCTATTATCTCGTCGGCCATTCGATGGGCGGGCTCGCGAGCCTTTACGCCGGCATCCGCGATCGCATGATGTTCGAGCGCATCTTCCTTTCGGCGCCGATGGTCGGGCTCGATCGCCAACCGCTCAGCATGGCCGGCATGGCGCGATTGACCGGCACGCTCGCCAATCTCGGGCTCGGGCGGCTGCCCATCGGCCGGCGCGGCGACAAGGCACAGACCGAGCAGAGTTTTGCCGGCAACCCGCTGACTTCCGACGTCAGGCGCTTCACCCGCAGCAGCGAAGCGCTGAAGGCGCGGCCTGACCTGATCATCGGTTCGCCCACCCTGCGCTGGGCTGCCTCGGCCTTCGCGGCCATGGCGGGCGCGGCGACCGACGAGTTCCCCGGTGCCGTCCGCATCCCGGTGCTGATGCTCGCGGCCGCACAGGACGAGATCGTCTCGACCCACGCGATCGAAACACTGGGGCTGCGGATGCGAAGCGGGCGGCACCTGGTCGTGCCAGGCGCCCGGCATGAGATGTTCATGGAAAACGACTCGATCCGCGGCCAGGTGTTCGCGGCGTTCGATGCGTTCGTGACCGAGCAGAGCACCTAAGCGCTAGAGCCGATAGCGTGGAGCGTAAGGGCTCTGCGGATTGACGTCGTAGTCGACCTCGGTGACGCAGGTCTGGGCCAGGCTGTGTCCCGCACCCGCATGCCAGGAGCCATCCCGCAGTTCAACACTGCCGACATCGGCAAGCGTCAGGCAGCGCCACTCTCCACCCGGCGGAGGCTGGGTGGAGCTTTCGCCGGCGAACTGGAACGTCAGGGCCTTCTCCGCTCCGCCGGTGTGACCGAGAATGATCGGGCAGAGTTCCCGCCGCTTGCCGCGATAGGTGCAGGTGACCTGCTGCCGCTGGCGCATCGCCTCAAGGAAAAGCTCGTAGGCCCGGCTCGGCATGATCAGCGCCGCAGCACCGCCATCGCCTCGGCATGCAGTTCCGGTGTTGCCGCCGCAACGCAGTTGCCGCCCCGCTCGGCGCGGCCGCCGTCCCAGGTGGTGATGACACCGCCGGCATTCTCGATCAGCGGGATCAGCGGGCAGATGTCGACATCCTTGAGGCCGGCTTCGACCACGAGGTCGATATGGCCGGCAGACATCAGGGCATAGCCATAGCAATCGAGGCCGTAGCGGGTGGTCAGCACCTTTTTCCGCAGCCGGTTCCAAGGCTCGACGAGGCCGTCGCGCTCGAATAGGTCGGGTGAGGTGGTGGTGAGCTTGGCATGCTTGAGCTCGGTCACCTTCGAGGTGCGCAGCGGCTCCTTGTCAAAGGCGCGGTAGTAGCTCGCCTCGCCCGGGAGGCTCAGGTAGATCTCGCCGGTGAAGGGCTGGGCCATGAGGCCTGCCACCGCCTCGCCGTCGACGGTGAGGCCGACAAGCGTGCCCCAGACGGGGACGCCCGTGATGAAGGCGCGGGTGCCGTCGATCGGATCGATGATCCAGGCGAAGCGGCCGCTGCCCTCCTTGTCGTCCCACTCCTCGCCGATAATGGCGTGTTCGGGGAAACGGGCGCCGAGCAGTTCGCGGATGGCGCGTTCGGCTTCGCGGTCGGCCTCAGTGACCGGGTCGAAGCCGTCGGTGAGCTTATTGTCGACGGCGAGGCCCGAGCGGAAGCGGGGCAGGGTGCGCTCTGCCGCAATTTCGGCCGCATCGAGCAGCGTGCGGCGCACCAGTTCGGTGTCTAGCCCGCCAAGAGAAGTATCGGTCATGTCGGCCCCCGCGCCAGCTTTTGTTTATGTTTCACAGCACATTAGCTGCGATGTATCACTGTCCGCGCCGAATAGTGTGTGACAGTCATGAGTCATTTTTGCAACAGAGCCCCAGATTCCCTGTTGATGACTTTTGCTTGCCTTGTTCTGGGAGGCAAATCAGTTCAATCCGGTAGGTGCATGATGGATGGGCGGCTCGAAACCTTCGCCGCGACTTGGGCCTAGGTGACTGGCTGCCAATCGTTTCCTCCCTTGACTGGGCCGCTCCGGCGGCCCGTTTTTCTGGGGGCGTGCTTCTCCGATATTTCTGCGTCCTACCGGCTGTCGTCCCTGCGAAGGCAGGATCCAACCATCGGCTGGCGCGGGCGGTGAGATGAATCCTGCCTTCGCAGCGATGACACCGAGTCTGTGTCGGGCGACTGCTGTTCCGCGCAGCATCGGCTACTCCGCCGCGTATCTCTCCCCCGCGGGAACCGCCGGGACCAACACGGCGGTGTCGAGGCCGATCAGCGTGGCCAGCAGCCGGTCGACGAGCTGGCGCATGGCGGCGAAGCCCTCGTTTTTCTCGAGCGTCACCTCGTTCATGTAGAGGTGCCGGCTGATCTCGATCTGCAGAGCGTGGACGCCGTGCTGCGGGCGGCCGTAAGTGCGGGTGCAGAAGCCGCCAGCATAGGGGCGGTTGCGGGCGACGCGGAGGCCGGCGCCGGCAAAGATCATCTCGGCGACATCGGCGAGGAGCGGCGAGCAGGTGGTGCCATAGCGATCGCCGAGAACAATATCGGGGCCGAGCCGGTCACCCGACCGCGACAGGCGCGGCATCGAGTGGCAATCGATCAGCACGGCGAGGCCGAAAGCGCTGTGCGCCTCGGTCAGGAGCCGCTGCAGGGTGGCATGATACGGCTGGTAGATGCCCTCGATGCGCATGCGCGCATCGTCCAGTGTCAGCCGCTCTCGATAGATCGGCTTGTTCTCGGCCACCACCCGGGCGAGCGTGCCGAGCCCCGCCGCGACGCGCGGGCTGGTGGTGTTGAACCGCTCGGATAGCGGCTCGACGAACATGGTCGGGTCGAGTTCCCACGGCTCGCGGTTCACATCGAGATAGGCGCGCGGGAAGTGCGCGCGGATCAGTGGGGCACCGAGGTGTGGGGCGCGGGCGAACAGTTCGTCGACGAAGGCATCCTCAGACTGCCGGATCGACAGGTGGTCGAGCCGGGTCATGTCGAGGAAGCGCTGCGGGTAGTCGCGGCCGGAATGGGCAGAGTTAAATACCAGCGGGGCCATCATCCGGCGCGGCCGGATGGTCTCGAAAGCTGGCCTGTCCCAATAGTCGGACTGCACCTGGTCTCCTTCAGCGCCGAAGCGCTGTCACATAGCGTCACTCTGCCGCGCCGCCTTGCGATTGTCCATAAGCCCGAAGGGTGGATGTTCACACTTCGGCGGTACCCGTTTCGGATCGAGAAAACTTGCATTAAACATCACGGACTAGATTGCCGGCAGAATGCTGGGGACGGGACCGAACGAGGACATGATGAAGCGTATCCTGCTGGCCGAAGACGACAACGACATGCGCCAGTTCCTCACGCGGGCCCTGAAGACGGCGGGCTACGACGTGGTTTCGTTCGACAATGGCAAGTCCGCCTACGAGCGGCTGCGCGAGGAGCCGTTCTCGCTGCTGCTCTCCGACATCGTCATGCCGGAGATGGACGGGATCGAGCTGGCGCGGCGCGCCACCGAACTCGATCCGGACCTCAAAGTGATGTTCATCACCGGTTTTGCCGCGGTGGCGCTCAACCCCGATACCGACGCGCCCAAGGATGCCTCGGTGTTGTCGAAGCCCTTCCACCTCAAGGACCTGGTGCATGAGGTCGAGCGGCTGCTGGCGGCCTGATCGGAGCAGATTCCGGCCTGTTTCCGGGCCTTTTCCCCACCCCGGAATTGACCCTTGACCCACAAAGCGGTTTTATGGTCTATCCCCGCTCGCAACGGCGGGCAGCGCTCGGCGTTGATGGCGAAGTGATGGGTGTATAGCTCAGCGGGAGAGCACTACCTTGACATGGTAGGGGTCACAGGTTCAATCCCTGTTACACCCACCATCCCTTGCCAGAAGGACCATCAAGTCCTTCAGCCGCCGGCACTTTCCGGCACCGAATTCCGCCCCACGGCGGCCCCGAGGATGGGTGCGTAGCTCAGCGGGAGAGCATCGCCTTCACACGGCGGGGGTCACAGGTTCAATCCCTGTCGCACCCACCATCCGAACAAACGAGCCCCTGGCGCCATACGGCGGCCGGGGGCTCTGCTTTTCAGCGGGCCGCAAGTCGGTGCTTCATGGCACAGATCAAATCGCCGGGACCGCGGGGGGGGCCATTTGCGGCAATCGCCGCCCCGCCTGCCCAAGTCGCGCCTCAGTTCACGGCGCCGTAAACGTATGCGTATGTTTTGGTATTCACCGACGATACTGTCTTGAGTTGCCACGAAGATTCTTCCGAGCGGACGGCGACGTCGGTTGATGCATCGGAGCAACACTTCGTGGATCACGGCGATTACTGGGCGGAATCCGCTCGATTCCCGGGCGTCCGCATGGTTGATTGTCGTCCAACGTGTAGGAGGCAAACATGAGACTCACGACTTCTCTATTGGCGGCTACGGCCCTCACCTTTGGTCTGGCATCCGCGTCATACGCTGCGGACCTGATCATTGAAGAGCCGGAAGCTCCGATCGGCATCGTAGATGTCGGCGATTGGAACGGCGCTTACATCGGCGCCAGCGTCGGCGGCGCCTGGGGCACCCAAGATGGCGAATACGACGACTTCTGGGATTACTTCGACGAGTCCTACGATCTTTCCGGTTGGCTGGGCGGCGTCCAGGCTGGCGCCAACTTCCAGATGGATAGCTTCGTGCTCGGTATCGAGGGTGACATCTCGTGGGCCGATATCTCGGGCGACAGCTCTGACATCAGCGACGACTGGGTCTACACCGATGTTGACTGGGTCGGCACGCTGCGGGCTCGCGCCGGTCTCGCCTTCGACTCCATCCTGCTCTACGCAACGGCCGGTGTGGCCTTCGCCAGCGTCTCGCAGTGGGTGGATGACGACTGGAGCGGCGATACCGACACGGTCACCGATACGCGGTTCGGCTGGGTCGCCGGTGTTGGCGCCGAGGCGTTGGTCACGGACAACGTATCGCTCAAGGGCGAAGTGCTGTTCCATGATCTCGCCGCGACCGACACCGACTTCGACAACGGCGTGACCTACTACGACAACTCCGTGTCGTTCACGACCTTCAAGGTTGGCGTCAACTTCCACTTCTGATCGCCGCCAAGTTTCCAAAGTCAGCCCCGTCCGGTTCGCCGGGCGGGGTTGATTTCTCTAAAATTCCCCATTTGCGCCTTGAAATTGCCACCCCAGGGACAGGTGTGGCGCGAAAGCTACGACTCCCTCCAAGAGCCTTGCCAGAGACACTTTCCGGGATCGGAAAGGTCGCTTTCGCCATTGTTTGGGTCTAGGCGACAGCCCACCTGCTCTCACGGGACAGGCTCCCTCTCTTGGAGAAGACTCTTATGAATCGCTTTGCAATCGCTCTGCTGGCCGGTGTGGCCGGTGTATCTCTGGTTTCCGCAGCCTCCGCTGCCGACCTCATCATCTCGGAGCCGGCCCCGGCTCCCGTCGGCATCGTCGACACCTCGGGTAACTGGGACGGCCTGTTCGTCGGCGCTTTCGCCGGTTACGGCTGGGGCACCCTCACCGACGAGGACAACTACTTCCTCGCCGGCGCCGACACCGAGTACGAAGGTGAAGGCTGGCAGGCTGGCGTGGCCGCCGGTTACAACTTCACGGTTTCCGAGGCGCTGGTCGCCGGTATCGTCGCCGACGTGGCGTGGTCCGACATCAACGGCGAGAACACCACCGACGGTGTCGAATACAACACCGACTGGACCGGTAGCGTCCGCGGTCGTCTCGGCATCGACGCCGGTGCGTTCCTGCCCTACGTGACCGCCGGTGTGGCTTTTGCCAACAACACCGTCACCGACACGACCAACGACTACTCGGACACCCAGGTCCACACCGGCTGGACCGCCGGCGCGGGCGTTGAGTTCGCCGTTGCCGACAACATCTCGCTCGACGTGCAGTACCGCTACAGCGACTTCGGCTCGGCCTCGTACGACCTGAACGGCACCGATTACGACTTCGCCCTGAAGTCGCACGCGGTCACCGCCGGCGTGAACTTCCGGTTCTGATCCGGTCCGCGATCACTCGATCGCGGTAATTTCAGGCCCCGCCCGGCGCAAGCCGCGGCGGGGTTTTTCGTGCGCCGGTGTCGCGCGCGGGCAACCCACCCACCGCGTGCGGTTCATCTGTGACTGTTGCGCGCGGGCCCTTGTCATCGGCGCCAAACGGGGCCACGTTAGCGTCATGTTCAACCAGCACGAAGGAGGTGATCCAATGTCTCACAAGAAATCGATGGTTTCGAAGGGTCTTGGAGTCTCCGGCAGTTCGGAGCAGCCTCTGGCCTGATCGAAGGCTTCTAGCCCTTTGAGGGCAAAGGACTTCTTCGACAACCAGCGAAATCGGGGAGGGTCGCCTCAGGGCGGCCCTTCTTTCTTGCCCCCGCGGGCTCAGGCGGGAATGTAGGTCAGCTTGATTGTGTCAGCGCCGATCCGTTCGCTGGCGACGAGCCGAAGCGGCGGCCGGGGGCGGTGGAAGAAGGGCGTGCCGCCACCCAGCACCACCGGGCAGATGTAGAGCTGGTACTCATCGAGCAGGCCGAGCTCAGCCAGGCCTGCCGCCAGCTCGGGTCCCGCGACTTCGACATCGCCCTCGTGCTCGGCCTTCAGTGCCCTGACGAAGCCTTCGAGATCGCCGTCCACCAGCGTTGCGTTCGGCCCGACCGACTTCAGGGTGCGGGAGACGACCCATTTCGGCTTCGCCCGCCAGGCCGCCGCGAACTCGCGCCCGGCCTCGTCCTGATCCGCCTCTTTTCCGTCCCAATACCGCATGATCTCGTACATGCGCCGGCCGTAGAGGCTGCCGGTGAACCCGCGCAATTGCTCGCTGAAGTGGCCGGTCAGCACGTCATCCGGCATCGGCAATCCGGGCCCGCCTTCAGGGCCGGAGACATAGCCGTCGATCGACTGCATCAATCCGAATATGAGTCTGGCCATGCGCTGGTTCCTCGATCGGCGGCGATCCGAAAGGACCGCGTTCGTTTGCGCCGGGCACTGTGCTAACAGTGCGCCTGAGGCAGAAACCACCCCTATTTTGCAACCGGTTTTGGCGGATGGATGCGATGAGTTACCGACGCGCGGGATGCCCGATCAACAACACGCTGGAAACCTTCGGCGACCGCTGGAGCCTGATCATCCTGCGCGACAGCATGTTCGGTGGCCGGCGCCGCACCTTTCGGTCCTATCTTACGGAAAGCATCGAGGGGATTGCGTCCAACATTCTCGCGGACCGCCTCAAGCGCCTGACGGCCAACGGTCTTCTGACGCGCTGTGCAGACCCAGGCCACAAGCAGCGGGTTGTCTACAGCCTGACGGAGAAGGCGATCGAACTGGTCCCGCTGATGGCCGTCATGGGCAGCTGGGGGTTGCGTCACACGCGCCCGGCGGCGGATCTCGCAACGGGTGCGCAAGTCCTCGAAGACGGCGGCCCGCAACTCTGGTCCGAGTTCATGGATGAGTTGCGGCATATCCACCTGGGCGCACCGCAGCCCGAGGTATCGGCCTTCGCAAAGATGCAGGTGGCCTACGAGGCCACCATGGCGGCTGAAGCAGCGGCGAGCGCTTAGTCCCGGACTTGCGGGTGAAATTGCCGGCTACGAAGAGCTTCGGTCCTTTGCCCGTCCCCCGCGTTAACCAACCCGACCAACCAAGTGTTAACCAAACCCTGACGGTTACCGCCGCGTAAACCAGTTGTTTGCAATTTGGATTCGATTCATGCGGGCACCAACCCCGTGTTCCCTCGTGTTTTTTGGAGGCACATCATGAACCGTTTCTCTCTCACTTTGCTGGCCGGCGTGGCTGTGCTTTCCGTTGTTTCGGGTGCGCAGGCGGCCGACCTGCTCGTCAATTCTCCCGCCCCGAACTATGGCGGCGGCTATTCCAGCCCGGCCGGCGGCTGGGACGGCGCCTATATCGGCGGCTTCCTCGGCTATGGCTGGGGCACCGTCCTCGACGACGACGGCGGCTTCCTGCTCGACGACGACAAGCTAGCCGCTGACGGCTTCCTCGTCGGCGCCACGCTCGGCGCCAACTTCACCGTTGCCCCGGGCTTCGTCCTCGGCGCTGCCGGCGATGTCGCCTGGTCGAACATGAGCGGCTACGAGCCGGCTCCGACCGACCTCGATGTCGACGTGAACTGGACGGGCTCGCTGCGTGGCCGTGCCGGCTTCGACGGCGGCATGTTCATGCCCTACCTCACGGCCGGTGTGGCCGTTGCCGGCGTCACCGCCAACGAGGCGGGCAACGAGAGCGGCCAGATGCACTTCGGCTGGACCGCCGGTGGCGGTGTCGAAGTGGCCGCGACCGAGAACCTGTCGGTCGACCTGCAGTACCGCTACTCGGACTATGGCAGCGCGACCTACGAGCTCGTGACCGATACCGACCTGTCGCTCACCACTCACGCGCTTACTGCCGGCGTGAACTTCAAGTTCTAAGCTTGCTGTCCAAGCATGGACAACGAACGGCCGCTCCCCCCGGGGGCGGCCGTTCCTTTTTGTCCGGACCGGGGTTCTTGCATTAATCCCCGCTGAATGCCCGCGCCACCGCGGGTTCACAGCCAGTCCGGCATGAACTCCCCAATCACTGAAACCGCTCGAGGGAGAAAATCATGCTTGGCGGAACTCATCTTGGTCGCTTTTCGAAGCTGGCCATCATCACACTCGCTTTCGCTACCCTGCCGTTGCTGGCAATTGCTCCGGCACAGGCGGGCAGCAACATGGCGAAGGTCGATATCGTGTCGGAGGGCATCGACCTGGCGCCGATCTATGTCAGCTCCAACGCCAATGGCTATACCGGCTCCGAGCCGGCCAAGCACAAGTTCATGGTTCGTGTGTTCGCCAAGGCTAGCGGCCAGAATCGTGTCTGGAAGGTCGCGATCCACGGGCTGAAGGGCGTTACCTTCTTCCAGAAGGACGTAGGCAAGTCGGAAGGCTGGGACGTCTATGGCAAGAGCCATGAATTCTGGGCCAAGCCTGGTGAGGTCAAGTGGATGACCACGCCGAAGGAAGCGTGCGACGCCAACCTCAAGAAGATGGTCGCAGCGGGCAAGACCAAGGCGCAGGTCCTGGCCAATGACCGCAAGACCCAGGCGCTGGCGTTCGTCTACTTCACCGCCTTCGCCGACTCGAAGGCCCACAACAAGAAGGGCAAGCACGAGTCGGGTGGCGGGATCGAGCCGCACAACGACAACACGGCATACACCGTGCCGGTCGTCTGCCGCATGGCGCTGTGATCCAGGTCTCCCCGCCGCCCGGCGGGAGCCAGCAAGGCAGGCCGGCCGGCAGCGCGCCGGCCCGCTTTGCAATCGGGCCGCAAACGACTATGTACCGGCTTCCCTCATCCCGATTGTTGCCATGACCGCCCTGACTTCGGCCGCGCCGGCCGCCAAACTCTTGCCCTACCAGACGCGCCGGACCTTCGCGATCATCTCGCACCCGGACGCCGGCAAGACCACGCTGACCGAAAAGCTGCTCGCGTCGTCGGGCGCCATCCAGCAGGCGGGGCAGGTGCGGCATCGGGCCAACCAGCGGGCGACGCGTTCGGACTGGATGGAGATCGAGCGGCAGCGTGGCATCTCGATCACCTCGTCGGTGATGACCTTCGAGCACTTGGGGCTGACCTTCAACCTGCTCGATACGCCCGGCCATTCGGACTTCTCCGAGGACACCTACCGCACGCTCACGGCTGTCGACGCGGCGATCATGGTGATCGACGTCGCCAAGGGCATCGAGGCGCAGACGCTGAAACTGTTCGAGGTGTGCCGGCTGCGCGACATCCCGATCATCACCTTCGCCAACAAGGTGGATCGCGAGGGCAAGGACCCGGTCGAGATTCTCGACGAGATCGCCTCGACGCTGGCGCTCGACGTGTCGCCGGTGGTGTGGCCGCTGGGCGGCGGCGTCGACTTCAAGGGCATCGTCGACTTGACGGCGGGCGTGGTGAAGCGGCCGAACGGCGAGGTGTGGAAGACGTTCAGCAAGGTCGAGGACCTGAGCCGCGACAACGAGTTCGCCATGGACCCGGTGATCATGGCCAGCCTCGAGAACCTCGAGCTGGCACGCGCCGGCTTCCCTGAGTTCGACCACGAGATCTATCTCGCCGGCCACCTGACGCCGGTGATCTTCGGTTCGGCGCTGAAATCGGTGAGCGTGCCCGAGATGCTGACGGCGCTCGGCACCTGGGCGCCGGAACCGCGGCCGCAGCCGGCGGAGCCGAAGCCGATCGAGCCGAACGACCCGAAGGTTTCGGGCTTCGTGTTCAAGGTGCAGGCCAACATGGACGCCAATCACCGCGACCGAATCGCCTTTGTCCGGCTGAGTTCGGGTACCTTCAAGCGCGGCATGCGGCTAAAGAACGTGCGGACGGGCAAGGACATGGCCGTCTCCAACCCGATGTTCTTTTTTGGCCACGACCGCGAACTGGCTGAAGAGGCGGTGGCCGGCGACATCGTGGGCATTCCCAACCATGGCGCGCTGAGCGTGGGCGATACGCTCACCGAGGGTGCGCAGATCAAGGTGACGGGTATTCCGAACTTTGCGCCCGAAATCATCCGGCGCGTCCGACTCACGGACCCGCTGAAGGCCAAGCAACTGGCCAAGGCCCTGTCCGATCTGGCCGAAGAAGGCGTTGCACAGATCTTCCGCCGCATGGTCGGCGCCGACTATATCGTCGGCGTGGTGGGGCAACTTCAGCTCGAAGTGCTGCAGTCGAGAATCAACTCCGAATACAATGTCCCGATCAGCTTCGAGGCGATCAATTTCGAGCTGGCCCGCTGGATCACGGCGGACGACAAGAAGGAACTCGATCGCTTCATCTCCACCAACAAGCTGGAGATGGCCGAGGACAAGTATGGAGATCCGGTCTACCTCGCCCAGTCGGCCTGGTGGCTGGCCCGGGCTCAGCGCGACTACCCGGCGATTGTTTTCCACACCACCAAGGAACGGCATTAGCCCGAGCCCGATGGCACCGACTTGCGACGGCAAGTGCTTGCCGGCGCTGGTGTTTGGACGTCGAGGTATTCGGCGACGCCAGACTCGGCCGGGGCCGGCCGAAAACGGGGCGGGGGCCGGATTTCGGGTCGGACTGGCATTTTTTCGGTACTTCGGCGCGGTTACGTCTTGCCGCCGAGTCCTCGGCAGACCCCCGCGCGCTCTATGCTTGCCTAAGCTAGAAGAGCGACTCCACAAGACCTCGGCGACACTTGCCTATGTTGCCAATTCGCAACGATACCCACATTTCGCCATACATGTGGCTGCGGCGCTTGAGATTGTTTCTCGAACATGGCTACCTTGCATCGAGAGATTCTTCCGGGGGTTATCCGAAATGCGTTTGCGGCGTGCTTTGCTCGTAACGACTGCCTTCTCTACCGTCCTGATGGGTGGAGCAGGGGCAGCTTACGCTCAGGCTTTTGACTGGTCTGGCTTCTACGTTGGCGTCGGCGTTGCCGGCGGCGGCGGCTTCGATGGCGGCACGCTGTCGTGGGACGACCCGGAGAACGAGATCTGGAATACCCCGATCCTTCCTCCCGGCGTGACCACGGACAGCTATGAGCCGATCCTCGGCGGTGGCACGCTCACCGACTTCCCGGGCGCGGTTTCCGGTTTCGGTGTCTTCGGCAGCGTCGGCTTCAACCAGCAGATGGACAACTTCCTGTTCGGTATCGAAGCCAGCATCACCAGCGGCCCGTTCAAATCGGAAGCCACGTTCGTTGAGAGCGGTGACGTAACCTTCACGACGTCTTCGACCGATACGCTGTACACCAGCACGTACGGCACGACCTACTACTCGACGATCGTCACGACGTACCTGACGACCGAGTCGGTCAGCTATTCGACCTACACCAACACCACTACGGTTACCGGCGGCGCGACTACGACGACGTCGCTCTACACGGCGACTTTCACTACCTTCCAAACGACGACCGTGATCAACGACTCGACCACGATCGAGTACCCGACGACGTCGAGCTACACGACGACGGTTACTTCGACGACGGGTACGATTACCACCGAGACGAACACGACATATACGGCCAGCAACGAGACAACCTTCGCGACGGGTACGACTGTCGTCAGCTACTCGACCAATGGCGAGTGGAACGAGACGATTACCGGCCGTGCGCAGATCGACTGGCTAGCGACGATCAAGGGCCGCATCGGTATCACTGCCGACCGTACACTGTTCTTCGCCACGGGCGGTCTCGCCGTCGCTGGCGTGACGCAGGAAACCTCGGCGACGCTCACGATCGATGGCCCTGGCGGTCCGACGACGACCAGCTGGAGCGGTTCCAACAGCGAGACCAGGTTCGGCTTCGTGGTTGGCGGCGGTATCGAGCATGCGCTCGACGACCACTGGATCATCAGCGGCGAGGCCGAGTACTTCAACCTTGGTACGGCAGAGTACGATGTGGTGTCCGAGGACAGCGACATCATCGGTCACCAGACGCAGGTTCTGGATGGCGGCTCTGTGAAGCTCGGGATAAAGTACAAATTCTAATCTGACGATCGGCGTCAGATCACGGGTTGTATGAGATGACGTCAGTAAATGCGCTCCGGGGCGGGATCCTTGCCCCGGCGCTTTCTTTTCTGGAACGTGGTGACAAGGGCCAGGCCTATAAGGCTTACCGGGCCGTCCGACAGCGAGATCCGCGCAACGCCGGTGTCGCCTTCAATTTCGCCAATGCCCTGCTGGCGCGGGGCCTCGCCAAAGAGGCCGAGGCCGAGTATCGCGAGGCGCTGCGGCTCGATCCCAACGCTGCCGATATCATCAACAATCTCGCCTCCGCGCTCGGGACCCTGGGCCGGCACGAGGAAGCCGTTGCGGTCACCGACAAGGGACTGGCCCGGCACCCCAACAATGCGAATCTGCTGCGCACCCGTGGCGTGCAGCGCGTCCACCTTCGGCAGTTCGACGGCGCCCTTGAGGACGCGCAACGACTGATCGAACTCGCGCCGACCATGCCCGATGCCTATAACCTGCGCGGCGACGCATTCTCGAATATGGGGCGCTGGGACGACGCTATCGCCAGCTTCAAGAAGGCGGTCGAGGTCAGCGGCGGCCACCCGCAGTTCCGCATCAATCTGGGCAGTGCTTACGCGGCGCGCGGCGCGCTGGCCGAGGCTGCGGCCACCTTCACCGGGGTGCTCAAGGACCGGCGCCGGGACTACAAGACCATCAATGCGCTGGCGGCGGTGCTGCAGCGCATGAACAAGCATCAGGATGCGGTGCGCGCCTGCGAGCTGGCGCTCAGCATCCAGCCGGATTTTGCCGAAGTGCATAACCGAATGGCCCAGTCCTATCTGGCGCTGGAAAAGTGGCCGAAGGCCATCGAGACGGCCAAGGACGTGCTGGTGCGGCATCCAAAGCACCAGGAAGCCATGTTCAACCTGGGCATGGCGCTGATCGGTGGCCGCAAGTACGACGAAGCGGTGGAGTGCTTCGACCAGATCCTCCAGTCCGGGCCGGAAGACGACATGGCGCTGCTCAACCTCGGCAACGCGCTGGCTGGTGCCGGCCGGGCCCAGGACGCACTCGATGCCTATAACCGGATGATCGCCCGCGCGCCCAACTGGGCCGGCGGCTATCTCAATATCGGCCACGCCTATGGCCGGTTGCGCCGCTGGGACGACGCGCTGTGGAACTACCGCAAGGCTTATGAGCTCGAGCCCGACAAGAAGGACCACCTTTACAATATCGGCAACGTCCACCTGCATCTCGGCGACTACGAGCAGGGCTGGCAGGGCTACGAGCACCGCAACAAGTCGGCCGAAGGGGTGCAGCGCAAGTTCCCCGATATCGCTGTTTGGAACGGCGAGGACCTCAGCGGCAAGCGCATTGTCGTGTTCGGCGAACAGGGTCTGGGCGACAATATCCAGATGGCGCGCTACCTGCCGCTGTTGCAGCAGCGCGGCGCCACGGTTGCGTTCCATGGCTACCCGATGCTGCGTGCCCTGCTGCAGACTGCGGCGCCGGGCCTCACTTACGTCGACGGCGACGCCAAGCCGGAGGACTTCGACTACCAGGTCGCGACGATGAGCCTGCCGGCCAAGTTCGGCACCCGCGTCGACACCATTCCCGCCAACGTGCCGTACTTCACTGCCGAGCCCGATCGCGTGGCCAAGTGGAAAGAGCGCATCGGCGAGCACGGCTTCAAGATCGGCATCAACTGGCAGGGCAACCCGTCGGGCAAGATCGACGAGGGCCGTTCCGCGCCGCTCAAGCAGTTCCTGCGCTTTGCCGAAATCCCCGGTGTCCGCATCGTCTCGATGCAAAAGAATCACGGGCTCGAGCAGCTCGACGACGTGCCCAAGCACATCCAGATCCAGATGCTCGGCGACGATTTCGATACCGGTAAGGACGCGTTCCTCGATACGCTGGCGGTGCTGGCGAACGTGGATCTCGTCGTCACCACAGATACCTCGCTGGCCCACGTCACTGGCGGTTTCGGCACCCAGACCTTCGTCGCGCTGAAGGAACATCCCGATTGGCGCTGGATGCTCGACCGCGAGGACAGCCCCTGGTATCCGCATCACCGCCTGTTCCGGCAGAAGCATTTCGGCGTGTGGGACGATCCGTTCATCGCCATGACCGAGGCCATTCGCGAACTGGCGCAGAAGAAGAACAACTGAGCTCGCCCGATTCGCCGAAACGGCAGCGGTTCTGGACACTTACTGGTAGGAGCGGACGATGCAGCTGATGGTCGAGGTTTCAGTGGGCGAGGTGCTCGACAAGATCACCATCCTCGAGATCAAGGACCAGCGGATCACCGATCCGGCCAAGCTCGCCAATGTCCGCGCCGAATTGACAACGCTCAACGACACGCTGGCCGGCGTCCTCAAGCCGACCACTGAACTTGAGGTCCTGCGCAAGGAGCTGTTCGACATCAACGCGGCGCTCTGGGTTATCGAGGACGAAATCCGCGAGTGTGAGACCGCCAAGGATTTCGGCCCGCGCTTCATCGAACTCGCCCGGGCCGTCTATTTCACCAACGACAGGCGCGCCACGGTGAAAAAGCAGATCAACCTCGCGGTCGGCAGCCGGCTGGTCGAGGAAAAGAGCTACGCCGGCAGCCTGTAGAGGGCCGGCCTCGCCAGAAGTCGAAGCTCGATCCCCTTCCTGTTCCAGTCTTGCGCGGCTATGAAACCGGCAACCTTGGAGTATCTCACCGCTTCACTTAGCGGCGCGATACTCCAAGTCTTTGTTTTGTCACGCTTTCGAACCGGAAAAGTCTGCAACATTTCCTGAAAGCGTTCCTGGGAGAGGCATCACCATGAATATCCGCAAACTGGGCAAGACCGGCTACGAGGTCTCGGAAATCGGGCTCGGCACCTGGCAGCTGGGCGAGAGTTTTGGCGCGCTCAACGACGAGACGGCGGCTGAAATCCTCAGGACCGCGCGCTCGGCCGATGTGAATTTCTGGGATACGGCCGACGTCTATGGCGGTGGCCAGTCGGAGCGGCGAATCGGGGCATTCGGCGACAAGAAGGGCGTGTTCGTCGCCACCAAGCTTGGCCGCAACGGCGACATCTTCCCGAACAAGACCGGCTACAACAAGCGCAACATTAAGGAGAGCCTCGCCGGGTCGCTGAAGCGCCTAGGCGTCGACACCCTCGATCTGGCGCAACTCCACACCATCCCCACCGATGTGCTGCGCGATGGCGAGGTGTTTTCCATCATGGATGACCTGCGCGATGCCGGCATGATGCGGCACTGGGGCGCCAGCGTCGAGAATGTCGAGGAGGCGCAGCTTGCCATGCGCGCCGATGGCTGCACGACGCTGCAGGTGATCTTCAACCTGTTCCGGCAGGACTACATCACCGAGGTGTTCCCGCTGGCGCAGAAAAACAATGTCGGCATCATCGTCCGCCTGCCGCTGGCCTCGGGCCTGCTCTCTGGCAAGTGGAACAAGGACACCAAGTTCGCCGCCACCGACCACCGCAACTTCAATGCCAATGGCGAGCAGTTCAACGTGGGCGAGACCTTCTCCGGCCTGCCGTTCGAAAAGGGGGTCGGCTATGCCGAGCAACTCAAGCAGATGATCCCGGCCGGCATTCCGCTGAGCCAGTTCGCGCTGCGCTGGATTCTCGACCAGCCGGTGGTGTCGACGATCATTGCCGGTGTGACGCGGCCGGATCAGCTTCGCGCCAACGTCGATGCGACCAAGCGCGAGCCGATCGAGCCCAAGCTGATCGAGGAGCTGAACGGCTGGTACCTGGACAAGGTGCGGCCGGAGATCCGGGGACGGATTTAATGGGGCAACTACCGGGTTCTGGTCGTGGGGCCTACCCCTCATCCGCCCTTCGGGCACCTTCTCCCACAAGGGGTGAGGGTCCTCCAATGACATCTTAGTCGGGCTGTCGCCCTTGATGGGAGAAGGCGGGCGAAGCCCGGATGAGGGTGGGGCGGCCAACGCCAGACTCACCTCCCCATCGGTCTAGCCCCCTTCCATCCGCGCACTCCCCTGCCTAAGTTATCCTCACCTTCCTCCTCCCGAGTACCCACATGTCTGAGCATCCCGCCTTCGAACTCGTCCGCGAACAGCAGATCGGGGAGATCAGTTCGCTGGCCAAGCTCTACCGGCACAAGAAAACCGGGGCGGAGGTGCTGAGCCTCATCAATGAGGACGAGAACAAGGTGTTCGGCGTGACGCTGAAGACCCCGCCGGAGGACTCGACGGGCGTCGCGCATATTCTCGAACATTCGGTGCTGTGCGGCTCGCGCAAATATCCGGTCAAAAAGCCGTTCGTGGAACTGCTCAAGGGCTCGCTCCACACCTTCCTCAATGCCATGACGTTTTCGGACAAGACAGCCTATCCGGTCGCGTCGCAGAACCTCAAGGACTTCTACAACCTCGTCGATGTCTATCTCGACGCGGTCTATTTCCCGCTGATTTCCGAGGACACGTTCCGGCAGGAAGGCTGGCACTACGAGCTCGATAACACCCAGGGGCCGATGGTGTTCAAGGGCGTGGTGTTCAACGAGATGAAGGGCGCCTATTCCTCGGCCGCGGCGCTGCTCGGCAAGGTCAGCCAGCTCTCGCTCTATCCAGATACGACCTATGGCGTGAACTCGGGCGGCGATCCCAAGGCGATCCCCGACCTTACCTACGAGTATTTCAAGAACTTTCACGCCAAGTACTACCACCCGTCCAATTCGCGCGTTGTCTTCTACGGCGACGACGATCCGGCGAAGCGCCTTGAAATCCTCGAGGAGTATTTCAGCCAGTTCGAGCGCATCGACCCCAAGGCCGAGGTGCCGTTGCAGCCGCGCTGGAGCGCGCCGCGCCAGCTGCACGAGACCTATGCCGCGAGCGAGGACGAGGTCGGCAAGAAGACGGCCATGGTCACGGTCAACTGGATGCTGAACGAGATCGTCGATCCCGAGACGGTGCTGGCGCTCAATATCCTCGAGTCAGTGCTGGTCGGCACGCCTGCCGCGCCGCTGCGCAAGGCGATGATCGATTCCGGCCTGGGCGAAGGGCTTACGGGCTCGGGTCTCGCCGATGGCATCCGCCAACCCTATTTCACCTTCGGGCTCAAGGGCATAGAGGATGATGCCGGGGACAAGGTGCAGGAGCTGATCATCTCGACGCTCAAGCAGTTGAGCGCCGAGGGCATCGATCCCAAGACAATCGAGGCCGCGATCAACACGGCGGAGTTTGGCCTCCGCGAGAACAATACCGGCTCGTTCCCCCGCGGCATTGCGCTGATGTTCCGCTCGATGGGTACCTGGCTCTACGGTCACGATCCGCTGGCGCCCCTAAGCTTCGAAGCGCCGCTCAAGGCGATCAAGGACAAGCTGGCGGCCGGCGAGCGGGTTTTCGAGAACCTGGTCAAGACACATATCCTCGACAACAAGCACCGCACGACCGTGCTGCTGACTGCCGATCCGGAAAAGGCCGCCGCAGAGGCGGCCGAGGAGCGGGCGCGGCTTGACGCTGCGCAGCAGTCGCTCGATGCGGCGGGGCTTGCGGAAGTCGCCGAGCAGACGGCGCGGCTGAAGGAATTGCAGAACGAGGTCGATCCGCCCGAGGCGCTGGCACGCATCCCGACGCTGACGCTCGAGGATCTGCCGCGCGCCAACAAGGCGATCCCGATCGCCAAAGAAGAGCTCGAAGGCGTGCCGCTCTATACGCACGACCTGCCGACCAGTGGTGTCGTCTATCTCGATCTCGGCTTCAATCTCGATCGACTGCCGGGGCGGCTATTGCCTTACCTGCCGATCTTCACGCGGGCGTTGACGCAGACCGGCACCAGTAAAGAGGATTTCGTCTCGCTCACCCAGCGCATCGGGCGCACGACGGGCGGCGTCGGCGCCAATCGCTGGAGCTCGACGCGTCGCGACGGCGCCGGCACCGCAGCCTGGCTGTTCGTGCGCGGCAAGGCGACGCCGGACCATGTCGGCGACCTGCTGTCGATCCTCCACGACGTGATCACCGATGCGCGGCTCGATAACCGCGAGCGCATCAAGCAGATGGTACTGGAGAGCAAGGCGGGCTTCGAAAGCTCCCTCGCCGGCATGGGCAACAGCATCGTCTCGTCGCGCGTGCGCGCCGGGTTCAGCGAGGCCGACTGGCTGAGCGAGAAGCTGGGCGGCGTCAGCCACTACTTCTTCCTCAAAGACCTGCTGACGCAGATCGACGGCAACTGGCCAGCGGTGCAGGCGGCACTCGAAGAAATCCGCACTCTGCTGTTTGGCCGCAAGGGGATGATCGCCAATGTCACGGCGGACAGCTTTGCCATCGCGGCGCTGAAGCCGGAACTGGCGACGTTCATCGCCGGACTGCCGGCCGGTGGACCCGCTTCGGTCGAAGGCTGGGGCTACGAACCCGGCGTGCAATCGGAAGGGCTCACGTTCCCGGGCCAAGTCAACTATGTGGCAAAGGGCGCCAACCTCAAGGCGCTCGGGTTCGAGCCGACCGGTGGCACTGCCGTCGCCATCAAGCACCTCAACACCACCTATATGTGGGACAAGGTGCGCGTGCAGGGCGGCGCCTATGGCGGTTCCTCGGGGCTCGATCCGTTCGCCGGCACGTTCGCCTTCACCTCCTATCGCGACCCGAACCTGCTCGACACCATCGACATCTATGACAAGGCCTCGACTTTCCTCAAAGCCGGCGTCGGCGATCAGGATCTGGTGCGCTCGGTGATCGGCGTCATAGGCACGGTCGATACCTATCGCCTGCCGGACTCGAAGGGCTTTACCTCGCTGATCTGGGAGCTTTCTGGCGACACAGATGAAGCCCGGCAGAAGCGACGCGAGGAAATCCTCGGCGCCTCCAGCCGAGACTTCACGGCCCTCGGCGATGCGCTCGACAAGGTGGCAGGGCTTGGCCAGGTTGTGGTGCTCGGCTCGGAAAAGGCAATCAAGGCGGCGAATGACGAGCGCGGCGGATTCCTCAAGGTGACGAAGGTTTTGTGAGCGGGACCTGTTGGCACCGAGCGCCATCTCATTCTCGGTGTCATCCCTGCGTAGGCAGGGATACATTTCACCGCCCGCGCCAGCCGAGAGGTGGATCCTGCCTTCGCAGGGATGACATTCAGTGAGTAGGAGGCAGAAGTGCCCGAAGCCCAGATGATCGTTTGCCCGCATTGCGGCAGCACCAATCGGGTGGCTGCCGGCAAGGCGCTTGCCGAGGGCAAATGCGGCCAGTGCCACGAGCTGCTGTTCGTGGGCGAATCCGCGTCGGTGGACGCGGCAAGCTTCGAGCGGCAGATCAGCCGCTCGGACGTGCCGGTCGTGGTCGATTTCTGGGCCGACTGGTGTGGTCCCTGCCATGCGATGGCGCCAAGCTTCGAGGCGGCGGCGCGGGAACTCGAGCCGCGCATGCGGTTCGTCAAGCTCGACACCGAGGCCGAGCCGCAGGTCGCCGCGCGGTACGATATCCGAGGGATTCCGAACCTGATCGTGTTCCACAAAGGCAAGATCCTGGCGCAGCAGGCCGGGGCGATGGACGCGCGGACGCTGACAGGGTGGCTGAGGCAGTACGTCGGGTGAGGCCGCCTTCCCTCCCCTCGAGGGGAGGGATTGTGCGAGCGACTGCTGCTCTCACAACGGAGGTTGAATGGAACCGGTGCCGTACAGGTCGCCGCGCGAAACTTCCGCATAGCCGTCGGGCTTCTGGAGGGCGGCGAGAATCGCACCGAGCAGGCCGTGCTCAGCCTTGCCCTCGTGCTGGTGGGTCAGCTTGACCAGGTAGGCCGAGGTGGAATCCAGCCGGTTGGCCATCAGCCAGGCGAGGCGGAAGGAAAGCTCGGGATCCTGCCGGATGGCTGAGACTGCGTCGCGGATGACGCGGACGGTCGTCGGGCGCTCGGTCCTGACCGTTGCGCTCGCGGCGGCGCCAAGGATGACGGCCATTTCCCCCACGGGCGAGCCGGGCGTCGAGATGGTAGCAATCTTCACGCCGTCGCGCTCCACCGCGAGCTCTCCGCTCTCGAGCACGTAAAGGTCGCCCCCGGCGAGCCCTTGGACGATGAGGGTTTTGCCGGCGGCGAGATTGAGGGCGGGATGCGCGGCCGCAAGTGCCAGGAGGCTCTGCATGTTCTTTCCGTTCCAGGTTCTGCGCACAGACTATTCGCTTCATCTGTTGGCGAATAGTGTTTCGATCACAAGTTTCGCGCGTTCAGACTAGTCCGTGTCCGCAATTGGTGAGCGATGCCCACGCCTTTCCTCGATCGCGACCTCCACGTCCGTCCCATCGATGCCTATATCGACCCGCCCGTGCCACGGGCGCGGGCGATCATCACGCATGGGCATGCCGATCATGCGCGCTCCGGTCACGGTGTGGTTCTGGCAACCCCAGACACCATCGCCATCATGAAGGTGCGTTACGGCGAGGATTGCGCCGAGCAGTTCCAGCCGCTCGAGTTCAACACGCCGCTCGTCGTCGATGATGTCACCATCACGCTGAAGCCGGCCGGGCATATCCTCGGCTCAGCCCAGGTGCTGCTCGAGCATCGGGGGCAGCGGGCGGTGTTCACCGGCGACTACAAGCGCCTGCCGGACCGGACGGCGCAGCCGTTCGAGCTGGCGGCGTGCGACCTGTTCATCACCGAGGCGACGTTCGGGCTGCCGGTGTTCCAGCACCCGCATCCACAGGACGAGGTGGCGCGGCTACTGCGCTCGGTCGTGAGCTTTCCTGATCGGGCCCACGTCATCGGCTGTTACGCGCTCGGCAAGGCGCAGCGGATGATCGCGCTTTTGCGCGACGCCGGCTACGACGCGCCGATCTACCTGCATGGCGCGATGATCCGGCTCTGCGAACTCTATGTCGAGCGCGGCATCGATCTCGGCGTGCTGAAGCACTCGCTCGAAGCCACCAAGGCCGAGCTGGCCGGACAGATCGTCATCGCGCCGCCCTCGGCCATCAAGGATCGCTGGAGCCGGCGGTTGCCAGATCCGGTGCTGGCGGTGGCGTCGGGCTGGATGAGCGTCAAGCAGCGGGCCCGGCAATCGGGTGTCGAGCTGCCGCTGGTCATCTCTGACCACTGCGACTGGAACGAGCTGAACCAGACCATCGCCGAAGCCGGAGCGGGCAAGGTGTGGGTGACTCACGGGCGCGAGGATGCGCTGGTCTATCAATGCCGGAAGAACGGGCTCGAGGCCGAGCCACTGAACATCCAGGCCTATGAGGAAGGCGAGGAGGGCGACGCATGAGGCGCTTCGCCCAGTTGATGGAGCTGCTCGCGCTCACCCCCTCGCGCAATCGCAAGATCGAGGCGATGGCCGAGTATTTCGGCGAGACGCCCGATCCCGATCGCGGCATCGCGCTCGCCATCCTCACCGGGGCGCTGACCTTCAAGAACGTGAAGCCGGCGATCCTCCGCGATGTGGTGCTGGCCGAGGTCGACCCGCATCTCTTCGCCCTGAGCTACGACTATGTCGGCGACCTCGGCGAGACGATCGCGCTCATCTGGCCGCACCATGGCGGCATCGAACCACTGCCGTCACTCTCGGACCTCGTCGAGCTGTTCAACATGACCAGCAAGGCCGAGCTGCCGCGACTGATCGGCTCGCTCCTTACCCGCGCTTCGATCAACGAGCGCTGGGCGCTGGTGAAGTTCGCAACCGGCGCGCTGCGCATAGGTGTCAACGCGCGGCTGGCAAAGACCGCGCTGGCGGAGATGAGCGGCAAGGAGCTGCAGGACATCGAAGAGGTGTGGAACGGGCTCACCGTCCCCTACACCAGCCTCTTCGATTGGCTCGAGGGCCGGACCGAGCGCCCCGATATCGACCACACGGCGCGCTTCCATCCGCTGATGCTGAGTAACCCCATCGACGAGGAGAAGGACCTCAAGGTGATCGACCCCAGGGATTGGGTCGCTGAGTGGAAGTGGGATGGCATCCGGGTGCAGATCATCGCCGCCAAGGGCAGGGTGTCGATGTTCTCGCGCACCGGCGACGACATCGCCGCGGCCTTCCCGGATATCGTCGACAACGTGTTCGGCGACGGCGTGCTCGACGGCGAATTGCTGGTCGGTCCGGACTTCGAACCGCTGCCGTTCAACGACCTGCAACAGCGACTGAACCGCAAGGTGGCTGTTGCCAAACATCTCCAGACTTTCCCTGCATTTGTGCGCGTCTACGACATGCTGTTCCAGGGCGGTACAGACATCCGGAGCCTGCCTTGGACGGAGCGCCGGGAGCGCCTCGAAGCGTGGTTTGGAGACCACAAGCAGACCCGACTCGACCTGTCGCCGATCGTGCCGTTCGAGGGCTGGGACCAGCTGGCCGAGATCCGCCGTCGCGGCGCCGCCGAGCACGGGCACGAGGGCGTCATGCTCAAGCTGCGCTCGTCGCCCTATGTGCCGGGGCGGCCTAAGGGCTTGTGGTACAAGTGGAAACGCGATCCCAACGTGGTCGATGCCATCCTGATGTACGCCCAGCGCGGCCACGGCAAGCGCTCGTCGTTCTACTCCGACTACACGTTCGGCGTGTGGAAGGGGAACGAGATCGTCCCCATCGGCAAGGCCTATTTCGGCTTCACCGACGAGGAGCTGAAGCAGCTCGACAAGTGGGTGCGCAACAACACCGTCGCCAGATTCGGCCCGGTGCGGGAAGTATCGAAGGAACTCGTTTTCGAGGTAGCCTTTGATTCTGCTCAACAATCCGGGCGCCACAAATCCGGCATCGCGCTTCGCTTCCCGCGCATCAACCGGATAAGGTGGGACAAGCCGGCCAACGAAGCCGCCACGCTTGATGACATGCAGGTCTTCCTGGGCGCCACCTGAGGTTCGAAATGTCGCTTGCCGCCATTGAGAGAAAGATCATCGCCCTCGAAGGCGAGATGCTGTCGGCGGTGACGCGCGAAGACTTCGAAACCGCCGCCCGTCTGCGCGACGAGATCGCCGCCCTCAAGGGCGAGGTCGGTGTCCGCAAGCCGCCACCGGGGGAGATGGGGCTGGGCACGCAAGTGCCGGTCGTCGCCCCACCCAAGGGCTGGACGCGGCCCAAGAAGCCGGACCTGATGACAAATGTGAAGCCGCGGAAGCGCTAGCTCCGCACCAATTGCTGATCCGCCAGTTTGCGGATCTCGCGCAGTTCGGTGATCGTCGTCTCCAGGTCCTTTTTTTGCGCTTCGAGCAGGCTCAGCCGCTCGTCCACCTTGGCGACCAGCATCTTCACCTGGGCCGTCTGCGACTGGGCGTCGTAGAGGCTCAAGTAGTCGGAGATATCGCGGAGCGAAAAACCGAGGCGCTTGCCGCGGAGGATCAGGATCAGCCTTGCGCGGTCGCGGCGGCGGAAGACGCGGGTGCTGCCGACGCGCCCGGGATTGAGCAGGCCCTTGCTCTCGTAGAAGCGGATCGCGCGGGTGGAGATGCCAAATTCCTGCGCCAGGTCGGCGATGGCGAACAGGTCGCGATTTTCGGGTTCAGGCCGGTTCATGCGTCTTTCCCCGTGCTGCGTATTCCTCGCGCAGCTCCTTCTTGCTCAGCTTGCCGATCAAAGTCTTCGGGAGCTGGTCCTTGAAGATGAATTCCTTGGGCATTTCGATCTTGTTGAGAGTCGAAGCAAGGAATTTCCTCAGGTCGAGCTCGCTGACCGACTGTCCATCCTTGAGCTTGATAAAGGCGACCGGCGCCTCGCCGCGGTATTCGTCGGGAACGCCGATGACGTTGACCTCCTCGACTGCCGGGTGATGCTGGATCGCTTCTTCGATGTTGCGCGGATAGACGTTGAAGCCCGAGCAGATAATCAGGTCCTTGATACGATCGACGATGAAGACGTAGCCGTCGTCGTCCATGACGCCGACGTCGCCGGTGCGCAGCCAGCCGTCCATGAAGGCGGCCGCGGTCGCTTCCGGGTTGTTGTAGTAGCCCAGCATTACCTGCGGCCCCTTCACCTGCAGCTCGCCGCGCTCGCCGACGCCGACCACCTTGCCGCTCTCGACATCGACGAAGCGGATGTCGGTCGCGGGTATCGGCTGGCCGATGGAGAGCGGTTTGCTCGGCACGCGCAACGCGGCGCAGCAGACGACCGGCGAAGCTTCAGTGAGCCCGTAGCCTTCAGCGAGGAGAGCCGGGCTCACTTTGGCCCAGGAAGCTCGGACTTCGTCGCTGAGCGGCGCACCGCCGGAGACCGAGACCTCGACGGAAGCGAGATGCGGCTTGGCGCGGTCGCCTGCCTTGGCGAGGGCCTGGATCAACGTCGGCACGGCCGGCAGGATGTTGGCGCCGGTGCGGCTCATCAGGCTGAGAAAGGCCTTCATCTCGAAGCGGGGCAGCATCACCACCTGCCCGCCGGCCGCCAGCGGCACGTTGAGGCAGGCGGTCATCGAGAAGATGTGGAAGAAGGGCAGGACGGCGACCGTGCGCGAAGGGGCGTTGAACAGGCCGAGCGCCCACACTTCGATCTGGCTGAGATTGGCCGCAATGTTGGCGTGGCTCAGCATGGCGCCCTTGGGCAGGCCCGTGGTGCCGCCGGTATATTGCTGCACGGCGACGTCGGCTTTCGCATCTATCGTTACCGGCGTCGGCGTCAGCTTCTGGCCCAGCAACTGCTCGAAGCGGGTGGCGCGGTTGGCGACCTTGCTGCGCTCGAGCTTCACCAGGTCCTTGGCCTTGGCGACGGAGAAGAGGAACTTCTTCACGCCGGGCAGGGCGTTGGGGAAGTGCGCGACGATCAGCTTCTTGATGTGCCCCGCTTCCACCAGGGCCTCGGCCTTGTCGAAGATGATCTTGAGATCGAGGGTCACCATCAGCTCGGCACCGGAGTTGCCGATGATGTGGCTGAGTTCCTTGACCGTGTAGAGCGGGTTGCAGTTGACGACGATGCCGCCGGCACGGAGCACGGCGTAGTAGGCGATGACGTAGAAGGGGGTATTGGGGAAAAGCAGGGCGACGCGCGTGCCCTTCTTCACCCCGAACTGGCTCTGCAGCGCGCCGGCGAAAGCATTGATCTGCTTCGCCAATTCACCGTATTTGGTCTTCTTGCCGAGGAAATCGAGCGCGTCCGCATCGGGGGTGCGGGCGCAGACGGCCAGCACGCGCTCGTGCACTGGCGTCAGGTCAACGGGGGAGTCCCAGGAGATGCCCTCGGGATAGTGCCTCACCCATGGGCGCACCGCGCCCTCTACCGGCATGGTAGCCATCCACTCCTCCTCCGATCGTTTGCCGATCGCTATTTCAACGAGTATCCCACCAATTGACGTAAGCGTCAAAGGGCGAACCTCGATTCTGCAACTCCCGGGGTTCGGCGGTATCGCGGAAGACACCACCGTGGGCGTTCCATTGCCCGTCCATTGGTTGACGTATACGTCAACTGGCGCTATCTTGTGGCTATGGTCATGGCTCGCGGCTAGACTCCCGGCAGTGGAGTCGGTCCGGGCAGCGGGGCGATTGTTTCGCCTCCGTCGGCAAAGACCGGCCGATCGAGGAGGACATTGATGGTCTGGGTGCTGCTGATCCTCACGCTCGTCGCCGTCGCGGTACTCGCGATGCGCCGGGCGCCCTTGTGGCAGTGGGCCTTCGCGGCGCTGGTCATCGGTGCGCTTTCTCGCATCTCGACAGACAATGGTCTCTGGCTGATGACGGACCTGCTGGGCTGGATTCTGGCGCTTCTGCCCGCCGTGATCCTCGGGCTCCTCTCCCTCACGCCGATCCGCAAGCTGGTGCTCACGGGGCCCGCCTACGGCATCGTCAAATCCATCCTGCCGCGCGTCAGCCGGACGGAGCAGGAGGCGCTCGATGCCGGTACGGTCGGCTGGGACGCGGAGCTGTTCAGCGGCCGGCCGGATTGGACCAAGCTGCTCGGCGTGCGCAAGCCGACCCTGAGCACCGAGGAGCAGGCCTTCCTCGACGGGCCATGCGAGAAAGTCTGCTCGATGATCGACGACTGGGACACGCGCAACAACCGCGCCGATATGCCTCCGGCCGTGTGGACCTATCTCAAGGAGCAGGGGTTCCTCGGCATGCTGATCGGTCGCGAGCATGGCGGGCTCGGGTTTTCGGCGCAGGCGCAGAGCCAGGTGGTATCGAAGATCGCTTCGCGCTCGATCGCGGCGGGCATCACCGTGATGGTGCCGAACTCGCTCGGGCCGGGCGAACTGCTCGAGAAGTATGGCACCGACGCGCAAAAGAAGAAGTATCTCGGCCGGCTCGCCAGGGGCCAGGAAGTGCCGTGCTTCGCGCTCACCGGCCCGCATGCGGGCTCCGATGCAGCCGGCATGCGCGATGTCGGCGTCGTCTGCTACGACATGTACGAGGGCAAGAAGACGCTGGGCGTGAAGCTTAGCTGGGACAAGCGCTACATCACGCTGGCGCCGGTGGCGACGCTGCTCGGTCTCGCCTTCCACCTGCATGACCCCGAGCACCTGATCGGCGAGACCGACAATGTCGGCATCACGCTGGCGCTGGTGCCGGCGAAGTATCCGGGCGTCAAGATTGGGCGGCGGCATTATCCGTCGCGCTCGGCCTTCATGAATGGACCGACGCAAGGGCGCAACGTCTTCATCCCGATGGATTTCCTCATCGGCGGCAAGGAATATGTGGGGCAGGGCTGGCGCATGCTGATGGAGTGCCTCTCCACCGGCCGGGCGATCTCGCTGCCCGCCATCGGCACCGTATCGATCAAGCACGCGCTGCGGGTCACTTCGGCCTATGCGCGGATCCGTCGCCAGTTCGGCATCCCCGTGGGGCTGATGGAAGGCGTGGCCGAGCCGCTGAGCCGGATGGTGCGCTCGTCCTATACGTTCGAAGCGTCGCGGGCCCTCACGGCCTCGATGGTCGACGAAGGCCAGCGGCCGTCGGTGCTGTCGGCGCTGCTCAAGTACCGCACCACCGAGGCGATGCGTGACCGTTTCAATGACGCTATGGATATCCATGGCGGTCGTGCCGTGCAGGACGGGCCATCGAACTACCTGTTCTCGGGCTACGCGACCGTGCCGGTGGCGATCACGGTCGAGGGCGCCAACATCCTGACGCGCACGCTGATCACCTTCGCGCAGGGCGCGCTGCGGGCGCATCCCTATCTCTATGCCGAGATTTCGGCGGCGCAGAACAAGGACAAGCGTTCTGGCATTGCCGCCTTCGACAAAGCGTTCACGGGCCATGTGAGCTTCATCCTGCGCAACATGGCGGGCAGCTTCCTCCATGCCATCAGCGGCGGGCGGTTCGCATCGACGCCGGTCGATCACGAGATGGCGCGCTGGTACCGGCAGCTCAGCCGCTACAGCCAGAGTTTTGCGCTGGTGGGCGACTGGACCGTCGCCTTCCTTGGCGGCGATCTGAAGCGCAAGCAGCGGCTCTCGGGCCGGATGGCCGACATCCTGTCGGACCTCTACCTGCTCTCGTCGGTGCTGAAGCGGTACGAGGATGACGGGCGGATCGAGGAGGACCGGCCGGTGGTCAATGCCATCGCCCGCGACCTGATCTTCTCGATGGAGCAGAGCTTTGCCGCGGTGTTCGCCAACTTCCCGAACGTTGTGCTCAGGAACCTGATGCGCGTACTGGTGTTTCCGCTGGGCCGGCACGCGAAGCCCGCGTCGGATCGCGAGACCTACCGGCTGGCGCGTTCGGTGCTGCAGCCTGGAGCTTTCCGCGACCGGCTCACCAAGGGAACCTATGTGTCGATGGACCCCAAGGATGTTACCGGAGTGCTCGAAGATGCGCTGATCAAGATCACCGGCGCAGCGGAGATCGAGACCAAGTTCATCCGGGCCATCAAGAAGGGCGTGATCGAGCGTCGGCTCGACCGCGACGCTATCTCCGATGCGGTGGAGAAGGGTGTGCTCACGGAGGCAGAGGCGGCGACGCTCCGCCTGGCGGACCAGGCGACCGACAAGGTGATCAAGGTCGATGATTTCGAGCCGGATGAGCTCGGCTCAAAGCAACTGAGGCGCGAGCGGCCTTCGGTCGAAGAAGCTGCCGAATAGAATGTTGAACGAGGAGCCGGAAATGGCCCAAGTGCAGATGCCGCCGAGCCGTGCCTGGAAATTCCACCTCGATTTCGAGGGGATCGGCTGGCTCACCATCGATGTCCCCGACGCGCCGGTGAATACGCTTAGCCGGGAGACGCTGGCGGAGCTCAACGGCATCGTAACGGCGCTCGAAGATATGCAGCAGTCGGGCGAGCTGAAGGGAGTGGCACTGCTCTCGGGCAAGGAGAGCGGCTTCATCGCCGGGGCCGATATCACCGAGTTCGACGAGATGGGCGATCCCGGCGTGCTGCGCGCTGCGCTCGACCGGGCGCATGCGCTGTTCGACCGGATCGAGGCGCTGAAGGTGCCCGTCGTTGCCGGCATCCATGGCTTCTGCCTCGGCGGCGGGTTCGAGCTGGCGCTGGCCTGCCACTACCGGGTCGCCGTCAACGACGACAAGACTCGGCTCGGCTTTCCGGAGGTGAACCTCGGCATGTTCCCCGGCTTCGGCGGCTCTGGCCGGTCGATCCGGCAGGCTGGACCGGTCGATGCGATGCAGATCATGCTGACCGGCAAGCTGCTGCGCGCCAGCCAGGCACGGCGGATGGGACTGGTCGACAAGCTGGTGCGGGTGCGCGACACGCTGCGTTGGGAGGCTCGCAAGGCAATATTGCAGGGGCGGAAGAGCGCGGTAGCGCCGCTCGCCAAGCGTGCGATGGCGTTGGGGCCGCTGCGTGGCTATGTCGCCAACAAGATGCGGGCCGAGGCCGGGAAGAAGGCGAGCCTCGAGCATTACCCGGCGCCATACTCGCTGATCGATCTGTTTGAGGCGCATGGCAATGACTGGCGCGCCATGAAGGAAGGCGAGGCCGAGCGCTTCATCCCGCTGATGAATTCGGACACCTCGAAGAACCTGCGTCGGGTGTTCTTCCTCTCCGAGGGGCTGAAGAAGCAGGGTGTGCGCGGCAAGGACAAGGCGGTGTTCCGCCGGGTGCATGTCATCGGTGCCGGCGTGATGGGCGGCGATATCGCCGCCTGGTGCGCGCTGCGCGGCATGGGCGTGACGCTGCAGGACCTCGACATGGAGCGCATCAAGCCGGCGCTCGACCGCGCCAAGTCGTTGTTCAAGAAGCGGCTGCGCACCAAGACCGAGATCGATAATGCCGTGGCGCGGCTCGAGGCCGACGTGACCGGCAAGGGGCTGGCGCGGGCCGACGTGGTGATCGAGGCGGTGGTCGAGAACCTCGAGGTCAAGCGCAAGATCTTTGCTGATGCCGAGCTCAAGACCAAGCCGGGCGCGATCCTTGCCACCAATACGTCGTCGATCGAGCTCGAGCGCATCGCCGAGAATCTCACGGCGCCAGGCCGGCTGATCGGGCTGCACTTCTTCAATCCGGTGGCGCAGCTGCCGCTGGTCGAGGTGATCCGGTCGCGCTTCAATGCCGATGCCGATATCGCCCGTGGCGCGAGCTTCGCGCTGGCCATCGGCAAGTCGCCGGTGGTGGTGAAGTCGGCGCCGGGCTTCCTCGTCAACCGCGTGCTGATGCCCTACATGCTCGGCGCCGTGCAGCGGGTGGAGGCCGGTGCGAACAAGGAGCAGATCGACGCGGCCGCGGTTGCCTTCGGTATGCCGATGGGGCCGATCGAGCTGATGGATACGGTTGGGCTCGACGTCGGCAAATCCGTCGCCGAGGAGCTCGGCAATCCGGTGCCGGCCAATAGCCAGTTCGCAAAGCTGATTGCGGACAAGAAGCTCGGTCGCAAGACCGGGCAGGGGTTCTACACCTGGACCAATGGCAAGGCCGTGAAGGGCGAGGTGCCGCCGCATCCCGACCTTGCAGGGCTGGGGCGCGAACTGGTGCAGCCGCTCGTCAACGCGACATCGGTGGCGGTGGCCGAGGGTGTTGTCGCCTCGGACGATCTTGCCGATATCGGCGTCATTTACGGAACCGGCTTCGCGCCATTCCTCGGAGGGCCATTGCAGGCCCGCAAGGACGGGAGAGCCTGATGGCAGAACTGCGTAAGGTCGCCATCGTCGGCTCGGCCCGCATCCCTTTTGCCCGCGCCCATACCGGCTATGCCGAGGAGGGGAACCTCGGCATGCTCGGCGCGGCGCTGGGCGGGCTGGTCGAGAAGTATAACCTCAGGGGCGAGCATATCGGCGAGGTGATGGCCGGCGCTGTGCTCAGCCATAGCCGCGATTTCAACCTGGCGCGCGAGGCGAGCCTCGACGCGGGGCTGTCACCGCGGACGCCAGGCACAAATGTGCAGATCGCCTGCGGCACCTCGTTGCAGGCGGCGCTGTCGCTCGGCGCGAAGATCGCCATCGGCGAAATTGACAGTGCCATCGCGGCCGGCACCGACACGGTTTCAGACAGCCCGGTCGTGTTCGGCGACAAGTTCCAGCACCGCGCGATCAACCTCAGCCGGGCCCGGACGACAGCCGAGAAACTGAAGGTGTTCAATGGCTTCAGCCTCGGCGAACTGACGCCGGTGGCGCCGTCGACGCAGGAACCGCGCACCGGCCTCTCCATGGGCCAGCATTGCGAGCTGATGGCTCGCGAATGGGGCATCACGCGCGAGGAGCAAGACGCGCTGGCGCTGCGCAGCCACCACAATGCGGCGCGTGCTTATGACGAGGGTTTCCACGACGATCTCGTTGTCCCTTTCGCGGGGGTCTTGAAGGACAACAATGTCCGCGCCGACACGACGCTCGAGAAGATGGCGACGATGAAGCCCGCCTTCGACAAATCGTCAGGCAAGGGTACGCTGACCGCCGCGAACTCCACTCCGCTCACCGACGGTGCCGCCTCGGTGCTGCTCGCGAGTGAAGAATGGGCCAAGGCACGTGGCTTGCCGGTCCTCGCCTACCTCACGCTCGGGCAGGTTGCGGCCAATGATTTCGCCGGGGGCGAGGGGCTGCTGATGGCGCCGACCATTGCCGTCTCGGAGATGCTGCGGCGCTCGAACCTCACCTTCGACGATATTGACCTGTTCGAGATCCACGAGGCCTTCGCGGCGCAGGTGCTTGCAACGCTGAAGGCCTGGCGCGATCCGGACTACAATCGCGACACACTGGCCCGCGAAACACCACTCGGCGAGATCGATCCGGTCAAGATCAACACCAAGGGCTCGAGCCTCGCCTACGGGCATCCGTTCGCTGCGACCGGGGCGCGCATCCTCGGGCTGACGGCCAAGCTGCTGGCAACGAGCGAAAAGCAGCGGGCGCTGATCTCGGTGTGCACCGCCGGCGGCATGGGTGTCGCCGCGCTGGTCGAGCGGGCGACATGACAGGTGAGGGCCCGTGTCCAATATTGTGATGGCGGAGCCAGCCTAATGGGGGCGACAGGTATAGGTGCTCCGGACGCGGATGAGCTTGTCGCTGACGCGAACTTCCTCGTTGTCTATCGCGTGTTACCGTGCACCATCGACGTCATTCACGCGCGACAGAAGTATCACTGAACGACGGCACTTTCCCACAGCCTTGCGATGCTTGACGTTTACGTCAGTCACCGTCTTGTCACGGAAATGCCGATGCCCTAGGGTCCGTACCCAATCCGGTGGTTTCGACCATTCGGCAGAACAATGAGGCACAGCATTCTAATGGCTGGGCCCGTCAGGAAACGTCTTTGTTCAAGGAGATGGGACAAGAATGAAAATAACACAGGTCCTGAAAGCGGTCGCGGCCGCCGGCGCGTTAGCGCTGTTCATGGGGAGCGCGGCGCAAGCCGTTACGCTGAACCTCGGCAATGGCAGCGAGCCCGGCTCGCTCGACCCGCACAAGGCTTCGGGCGACTGGGAAAACCGGATCGTCGGCGAGCTGTATGAAGGTCTCGTTGCCGAAGACATCCAGGCCAATGCGATTCCGGGCCAGGCCGAGTCCTGGACCATTTCCGATGATGGTCTCGTCTATACCTTCAAGCTGCGCGCCGACGCCAACTGGTCGGACGGCGTGCCGGTGACGGCCCAGAACTGGGTTGATGCCTTCCAGCGCCTGTTCGACCCCAAGACGGCTGCCGAATACGCCTACCTGCAGTTCCCGATCAAGAATGCGTCGAAGATCAATGCGGCCGAGATCACCGATTTCAGCCAGCTCGGCGTCAAGGCGATCGACGACAAGACGCTCGAGATCACCCTCGAGGCCTCGACTCCGTACTTCCTCCAGGCGCTGACCCACTACACCGCCTACCCGATCCGCAAAGACATCATCGAGAAGTTCGGCGACCAGTGGACGCAGCCCGAGAACATCGTCGGCAACGGCCCGTACAAGTTGGTCGAGTGGGTGCCCGGCTCCTACCTCCGCGGCGTCAAGTCCGACACCTATTACGGCAAGGACAACCTCAAGATTGACGAGGTGAAGTGGGACAATACCGAGGACCTGACCGCAGCGCTCAACCGCTATCGCGCTGGCGAACTCGATATCCTCACCGACTTCCCCGCCGACCAGTATAAGTTCCTTCAGGACAACTATCCCGGCCAGGCTCACGTGGCGCCGTTCCTCGGCATCTACTACTACGTGCTGAACCAGGAAAAGCCGCCGCTGGATAACGTCAACGTTCGCAAGGCGCTGTCGATCTCGGTGCTGCGCGACGTGATCGGGCCGGACGTGCTCGGTACAGGCGAACTGCCGGCTTATGGCTGGGTGCCGAACGGCACGGCCAACTACGAAGGCACGCCCTACGCACCCGATTGGGCCGAAGCTCCCTACGACCAGCGCGTCGAGGAGGCTAAGAAGCTGATGGCGGAAGCCGGCTACACGCCGGAGAACCCGCTGAAGCTGCAGCTGCGCTACAACACCAACGAGAACCACCAGCGCATCGCCGTGGCCATCTCGGACATGTGGAAGCAGATCGGCGTCCAGGTCGAACTGTTCAACGCCGAGACCGCGGTGCACTACGACGCCCTGCGCGCCGGTGACTTCAACGTCGGTCGCGCGGGTTGGCTGATGGACTACTCGGACGCCAGCAACTCGCTCGACCTGCTTCGCACCGGCACCATGCAGGACGGCGCGATGAACTGGGGCAACAACTACGGCCGCTACTCCAATCCGGAGTTCGACGGGTTGATGGACCAGGCCGCCAAGGAGCTCGACCTGCTCAAGCGTTCCGACCTGCTGCACCAGGCAGAAGCCCTGGCGATGGACGAGTTCGCGGCCATTCCGATCTACTGGTACGTGTCCAAGAACGTTGTCTCGCCCAAGATCTCGGGCTTCGAGGACAACGCCAAGGACATCAACCGGATCCGCTGGATGTCCAAGTCGGAATAACCGGCACAACCGGGGTCGCGGGCATCAGCCTGCGACCCCTATGCACATTTGCCGCCGGCTGACGGCGTCGACCCCGCGGGCTGGCGGGAAAGGTCACACAAGAAATGTTCGGATATGCGCTCAGGCGCGTGCTGACGGCTATCCCGATCATCCTGATCACGATAACCGTCTGTTTCTTCATCCTCAGGCTGGCGCCCGGTGGACCGTTCGACGGTGAACGCGCGCTGCCGCCCGACGTGATGAAGAACCTCAGGGCCCACTACAATCTCGATCAGCCCCTGTACATGCAGTTCCTCTTTTATATCGGGGGCGTGCTGCGAGGGGATTTCGGGCCGTCCATGGTGATGGAGGATTTCTCCGTTTCCCGCCTCATCAGCATCGGGCTGCCGTTCACGCTGATGCTAGGCTTTTCCGCCTTCATCGTCGGTACGCTGGCCGGCCTCGTTGCAGGCGCCATCGCCGCAGTGAACCAGAACAAGTGGCCGGATTACCTTCTGGTGTTCGTGGTGCTGATCCCGATCATCATCCCGAATTTCCTGATGGCGAACCTCGCGCAACTCGTGTTCGGCGTCTATCTGCGCTGGCTGCCGGTCGGGGGGTACCAGCCCGGCGCCTTCCTCAACCTCGTCATGCCGATCATCATCCTGGCGCTGCCGCATGGCGCGCGCGTTGCTCGCCTCACCCGCGGCTCGATGATCGAGGTGCTGGGCACGAACTATGTGCGCACGGCCCGCTCCAAGGGTCTCGGCACGCGGCTGATCCTCGCCCGGCACGCCGTGAAGCCGGCACTGATCCCGGTGGTGTCTTATCTCGGACCTGGCCTCAGCTACCTGCTGACCGGTTCGCTCGTGGTCGAGCAGGTGTTCGCGTTGCCCGGCATCGGCAAGTACTTCATCACCGCCGCGCTCAACCGCGATTACGGCCTCGTGCTCGGCACGACCATTCTCTACGTTTTCATCATACTGGCGCTGAACCTGATCGTCGATATCCTCTACGCCTGGCTCGATCCCAAGGTGAGGTACCGCTGATGGCCGGCATCACTGGCAAGGACGCTACCCTCACCGCGTATGCCGACGCCCTGGCGGAGGCGGCGCCGAAAGGCCGCTCGCTGACGCAGGACGCGTTCCGCCGGCTCAGGGGCAACAAGGCAGCGGTCGTCTCGATCTTCGTGTTTGCCGCCATCGTGATCGTCGCGATCGTCGGCCCGTATTTCCTGCCCTGGGCCTATGACAAGATTGACTGGGCCGGAATCCGCAAGCCACCCGACTGGGCCAAGGGCCACTACTTCGGCACCGACCAGAACGGGCGCGACATGCTGGCGCGCACGCTGCAGGGCACCCAGATGTCGCTGCTCGTCGCAACAGTGGCGACCACGGTCTCGGTCGTCATCGGCATCGTCTATGGTGCCGTCGCCGGCTATTTCGGCGGCAGGATCGACGCGATCATGATGCGCTTCGTCGATATCATGTACGCGCTGCCCTATATCCTGTTCGTCATCATCCTCGTCGTGATCTTCGGGCGTTCGCCGGTGCTGCTGTTTGTCGGCATCGGGTGTCTCGAATGGCTCACCATGGCGCGCATCGTTCGCGGACAGACGCTGTCAATCAAGCAGCGCGAGTTCATCGAGGCAGCGAAGGCCGGTGGCGCGGGTCCGTTCACCATCATCTTCCGGCACATCGTGCCGAACCTAACCGGGCCGGTGGTGATCTATGCCACGCTGACTATCCCGGAAATCATCATCACCGAGAGCTTCCTCTCCTACCTCGGCCTCGGGGTGCAGGAGCCGCAAACTTCGCTCGGCACGCTGATCTCGTTCGGTGCCCCGGTGGCCGAGGCGCTGCCGTGGATGCTCTTCACCCCCGCCGCCATCCTCGTCGTCATGCTCGTCTGCCTCTCCTATATCGGCGACGGGCTGCGCGACGCGCTAGATCCCAAGGACCGCTAGAATGGCCGATGTCCTCGTCGTCGACGATCTCGACGTCACCTTCCAGCTTCACCAATCCGAAGTGAAGGCCGTTTCCGACCTCGACTTCACCCTCAGCGAAGGCGAGACCCTCGCCATCGTAGGCGAGAGCGGGTCGGGCAAGAGCCAGGCCTTCCTGTCGATCATGGGGCTGCTCGCAAAGAATGGCCGGGCGACGGGCCGGGCAATGCTCGGCGATGTCAACCTGATCGGGCTCAACCCGCATGAGCTCGACCGCTATCGCGGCAAGGACATCGCCATGATCTTCCAGGATCCGATGACCTCGCTGAACCCGAGCCTGAGGGTCCGAACGCAGCTTTCCGAGGTGCTGGTCCGGCATCGGGGCTACGATCAGGAGAGGGCGAACCGCACCGTCATCGAGATGCTGGAGCGGGTCGGCATCCCCGAGCCGGCCAAGCGCGCCAACGCCTATCCGCACGAGCTCAGCGGCGGCATGCGGCAGCGCGTCATGATCGCCATGGCGCTATTGTGCCAGCCCAAGGTGCTGATCGCCGACGAGCCGACCACGGCGCTCGACGTGACGGTGCAGGCGCAGATGCTCGACCTGTTCAAGAACCTCACCAACGATTTCGGCACGGCGCTGGTGCTGATCACGCACGATCTGGGCGTGGTGGCCGGCGTCGCCGACCGCATGATGGTGATGTATGGCGGGCGCTGCATCGAGAAGGGGCCGACGGACACGCTGTTCTACGATCCGCGCCATCCCTACACGCTGGGCCTCCTCCACTCGACGCCCAATGTCGACAAGCGGGCCGCCCGGCTCGACCCGATCCAGGGTCTGCCGCCCAGTCTCGAGCACCTGCCGCGTGGCTGCGCCTTCCATCCGCGCTGCGCCTTCCGCTTCGATCGCTGCTTTGCCGAACGGCCGCCGCTGCTGCCGGTCGAGGACGTGCGCGAGAAGGCCTGCTGGTACCAGGGCGAACTCAAATACGAGGAGGTCGCATAATGCTCGACCGGACTCAGGACCTGCTCAAGGTCGAACACCTCTCGAAGAATTTCTCCATCTCGGCGGGGTTGTTTTCTAAGCCCCTGCAATTGCGCGCCCTGCAGGACATCAGTTTCACCGTGAAGCGCGGCGAAACGCTCGGCATCGTCGGCGAGTCCGGTTGCGGCAAGTCGACCCTCGGCCGCTGCATCCTGCAGCTGCTGGCGCCGGACGAGGGGAAGGTATTGTGGCTGGGGCAGGATATCTCGCGCCTGCCGGAAGCCGATATGCGCAAGAAGCGGCGCGACCTGCAGATCATCTTCCAGGACCCGCTGGCTTCGCTCAATCCGCGGATGACTGTGGGCGAGATCATCGCCGATCCGCTGCGGACGCTGATGCCCGAGGTCGACGCCAAGGGTCGGCGCGAGCGGGTCATCAAGACCATGGAAGCGGTGGGCCTCCTCCCCGAGATGATCAACCGCTACCCGCACGAGTTCTCGGGCGGCCAGGCGCAGCGCATCGGCATCGCCCGGGCGCTGATCAGCGAGCCCAAGCTGATCGTCTGCGACGAGCCGGTTTCGGCCCTCGATGTCTCGATCCAGGCGCAGATCCTCAACCTCCTCTCCGATCTCAAGGATCGGCTGGGGCTGACGCTGATCTTCATCTCGCACAACCTCTCTGTGGTGCGGCACGTGTCCGATCGTATCCTCGTCCTGTATCTCGGCCGGGTCGTCGAACTGGCTGACGGGAACGACCTCTACGAGGAGCCCAAGCACCCCTATACGCGGGCGCTGCTGACGGCGGTGCCGATACCCGACCCCAAGCGGGCGCGACAGCGCTCGATCGAGGGGCTGGTGGGGGAGATCCCGTCGCCGATCAACCAGCCGTCGGGGTGCACGTTCCGGACGCGCTGCCGCTTCGCCCAGGCGCGGTGCGCCGAAAAGGTGCCGCCGCTCGACACCTTGCCCAACGGGCGGCGCGTTGCGTGCATTCGATGGCAGGAGATCGACCTCGCGCCTGGTCCCTGAGCCGCCTCAGCCGGGGTCGCTGGTGCGGCGCCCCGGTCCTTGGCGCTGGCCGCGTCGCCGACGGCGGTCGGGCCCGGCATAGGCCGCGGCTTCGATGAAGGTGCGTGGGGAGCTGAGGACCGAGGTCAGGCGCGTCTCGATGTCCTGGGTGGCGAACGGCTTGCGCAGGAACTCGGTCACGCCGGCATCGCGCGCCTCGGCAATCCCGGCAGCACTCGGTTCCGACGACATCATGATGATCGGGGTGTCGCGGTTCAGTCCTTTGGCGGCCTGGCGCAGGGCGCGGACGAGGCTGACACCGTCCATCGGCAGCAATTCGTCGTTCATCATGATGGCGCCATAGCGATGCGATTGCAGCAGGGCGGTGGCGCGGTCGGAATCCTGCACCTCATCAACCCGGCGCACCTTGAGGTGCCGCAGCATCTGGCCGATCAGCGATCCCATGTGCGTCGATGCGTCGACGACGAGGACGTCGAGCTTGGCAAGGTTGGGTTTCTGCATGGCGGTGCAATGTTGCACCAGGGCGATTTCCGAGCGGTTAATTGCCACCCTCGGAAAAGCCGCGCAGAGCCGTTGACAGAAGGGGTTTTTGCCCTTAGGAACAGCCGCAATTCGAAGGCGCGGCGCGCCTCTTTTTATTTCTGTTCCGAGGTTTGGAATGAAAGTCACCAATTCGCTCAAGGCTCTGATGGGTCGCCATCGCGCCAACAAGCTCGTGCGCCGCCGCGGCCGCGTGTACATCATCAACAAGGTGGACAAGCGCTACAAGGCTCGCCAGGGCTGAGCTGTCTGCTCACGAGTGTTGCTGAAAAGGCCCGCTTCGGCGGGCCTTTTGGCGTTTATAGGGTACCGGCGCAAGATGTGATCTAAGCGTCATTGCGTATGAGTCCGGAAGCACATCTAGTCGGCGAACACAGAGTTCGCCTATGGAAACGCAGTTCATCACTGTCACGATCGAGCAGCCGTATGACGAGGTCTATCATTTCCTCGCCGATCCGCTGAACTTCCCATCGTGGGGGCCGGTCCAGGGCACCGAGATTCATCACCTACACGGCAGCGACTGGCTCGTAGAGATCAATGGGGGCCCCATGATCCTCCGCTTTTCGTCGCCCAATCTCGACGGGATACTGGACTACTGGATGTTCGGACCCGGGCAGGCAGTCGGAGACGTCATTCCGGTGCGCCTCACACACCTGGGGGAGGCGTGCCAGGTCACCCTCACCTGGCAACGGCCAGCCGGCGTCAGCGACGAACTCTATGCCAGCCAGCTCGTGGTCGCCCGCTACTACCTGACGAGGCTGAAGAACTTGCTGGAGTCCGAACCCGGCAACTAGGCAGCCAGGGCCGCGATGATCCGCAGCCAGGAGCGGATGCCCTTGTGGTAGCTCCGGAGGTCATACTTCTCGTTGGGCGAATGGATGCGGTCGTCGTCGAGGGCGAAGCCGATCAGCAGGGTGTCGAGCCCGAGGATCTTCTTGAACTCGCCCGCTACGGGAATCGAGCCGCCGGAGCCGATCAGCGCTGCCTCGTTACCCCATTCGTCCTTGAGCGCGGCCGCGGCCTGCTTGAGGTGAATACCGTCCGTCGGCACCGATACGGCGGGGCTGCCGCCATGTTCCTTGAAGGTCACGGTTGCGTCCGGCGGCAGGCGGTCGGTGACGTGCTTGCGGAAGGCGGCGCGGATCTTCACCGGGTCCATGCCGGAGACGAGGCGGAACGAAATCTTGGCGCTGGCCTTGGCCGGGATGACGGTCTTGAAGCCGTCGCCGGTGTAGCCGCCGGTGATGCCGTTGATCTCGCAGGTGGGGCGCGAGCGGGTCTGCTCGAGCACCGAGCGGCCCTTCTCGCCGGCCGGGGTGGTGAGGCCGGCACCCGCCATGAACGCAGCCTCGTCGTAGGGCAGGCGCTTCCACAGCGCGGCGATATCGGCCGGCAGCTCGGCCACGTCGTCGTAGAAGCCTTCCACGGCCACGCTGCCATCGGGGTTGCGAAGGCTGGCGATGATTTCGGCCAGCACCTGGATCGGGTTGCGCGCGGCATTGCCGAACATGCCGGAATGCAGGTCATGGCTGGCGCAGGTGATTTCCACCTCTTCGCCGACGAGACCACGCAGCGAGGTGACGATCGAGGGCGTATCGCGGTTCCACAGGTCGGTATCGCAGACGAGCGCGATTTCGGCCGCCCCGAGCTCGGCCTTGGCCTCGGCGAGGAAAGGACGGAGGCTCGGGCTGCCGCTTTCTTCCTCGCCCTCGAAGAACAAAGTCACCTTCAGCGGCAGCGGGCCATTGACTGCCTTCCAGGCCCGGCAGGCCTCGACGAAGGTCAGGAGCTGGCCCTTGTCGTCGGAGGTGCCGCGACCATGAATGCGGACCTCGCCATCGTCGCCGGTGATCGGCGTCGCGATGAACGGATCGGTGTGCCAGAGGTTCAGCGGATCGACGGGTTGCACGTCGTAATGGGCATAGAACAGCACGTGCGGACCGGCGTCGCCATCATGGGCGACGACCATCGGGTGGCCGGTGGTCGGCCGCACCGACGCGTCGAAGCCCAGTGTCTTGAGGTCGGCGACCAGCCACTCCGCCGCCTTGCGCACTTCGCCGGCATAGGCGGGGTCGGTGGAGATCGACTTGATCGAGACCAGCGTCTTCAGCCGCTCGAGGCTGTCGTTGATATGGGCATCGGCATGGGCAAGGGCGGCTTCGAGCTTGGTGGTCATCAACAGTCTCTCAAATGAACGATCGGCCTCCCCGCGAGCGGGAAGGCCGGGGATTGATAGCAGCTATTGCGCGCTTACGACGAGCCGGCGCCGTCCTGGCGGACGAAGGCGATGCGGAGCATGTTGGTGGCACCGGGGGTGCCGAGCGGGATGCCGGCTGTTATAGCGATGCGGTCACCAGGGCGGGCGAGGCCCTCCTGGTAGGCGATCACGCAGGCGCGGTCGACCATGTCCTCGAGGTTCACCGCATCGGGCGATTCGACACAGTGGATGCCCCAGACGACGGACAGCCGGCGCACGGTCCTGAGGTTTGGCGACAGCGCGAGGATCGGCTTTGACGGCCGCTCGCGCGCCGCGCGAATGGCGGTGGAGCCGGACGAGGTGTATGTAACGATCGCTGCCAGATCGAGCGTTTCGGCGACTTGACGGGTCGCGGCCGAGATGGCGTCGGCAGCGGTCGCCTCCGGCTCGGCCGACTGGGCGCGGATGATACCGCGATAGTTGGTGTCGCCTTCGACAGCGACAGCCACCTTATTCATCATCGCCACCGCTTCGACCGGATACTGGCCGGAGGCGCTTTCGGCCGAGAGCATCACGGCATCGGCGCCTTCGAACACGGCGATCGACACGTCCGAGACTTCGGCGCGGGTCGGCACCGGCGAGGTGATCATCGATTCCAGCATCTGGGTCGCGACCACGACCGGCTTGCCGTAGCGGCGGGCGATACGGATCATGCGCTTCTGGAGGCCCGGGACCTGCTCGAGTGGCATTTCCACGCCAAGGTCGCCACGCGCGACCATGAAGGCGTCGCAGAGCTTGATGATCTCTTCGAGCCGCTCGACAGCCTGCGGCTTTTCGATCTTGGCCATCACGCCGGCGCGGCCCTGCACGACCTTGCGGATATCGATTATATCCTCGGGGCGCTGCACGAAGCTGACCGCGATCCAGTCGGCTTCGGCCTCGAGGCCCTTCAGCAGGTCGGCGTGGTCCTTCTCGGTCAGCGCGCCCATCGGCAGCAGCGTGTCGGGCAGGCTGACACCCTTGCGATCACTCAGCTTGCCGCCGTAGATCACTTCGGTCTCGACCAGTCCGCCGCCGACCTTGGTGGCCCTGAGCTGGAGCTTGCCGTCGTCGAGCAGCAACCGGTCGCCAACCGAGACGGACTCGAGGATTTCCGGATGGGGCAGGAAGACGCGGTCGACCGTGCCGGGCGTCTCGGAACTATCGAGTGTGAACTTCGCCCCGGCCGTGAGCTGGATGGCGCCGTCAGCGAACTTGCCGACACGGAGCTTGGGGCCCTGCAGGTCGACGAGGATGCCGAGCGGATGATGCAGCCGGGCCTCGACATTGCGAATGAAGCCGACCGTCTGCTTAAGCAGCTCGTGGCTGGCGTGGCTCATGTTGATGCGGAACACGTCCGCACCAGCGCGCGCCAATTTCTCGATCGTAGCTTCGTCGTTGGAGGCGGGCCCCAGCGTGGCGACGATTTTCACGCGTCTCATGCGTCTCATTGAGTATCTGCACCTTGATCAGTGGAAGTGTCATCTGCCGGAATGCCGCCATCGTCCGGCACTTCCCCGTCCGTGGGCAGGTCGCCCTCGAGCGGGAGTGTTTCGTTGGAGTCCGTCTCGCCGCTGACCACTTCGCCTTCGGTCAGCTGCAAGGTCCAGTCGGAACGGTTGTGCGTGTCGACCTCGAAGAATCCGGTCCGTTCATAGCCGCGCGCCAGGCAGTCCTCGACACCGAAGATGGTGAAGGTCTCGTCGCGCGTGCACATGAACACGCTGCCGTCCCAGAAACCACCGCTGACATCGTCGGCGGCGTAGAGATAATAGTAGCGGCGTGCCTCAAGGTTGCCGCGATAGATGGTGACGCAATTGTTCGGCTCGGCCACCCACCAGCCTTCCGACTGCCAGCCTTTTTCGGCGCGATAGCCGAAGGCGACGGATACCTTGTTGGCGGTTTCATTGCAGACGCGGAAGCTGCCCTGTCCGGTATCGCCCGCCGCAGCGTTCGCGGCCGGCGCCTGTTCCTGCGCGACGGCGCCTTGCTGCAGGGTATCGGGGCGCGGCAGCATAGCCCAAATGGCCACGGCTACGAGCGCCGCGGCGATAACGCCAGCGATAGCCAGGATGTAGCGCAATGGACCGTCCGGGTTCGACGCCTGAAATCGTTTGCAGCGCGGATGTGTTGTGCTCAGCACTCCGCCTGCTGTCAACCGCTATCGAAGGCTTTTGGCGGAAATACGGGACCGGTCGGGGGACGCGAAACAGAGGCGCCCCGGGGACGCGATGTGGATAGGCGTCAAATCGGCTTGAACAGCCGCTCTCAAACGGGTTGAACGGGGGCCGAAACGAAGAGGAATACCATTATGGCTACCGTCTCATCCGATAGCGTCGCGCAGGACCAGATTAAGGCCTTCATCGAACGCATCGAGCGGCTCGAAGAGGAGAAGGCGGCGATCGCCGGTGACATCAAGGAAGTCTATGCCGAAGCCAAGGGCAACGGCTTCGACACCAAGGTGCTGCGCAAGATCGTCTCGATCCGCAAGCAGGACCACGCCGAACGCATGGAGCAGGAAGCCCTGCTCGAGCTCTACCTGACCGCTCTCGGCATGGCCGCGGCGCCGAGCGAAGACGAGTAGTCGACGCTCGCGCAGAAATCGAAAAGGGCCGCTTGCAGCGGCCCTTTTTCATAGGCCCGCCGGCACTGCCATGGCGGGCTTGTCGCCGAAGCGCGAGCGCATTACCGAGTCGATTCTCGACCAGGCATAGGCGTTCGCGGCGCTCGATTCGTGCGGCCCCTGCACATGACCGGCGTCCGGCGTGCTGAAGTAGAGCCCGGCGCGCAGTCCGCGCTGCTCGGCCGAACTGGCATAGAAGGCGTAGCAGGGGTCGTCGCCGGCCTCGACCATCTTGCCGTTGCGGTGGCAGTAGCAGTCGGCGGCGAGGCCCCACTGGTGCCAGCCGGCGCCGGGCATGGCGTTTGTCAGCCAGGCCTTCTGGCGCTTGATACTGCGGCGCGCCCGGAGCAATCCGGCTACCCACGGCGCCCCCTTGGCCTCGAGCTCGCTCGCTTTCTGGTCGATCTGCCCGGGTGTGCGCTTGGCCCAGCGGCAGTAGTAGTCCGCCTGGGTCTGCGGCGTGCGCAGCCCCTGCGAGATGCGGAAATCGTAACCGGCGGCCCGGCAGTCGGCGAGCACCAGCGCCAGGGTTGCCGCAAACTCCGGGTCCAGTCCGAACCCAGAAACCGTTGAAGACGCAAGTGTCGGACCGGCCATATTCCCCCCAAGCCTCACCGTGTGACAACCGGGAGATTACGGCAAGCGGCGAGCGCGGGGATAAGTCGGGGGCTTGCCTCCCGTCTGCCGGGCGGCTCTTCTGCGCCCCATCGGAGGACCCATGTCGAAAATCCTGTTGACCGGAGCGTCTGGCAACCTCGGCACGCATCTGCGCCGCTGGTTCGTGGAGCATGGGCGAGCCTTCGTCGCCACGGATATCCGCGCCGCCACCGATGGCGGGGATGTCGTGATCGCCGATCTGTCGGATCGGTCGGCGGTCGACGCCCTGATGGCCGACGATTTTTCGGCGGTGGTGCATCTTGGCGCGCGCGCGAATGAGGCCGGCTGGCAGGACATTGTCGATGCCAACATCGTTGCGACCTACAACGTGTTCGAAGCGGCACGGCAAGCGGGCGTCCGGCGCGTGATCTTCGCGTCGAGCTATCATGTGGTCGGGATGTACGAGGCCGAGCAGCTGCCGCTCGCGGCGGACGTTCCGGTGCGACCGGATTCTCTCTACGGCGTCTCGAAGGTCTTCGGCGAGGCGCTCGGGCGCCTCTATTTCGACAAGTTCGGCATCGAGTGCCTCGCGATCCGCATCTGTACGGCCGGCAATCCGGGCACGCCGCGCGAGGCGCGGCTCTGGTGCAGCCGCGACGACCTCGCGGGACTGATCGAGGCGGGGCTCGATGCCGGCACGCTCGGCTATCGCGTGGTCTATGGCATCTCGAACAATCCAAATGCACCGGTGCCGGTCGAGACGGGTGCGAACCTCGGCTGGCGGCCGGCTCACGGGTCGCTGGAACTCGGCACGCACGATCCCAGAGCTGAACTGGATCCCACCGATCCAAGGCACCAGCGCCTGGGGGGGGTGTTTGCCCAATGGGGCCATCCGGACGACTAGATTACTCGGCCGCAGAGCGCTCGTCGTAGTCCGGAGCATCGGGGCTGCCGGGAGCGGTTTCGCTGCCGAGATCGGGGAAGGCGACGATGCGCTGGTTGCGCAGGTCCATGCGGACGACGAGCAGGCCGCGTTCCTCGAAATAAGCGAGGAGGCGCCGGGCGCGACCGGGCGAGTGCGTGCCATAGGCGCGGGCGAGGGTGGCGTCGGACGGGCAGGGCAGGGCCTCTACCGCGGCGCGGGCCAGCACAAGGAATACGCCCTGCACGTCATCGGCAAGCTGGTTCGAGAGCGCCAGTGCCGTCTGCCAGGTTTCGGACTGTGCCGTCTCGTCGGCGACGCCGGCGCGGACGACCGCGAGCTTGCGGCGAAAGGCCGGCAGGGCCAGCGCCTCGCCGGGCACGCGCCTGATGCGGCAGCGGACGAGGAAATCCTGGTAGAGCACCGCGACCGAGCGATAGGCGGCGTCGCGATCCTCGAGCAACTCGCGGATCACATCGTCGATGGCGCCATCACGTTCGGCCTCGTCGATCACCGGCTCGTCCGGCCGCGGCTGCGGCGCCTGGGTGCGGACCAGTTGGGCCAAGAGGTCGTTGGTCGAAGGCGGCGGGGGCGGGGGCGGACGACGCACCGGGCGTGCCGCCTCGGGCACGGGGGCGAAGATCAGCTCCTTGGCATCCACGGGCGCATCGGGCAGCGGCATCAGCTTCGGGCTAGACGAGCGGGCGGAGGTTTCGACGGTGCCGATCACCAGCGGCAGCGGACGGCGCGACAGGGCGGGGCCGAGTGCGACGAAGTGGCCGCGGTTCAAATCACGGAACATCTCGGCCTGGCGCCGCTCCATGCCGAGCAGGTCGGCGGCGCGGGCCATGTCGATATCGAGGAAGGTGCGGCCCATGAGGAAGTTTGACGCCTCAGCCGCGACGTTCTTCGCGAGCTTGGCCAGGCGCTGGGTAGCGATGACGCCGGCAAGGCCGCGTTTGCGGCCACGGCACATCAGGTTGGTCATGGCGCCAAGCGAGAGTTTTCTCGCTTCGTCAGAGACTTCGCCGGCGATGGCAGGGGCGAAGAGCTGGGCTTCGTCGACGACGACTAGCATCGGATACCAGTAATCGCGATCGGCATCGAAGAGGCCGCCGAGGAAGGCGGCGGCGCAGCGCATCTGCTGCTCGACATCGAGCCCTTCGAGGCTGAGGACGACCGAAACGCGGTGCTGGCGGACGCGGGCGGCGATGGTGGTGAGTTCGCTCTCCGAACGCGAGGCATCGACGACGAGGTGGCCGTATTTATCGGCGAGGGTAACGAAATCGCCCTCGGGGTCGACGATGCACTGCTGCACCCAGGGGGCACTCTGTTCGAGCAGCCGGCGCAGGAGGTGCGATTTGCCCGAGCCGGAATTGCCCTGCACGAGCAACCGCGTCGCGAGCAGTTCCTCGAGATCGAGCATCGCCTCGGCGCCACCCTGCGCCACACCCATGTCGATCGCGACCTGCATGGGATGTGGTTAGCTGATTCTGTGACCTGGTGGCTGCGCGGAAGACTCTCCCACACACGATGTCATCCCTGCGAAGGCAGGGATCCACCTCTCGGCTGGCGCTGACGATGAAATGGATCCCTGCCTTCGCAGGGATGACAGCCGGTGGGAGTTGTGCGGGGCGCCCAAGCGGACTGATGCTTAAGCCAGCGTCGACCGCAGCACGGCGTCGCCATCTATCCCGAGCGTCGTGAGCGTTGTCGCCACAATGCCGACCCGATCCAGTCCGGCCGCCGTATACATGTCATTCACCCCGGCCTGCTCGACGAACGTGTCGGGGATCATCAGCGGGCGGAGTTTCAGCTTGCCGTCAAGGAGGCCATTCCGCGCGAGGAAGGTCGCGACGTGACTGCCGAAGCCGCCGATACCGCCTTCCTCGATGGTCAGCAGCAGTTCGTGCTCGCGCGCCAGCCGGGCCAGCAGGTCTTCATCGAGCGGCTTGAGGAAGCGCATGTCGGCGATGGTCGGATTGAGGCCGTAGGCCATCAGCTTCTCACCGGCGGCGATGACTTCGCCGAGCCGGGTGCCGAAATTGACCAGCGCGACCGATTTGCCCTCGCGCAGCACGCGGCCTTTGCCGATCTCGAGCACGCTGCCGCGTTCGGGCAGCTCGACGCCGAGGCCGTCACCGCGCGGGTAGCGGAAGGCGATCGGGCCGTCGTCATAGGCGGCGGCGGTGGCGACCATATGCTTGAGCTCAGCCTCGTCGCCGGCGGCCATGATCACCATGCCGGGGAGGGCACCGAGATAGGCGTTGTCGTAGTTGCCGGCATGGGTCGGTCCGTCGGCGCCGACATAGCCGGCGCGGTCGATGGCGAAGCGCACGGGTAGGCCCTGCACGGCGACGTCGTGCACCACTTGGTCGTAGGCACGCTGCAGGAAGGTCGAGTAGATGGCGACGAACGGCTTCATGCCCTCGGTCGCCATGCCGGCGGCGAAGGTCACTGCGTGCTGCTCGGCGATGCCGACGTCGAAGGTGCGGGTCGGGAAGAGTTCGGCGAACTTGTCGAGCCCGGTGCCGTTGGGCATGGCGGCGGTCACCGCGACGATGCGATCGTCGGCCTTCGCCTCGGCGATCAGGCTCTGCGCGAACACCGAGGTGTAGCTCGGGGCGTTCGACTGCGGCTTTGTCTGAGCGCCGGTGATCACGTTGAACTTGTTGACGCCGTGGTACTTGTCGGCGGAGTTCTCGGCCGGGGCGTAGCCAAATCCCTTCTTGGTGACGACATGCACCAAAACCGGGCCGCCCTCGTGGTTCTTCACATTGTGAAGCACGTCCATGAGGTCGTTGAGGTTATGGCCATCGATGGGGCCGACGTAGAAGAAGCCGAGTTCTTCAAAGAGCGTGCCGCCCGTGAAGAAGGAGCGGGCGAATTCCTCGGTCTTGCGCGCCGTCTCGTGGATGAGGCGGGGCATCTTGCCGGTGATCGATTTCGCCGTGTCGCGGACACCGCGATAGAACGGGCCGGAGACGAGCTTCGCCAGATAGGACCGCATGGCGCCAGTCGGCGGGGCGATCGACATGTCGTTGTCGTTGAGGATGACGATCAGCCGTGCGTCCATCGCGCCGGCATTGTTCATCGCCTCGTAGGCCATGCCGGCCGACATGGCGCCGTCGCCGATCACGGCGATGACGTTGCGCTTCTCGCCCTTCAGGTCCGAGGCTACGGCCATACCGAGGCCGGCCGAGATCGAGGTCGACGAATGCCCGGCACCGAACGGGTCGTATTCGCTCTCGACGCGGCGGGTGAAGCCGCTGAGCCCGTCCTTCTGGCGCAGTGTGCGAATGCGATTGCGGCGGCCGGTCAGCACCTTGTGCGGATAGGCCTGGTGGCCGACATCCCAGATCAGGCGGTCGTTCGGGGTATCGAAAGTGGCGTGGAGCGCGACGGTAAGCTCGACGACGCCGAGTCCGGCGCCGAGGTGCCCGCCCGTGACCGAGACGGCGTCGATCACTTCGGAGCGTAGCTCATCGGCGAGTTGACGCAGGTCTTCACGCGAGAGGGTCTTGAGGTCCGCGGGCGTCGAAACGCGGTCGAGCAGCGGTGTCTGCGGCTTGTCCAAGTCTACCGATCCTTCGCCGGTAACGGGCCGGTCAAGTCTTTGATTTGTCGCGCTTTCGAGAAGGAAAGTCTGCAACTTTTCCTGAAGGCGCTCCAGTTGAGACTTAGAGGCTCGGGACGGGCATTGCAACGCCTTGGTGGCGCGGCTTTTTAGCGTTCCGCGACCAGTTGGAGTCCACTGGTCACGAACCGGTCGTAAGCAGGGATTGCGGCATTGTCGGGAAGAAAGGCGACGCGGCCGGTGAGCGGGCCGAGTTCGGTGGTCTTGTCGAGCCAGCCCTCGGCCTCGGTCATCTCGGCCCAGAAGGCGGTCTGCATCATCTGCGGCTCGACCAGCGTGTCGTTGACGTGATCGAGTTCGGGCGCCACCAGCTCGATACCGCGGAGTTCAATGCTGCCGTTGGGCTGGCGGCTCTGGGCCAGGTCGGCAAGCGCCTGCTGCATCGGGGCCGGGGAGTTGCCGGTCAGCGCGTTGAAGGTCATGTCGAACATGCCCTTGAGGCTGGATACGCCGCCGAGCGAAGCGGTGCGGATGTTGGCGTGGGCGAGGATCTCTTCCTTCGTCGGCAGGGTCTGCGCCACGGCGGTCTCGCGCTCGATGATCATCTCGAGTGCCTTCTGGGCTTCGGGGCTCGAGCTGGTCGGCACGTAGGCGGTAACGATCTCGCCGTCCTTCGGTGTCATCAGCACGCGGGGTTTCGGCATATCGATCGCTTCGAGTGCGGCGACGGCGGTTTCACCCTCGATCCGGCCACGCGTCGCGAGCTGGATAGCCTCGGACTTCATCACCGGGATCGGCGCGCCGATGGCTTCGAATGCAGCCGTGTCCACGGCGGCGAGCTGCATCGCACCGCTTCGCGTAACGGGAACAGGCGCCGCCACCTCAAAGGTCGAGACCATGCGCTGCGTCGGCTCGGTGGCCGAAGCGAGCATGATCGTCGCCTCGCTGCCCGAAAGCGTACGCGGACGGATGGCGGGGATAGGGGCCGCCTCGGTGGAATTGTCGGCCAGCATGGTGTCGGGCGCCGGCTCGTAGATGGCGTCACCGTCACAGGGCACCGTATGGCACTTGCTCCACTCGGCCTGGGCATAAGCGCGGCCCTGGTTGGAGAGCGGCTTGCCGTCGACCGGCAGGTGCAGGGTCTTGCCGTCGGGGAAGACCTTTTGCAGCTGGGCGCGGGTCATGCGCGGCCAGGCGCGGACGTTGCCGGTATCCATGTGGACGAAGGGGCTGCCGGAGGTCGGGTAGTAGCCGACGCCGCCGACCTGGTGCCGCATCGCGGAGGCGCGGAGCTTGGCGAGGTTCACCCCGGGGATGAACACGTCCATCGCCTTGCCCTTCATATGCTGGCTGTTGTCAGCCACGCCCGAGGATCTGGCGGCGAGCATCTTGTTGGTCTTGGGCGATCGGTAGGACGAAACGATGTTGTAGGGCTGGGTGCCGCCGACTTCCTGGTACACTTCCCAGAGCAGGTCGAAGAGGGCCGGATCCATCTTCGTGGGCTCTTTGGTACGCCAGTCGGCAAGGAACACGTTCATCTGCCGCAGCACGGCCTGATCGTACTTGCCATTGCGCTTGAAGGTGAAGCGGGCGGTCTCGCCGGTATGGGTATGATGCAGCCACAGGGTGCGGTCGACGGCCGAACTGGCGCTGCCGAAGGCGGCGCTCACCGGCACCGTGGTCGGCGGCAGAAGGACGGTCAAAGCCATCGTCGCGGCGAAGACAAGCCGCGGCAGCACCCGCCATATCCCGAACAGTTTCCCCAACACGCCCCGAACGACCCGTTGCAACCCGATAGTAGATGAACCGTAGCGCGCTATGGATGAGAAGGAGTTAACGCACACGGCCAGTGGCCAATGAGGCTGCCACCGATGCACTTTCTAGTCAGAAAATCCGGCTGAACCAAGGCCGAATTCCTAAGCAGCCGTAAACGCTTGGCTGCGATCACTGAACGCGTGAGACGAAAAGGGCTGGTGCATACTGGCACCAGCCCTCGAACTCTAGTCCCTCCGCCGGGGTGTTGCTACTCGGCGAGGAGCTCTTTCAACCGCTGGTTGAGGCCGTACACATCGCCGTAGGAGCGAATGGTGCCGTCCGCATCGACGCGCAGGGTGAAGTAGGAGATGTGGACCGGAATCTTGTTCTTCAGGTTGAACCACCGCTCCTTCGGGCCGAATGCAGCTTTCAGCGTTTCGGCGGTCATGTCCGGCTCGAGCTTGAGCAGAGCATCGGCGAAATCTAGCGGGTTCTCGACGCGCACGCACCCGTGGCTATAGGCGCGGAAGGAGCGCGAGAACAAGGACTTGGACGGCGTGTCGTGCAGGTAGACGTCGTGCTCATTGGGGAACAGGAACTTGACCTGCCCCAGTGCGTTGCCGGGGCCCGGCTTCTGGCGGATGTTGAACTGGTTGATGTTGGTCTGGGTCCAGTCGATCGCCGAGGCGTTCACGACCTTGCCGCCGTACAGCATCTCCATGTTCTGGCCGCTCAGATAGCCTGGGTTGGCGAGCAGGTGCGGCTTGATCTCGTTGACCGCGATCGAGGCTGGCACGTTCCAGTACGGGTTGACGACGATGTGCTTGATTTCGTTGTTGAACACCGGCGTCTGGTGCTTGGGCGTGCCGACGACGACGCGGGTCGTGTAGTGGACCTCGTCCTTGTTCATGATCCAGAGCCGGAACTCCGGAATGTTCACCGTCACCTCGAAGTCGCCGTAGTCATCCGGCTCCCAGCGCCAACGTTCCATGTTGGCGATAATGTCTTCCTTGGTGGTGGCGGAGCCGCCGTTGAGCGCGGCGATGGTCGCGGGACCGATGGCGCCATCGGCATTGAGGCCGAGACCCTCCTGGAAGGTCTTCACGGCCTCGACCAGCGGCTCGTCGTAGGTGATGTCGACAGCGGCTTCGGCGCCGGCGGTCTCGGGTATCTCGGGCTCGGGGACATCGAGGCGCTGGCGCAGCAGCGTCACGCGCTCGTCAGTCATGCCGGGCTTCAGCAGCTTGCCGTCGGGGATAGTGATGGCGGCGTCGATCACCGAGCCGTCGTAGAACTTGGCGAGCGCCGACTTGAGGCCGAGGAACTCCGGCTGGGTCGGCGACAGCGCGAGCAGCACCTTGCCGGGATCGCTGCTGTCGGCGAGCTTCACGAGGAGTTCGGCCTCGTTGATCTTCTTGGGTGTGATCGTCCAGGTGTCGTTGACGGCGAGCGGATTGATGCGGCCGCCGAAGGCGTCTTGGGCATAGCGGATCGCAGCGGCGGAGAAGGCGGTCTCGAGCGCCGCAAGGCTCGCGGGGTCCTTGCCGATCTGGGTGACGTCGATCTCGGGCGTGATGTAGTCGGACGGACGAAAGCCCTCGAGTTCGGATTGCTTGAAGACGTCGATGATCTTCTCGGCATTGGCGGAGAATTCCACCTGGCCGTAAGCACCTTCGCTCAGCCAAAGCGGCTCGAAGTGGCGGGCGCCGTAGAAGAAGTAGAGCTTCTGGGTCTGCTCGTAGGCGCGGGTGCCCTTTTGTGCATCCGCATAGGACTTGGAGAGACCGGCCTTGATGATGCGCGCGAGCTCGGTCTTGGGCGGCGCGATGACGACGCGGGTCGCCTCGATGCCGGCCACCGTGACCACTTCTTGCGCCAGCACTGCTACCGGTGACGCAAACGCCACCGTGCTCGCCAACAACAAGGCCTTGAGCTTCGACATCAACAGACTCCGTACCCGTCAATTGGGCTTGCGGGATGTTGCAACGACCGGGAGGAGTCGGCCACATGCCCGTGCAATGGATTTTGCTTAGCCCACAAAACTTAACGCTGACAATTCCTCGCGATTTTGTGAGTCCGGCCTGTGGACTTGATGCAACGGAAAGCTACGCCGCGTCGCTCTCCAGCCCCTCGTCGAGACCGTACTCGCGCAGCTTGCGATAAAGGGTCGAACGGCCGATCCCGAGGGCCCGCGCTACACGCGACATCCGGAAACCGTAATGCCGCAACGCGAAGCCGATCAGTTCGCGTTCAACATCCGCCAGCGCCGCCACTTCGCCGCCTTCGGCAACGAAACGATCTGGCGCCACGGCCTTCCCCGCAATCTCACGCAGTGGCAGGCTCGCATCGTCAATGTGAACGGGGGCTGAAGGGGTGGCACCGGCCAGCTTGGCGGCTTCCTCGCGGCCCGAGCCGAGGGCGACGATCTGCGGGAAGTCGGCGGTTTCGAGATAGGCACCATCGCTCAGCACCACGGCCCGATAGACCGCATTCTCGAGCTGGCGGATGTTGCCCGGCCAGTTATAGGCCTTGAGCATTGCCAGCGCCGGCTCGGAGATGCCGATGACGCGCTTGCCGGCTTCGGCGGCGAGGCGGGCGATGAAGTGCTCGACCAGTACGGGCACGTCCTCGATGCGGTCGCGCAGCGGCGGCACATAGATCGGGAAGACGTTCAGCCGATAGTAGAGATCCTCGCGAAACTGGCCGGCCTTGGTGAGATTGAGCAGCCGCCGGTTGGTGGCGGAGATGATGCGCACGTTGATTCGCACCGGACGGTCGGCCCCGATCGGCTCGATCTCGCCTTCCTGGATCACGCGCAGCAGCTTGGCCTGCATTTCGGCCGGGAGTTCGCCGACTTCGTCGAGGAAGATGGTGCCGCCATTGGCTTCGAGGAACTTGCCGGGCTGATCGGAGGTCGCGCCGGCGAAGGCGCCCTTCCGATGTCCGAACAGGGTCGATTCGATCTGCTTCGCGGGGATGGCGCCGCAATTGACGACGACGAAGGGCTTTCCGGCGCGGTCGCCCGAACCCTGGATGACACGCGCAACCAGTTCCTTACCGACACCGCTCTCGCCTTCGATCATCACCGGAATAGGGGACTTGGCCGCCTTGGCGCACAGCGACAGTACGCGGTCCATACCCTGGGCGCGGGTGACGATGTCGGCGAGGCCGAGCGTTCCGTTCATGCGGTTACGGTCGGTGCGGACCAGCATTTCGAGCTCGGAGAGCTTGAGCGCATTGCGCAACGAGACGATCATCCGTTCCGGCGCGACGGGCTTGACGAAGTAGTCCGACGCGCCCTGCCGCATGGCGGAGACGACGGTTTCGAGCGACGAATGGCCGGTCTGGACGATCACCGGAGTTGCGATCCCTTCGCGGCGCATCGTCTCCATCACGGCCATGCCGTCGAGATCGGGCATCACGAGATCGAGCACCATGGCGCCGATGCCGGGGTCGGCGCGCAGCAGGTCGAGCGCCTGGCGGCCACCGGTTGCGGTGACCGCGGCGAAGCCCGCACGGTTCGCCACTTCGGAAGTCAGTCGCAGCTGCACCGGGTCATCGTCGACGATCAGAACACGCGTCACTGGTCCTCCAAGACTCTGTCGTTGCGCGGCACGCCCTCATGGCGAATCGCGCTGTGCCGTTTTGAAGCAGGATGAAATCGGCGGGTTAAGAGCCGATTAAGGCTAACGATTTCGGTCGACGCTTCCCATCCTCGGGCCCGCTGGCTAAGGTCGCGCGCTCCAGAATTCCGAGGTGATGCAAGTGAAGATCGAGTTGACCCGCGCCACAGAGGCGACCGCTCAAAAGGGCCACAACGAACTCGGCAAGTTGCCGGTCTGGAACCTCGACGATCTCTATCCGGGCAATGACTCGAACGCGCTGAAGCTCGATCTCGCCAAAGCCAAGGCCGAGGCCAAGGCGTTCGAGGCGGACTACAAGGGCAAGCTCGAAGACCTGGCGAAGTCGGGCAAGCTGATCGAAGCGATCCAGCGCTACGAAGCGCTGAGCGATCTCTCTGGCAAGCTCGGGTCATACGCCTTCCTCCAATATGTCCGGAACACGCAGGACGGAGACAAGGTGAAGTTCCTCGGCGATCTCAGCCAGGCACTCACCGATCTTTCGACCGGGCTCATCTTCTTCGGGCTCGAACTCAACCGCATCGACGAAGGCGTGCTCGAAGCCGCGCTCAGCGGCAGCGCCGAACTCGGCCGCTATCGGCCCTGGTTCGCCGAGCTGCGCAAGGCGAAGCCTTACCAGCTCGAGGACAAGATCGAGGAGCTGTTCCACGAGAAGTCCGTTACCGGCGCCGGCGCCTGGAACCGGCTGTTCGACGAGACCATGGCGGGTCTCAAGTTCGAAGTGGATGGCGAGGAGCTGAACCTCGAATCGACGCTCAACTTCCTCTCAGACCGGAACGAGAAGAAGCGCGAGGCGGCGTTCCACGCCATCTCGAAGACGCTGCATGGCAACGAGCGCCTGTTCACGCACATCACCAACGTCCTCGCCAAAGACAAGGAGATCGTCGACCGCTGGCACGGCTTCAAGGACATTGCCGACAGCCGTCACCTCGAGAATTCGGTGGAGCGCGAAGTGGTCGATGCACTGCAGATGGCGGTGCGTGCCGCCTATCCACGGCTCAGCCACCGCTACTACGCGATGAAGGCAAAGTGGTTCGGCAAGGACCAACTCAACGCCTGGGATCGCAACGCGCCGCTGCCGACGTCGGACGATCGCATCTACGACTGGAAGACCGCGACCGACACGGTGCTCGAAGCCTACGGAGCGTTCTCACCCAAGCTGGTCGAGATCGCGCAGCCGTTCTTCACCAAAGGCTGGATCGACGCGCCGACCAAGGATGGCAAATCACCCGGCGCCTTTGCGCATCCCACCGTGCCGTCTGCCCATCCGTACCTGATGCTCAACTACCTCGGCAAAGCCCGGGACGTGATGACGCTGGCGCATGAGCTTGGCCACGGCGTGCACCAGGTGCTGGCCGGCCCGCAGGGGGCACTGATGGCGCCGACGCCGCTGACGCTGGCCGAGACGGCTTCGGTGTTCGGCGAAATGCTGACGTTTCGCTCGATGCTGGCCAAGACCACCGATCCGAAGCAGCGCTTCGCTATGCTGTCGAGCAAGGTCGAGGACATGCTTAATACCGTAGTGCGGCAGATCGCGTTCTACACCTTCGAGCGCGAAGTCCACACCCGCCGCAAGGAGGGCGAGCTGACCACCGCCGATCTCAACCAGATCTGGCTCGAGATCGGGGCGGAGAGCCTCGGACCGGCGATCAAGCTCAACGACGGCTACGATATCTTCTGGGCCTACATCCCGCACTTCATCCACTCGCCCTTCTACGTCTACGCCTATGCCTTCGGTGATTGCCTCGTGAACTCGCTCTATGCGCAGTACGAAAGATCGAGCGAGGGCTTTGCCGAGCGCTATTTCGAGCTGCTGAAGGCGGGTGGCTCCAAGCACCACTCGGAGTTGCTGGCGCCGTTCGGGCTCGACGCGCGCGATCCCAAGTTCTGGGACCTCGGCCTCGGCATGATCGAGCGGCTGATCAACGAGCTCGAAGCGACGCAGCCGTAGAGCACTTCCAGGAGAAGTTGGAGACTTCTCCGGTTCGGAAGCGCGACAAAAGAAGAACCAGCGGTGTTCGCCGTTTCAACGAAACGGCCAATACCCGTGAACCGAAAGTCGAATGGACTTCCGTTTCAGTGACCATCCGCCGCGCGCGCTTGTGCGGCGGATTATGGCGAAGTATGAGAGCGGGCGAGGGGTATTCCGGTTTGCGGCGCGATGCGCCAACGTCGCGCGCAGATCGTGGCCCCACCTTTCGACGAACTCGACTGAGGACCTGATGGCCAAGAAACCCGCCGCAGCGGCACATGCCGACGAACTTCCCCCTGCCATGGACTATGCGATGCACGAGGGGACGTATCGCGGCTTCATCACCTTCGTGAAGTGGGGCATCGTGTCGTCGGTGCTGATCGTGCTGTCGCTCTATGCCTTCATCGAAGCGCACAATGCGATCATCGGCACCTTGCTGCTCCTGGCCATTCCAGTGCTGATCTTCGGGGTAATGGTCCTCGGATCCCGCCGCACCTGACGGCGGGATTTTTCTTGTGCAGCGGCCGGATACGGCCGGTGCGATCGGATCTTCGGAGACGTTCATGAAAATTGCAGTGTTGCGGGAGCGCTCCGAGGGCGAGACCCGGGTTGCAGCGACCCCTGAGACCGTCACCAAGCTGATCGGGCTGGGCGCCGAAGTCGCAGTCGAGGCCGGGGCAGGGGCGCTGGCCCGCTTCCCCGATGCCGATTATGCCGCTGCCGGCGCCACCGTTGGTGCCGCTGCTGCGACCATCAAGGGCGCGGATATCGTCCTCACGGTCCGCCGTCCGGGCGCCGCCGGCATCGCCGGCGCCAATCCGGGTGCGCTGGTTATCGGCGCGATGGACCCCTACGGCAATGAGGGCGATATCGCCGCGCTGGCCAAGGCCGGCGTCACTGCCATCGCGATGGAATTCATGCCGCGTATCACCCGTGCGCAGGTGATGGACATTCTCTCATCGCAGGCCAACCTCGCCGGCTACCAGGCAGTGATCGACGCGGCGAGTGCGTTCGAGCGCGCCATGCCGATGATGATGACGGCTGCCGGCACGGTGCGTCCGGCCAAGGTCTTCGTCATGGGTGCGGGCGTTGCGGGCCTCCAGGCCATCGCGACTGCCAAGCGCCTCGGCGCAGTCGTTACTGCGACCGACGTGCGTGCCGCCGCTGCTGAACAGGTGGCGTCGCTGGGTGGCAAGTTTATCATGACCGATGCGCTCAAGGACGCCTCGGGCACGGGCGGCTATGCCCGCGAGTTGACCAAGGACGAGCAGGCGGCGCAGGCCGAACTGGTCGCCGGGCATATCGCCAAGCAGGACATCGTCATCACCACGGCGCTGATCCCGGGCCGGCCGGCGCCGAAGCTGGTCAGTGCGGCAATGGTTGCTTCGATGGCGCCGGGTTCGGTGATCGTCGATCTGGCGGCCGAGCGCGGCGGCAATGTCGAAGTCACCCAGCCGGGCAACGTCTTCACGACCGCCAACGGCGTCACCGTCATCGGCCATCTGAACGTCGCCGGTCGTCTCGCCACGTCGGCGAGCCAGCTCTATTCGCGCAACCTCGTGTCCTTCCTCGAGACCCTGATCGACAAGAAGGAAAAGAAGCTCGCCGTGAACTGGGACGACGAGCTGGTGAAGGCCACCGTCCTCACCCGTGACGGCGCCGTCGTCCATCCGAACATCAAGGTCGAAGCTGCTCCTGCGGCGCCCGCGAAGCCGGCAGTAAAGCCTGCCGCTCCGGTCAAGGCCGGCGCAACCGGCAAAGCCGCGGCGCCGAGAAAGGCAGCTGCGCCCAAGGCGGAAGCTGTGCCGGCAGCTCCGGTGAAGACAGGGGCGGCGGCGAAGAAGCCTGCCGCGAAGAAGCCGGCTGTCAAGGCGGCTCCAGCAGAAAAGCCCGCTGCCGTCACTAAGCCTGCCGCGGCCAAGAAGCCTGCGGCTGTGAAGGGGAAGTAGTAAATGGAACAGACCGCCGAGCACACTGCGGATGCCATCACCGCTGCGGTTAGCGCTGCCACGGGTGGCGCGATCGATCCGTTCGTCTTCCGCCTCTCGATCTTCGTCTTGGCGATCTTCGTCGGCTATTTCGTCGTCTGGAGCGTCACCCCGGCGCTGCACACGCCGCTGATGTCGGTTACCAACGCGATCTCTTCGGTGATCGTCGTCGGTGCGCTGCTCGCGGTGGGGGTCGCGCTCGCGGCTGACAGCAACTGGATTTCGAAGCTCTTCGGCTTCCTGGCGCTCATCCTCGCCAGCGTCAATATCTTCGGCGGCTTCCTCGTCACCCAGCGCATGCTGGCGATGTACAAGAAGAAAGAAGCCCCGGCCAAAGCCGGTGGTGCCCACTGATGAGGCTCTTTCACCGCATCCTCGCCGCCGCCCTCCTCACCTTTGCCCTGATCGGGTCGGCCTTTGCGGCCGAATTGACGGCCGAGCAGCAGTCCAGCCTCAACGCGCGCGTCGAAAGCTTCGATGCCGCGATGAAGGGCAACAACATGGCCGAGATCATGGGCGTCGTGCCGCCCAAGGTGCTCGAAGCCATCGCCGCCAAGTTCGGCGTCACCAGCGAACAGTTGGTCGAGGCGACGCAGCAACAGTTCGACGAGGCGATGAAGTCCGTCACGCTCGTCTCGTTCAGCATGGATACCGAGAAGGCTGAGATCGTGGCGCTCGCAGACGGGACGCCCTATGCGCTGATCCCGACCGAGACCGTCATGGACCTCGGTGAGCACGGCAAGATGCGCGCCACCTCTTCGACGCTCGGCCTGCTCGATGGCGAGACCTGGTACCTCGTTCGGGTCGAGGACGCGCAGCAGGTAGCCATCCTCAAGGAAGTTTATCCCGCCTTTGTCGACGTGGTGTTCCCCACCGGCAGCATGGAGCCTGTCACCGAATGATCGACGCAAGCTTCGCGGCCGTTCTCTATCTCGTTTCCGGCGTGCTGTTCGTCCTGGCGCTGCGCGGGCTGTCGAGCCCGGCTTCGGCCCGGCAAGGCAACACCTACGGCATGGTCGGCATGGGTATCGCCATTGTCACGACCCTTCTGGTCGCCGGCGTATCCGACTGGCTGAGCTGGCTGCTGATCATCGGGGGTCTCGCTATCGGCGGTGGCATCGGTGCCGTGCTGGCGCGCCGGGTCAAGATGACCGACATGCCACAGCTGGTCGCGGCGTTCCACTCACTGGTGGGCCTTGCCGCGGTGTTCGTCGCCGCCGCCGCCCTTTATGCGCCCGAGGCTTTCGGCATCGGTACGCCAGGCCACATCCATGCCCAGGCGATCATCGAGATGAGCCTCGGCGTCGCCATCGGCGCCTTCACCTTCACCGGTTCAGTCATCGCCTTCGCCAAGCTCAATGGCAATATGAGCGGCAAGCCGATCATCCTGCCGGCGCGCCATCTGATCCACATCGCGCTGGGCGTGCTGCTGGTGGGGCTGATCTGGCTCTTCGCCGTGACGGTCGATCCGATCTGGTTCTGGGCCATCACCATCGTGGCGCTCGTCCTCGGCGGGCTGATGATCATCCCGATCGGCGGTGCCGATATGCCGGTGGTCGTCTCGATGCTCAACTCCTATTCCGGCTGGGCAGCGGCAGGCATCGGCTTTACGCTGGGCAATACGGCGCTGATTATCACCGGCGCGCTGGTGGGCTCCTCGGGTGCCATCCTGAGCTACATCATGTGTAAGGCGATGAATCGCAGCTTCATTTCCGTGATCCTGGGCGGGTTCGGTGGCGATGCCGCCGCGGCCGGCTCGGGCGAAGAAGAGACGCGGCCGGTCAAGCAGGGCTCGTCCGACGACGCGGCCTTTATGATGAAGAATGCCGGCAAGGTCATTATCGTCCCCGGCTACGGCATGGCGGTGGCACAGGCCCAGCACGCGCTGCGCGAGATGGCCGACCTGCTCAAGGCCGAGGGTGTCGAGGTCAAGTACGCCATCCATCCGGTGGCGGGCCGCATGCCCGGCCACATGAACGTGTTGCTGGCCGAAGCCAACGTGCCCTATGACGAGGTGTTCGAACTCGAGGACATCAACTCCGAGTTCGCCCAGACCGACGTCGCCTTCGTCATCGGCGCCAACGATGTGACCAACCCGGCCGCCAAGACCGACAAGACCTCTCCGATTTACGGCATGCCGGTGCTCAACGTCGAAGACGCGGGGACGGTGCTGTTCATCAAGCGCGGCATGGCGGCGGGCTACGCGGGCGTGCAGAACGAATTGTTCTTCCGCGACAACACCATGATGCTGTTCGGCGACGCCAAGAAGGTCACCGAGGATATCGTCAAGGCGCTGGGGCACTAACTTACTTCTCGGCCATCGAATATTGAAATAGAGTCGCCTTCGGGCGGCTCTTTTTGCTTTGGGAGATTATTCGGGTCGCAGTTGCGACAAGGGGCAGATCATGACCGTCGAAGGGACGGAGCCGCCTGGCGCCGACGGGATCAGGCGTCAGGCCATCGTTGTTGTGCATGGGCAAGGCCAGCAGCGACCGATGGAGACGCTGCGCGGCTTTGTCGAGGTGCTGTGGACGCGCAACCCGGACCTTGGCGCGGTGCCGCTCAACGGCCGTCGTTATTTCATCGTGCCCGACAGCCGGACCGAGATATTCGATCTGCAGCGGATCACAACGCCGGATGGCGAGGGGCGGAAGACCGACTTCTTCGAGCTTTACTACGCCGACCTGCTTGCCAATACGCCGCTGCGCAATCTCTGGCTCTGGCTTACCCGCCTGCTCTTCATCGACCCGGTGGCGGTGACCGACGAGTTGCGCAACCCTTGGCGATTTCTTTGGGTGTTGAGCCTCATAGCGTTCGGACTGTTCGTGTGGGTGGCGCTGTCGATACCGCACCTGCTGCATTTCGAATGGGTGCGGGCCTTCGAACGGCCACACGCGACAATTGCCGCGGCGATGATCGGTGCAATCCTGCTGCTCCTGGTACTGCCTAAGTTCATCGACGGGTTGAGCGGCCTGCAGAAGATTCCCGGCTCGGTGCTGATTGCCGCGATCGCGGTGCTCTTCAACGTGATGTTTTGGGGCAGCTGGGTGATGATCGGGGCGACCGTGCTGAGCTACATCGTCTATTTCGCGGTCAGTTTCGTGCTGCCGCTGTTCGGGGATGCCGCGAGCTACCTGAGCGCGCAGACCGAGACCATTGCTAGCCGCCAGGCCCTGCGGAAGCGAGGGCTCACGCTGCTGAAGGCCCTGCACGACGATCCCAAATACGACCGGATCGTGCTGGTGGCGCATTCGCTCGGTACCGTGCTGGCCTATGACTTGCTGCAGCTACTGTGGGAGCAGGTGGGGCCGACCAAGGACAACAAGCCAACGGCAAAGGCATTGGCGGCGCTCGGTGACGTGCAGGCTTTCGTCGCCCTCAACAACGGTGCGGACTGGGTCGATGCGATCAAGCAAGGCTATCAGGACAAGCAGTGGGCGGCCTTCAGCGCCTTGCGTATCCGCCGGCGGACGACCGTGACGGCCGACGTGTCGCCGGCGAAGCCGGCCACCGAGCCCTGGAAGGTGTCGGACTTCGTCACGCTTGGCTCGCCACTGGGTCATTCCCGCTGCCTGATCGCCGAGGGGCAGGCCGATTTCGACCGCCTGAAGGCGGAGCGGCTGCTGTCCTATGTACCACCAGTGCCGTTCGACGGGTCGATCTCGCCGGGCTTCATCGATGCGAAGTCCAAGGCAGTTCACCACGCGGCGCTCTTCAGCGTCGTCCGCTGGACCAACCTCTACGACACCTTCAATCCATGGTTTTTCGCGGCGGGCGACGCCATCTCGAGTCGCCTCGGGATGGCGGAACGGTTCGGGCCGGGCGTACTCGATGTGGATGCGCGCATGCACGCGTTACCCGGAACGTGGTTCACCCACAATTCCTACTGGGTTGATCTCAAGCGCGAGGGCGCGGTCAACCTGGCGGAGTTGCGGAAGGCCGTCGGCATCGGTCGTCCGTTATGAACGGGGCTTGACCTCAAGTTCAGTTGAGGTCGTATCCCAGTTGCCGTGACCCAATGGGACCCGGCAAATGGATCTTACCTTCAATATCCTTCTCATCCTCCACCTTGCGGCGTTCGGGCTGGCGATCGCCACGACGATCGCGGCGCCGCTAGTCGGCAGCCGTATGGCGCTGGCGACACCGGACAGCCTGCAGTTGCTCGGCGGCATCGGAAAGCAGTTGCAGTTCAACGCGCGTATCGCGTTTGCCACCTTGTTGGTGACGGGCGTCGCCATGGTCTTTGTCCGCTATGGCGGGTTCGAGGGACAGAGCATCTGGTTCTTCCTCAAGATGGGTCTGGTGGTGGTGATCCTCGTGGCGATGCTCATTGGTGCGTTCACCAAGCCGGGGACGATTAATCCGCGGGTCATGGGGTGGATCACCCGGCTTAGCCTGGCAGGGATCATCATCAGCGCCGTTATGGCGTTCAACTGATAGGCCGGCGCGGGGAACTAAGTCACCTCGATGTGCGTGCTTGCGGCCGGACGTGGCAGCGGCCATTTGAGTGTGCCGTCCGAGCCCACGAGATCCCTGATGCCCCGCACGATCAAAGTCGACCTGTTCACCGATACTGTCTGCCCCTGGTGCCTCGTCGGCTCCGAGCGGCTCGACCAGGCGATTGCCGCGCTGCCGTCTGACGTCATCGTCGAGGTCGAGAACCACCCGTTCTACCTCAGCCCCGATACGCCCGAGGAGGGTGTGGTCGTCGCTGACATGCTGCGCGAAAAGTACGGTCGCGACCCCAAGGAGATGTGGGCGCGGGTCGAGAGCGAGGCGAAGAAGTCGGGGATCGACCTCGACTTGAGCCAGCAGCCGCGTTCCTTCCCCACCCGCAAGGGCCACACGCTGGTCCGTCTCGCCAAGGCCAGGGGTACGCAGCACGCGCTGACCAATGCGATCGCCTGGGCCTATTTCATGGATCACCAGCTGATCAACGACGACGATGTGCTGGCCGATATCGCGGTGAAGTATGGCTTCGCGCGCGACGAGGCCCTGGCCGCCGTGCGCAACGAACAGGAACTTGCGATCACCCACGAGCTCGCCATCTCGGCGGCGCAGCAGGGCATCCAGGGCGTGCCGTTCTTCGTCTTCGACAACAAGTTTGCGCTCTCCGGCGCCCAGCCGCAGGAGGTGTTCGAGCGGGCCTTCGAATACGCGCTCGATCCGGAAAAGCTGAAGGAAGCCACGGCCTGACATTGTCTCGCCATCACCCGCGTGGCATCTGAGTCACAAGCGGGGAGGACGGCCATGAAGTGGATGAGGCGCTTTGCGGTTGGGCTCGTGGCCGTTCTGGCACTGGCCTATGTCATGGTGCTGGGCGCCATGTATCTGTTCCAGCGCGACTTCCAGTACGACCGTTCCGGCCGCATGTTCGCGCTGAGCGAAACCAAGCTCGACAGGGCCGAACTGGTCTCGATCCCCTCGAGCGACGGCTCGCAACTTGCCGCCTGGTATCAGGCGCCGGCGGCGGGCATGCCGCTGATCCTCTATTTCCGCGGTAACGCGCAGAGCTTCTCACGCGAGCATGAGCGCTACGAGGCCTTCGTCGCCGACGGCTATGGTTTCCTAGCCTTCGACTATCGTGGCTTCCCCGGCTCGCCAGGCGAGATCAGCGAGCGGAACATCCTCGCCGACGGGCTTGCGGCCTTCGACTGGGCCGAGGCCAAGGGCTTCCCGATCCTGCTCTGGGGACGCTCGCTGGGCTCGGGGCCGGCCACCTATGTCGCCAAGGAACGGGAGGCCGGGGCGCTGCTGCTCGAGTCGCCGTTCGATTCGGCCGTCTCGGTCGGCATGGACCGTTACTGGTTCCTGCCGGTGGGTCTGCTGATGTTCGACCAGTACCCGGTCGACCAGTGGATCAAGGATGTGGCCGAGCCGGTGTTCGTCGCCCACGGCACTGCCGACCGGACGATCGGCGTCCAGCATGGGCAGCGGGTCTATACGCTGGCGCCCAACCCGGATGGGCTGTGGATCGAAGAGGGAGCCGGTCACGGCGACCTCTGGGATCGCGGGATCTGGGAGCAGGCCAAGCCCTTCCTCGCCCGCCACTCAGTTCCGTAGATACGAGGCTCCCTAAAGCAGAACGCCGGCCCATCGGACCGGCGTTCGTAATCTCGTTCTGGCGACGTGCCTTACTTCCAGAGCTCGAGCCCTGCGAATGCGACCGAGTAGTTGAGGCCGACCTGGCCCTGGATCGACCACGGCTGCAGGGCATAGCCCTTGCGCGACCCGCCGATCAGGAAGTTGCCGCCGAGGCCGACGCCGAGCGTGGCTTCAGCCGAACCGCCGACATAGGTGCCGGCGAGCGAGCCGGGGCCGTACTTGGTCGAGGAGGCGGAGAACACCAGCCAGACGATCTCGGTGCGGCCGGTGACGCCGATGTCGATGCCGAGCTTCTTGATGTTGCCCTGGTAGGTCTCGGATTTGTAGCCGTCGCGCTTGAAGCGGCAGGTCATGTCCTTGGACGAGCCGATGATGAAGCCGATGCCGGGATCGACGCTGCAAGAGAGCACACCGACCTTGACCTGGGTGGCGGCCTGGGCGGCGCCGGCAGTCATCAGCATCGCGGCGGCGGCCACGGCGGCGAGAAGTTTCTTCATTTTGGAGTCCCCAATGTTTGACGCGTTTCAGTCGACCCTATGGATCGGTAGTCTATCCGTTGCCGCCAACGGCTGGAAGCCTTGCCGGGTTGCATGGCGACTTCGACAATTGTCGTGGCACGTAAAGAAAACGCCGCCCTTTTGAGGCGGCGTTCCTGAACCTATTCTGAACAGAAGCCAACGGCTCCTGAATCCTACGGCCGCGGCGACCGTGCAGCAGCGGCAGGGGCCGGCAGGCCGCCTTCGCGCTGGGCACGCTTGCGCGCGAGCTTGCGTGCACGGCGCACGGCTTCAGCCTTCTGGCGGGCCTTCTTCTCTGAGGGCTTCTCGTAGTAGTTGCGAAGCTTCATCTCGCGGAAGACGCCTTCGCGCTGGAGCTTCTTCTTCAGGGCGCGGAGCGCCTGATCCACATTGTTATCGCGAACAACTACTTGCAAGCGTAACCGCCCTTCGTGATCGTCAGTTTGTCTGGTGAAAGCGTCCCAAAGGGGCGCCGACCGGCTAGGCCGATCAATTCGTGGGCGGCTATATAGGCCAATCGAGATCGCTTGTCCACACCGTCGAAGCGGTCAGAACGCTCATTTTGCGCGCTTTTTCACGGCAACCCGGTTGATGTGGCCCATCTTCCGGCCCTTGCGCGACTCGGCCTTGCCGTAAGCGTGGGGCCTGAGGCCCTCGCCGAGCTTGTCGGGAATCGCGGTGATCTCGTCGCCGATCAGGTTCTCCATCACCACGTCGGCCATGCGGCTGGGGTCGCCCAGCGGCCAGTTGGAAATGGCGCGGATATGCTGCTCGAACTGGTCGGTGATCGCCACTGCCTCGGTCCAGTGGCCGGAATTATGCACGCGCGGGGCGATCTCGTTGACGAGCAGCTTGCCACCCGGCAGCACGAAGAACTCGACGCCGAGGACGCCGACATAGTCGAGTGCGGACGCGATGTCGCCAGCCAGCGCGACCGCCTTCTGCGCCGTCTTCTTCGAAATGTCCGCCGGCACCGTGCTGGTCTTGAGGATGTGGTCGCGGTGGACGTTCTCGGCCGGCTCGAACGCGGCGACCTCGCCCCCGGCGTTGCGCGCGACGACGACCGAGATTTCCTTTTCGAACGCGATGAAGCCCTCGAGCACCAGCGGCTTGGGGCTCAACAGCTCCCAGGCGAGGGCGGCGTCTTCCATGTTGCGGACGATGCGCTGGCCCTTGCCATCATAACCGAGACGGGTGGTCTTCAGCACGGCCGGCGTGCCGATCTCCTCGAGCTCGGCCTCGAGCCGATCGAGATCGGTGATCGCGGCGAAGGGTGCCACCGGGATGCGGTTGATGGTGAGGAAGGCTTTCTCGGCCAGCCGGTCCTGCGACACGGCCAGCGCATTGGCGCCGGGGCGGAGCGGTTTCAAATTCTGCAGGAACGCGGCGGTTTTTGCCGGAACGTTCTCGAACTCGTAGGTGACGACATCGACCTGAGCCGCAAAGCTCGCCAGCGCCGCTTCGTCGTCATAGGCGGCGACGGTCTTGCGGGGGGTCACGTCGAAAGCGGGGCTCTCGGGATCGGGGCAGTAGATGTGGGTCTTCATCCCGAGCCGCGCCGCAGCCAGCGCCAGCATGCGGCCGAGCTGGCCGCCACCAAGGATACCAATGGTGCTGCCTTGCGGCAGCGGAGGAACGTCAGACATCGTCAGTCGGGAACTCGGGGATGGAAGCAGTCTGGTCGGCGCGGAAATCGTCGAGCGCAGCGGCGATCTCGGGATCGGAGAGCCCGAGAATGGCAGCGGCGAGCAGCGCGGCATTGATAGCGCCGGCGCGGCCGATGGCGAGCGTCCCTACCGGGATGCCGGGCGGCATCTGCACGATCGAGAGCAGGCTGTCGCGGCCGCCCAGCGCCTTGGTTTCGGCGGGTACGCCGAGGACGGGCAGGGGGGTCAGCGCCGCCACCATGCCGGGCAGGTGCGCAGCGCCGCCGGCCGAGGCGATGATCACCTTGAAGCCCTCGGCCTTGGCGCCCCTGGCGAATTCATACATGCGGTCGGGCGTCCGGTGGGCCGAGACGATCCGCGCTTCGTAGTCAATCTTCAGCGCGTCCAGCGTTTCGGCGGCGTGGCGCAGGTTGGGCCAGTCCGATTGGCTGCCCATGATGATGGCGACGGGTGGCGAGGTCGGCACTTTGGTCCCCCGGAAGGCGCGGCTCTCAAGCTGTCACCCATAGTCAGGCCGCCCATATGACGCAAGCGGGCTCACATGGGCCATTTGTTTAGGCGGCGGTCGATGGCATATCTAGGCCGCAGGCCAGGGCGTCGAGGACGCTGCGATCGGCCAGTTCGACCGAGCCCTCGGGCAGGCCGAGGATGCGGTCGATCACCGTGCCGAGATAGGTGAGCTTGTCGAGCAGGGTGCGCGACAGCCGCTCGAAGGTCAGCCGGTCGCGCGTCATGTAGAGCATCGTGATGAGTTCGCGGTTCGACGACAGCAGGTGCAGGATCGTCTCGGCCGCGTTCTCGGGGTCGGACGTCTCGAAGGTCTGCTCGGCGACGCCCTCGACGATGATGCGGGTGAGGATCGGCTGCACCACCGAGTTCACGGCGCGATGCGTCCGCTCGAACAGCTGCACGTTCTCGGGGCGGAACAGCGGCTCGAAGGTGGCGCGTAGCTCTGCGGCCGAATCGAGCTTATGCCGGCGCATCGTGCCGATGAAACCGACCAGCCGCGAGAAGGCGTCGAGCGTAGGGTCGGAGATGATCGCGTCGGCCATTGCTGCCGTCTGCTGCGCATAGCGGCAGGCGAGAGCCTCCACCAGGTCCTCCTTGGACTCGAAGTGGTGATAGAAGCCGCCCTTCGACACGCCGATCTCGGTGATGATCTGGCTCACAGAGGTGGCGTCGTAGCCCTGGCGGGCAAACAGGCGCTGCGCGGTGTCGAGGATTTCATCTCGGCGAACGGGTGCGGACTTCACGATACGCGGAAACGGCATACGGAACCTCCACCGACCGACGGTCGGTTTGCTCTAGCACGGCTCTGGCGCGATTGGGAGGGGGGCTCCCCGGCAAGCGGGGGAGGATCACGGAGATATCGATGCTTCGGTCACGCAATAATGTCGGGCAGCAGGATGTTCTCGAGCTGGACGATGCGGTCCTTGAGGGCGAGCTTCCGCTTCTTCATGCGCTGGATCAGCATTTGGTCGCCATAGCCGGAGGTCGACAGGGTATGGATCGCCGCGTCGAGATCGGCGTGCTCTTGCCGCTTGCCGGCCAATTCCAGCCCAAAAGCGGCTTCCTGTTCCTTGGTCAGCGGCAGCATCGTCGCGGTCCACAGGTCCCCTGATTGGCGTCCATTCTTGCCCAGGAAAGAGCCTAGCGCGATCGGCTGCGCATTTGCACCCGCTTTTCCACGCTGACTCTGGTGTTGCACCCTTGCCACGTCGACAAGGCGTGAATTTTTTGTGACGATTGAGTCGTCCGAGACAAGTGGGAAGGAGTTGTCATGACGACCGAAGGCCACATCGAGTCGCTGGAGCGGCGTCACCGCGACCTCGATCGGAAAATAGAGGATGAGATGAGCCATCCCAGCCACGACGACCTCTATGTCGCAGCCTTGAAGCGGAAGAAACTGGAACTCAAGGACCAACTCAGCCGGATGCAGGCCACTGGCCGGCAGTAGTGAAAGGTACCCATCGTGCACACGCAAGGCCACGGCATCCGCTGCGGCCTTTTTTGTTGCGTTGGGTGGAGTAGGTGGATGACGCTGTTGCCATTCGAGCGTAGCTCTCATGGCCTTCTCGCCTAAAATCGCTCCACCGGAGCGATTTACCCTACGGGGTCGGCTCGAAGTCGTTGACCTCGAACCAGTAGCCGTTCGGGTCCTGTACGAACACCGCCCGCATCCCGTCCGGCCGCACGTTTACCTCGCCGACTTCGCCCTTCATGTTCGAGAAGGGAACGCCGGTCGCGCGGAAATGCGCCAGGACCGCATCAAGATCGGGCGCCGAAAGGGCAAAATGGGTGCGCTTTTCCACATGGGTGCGGCTGATGTCGCCAGCCTGGATGTGGAAGCGCTGGGCGTTGCCGAATTCGAACCAGCGGATGTGGCCGCCGCCCATCGGATCGGGTACTTCGCGGATCTGCAGCACTTCTGTGAGGAAGCGCGCAGTCTCGTCGAGATCGCGCACCAGCAGCGCGATATGGTCCAGCCGGTAGTCGATGCCCATCTTGCCCCCGTCAGGCCGTGGCGCCGGTGAAGAAGACGCCCATAGCCCCATCATAGATCAGCTTTAGGGCCAGCAGGAACACCAGCCAGTAGGTGAGCTGGTAGAACCGCTTCACCGAGATGCGCCGCACCGCCCAGACACCCGCCAGTACGCCGATGATCGCGACAGGCGCGAGGATAGCGGCGCGCTCGAGGTTGGCGATGTTGAGCTGGTCGAGGAAGTAGTAGGGGACAAGCTTGGCGGTGTTGACGATGGCAAAGAAGAAGGCCGTCGTGCCGGAGAAGATCACCGGCGTCAGCCGCTGCGGTAGCACGTAGATCTGGAAGGGCGGGCCGCCCGTATGGCTGATGAAGCTGGTGAAGCCGGCCGCGCCGCCCCAAATAGCGCCCCAGCCACGCGACGGTGGCAGACCCTCGAGCTTCTTGCGCAGCGGCAGCAGGGCATCGAGGATGAAGAGCAGTGTCAGGATACCGACGAACAGCAGCACCATGGCGTCGGAGACAAAGCTCCACAGCACCCAGCCGATTATGGTGCCGACCAAGGCGCCGGGCAGCATGATCTTGAGGATGCGCCAATCGGCGTCCTTGCGATAAGTCCAGACGGCAATCGCATCCATCACCAGCAGCAGCGGCAGCAGCATGCCGGCGGCATCACGGGCCGGCATCACCAGCGACAATAGCGGGACGCCGACGAGGCCCAGGCTGCCGAGGAGGCCGGATTTGCTCAGCGCAACGATAAAGACCGCGAGAATGGCGACGGCCCAGAAGGTAATATCGGTCATGTAGTGGAACTGGCTGGAATGGTAGGCGGGGGCGCTACTCGGACGCCTCGCGGCGTGCCTTGTCAATATCGGCCACGTCCTCTTCCGCGTCGTGTGCAGCGTTTTCCCGATCGGCGCGCATCACGGCATCCAGCATCTCTGTCGAGCGGCGGACGAAGCCGATATAGGCGGCCTGGTCGTGGCGCACGGCGTAGCTCTCCTGCAGCATACGTGTGTCGTGCTTTTCGAAGGCATCGGCGACGCGCTTGGCCTTGGCTTCGTCCTGTCCTAACGCGATCAGGGACAGCTCGCCGAGGCGGATGGCGGAGCGGAAGGTCTCGCGTTCGATGACGTGCACGCCGAGCGCCATCAGGTCATGAGCATGCGAGCGGTCGACAGCGCGGGCCGCGACGATCACCTCGGGGAAGTGGCGACGGATGAGTTCGGCGATGCCGAGGATGCGGTCGCCGCCTGCGGTGGTGATGACGATCATCCGTGCCCTGTCGGCGCCGGCCGCGCGCAGGATCTCCAGCCGACCGCCATCGCCGTAGAAGACCTTGACCCCGAAACGCCGCACCAGCTCGATCTGGGCCGGGTCGTCGTCGATCAGCGTCATCTCGAAGCCCTGGGCGCGGAGCATGCGGGTGACGATCTGGCCGAAGCGGCCATAGCCGAGGACGATCACCCGGTCGTGCGGATCGTCGACGACCGGGCCGGGCGGCAGGTCGGCGGGATCGGGTTCTGACGGACTGTTGAGGCGGGGCGCCAGCAGACGATCGTAGAGAAACAGCAGCAGCGGCGTCACCGCCATCGAGAGGGCCACCACGACCGTCAGCAATTCCACCTCGGGAGCGGAAAGGTTGCCGGCCGTCCGGGCGAACTGCAGCACGACGAAGGCGAATTCGCCGGCCTGGCTCAGAAGGATGGCAAGCAGCAGCCGTTCCGCTGTGTGCATCCGGAAAAAGGTGGCCAACACATACAGCACCAGCATCTTGAGCCCGATCAGGGCGGCCAATACGGCAATCACGACCAGCGGATTCTCGATCAGCACGTTGAAGGCGATCGACATGCCCACCGTGATGAAGAACAGCCCGAGCAGCAGGCCCTTGAAGGGCTCGAGGTTGCTCTCGAGCTCGTGCCGGTACTCGCTATCGGCGAGGAGCACGCCGCCGAGGAAGGCGCCGAGGGCCGGGGAGAGGCCGAGGGATTCGGTCGCCAGCGCGGCGCCGATGACAAGGGCCAGGGCAAAGGCGGTGAAGGCCTCGGGCACGCGGGTACGCGCCAGCCAACCCATCAGCGGGCGAATGACGAAGCGCGAACCGAAAAGGGCGGCGACGAAGGCACCGACCACCACGAGGGCCAGCCACCAGTCGATAGGGTTATCGACGGCGTCGAGCACCTCTTCGCCAATCGCCTCGACCGGCACGCCGCCCATGTTGGCGAGCAGCGGGATGATGGCGAGAACGGGGATCACCGCAACATCCTGCACGAGGAGGATGGCGAGCGAGGCGCGTCCGGTATCGGTCTTGGTGATGCTGCGCTGCTCGATCGACTGCATGGCGATGGCGGTCGAGCTCATGGCGAGGGCGAGACCGACGACCACCGCGTCGGGCCAGGCAAAGCCGATGACGCGGGCGAGGATGGCGATCACGGCGCTGGTGGCGAGCATCTGCGTCAGGCCGAGGCCGAGCACCTTGTTGCGCATGCGCCAGAGTTCGGTGCCATCGACCTCGAGCCCGATCAGGAACAGCATCATGACGATGCCGAACTCGGCCACCTGGTGGATCATCTCGGTGTCGGAGACCAGCGACAGGCCGTAGGGGCCGATCAGTATGCCGGCGGCGAGGTAGCCGAGGATGGTGCCGAGGCCGAGCCACTTGAACACTGGAACGAGCAGTACGGTCGTCGCGAGCAGAACGAAGATGGCGAGCAGCAGGTTGACTTCCATCTCTGTCCTTGCGCTGTCGCGCCACTCCCGAATTGCTTGCTCCAACTAGGTCCTAGCGCGGCGAGTTAGTCTCACGAAAGGAAAAAGTGACAAAAGCGAACGGGCCACTCCCGCAGCGCGGAAATGGCCCGTTCGACGGTGCTTTTTGGCTGATCGTTATTCGTCGTCGGCGTCGTTGTTGCGCAGCGACTTGAGCTTGGAGAAAACCGAATCCGCGTCGATCTCTTCCTCGCGCTCGGGGCGACGTTCCGTCGGCTGCCCGTCTTCGTCGACATGGCCACCGCGGTTGGCGCCGGCCAGCGCTTCCTCGGCGGTGAGCAGCATCGTGCCCTCTTCGGCGACTTCGCCGGCCGGAGCGCCCTTCGAGGCCCGGCTCACTTCCAGATCAAGATCGATCTGGCTGGCGAGGCCGAGGGTCACCGGGTCCATCGGGACGATATTGGCGTTGTTCCAGTGGGCGCCGTCACGCACGGCGTCGATGGTCGACTTGGTGGTGCCGACGAGCCGCATGATCTGCGCATCCTTCATCTCGGGATGGTTGCGCAGCAGCCACTTGATGGCATTGGGACGCTCGTTGCGGCGCGAGATCGGGGTGTAGCGTGGGCCTTTGCGCTTGGGCGCGGCGACGCGGACCTTGGGCTCGCTGAGCTTCAGGCGATAGTTCGTATCGGCCTCGCCGCGTTCGATCTCTTCGCGGGTGAGCTGGCCGTTCTGGATCGGGTTCACACCCATGATCCCGCTCGCGACGTCACCGTCGGCGACGCCCTGCACTTCCAGCGGGTGAAGTCCGCAGAAGGCGGCGATCTGCTCGAACGAGAGCGCGGTGTTGTCGACCAGCCAGACGGCGGTTGCCTTGGGCATCAGAAGGGGCGTGGCCATGATCAATATCTCCTTGAGGCGCGGCCGGGGATTTTCCCGTCCGCCCCGCCTCGTGGTTCACGATGAGGGGGAATAGCCGCCTATATACGCGGACGATCAGACTGATTCAATCGGATTGTCTCGGTCTTCGCCGTGGTTGCTCAGGCTCGCGCCCCACGGGGTAACAAGGATCAGCTTACCGTAATTGTCGCGCCGCTCGAGTTCAACATGGGCGCGGGCTGCCTCGGTTAATGGTAGCGCGCGGATGCGCGGATGCAGGAGTCGGCCGTCCTCCAGTGCCGGCCAGACCGATTGCCGGAGGTTCTTGGCGATCTCCGCCTTCACTTCGCGCGTCTGCGGCCGCAACGTTGAGCCCGAGAGCGTCAGCTGCTTCAGCAGGATCAGACTGGCATTGATCTCCGCCTTCGGCCCGGCCTGGGTCGAGACGATGACGATGTGGCCGAACCGGGCCGAGGCGCGAATGTTGCGTTCGAGCGCATCGCCGCCGACGATGTCGACGATCCGGTCGGCGCCCTTGCCGCCGGTGATCGACAGGGTGCGGGCGACGAAGTCCTCGCTGGTCCGGTCGATGGTGGCGGCAGCGCCGAGGCTTTGCGCATAGGCCGCCTTGGTGGCGTCGGACACGACGGCGATCGGGATGGCGCCATAGAGGCGGGCAATCTGGATCGCGGCCCCACCGATGCCGCCGGCGCCGCCGTGGATGAGCACGTGCATGCCTTCGGCGAGGCCGGCGCGCATCACCAGCGTCTGCTGTACGGTGAAGAATGTTTCGGGCAGCGCGGCGCCTGCCAGCATCGACCAGCCACGGGGCAGGGGCAGCACCTGTCCTGCCGGCACGGCGACATACTCGGCATAACCGCCACCGTGCGTCAGCGCGACCACGAGATCACCGACGCGGAAGCCGCGCGTGTCGGGGCCGAGCGCAGCAATCTCGCCACCGACCTCGAGGCCGGGGAGTGGCGATGCGTCCGAGGGTGGGTTGTAGGTGCCGCGTCGTTGGCCGAGATCGGGCGCGTTGAGCCCCGCGGCGGCAACACGGATCAGTACCTCGCCGGGGCCCGGCCGCGGAACCGGCAATGTTACCGGTTGCAGGACTTCGGGGCCGCCGAAGCTGGAGATGGCGATGGCGGTCATGTCGGCGGGGACGGTCATGCAAATAGCTAGTCCCGAGCCCATGCGCCTTGCAAGCATCAGCCCAGGGTTGCACTCACCCCGCCGAGGGCTAAAATCGATAGAAGACATGGAAGAATGAGGTGACGGCGATGTTCGACGACGATCAGGTCAAGCGTCCCAAGGGTCACGAGGTCGGCATGCCGATCGAAACGATGTCGGTCGAGGAACTCAACGAGCGCATCGGCATACTCAAGGCCGAAATCTCCCGCCTCGAGCAGGCCATCGGCGCCCGCCAGAAGACCAAGTCCGAGGCGGAGTCGCTGTTCAAGTTCTGAGCGAGCGCGGTCGAAACTATGCGCCACCGCGCGCACCACTCACTGACAGACTGCGGTTGTGGTGCTGACGTGCCCCACTCGGGCGACGATGCTCACCAATTGGCAAGGTTAAGAAAGCGAGTCCTGTTAACTTCAAATTAACACCTTGGCGTTAACTTCACCTCATCCGGTTCGCTGGATTTGCAGAGTGGTTTCTCCCTCTGTTTGACGCCTCCCTGTTAACTTTCGAGAGCCGCCATCTGACGGCTCTTTTCTTTTTTCCGGCTGCGTCTGGCGTTAAGCCGACGGCAACCGTGGCGGGCGCAAGACAGATGCCTGCGGCTTTGAAAGCCACCCCTCCCATCGGCAGGCAGCAGCGTGGACGACAGGACCAGGAACAGACCGGCAGTGGCCATCGGCCCGCGCATCGTGGCGTCGGGCGGGTTCGACGCGCTCTACCGCGAGGGCATGGCGCTGATCGAGGAGGTCGCGTCCTATCTCGATGGCGATGGCCGCTCCGATAGCCGCCGCCTCAAGCGCGAGGCTTCGTTCGTTTACGCCACCGAGAGTATGCGGCTCACGACGCGTCTTATGCAGCTGGCAAGTTGGCTGCTACTGCAGCGTGCTGTCAACGAGGGTGAGCTGACGCCCGAGAATGCCCGCGTCGAAAAGGAAAAGGTCCGCTTCTCCGCTACGCCGACCGAACGCGGTGGGCCCGGCTTCGAGGATCTGCCGGAGCGGCTCCGCGGTTTCATCTCGAAGGGTGACCGGCTGTTCGAGCGCGTGCAGCAATACGACAAGCTCGAGCGCGGGGGCGTCCCCGACTATTCGCCCGAGACCGAAGGCGGCATCGCCGACCAGCTGGCGCGGCTCAAGGCGGCATTCGGGCGGTTGAAGGAATAGCGCTCCAGCCGCTACGATCCCACGATGTGATCGGAGGCGGGCGATGGCCGAAATGCTGACGGGTGGCTGCCTTTGTGGCGCCGTGCGCTACACCTACGAGGGTGATGTCGGTCCAGCCGGATATTGCCACTGCGAGGATTGCCGCCGCACATCGGGCGGCGCGTTCGGCGTCAGTGTCCGGGTCGCCGCGGCCGGCTTCCGAGTTGTCGCGGGTGCCCCGAAGAGCTTCGTCAAACTTGGAGACAGCGGCCGGGCGGTGGCGCGCTTTTTCTGCGGCGATTGCGGGTCGCCGCTCTACACCCTGCCGCCGTTGCATCCCGACGTCGTTTTCATCAAGGCCGGAAGCCTCGACAATCCTGATGCGGTCAGGCCGAACCGGCAGGCCTGGATGCGCTCGCGGGTGGACTGGGCCGAGATCGATCCATCGATCACGTCCTACGAGACCAACCGCGTCGGAGCGCAACAAAAAGCCCGACACAATGGCCGGGCTCTGTGACTCTGTTCGTGCGCTCGAGGCTTAGAAGCCGAGGCCCTTGAACTTGTCCTTGAAGCGGGTGACGCGGCCGCCGCGGTCCATCAAGTTGCCCTGGACGCCGGTCCAGGCCGGGTGGGTCGACGGATCGATGTCGAGCTGCAGCGTGTCGCCTGCCTTGCCCCAGGTCGAACGGGTCTGGTAGGTCGTGCCGTCGGTCATCGCGACGTTGATAATGTGGTAGTCGGGATGGATGTCGGACTTCATGGCGCTCGCCTCAAATCAAACGAGCGCCTGGGCGCCCGGACTGTTCGTTGAATTCGGATTGGCCGGGTACATAAAGAAAAAGCCGGCCTTGCGCAAGTGCAGCCGCGCAGGTTGTCGCAGCCCGGCAATTGAGTTGCGGGGGATGGTCGACCCGCCTATATCGAGGGCACTTCTGAGTAGCGACGTGGAGCCTGCCCCCGGTGGCACGGAACGATGGAGCCTTCGTAAAGGGCCGGCCGAGAGCCTCCGGTTCGAGCGATCTCTCGCCGGTGCGCCGGCTGCTGCCGTTCGTGCTGCGCTACCCGTGGCAGTTCGGCCTCACGATCCTGTTCCTCCTGATCTCGGCGCTGTCGTCGCTGGTCGTGCCGTCGCTCGCCGGCCGGATCATCGACCAGGGCTTCGTCGAGCGTAATCTCGACGCCGTCGGGCAGTACGGTCTGATCGCGCTTGGTGTCGCGCTGGTCATGGCCGTCGCCAGCGCGGCGCGGTTCTATTTCATCTCGGCGCTGGGCGAGCGCGTGCTCACCGATCTCCGCCGCCAGGTGTTCGACCACCTGCTGATCCTCGATTCCCGCTTCTTCGACCTGCACCGCGTCGGCGAACTGACCTCGCGGCTGACCGGCGACGTGGCTACCATCCGTGGCGCTATCGGTTCGAGCATCTCGCTGATGCTGCGCGGCGTCGTGACGCTGGTCGGCGCCGTGGCGCTGATGTTCTTCACCAGCCCGCTCCTCGCCTCGATCGTGGTGGTGGTGGGGCCGGCGATCCTAATCCCGGTGATGATCTTTGCCCGCCGGCTGCGGTCCAAGTCGCGCCTGACGCAGGATGCGCTGGCCGATATGTCGGCCATGGCGACCGAGGCGCTGGGCGCCAGCCGGACGATCAAGAGTTTCGTGCAGGAGACCGAGCAGTCGCGGCTCTACGGCGCCGAGGCCGAGAAATCCTATCGGTCGGAGGTCAGCCGGCTGTGGACGCGCGCGGCGCTGCTGGGCGGCGTGGTGTTTCTGTCGACGGCGGCGCTGGTGGTGCTGGTCTGGTGGGGCGCCAATGCGGTGTTCCAGGGCTGGGTCACCGTCGGCGGTCTCGCGCAGTTCATGATCTACGCGCTCATGGCATCCAATGCGCTGACCAATCTCTCCGACATCGTCGGCGTGTTCCAGATCGTTGCCGGGGCCACCGAGCGGCTGATGGAGATCCTCGACACCGAGCCGGCCATCAAGGCGCCGGTCGTGCCGAAGGCGCTGCCCGAGCCCTCGCAGGGCACGGTAGCGTTCGAGCATGTGCATTTTGCCTACGGCACGCGCGACGACGAGCAGGTGCTCGATGACGTCGATTTCGCCGTGGCGCATGGCGAGACCGTCGCGCTCGTGGGGGCGTCGGGAGCGGGCAAGTCGACGATCTTCGCACTCGTGCAGCGCTTCTACGATGTCACTGCTGGTCGCATCGTCGTCGATGGTCTGGATGTGCGCGATGTCGATCCGGCACAACTCCGGCGGCGCTTTGCCTATGTCGAGCAGGAGCCGACGATCTTTGCCGGCTCGATCGCCGACAATATTCGTTTCGGCCGGCCCGAGGCGAGCTTCGCCGATATCGAGGCCGCTGCCAGGGCGGCGCTGGTACATGACTATGTCGTCGAGTTCCCCAAGGGCTACGAAACGATGGTGGGCGAGCGTGGCGTGATGCTCTCGGGCGGCCAGAAGCAGCGCCTCGCCATCGCCCGCGCCCTGCTCAAGGACGCACCTATCCTGCTGCTCGACGAGGCGACCTCCGCCCTCGATGCCGAAAGCGAGCGACTGGTGCAGGTCGCCCTCGAGCGACTGATGCAGGGGCGCACGACGCTGGTCATCGCACACCGTCTCGCCACCATCCGCGACGCCGACCGCATCCTCGTGCTCGAGAAGGGCAGGCTGATCGACCAGGGCACGCACGACCAGCTAGTGCGTAAGGGCGGCAAGTACGCGGAACTGGCGAAGCTGCAGTTCCGCGGTGAGGTTGCCCCGGCGGCGGAGTAACGGTAGCGCGGAGCGTGCCTGCCTGCCCCGTGCATGATAGGTTGCCCCGCGATAGACGCGACCGGTGACCACCATGTTGCAGAGCGACAGCGTATTCTCAGGTTCGGTTCCCGAGAACTATGATCGCTACATGGTGCCGCTGATCTTCGAGCCATATGCACTCGACATGGCGGAGCGCGCGGCGGCGTTGTCGCCGATTGCGGTGCTGGAAACGGCGGCGGGCAGCGGGGTGGTCACGAGGGCACTGGCGCCCAAGCTACGGCCAGACGCGAGCTATGTGGTCACCGATCTCAACCAGCCGATGCTGGACTATGCCGGCTCGCGCCAGTCGCCCGACACCCGGATCACCTGGAGGCAGGCCGATGCGCTGGGGCTGCCGTTCGAGGATGCGAGCTTCGATCTCGTCTGCTGCCAGTTCGGGGCGATGTTCTTTCCCGACCGCGTGGCGGGCTACCGGGAGGCGAAGCGGGTGCTGAAGCCCGGCGGCCATTTCCTGTTCAATATCTGGGATCGCATCGAGGAGAACGCGTTCGCCGACGACGTGACCAAGGCGTTGGCGACGATCTTCCCCGACGATCCGCCGCGTTTCATGGCGCGCACGCCGCACGGACACTACGACAGGGAGGTAATCCGGCGGGAGCTTGCCGAGGCCGGGTACACCGACGTTGCCATCGAGACGAAAGCCGAGGTGAGCCGAGCGGACTCGCCACGCATCCCCGCCGCCGCCTATTGTCAAGGCACGTTGCTCCGCGGCGAGATCGAGGCGAGGGCGCCGGGTCAGCTGGAGGCCGTGACGGACGTCGTCGCTGCGTCGATCGCGAAGAAGCACGGGGACGGTGCGGTCGCCGCCAAAATCCAGGCGCATGTGATCCTGGCGAGGGCTTAACCCTCACCCATCCGTCAGCTTGAACTCGATGCGCCGGTTCCGCGCGAACGCCTCCTCCGTATCCCCCGTGTCGATCGGGCGGCTGTCCCCGAAGCCGGCGGCTACGAGGTTCTGGGCGGGGATCCCCTGCTCGACGAAATACTTGGTCACGGCGATGGCGCGGGCGGCCGAGAGTTCCCAGTTCGAGGGGAATTCCGGGGTGTTGATCGGGCGCTTGTCGGTGTGGCCGTCGATGCGGAGGACCCAGTTCACGTCGGCGGGGATCTGGGTGATGAGTTCCTTGATCACCGCGGCGAGCTTGCCCATCTCGGTTCGCCCGGCGTCCGAAATCGTGGCTTCGCCGGCGGGGAACAGCACTTCGGACTGGAAGACGAAGCGGTCGCCGACGATGCGGACGTCGGAGCGGTTCTCCAGCACCTGGCGCAGCTTGCCGAAGAAATCGGAGCGGTAGCGGGAGAGGTCCTGCACGCGCTGGGCCAGCGCCAGGTTGAGCCGCCGGCCGAGATCGGCGATCTGGGTGCGGCTCTCGGTATCCTTGGTTTCCGACGCCTGCAGTGCTTCCTCGAGCGCGCCGATCTGGATGCGGAGCGCGGCGAGTTGCTGGTTGAGCAGCGCGACCTGCGCCGTTGCCTCGTCGGAGAGGTCGGTCTGGGCGGCAAGATCGCCTTCGAGCTTGGCGATCTGCGCGTCCTTGCCATCACCGCCAGTGCCGAGGCCGGCGAGCTGGGCCGCCATCTTGTCGCGGTCGCCGGTCGTCGTGGTCAGCGTCGCCTGCAGCGTCGCAATCGTAGATTCGAGGTCGCCGGAGTTGGCCTTCTCGAGCTGCAGCAGTTCGGTCAGCTCGGCGATCTGGGCGTTGAGCCGGCTCATCGCCGTGTCCTTGCCGCTGATCTCCTGGCCGAGGAAGAACTGGCTCAGCATGAACAGCGAGAGCAGGAAGATGATGACCAGCAGCAGGCTCGACAGGGCATCGACGAAGCCGGGCCAGTAATTGGTGACCTGCGAGCGGCGGGAACGGGAGAGGGCCATCGGGCGGCCGCCTAGCTCGAACGCCGGTCGGATTCGCCCTCGCGGATCATGGCTTCCATCAGCTGCTGCAGCTTCTTGTTGGTCTCACCCTGCTGGGCGATGTGGCCGCGCAGGTCCTCCTGCTCGGCCCGGATGTGCTTGACGAGGCCGTCGATACCGCGGGCCAGCTCGGCCATTGCGCGGATGGCGTTCTGCGAGGAGTTGGAGTTCTGCAGGGTCGAGCCGAACTGGGCGAAGATGGCGCTCATCTCGTCGCCGGAGACGCCGAGGCCAGTCGCCTGCATCTGCGTCACGGGATGGTCGAGCTCGGTCATCGAGGTCATCCAGTCCTCGAGGTCGGTGTAGAAGGCGTTCTGCGCCTGGCTCGCCTGCAGGTCGAGGAAGCCGAGGATCAGCGAGCCGGAAAGGCCGAGCAGGGAGGCCGAGAAGGCGGTGCCCATGCCGCCAAGGGGCGCCGCCAGGCCTTCCTTGAGGTTCGAGAACAGGGTCGCCGTATCGCCGGCCGTGGCGTCCAGCGCCTGGATGGTCGCGGCGACGTGGGTCACGGTTTCGAGCAGGCCGTAGAACGTGCCGAGCAGGCCGAGAAAGACGAGGAGGCCGGTGAGGTAGCGCGAGGTGTCCTTGGCTTCATCGAGGCGGTTGCCGACGGAATCGAGGATCGAGCGCATCGAGGAGGGTGTGATGATCGCTTCGCCGAGCCGGTCGCGCAGCAAGTTGGCCACCGGAGCAAGGAGCCGCGGCTGGGTCGAGGGCATGCGGCCTTCCTGCAGCGAGTTCACCCAGTTGATTTCCGGGAACAGGCGGATCACCTGGCGGAAGCCGAGGACGATGCCGATCAGCAGCGTCAGCAGGATCAGCGAATTGATGAACGGGTTGGCCCAGAAGAAGATGATCAGCTGGTTGTAGAGGATGGCCGCGACCAGGGCGACCAGCACCAGGAAGACGATCATCTTCACGAGGTAGACTGCGGGGCTCGCAAGCCGGTACGGATCGTAGCTCTGCGACATGTCGCTGCCCTTGGTCGAGTGCAATCGGCCCGACAATAGTGCGCTTCGGCAAAGCCACGCAACGGTCGGCGACCGGCGCTGCCGGTTAACCCCATGAAATCAGGGGAATGCGACGAGCGGGTGGCGGCCCGGGCCGCCGACGCTTTACTTGACCGCTTTGACGATCTTCAGCAGCTGGCCCTGGATGTTCTCGTTGCCCGATATCACCTGGCCGTTCCACACCGAGCCGGTGGTGCCGGCATAGTCCGAGGTGGTGCCGCCGGCTTCGCGAACCATCAGCATGCCCGGAGCGACGTCCCAGGGCTTCAGGCCGGCTTCCCAGTAGCCATCAAAGCGCCCTGCAGCGAGCCAGGCGAGATCGGTCGAGGCCGAGCCGGTGCGGCGGATGCCGGCGACGGCGGGGACAACCTGAGTGAGCTGCTTCAGCTGCAATACGTCGAGCGCGCGGCCCTGCGAGTTGATGCCGGTGACGATCACCGCGTCGGCGAGGTGCTTGCGGGCGGCGACGCGCAGGCGCTTGCGATCGTTCAGCCAGGCGCCGCCGCCCTTTTCGGCGGTGAAGAGCTCGTCCATGATCGGGTTGTAGATCACCGAGGCGACGATCTCCTCGTTGCGCTCGAGCGCAATGGCGCAGGCGAACATCGGGATGCCGTGGAGGAAGTTTGTGGTGCCATCGAGCGGGTCGACGATCCAGCGGTGCTGGCCATCGCTGCCCTTCACTTCTGTGCCTTCCTCGCCCAGGAAGGAATAGGTCGGGCGGGCCTTCTGCAGCTCTTCGAAGACGATCTGCTCGGCGCGGCGGTCGGCATTGGAGACGAAGTCGGCCGGACCCTTCACCGAAACCTGCAGGTTCTCGACCTCGCCGAAGTCCTTGGCGAGGTTGCGGCCGGCCTTGGTGGCAGCCTGGACCATGATGTTCAAAAGCGCCGAGCGCATGGGAAAAACTCCGCGCGGGATAGAAGGGGATCGGGAAGGGCCGCTATGTGCCCGAGAACGCACCCGAGCGCAAGCGTTGCGGCGGCGGGCTAATTGGCCGCAGGCGCGGTGGCCGGCATTGGCGCTGCGGCATTGGCGGCGACCTGGGTAGGCGGGACCGATGGCCAGAAGCGGGCGCGCTCTTCGGCGCGGGCCAGCACTTCGGGCGTCGCCGCGACGAGCAGCTTGTCGAGCTGAGCATCCTTGAGGCCCTGTCGCCGGGCCAGCGCTCGGTACATCGCGGCCGTTTCGAGATCGGTCTTTGTGCCTTCGCCAACAGCGAGAAGCTTGGCATAGCGGTTCTGGGCCACGGGATTGCCGGCATCGGCAGCACGTGCATACCACTTCGCCGCGGCTTCCCGATCCTGCGGCACGCCCTTGCCGAGATAGAGGCTTGTCGCATACTCGACCTGGGCCGAGACGTTGCCGTCTTCGGAGGCGAGCCGGAACTGCTCGGCTGCCGCGACCGGGTTGGGTGCGACGCCGGCCCCCTCGGTCAGCATGCTGCCATAGTCGTAGCGCGCCTCAGGGATGCCGGCATTGGCCGCCTCGCCGATGAGTTCGGCCGCCTTGGTCAGGCTGGGCTCGACATAGGTGCCTTCGACATAGAGCAGGCCGAGATTGTACTTGGCCATCATGTTGCCGGCGTCAGCGGCGGACTTGAACAGTTCGGCGGCGCGCTTGCGGTCCTTCTTGACGCCGCGCCCATCCTGGTAGAGCAGAGCCAGCTTGAAGGTCGCGAGCGCATCGCCGTTCTTGCTGGCCATGCCGTACCAATCGGCCGCACCCGCAGGATTCTCGGGAACGCCGAGGCCCTCGGAATAGATTTCGCCGATCAGCGTCTGCGCCGGCGCATTGCCTTGCTTGGCCAGCGGCAGCGCAAGTTCGAGCGCCGTCAGGTAGTAGCCGCGCTGGAAGGCGCCAAAGGCGGGATCGACCTTTTCGCCGAAGATCTGGCCGCTGATGGCGGACGCGTCGGTCGGACCCTGGTTGTAGAATTCCTCCGGCACCGGTCCGATCGGCAGGTCCTCGAAGCCGAGATTATCCGGATACTGCATATTCTTGGGCCGCAGGTCGACCACGTCACCGGCATCCGACTGGGCGAGGGCCGGCAGGGCAAGGGCGGCGGCAAGAACTGCGATAGCGATCCGACGCATCAGGCGACCTGCTCCGTCACCGGCAGCTTCAGGCCAATGAACTCGCAGCCCTCGGCCTCGTAGCCGGCGAGCCCGGCTTCGGGGTCGGACAATACGCTCGGCACTTCCATGGTCTCTGCCCACCAGTGCGCCATCTCGCGCGCTTGGGCAGATATGGCCCCGGAAAGCGGCCCAAATAGGATGTAGTCGACGCCCAGTTCGCCCTTACCCATGGCATCGTCGCGCGAGCCAATATCGCCGACGCCGACGATCAGCTCCGGCTTGAGCGCCGTGACTGCTGCTTTCACCGCCTTGCTGTCTCCCCGGACGTGCAGCCCATCGGCGCCGAGTAGGCGGACGATGCCCGGATCGCCTTCCACCAGCACGGCCGTGCCTTTCGCCTGCGCCAGCGGTACGAGCTTTTTGGCCAGTGTCTTGTAGGCGTTCTCCGGCAGCTCGCCGCGCGGCAGCAGCAGGGCAGCGACTTCGTGCTCGGCGAGCGCCGCCTGCAGCGCCGTCGTTAGGCGGTCGAGGGGCAGGTCGGTGGGTGCGATCAGGTAGAGTTCGGCTGACATGGTGCGAGTTATAGCGGCGGATGCGCCGATGTGGAGCCGGATTCTGGCAGCATGCAGGCAGTCGGTTAGCAGAAAAGAAAAGGGGCGCCGAAGCGCCCCGCAGTCGTCGGGAGATTGGCAGGCCGGGATCAGGCGGCGAGATCGAGCTCGGGCTTGTACTGGCCGAGCGACGCCAGCGCGTTCATCCGCGCGCGATGGGTGAAGGCCTTCTGCGCTGCGGGCACATTGGCCTCCTCGCCATTCCAGGTCACCAGCGCCGAAGTCTGCAGGGCGCGGCCATAGGAAAAGGTGAGGGCCCAAGGCAGGCCGCCAAGCTGGTTCATGGCGCTGAGATGCGCGGTCGCCTCCTCGTCGGACTGGCCGCCCGAAAGGAAGGCGATGCCCGGCACCGCTGCCGGCACGAAATGGCGGAGAGTCTCGACCGTCCGCTTGGCGACCTCTTCGACGCTGGCGCGCTCCCGTGAACGCAGGCCCGGGGTCACCATGTTCGGCTTCAGCAGCATGCCAGCGAGGTCGACTCCGGCAAGGCGCAGTTCCTTGAACACGGCCTCGAGCGTCTCGCCCGTTACTTCCTCACAGCGCTGGATCGAGTGGTCGCCCGGCTCGCCGTCGGCCAGCACTTCCGGCTCGACCACCGGCACGATGCCGGCCTCCTGGCAGTACATGGCATAGCGGGCGAGGGCGTGGGCATTGGCCCGGATTCCGTTGCGCGAGGGCGCATAGCTGGTGATGGCGATGACGCCGCGCCACTTGGCGAAGCCGGCGCCGAGCTTGGCATAATGCGCCAGGCGCTGACGGAGGCCGTCGAGGCCCTCGGTGATCTTTTCGTCCTTGCTGCCCGGCATGGGCAGCGCGCCACGGTCGACCTTGATGCCGGGAATGACGTCGGTTTCCTCGAACAGCTGGCGGAAGGTCGTGCCGTCCTTGGCCTTCTGCTCCAGCGTCTCCTCGGTGAGGATGACGCCCGAGATGTAGTCGCGCATCGCGTCGGTCGAGCGGAACAGCATCTCACGATAGTCACGGCGCGTCTCCAGCGTCACCGGCAATCCGATGAGCGCGAAACGCTTGGCGATGGTGCCTTCGGATTCGTCGGCGGCAAGGATGCCCTTGCCGGAGGCTACAAGTTTCTTGGCGATTGCATTGAGCGAGGCCATTGCGGGAGGGTCTCCATTTGCAATGGAGTGATCATGCCACAGCCCCGGCGCCGGTTCGACTAGACCTTGGTTTTGAGACGAAGGTGGGGTTGGAAGGCGGCGGGGTTCACCCCTTCAGCGCCTCGACGCCGGGCAAGGCCTTGCCTTCCATCCATTCGAGGAAAGCGCCGCCGGCGGTGGAGACGTAGGTGAACTGGTCCTTCACGCCGGCATGGGCGAGGGCGGCCACGGTGTCGCCGCCGCCGGCCACCGAGACGGCCTTGCCGGCCTTGGTGCGCTGGGCGACGTATTTCGCGATCTCGACGGTACCGTGGTCGAAAGGCTGCATCTCGAAGGCGCCGAGCGGACCGTTCCAGACCACGGTCTTGGCTTCGTCGATGGCGCCTTTGATGCGCTCGATGGAGCCAGGGCCGACGTCGAGGATCATGCCCTCGGGGTCCATCGAATCTACGCCGTAGAAGCGGTGCGGGGCATTGGCCTCGAAGTGCCAGGCGACTGTCGCGTCGATCGGCAGGATGATGGCGCAATGCGCCTGCTCGGCCTTGTCGCGGATGCGGTTGGCGGTCTCGGCGAGATCCTTCTCGGCCAGCGACTTGCCGACGCCGAGGCCTCCGGCGTGGAGGAAAGTATTGGCCATGGCGCCGCCGATCACCAGGGCGTCGACCTTGGTGATTAGATTCTCGAGCAGGTCGAGCTTGGTCGAAACCTTGGCGCCGCCGACGATGGCGATCACCGGGCGCTCGGGGTTGCCGAGGCCCTGCTCGAGGGCGGTCAGCTCCTGTTCCATGGCGCGGCCGGCAGCGGAGGGGAGGAGGCGCGCAATGGCCTCGGTCGAGGCATGGGCGCGGTGGGCGGCGGAGAAGGCGTCGTTGACGAAGATATCGCCAAGCGACGCCATGCGCTTGGCGAGCTCGACATCGTTGGCTTCCTCGCCGGGATGAAAGCGGGTGTTCTCGAGAACGAGGATCGAGCCGGCCGGAGCTTCGTCGATCGCCTGGCGGGCCTTTTCGACATCGACCCAGTCGGTAGCGACGAAGCCGACTGGATGCCCGGTCTCCTGTGCGACTGACTGTACGACCTGCTCGAGCGAATATTCCGGATCGACCTTACCCTTGGGGCGGCCGAAATGGCTGAGGATGATGGCCTTGCCGTCGACCTTGATGATTTCGCGAATGGTGGGTACCAGCCGCTCGATGCGGGTGGCGTCGGTCACCTTGCCGTCGGCGACCGGCACGTTGAGGTCGGCACGGACCAGAACGCGCTTACCCGAGAGGTCGAAATCGTCGAGGGTCTTGAAGGCCGGCATGGGACGCATCCGCAGCAAGGAAGGGTGCCGCTGCTATAGCAAGGATTGCAGCAAGGGCAACAGCGGGCTCAGAGGCCGACGAGGCCTGCGACGGTCCCTGCAACGGCGAAGACCAGCGCGCCGAGCAGCAGGTTGCGGACCGCGAAGTAGAGATTGGTGTTGAAGGTGAAGCGGGCGAAGCCCTCGCTCGGCCAGTGGCGCGCCCCCATGCGGCGGCGCAGGGCACGGTCGGCGAGGACGACATAGAGGCCGAAGCCCGCCAGCATCAGGGGAAACCAGACTAGATCGTGGCGGAAGCCTTGGACTAGGCTGCCAACCACACCAGCAACGACGAGAACACGCTCGATTTCACGCACCGCCGGATCGCTCCGAAAACCGTGATCAGATGCATCCGATTGTAGCGTGGCTGCGTAACAGTTCGGCGACCGAAACGTTAACGGGGCGTGACAGTGCCTAGAGACGCCTGAACAGCGTCGGATAGTCGACTACAAGCCCATGCTCGTCGACAGTCAGCACCTGCGTGAAACTGCGGTCGGCCGCCGCATAGCGGAAATGCTCCTCGTCGAGCCGGGTGTAGATCTGGCCGTCGCGGAAGGGCTCGAGCGTATCGAGCGGCACCCAGGCCATGTCGAAACGCTGCGACGTGCCGGTCACGAACTTCGCGCGGCGGATCGGAAGCGTGTTGGTGAAGGGCGTGCCGCCGATGTCGATATCGACGCAGCCCTCGAGCTGCGGAGCACGCTGGCCGTCGATCTTCCAGTCGCCCTGGCCGTTGGAAACGAGCCGCAACACGCGACCGTCATGCCGGCGCAGGACCAGCGAACGGAAGGTCCAGTCCGGATCGAGCTGGATTTCGTAGAAGGCGCCGAAGGCAAGGCCTTCGCGTTCGCCGATCAGGGAACTGCGGACAGTCACACCGTCCGCAGTCTCAGAGACGTGGCAGTGCTCGAGCCCGAACCATTCCAGCGGCTGCCAGCGGAGGTCGAGCTCGAGCGCCATTCACATCAGAGCGTCGTTGACATCAGAGCGTCTTGGCGAACAGCGCCGTCACGTCGGCCATGCGGTTCGAAAAGCCCCATTCGTTGTCGTACCAGCCCATGATGTTGACGAAGTTGCCGTCGAGCACCTTGGTCTGGTCGATCAGGATGGTCGACGAGTGCGGATCGTGGTTGAGGTCCGAAGAGACCAGCGGATGGAGCGTGTAGGTCATCACGCCCTTGAGCTCGCCTTCCGACGCGGCCTTTAGAGCGTTGTTGACTTCCTCGACGGTGGTGTTGCGCTTGGCGACGAATTTCAGGTCGACGAGTGAGACGTTCGGGGTCGGTACGCGGATCGAGATACCGTCGAGCTTGCCCTTCAGTTCCGGCAGCACGAGACCGATGGCCTTGGCGGCGCCGGTCGAGGTCGGGATCTGGCTCAGGGCCGCGGCGCGGGCGCGGTAGAGATCCTTGTGCATGGTGTCGAGCGTCGGCTGGTCACCGGTGTAGGAGTGGATTGTGGTCATCATCCCCTTCTCGATGCCGACGAGGTCGTTCATGACCTTGGCCATCGGGGCGAGGCAGTTGGTGGTGCACGAGCCGTTCGAGATCACCACGTCGTCCTTGCCGAGCAGGGCGTGGTTGATGCCGTAGACGATGGTCTTGTCGGCGCCCTCGCCGGGAGCCGAGATGATCACCTTCTTGGCGCCGGCGGTCAGGTGGGCCGAGGCCTTTTCCTTGGACGTGAAGATGCCGGTGCATTCGAGCACGATCTCAACACCGAGCTCCTTGTGCGGCAGCTGGGCCGGGTCCTTGACCGCGGTGACCTTGAACTTCTGGTTGCCGGCGGTGATCGTGTCGCCCTCGACCTTCACCTCATACGGGAACTTGCCGTGCACGCTGTCGTAGCGCAGCAGATGGGCGTTGGTTTCAACCGGGCCGAGATCGTTGACGGCGACGACTTCGATGTCGTTGCGACCGCTTTCGACGATGGCGCGCAGGATGTTGCGGCCGATGCGGCCAAAGCCATTGATTGCGACGCGAACAGCCATGATGGCTCCTTGAGAATTCTTCGGGGAGTTAGGTGGAAGGCGCGGTGTCTTACAACTGCGCCATGACGGCTTCAACTATGGCTTTCGCCGTAATTCCAAAGTGCTCATAGAGCTTTTCGGCCGGAGCGCTGGCGCCGAAGCCGTGCATGCCGACGAAGCGACCCTTGTCGCCGAGCAGCTTGAGCCAGCTCATCTCGATGCCGGCCTCGATCGCCACCTTGGCCTTGGGCTTGCCGATGACGCTGTCGCGATATTCCTGCGACTGGGCGTAGAACAGCTCCTGGCTCGGGACCGACACGACCTTGGCTGAGATGCCCTGCTCCTTGAGGAGGTCGAGGCTCGACACCGCGATCGCCACCTCCGAGCCGGTAGCGAAGATCACCGCATCGGCGTTCTTGTCGCCGGCAATGACATAGGCGCCCTTGGATGACGGGTTGCCCGCGCCGGCCTCGGTGCGGAGCGCCGGCAGGTTCTGGCGCGAGAGCGCGAGGATCGACGGCTGCTCGGCCTCAATGGCGAGCTGCCAGCATTCCAGCGTTTCGACCGCGTCAGCCGGGCGGAAGACCAGCAGGTTCGGGATGGCGCGCAAGGTCGAGAGGTGCTCGATCGGCTGGTGGGTCGGGCCGTCTTCGCCGAGGCCGATTGAGTCATGGGTCATCACGTAGATGACCTTCTGCGACATGATGGCCGAGAGGCGAATGGCCGGGCGGGCGTAATCGGTGAAGACGAGGAACGTGCCGCCATAGGGGATCAGGCCCTTGTGCAGCGCGATGCCGTTCATCGCTGCCGCCATCTCGTGCTCGCGGATGCCGTAGCGCATGTAGCGGCCGGTATGGTCGGAGGCGGTGAAGGGCAGCGTCTCGGGCGTGTTGGTGAGGTTCGAGCCGGTGAGATCAGCGGAGCCACCGATGGTCTCGGGCAGCACCTTGTTGATCACCTCGAGCGCCATCTGGCTCGACTTGCGGGTCGCGACCTTGGGCTTGTCGGCGATCAGCTTGGCCTTGAAGGCCTCGATGGTCTCGTTCCAGTTCGCGGGTAGTTCACCCTTCAGGCGGCGCTCGAACTCGGCGCGCAGCTCCGGCTTGGCGGAAGCGAGGCGGCCCTGCCAGTCGCCACGGGCATTGGCCGAGCGGGTGCCAGCTGCGCGCCAGGCGTTGAGGGTGTGGGCGGGGATCTCGAAGGCCGGATAGTCGATGCCGAGCTTCTCCTTGGCGGCGGCCAGCTCAGCCGCGCCGAGGGGCGAGCCGTGGACGCCGTGCGAGTCTGCCTTGTTGGGCGCGCCGTAGCCGATGATCGTCTTGGCGGCGATCAACGTCGGCTTGTCGCTCGACTTCTTGGCATCGAGCAAGGCCTTTTCGACCTGGGCCTGGTCGAGGCCGTCGATCTCGATGGTGTTCCAGCCGCAGGCCTTGAAACGGGCGATCTGGTCGGTCGAGTCGGCGTTCGAGACGCGACCGTCGATGGTAATGTTGTTGTTGTCCCAGATGACGACGAGCTTGTTGAGCTTCAGGTGCCCGGCGAGCGAGATCGCTTCCTGGCTCACGCCTTCCATCAGGCAGCCGTCACCGGCGATGACCCAGGTATAGTGGTCGACGAGGTCGGAACCGAATTCGGCGGCGAGCTTCGCCTCGGCGACCGCGAAGCCGACCGAGTTGGCAAGACCCTGGCCGAGCGGACCGGTGGTCGTCTCGATGCCGGGGGCGAAATGGTATTCCGGGTGGCCGGCGGTCTTCGAACCGAGCTGGCGGAACTGCTTGATCTGATCGATCGTCATGTCCTCGTAGCCGAGGAGGTAGAGCGAGGCGTAGAGCAGCATCGAGCCATGGCCCGCCGACAGGATGAAGCGATCGCGGTCGGCCCACCACGGGTCGGCCGGGTCGAACTTCATCACCTTGGTGAAGAGCACCGTAGCGATATCCGCCACGCCCATCGGCAAGCCAGGATGACCTGAATTGGCTTTCTCCACCGCATCCATGGCGAGGGAGCGGATGGCATTTGCCATCTCATTGGCTTGCGTAGAATTGGGCATGAGACCTGCTTTCGGCTAGCGCTGAAAAAGCCCGGAAACCGGGCGCCACGCACCCGGTCTGCGAGGCGGGTTGACGCTTAGCAGGTTCCCTTGACCTGTCAATGTCGCCTCCCGGAGGGGGACAATTGCCATAGCGCTCCAGCTTTGCGCTATAGTGACAAGTGGAATCGCAGTTTTTCACGTGCGGGGGGTCGCCGTGGCAGAGCCAAGCTCGGATGAAGGATATGAGGCTGCCGCGAGCCGCCTCGACAAGGCGTTCGCCCGGCTCGAGGCCAGCGTGCGCAGTCTCAATGGCCGCGTGCGGGCGCATAGCCGCATCGAGGCCGATACGCAGAAGCTGATGGGCGAGCGCCAGCGGCTGGCGCAGGAGCTCGACAAGGTCAGCGCCAAGGCCAAGCGGCTGGACGACAGTTCGGCCGAAGTGGCGCGGCGGCTGGTCGTTGCCATGGAGTCGGTGCGCGAAGTGCTGGCCAAGGGAGAGGTTTGATGCCCGAGGTCAATGTCGACATCAACGGCCGCAAGTACCGCATGGCCTGCGAAGAGGGCCAGGAGCAGCACCTGCTCGGACTCGCCGACCGCTTCAACCAGCATATCGATCAGTTCAAGGGGACGTTCGGTGAGATCGGCGACAACCGGCTGACGGTGATGGCCGGCATCGCCGTACTCGACGAACTGGCCGAGGCCGAGCGGCGTATCGCCGAGCTGAAGCAGGATGTCGCCAACCTCACCAGTGCGGGTGAAGCCCTGTCGCACGAGGCCGAGGAGCTAGAGCGCAAGTTCGCCAAGCGTCTCAACGATGCGGCGCGAAAAATCGAGGCCATCTCGGTGGCGATCGACGAAACCGGGGCAGCGCCGGCGAACTAATTCTTCCGCACCACGCATGAAGCCCCCACGGCCTGCAGCTTCACGCACAACGCTTCGGCATCCTCACGGCTGTTCCGCCCGATCATCGCATAGTGCCTCAGGCGCGGGCCGAAGTTCGGGTTGCGGGCCATGAGTATCATCAGCTTTTCGCCTGCTAATACAGTGGGATAGGCGGCCTGTACTCGCTCGAAACGGCGGATGGCGGTGGCTTGGGAGAAGTTTTGCGCCAGCATCACGCCCCAGGGCATCCATTCGCTTGGCGGGCGGTCCATGCGGGGGACGATTTCGCCTTCGGCGAGCTTCACGCAAGCATCGATGAAGGTGTCGGTATTGCTCAGGGCATAGGTGGAAGTCAGGGTGCTCGACAGCCAGTAGTCCGGCGTCTGTCCGGTGATTGTCTCGACATAGTAGCGGGTTTCGGCTGGAAGAAGTCCGGCAGCGGTGACGAAGCGGGCAGCCCGGGCCTCGCCACCGTTATAGGCGACTGCGGCGAGACCGAGATTGCCGAACTTGTCAGTGAGGAAGCGCAGGTACTCGGCCGACTTGGCCAGGGCCTCGGCGGGATCGAACGGGTTGCGAAGCGCGCGGACGCGGGCGGTCGATGGAATGAACTGGGCGATCCCCTGCGCGCCGGCAACGCTGAGGGCGTGCGGGTCGAACCGGCTTTCCTGCCAGATCAGCCGGGCGAAGTAGCCACTCGGCAGTCGCTCGCGCCAGGCGAAGAGTTGGATGGCGCTGCAGGTGTCGCGGAAATAGTGATCCTGCCTGATGCAAACGGCCGCCCAGGGTGGCGCTGCCGGGTCGGCACGGATGCACGACCGGGCCACAGCGTTTTCCTCTGCCTCCGCTGCCGGGACAGGTGGGGCTAGCGAGAGGAGCAGCAATAGTCCCAGGCCGAACAGGAGTCCGCCGCGCATGATGGCGGAAGCAAGCCACGCTTGCAGTCATCGATCAAGCGCAACGCGATGTTGAAGTTTGGCAAAGTTTCGTCGGCATTCGCCGAACGGCCTTATCCGCTGAATCGCCCCGGCTGCCAGTTGGCGAGTACCGCCTGCTGCAGGTCGAGATCTTCCATGATCTCGCGCAGCACCTCATCGTCGAGTTGGCGGTCGTCGCGGGCCTTGATCAGGGCAGTGCGGCGGGCATCGAGGAAGGTACGCCCGAGCTCCAGCACCAGCCGGTCATGTTCGGCGCTCGATTGGCGCTGAGCCTCGTCCCGGAAGTCGGACCTGCGGAGCATCTGGTCGGCGGCGCTCCTGGCTGCCGGGTCGGCGTGCTCGTCGCGGTACCGGGCGAGCGCTTCGCGGCCCGCCTGGTCGGCGATCCGGTGGGCGAGCCTGTGCTGCTCTTCGCGATACTTGGCCTCTTTGGGATCGTTGATGCCGAGAGCCTTGATCAGCCAGGGCAGGGTCAGGCCCTGGATCAGCAGCGTGCCGATGGTGACCGTGAAGGCGACCACCTGGATCGCGTCGCGACCGGGGAAGGCTTCGCCGGCCAGTGTCGTCAGCGGAATACCGGCGGCCGCAGCGAGGGTCACCACGCCGCGCATCCCGGTCCAGCCGATGACGAGGTTTTCCTTCCAGCTGAACGGCTCGGGAATATCGAAGCCGCCGCGTTGGCGCCGACCGGCCCGTCCAGTTCGTGCGGGCTCCCGGGGGGCGGCGCGCCTCCGCTCGAGCCCCTCCAGCGCGCGCCTGCGACGCCAGCGGAACAGGAGAGCCGTGCCGAAGACCCACGCGATGCGCACGAGGATAACGGCCAACAGGACAATACCCGAGAGCAGGAAGAGCTGGATCAGGTCGAAGCCGGCCTCCTGGGCGTCCTGGATGACGAAGCGCAGCTGCAGCCCGATATAGGCGAAGACGAAGGCCTCGAGCAGCGAGTCCGCAGTGCGCCAGAACTGCCGCTCCTGGATGCGGGCCTCGTAGTTTGCTTCGGATGCATTGTGCCCGTTGGCAAAACCGGCCGCGACGACGGCGAGAACACCGGACGCACCCAACTCCTCGGCAATCAAGTAGGCCGCGAATGGCACCAGCACCGAGACCACGGTGCTGAGCGAGGCATTGGTCAGCCGCACGCGGACCCGATGGACCAGCATGCCGATCGCGACGCCGACGAGGATGCCGACCACGGCCGCGTAGCCGAAGTAGAGGAAACGGTTCTCGATCAGGAGGTGCGTGCCGGTGATCGTCGCCGTAGCGAAGGCGAAGAGGGTCAGCGCGGCGGCATCGTTGATAAGGCTCTCGCCCTTGAGCACGGTCATCATCCGGCCGGGCAGGCCGAGCTTGCGGCCTACCGCGGTGGCGGTCACGGCATCAGGCGGGGAGACCACGGCGGCGAGGACAGTTGCAGCAGCGATCGGTAGCCCAGGGATTACGGCCGCGGCGACGGCACCGACGACTGTGGTGGTGACGAGCACGAGAACGACGCCGAGGTTCACGATCGAGCCAAGCCGCTTAAGGAAGCTGTCGAAGGAGAGCTCGCTCGCCGCCGAGTAGAGCAGGGGCGGCAGCACCACAGTAAGGATGATCTCGGGTTCGAGCTCGAGCCGCGGCAGGAAGGGCAGGAACGAGGCGGCGAGGCCGACCAGCGCGAGCAGCAGCGGCGCCTGGATGTTGCGGCCTTCGGCCCAGATGGCCACGGCAATGGCTGCAATCATCACGATCAGAATTTGTGAAGCCATCAGCGTCCCCGGCCCTTACCCATTTGCGGTCATATGGGCAGAAGCGGGGAAAAGGAAAGAAGCGCTTGGCGTTGAGTGGTGCGCGACCCTATATTGTGAGGGCTGCCCGGCGCGTGTTGGATCTTATTTCCCTGGGGCCGTACTGATCCTTAAGGGAGCTGTACCTGACCGGACCCGTGGGTTCGGACATACGGCGCCCACCTACGTAAGTAGGTTCCCAGGATCTGTATCCCACGGCCAGGGCGGCACCTGATTTCTCGGCGTTCCCCTTGGTCCCGATGAGCGACGCAACGATCGAAGAGGCGAAAGCCGCGCTCCGCGCTGCGGCGCACAAGAAGCGAGCCGCCTTCCATCCTTCGCTGCGCAGCGAAGCGGCGGCAGAGGCGGCGCGGCACTTCTTCGACAGCGTGCCGATCGCCAACAACGAGGTCGTCGCTGGCTACTGGCCGATACGCGACGAGATGGACGTGAAGTCGGTGATCGCGCGGCTGATGGATGCCGGCCAGCCGGTCTGCCTCCCGGTCGTTCTCGGCGACGAGCAGCCGCTCGAGTTGCGCCTCTGGCAGGACGGGGCGCCGCTCTACGAGGCTGGCTTTGGTACTCTCGCGCCTCCCGAGGAAGCACCGCGCGCGGCGCCGGACGTGATCCTGATGCCGCTGCTTGGCTTCGACAAGCACGGGACACGCCTCGGCTATGGCGGCGGCTATTATGACCGTACCCTCGCGTCGCTGCAAAAGCGCCCGCGCCTCATCGGCTTCGCCTTCGCCCTGCAGGAGGTCGACCATATCCCGCGCGAGGCGCATGACGTTCCGCTCGATGCGATCGTCACCGAAACGGGTGTCCGCAACTTCGAAAAGGCACCTGCCTCGTGAGACTACTGTTCTTGGGCGACGTGGTCGGCAAGTCCGGCCGGGACGCCATTACCGATCGGCTTCCGGGTCTCATCGAGAAGCACCGGTTCGATTTCGTCGTGGTCAATGGCGAGAATGCCAGCCACGGACGTGGGCTGACCGAGCCGCATTTCAACGAAATCCGCGCTGGTGGGGCCGATGTGGTGACGCTGGGCGACCATGCGTTCGACCAGCGCGACACCATCAGCTACATCGCGCGCGAGTCGACGCTGATCCGTCCCATCAATTTCGCCCCGGGAACGCCGGGGCGTGGCGCCAACCTGTTCGAGAGCCGGGGCGGCTATCGAGTGCTCGTCGTCCAGGCCCAGGGCCGGGTGTTCATGAACCCGGTCGACGACCCGTTCCGCGCCGTCGAGGCTGCAGTCGCCGCCTGTCCGCTCGGCGAGCAGGCCGATGCCATCGTCGTCGATTTCCACACCGAGGCGACGTCGGAAATCCAGGCCATGGGCCATTTCCTCGATGGCAAGGTGAGCCTCGTCGTCGGCACGCATACCCACATCCCGACATCCGACCACCGGATCCTGCGTGGCGGCACGGCGCTGATGGCCGATGCGGGCATGTGCGGCGACTACGATTCGGTGATCGGCGTCGACATGGAGGAGCCGCTCAACCGGTTTCTCACCGGCATCGCCAATGGCCGCTTCACCCCGGCGGAGGGCGAAGCAACGCTCTCGGGCGTGGCGATCGAGACCGATCCGAAGACCGGTCTCGTCACCTATGTGTCGCCACTCCGGGTGGGCGGCACGCTGGCCCAGGTTGAACCGGCGTTCGGGTCCTAGTAGCCGACAGGCTTGGGCGGCCCGTTGTCTTCGGGGTCTTTAGGCCCCCTCGGCCCGAGGCGGACCTTCTCGTTCTTGCAGTCGAGGTCGAGGGTAGGGCTGTTGCCTTGATAGTGCGCGTTGAATTCGGGGCTCATGCCCTGGAGCGGGATCAAGAGGGCTGTACCCGGCTCCCAGGCTTCGGGGACTATGTAGCTCCACCATTCGCCGGTCGGCAGCTGGAAGACGATCTCGGTTCCCTTGGGGATCGTCACGTTGCCGTCGTTGTGCAGTTTGATAGCGAGGTCGTTGTGGGTCGGGCGAACCACGTTGCACACGAACGATAGGTCGACGGCGCGCTTACCCGGGAAGCCTATGTCGCCGACAGGATCGTAGTCGACGCCTTCGCCCGGGAAGAAAGGCTCGCCTATCTGATCCGAGGTGCCGCCGCCATTGTTCTCGGTGCGTGGCCGTTCGGGCTCCGGCCGTGTGTCGCGCGTCTGGGCCAAGGCCGGTGATAGGCCGGCGATCACGATTGCAGCCGTAACGGCCGCGCAAATTGCCTTAAGTACATTCATCTCAAGCTCTCCTGCCGGCCCCCATGCCGGGTTGATGGGCGGGAAAATGCATTCGGCCACCTGAACTGGCGCTGATATCCACATTTATCGCGGGTTCACGTCATCAATTTCGCTGATTGAACGGATCTATTCCTGTGATACCGCCGATGGCAACCGCCGTTCCACCCCACCTTCACAATTGCCGCCACCGCCCGTATAAGGCGCGCCAAACTTCGTCTGTCCGTGAATGAGGGGGTGACCGCATGGCCGGCCATTCGCATGCCAAGAACATCATGCACCGCAAAGGCAAGTCCGACGCGGCGCGCTCCAAGGTCTTTTCGAAGCTCGCTCGTGAAATCACCGTGGCGGCCAAGCTCGGCATGCCCGACCCGGCGTTCAACGCCCGGCTTCGCCTTGCGGTGCAGAACGCCCGCGCGCAGTCGATGCCGCGCGACAATATCGACCGCGCCATCAAGAAGGCGGCGGGCAATGACGGCGAGAACTACGACGAGATCCGCTACGAGGGCTATGGCCCGGGTGGTGTGGCTGTCATCGTCGAGGCGCTGACCGACAATCGCAACCGCACCGCATCGAACGTGCGTTCGACCTTCTCCAAGAACGGCGGAGCCCTGGGCGAAACCAACTCGGTCGGCTTCATGTTCGACCGCGTCGGCGAAATCTTCTATCCGGCGACTGTGGGTTCGGAAGACAAGGTGATGGAGGCGGCGATCGAAGCCGGCGCCGACGACGTCGAGAGCGACGAGGAAGGCCACTGGATCTACACCTCGTTCGAATCCCTGAATGAAGTCGCGGCCGCGCTCGAGAAGGTGCTGGGCGAGGCGGAATCGGCCAAGTTCATCTTCAAGCCGCAGAACGAAGTGCCGGTCGATGCCGAAAAGGGCGCCTCGCTGCTGCGCCTGATCAGCATCCTCGAGGAAGATGACGACGTGCAGAACGTCTATTCGAACTTCGATATTTCCGACGAAGACATGGCCAAAATCGACGCCGCCTGATCAGGCAGCGGCGGCCGGCAAAGTTTCATAGTGCGTGATGGACGAGACTGCGACGCAGTTTCGGCCATTTTGCTTTGCGGCATAGAGCCGCTGGTCGGCGAGGCGGAACAGCTCGGCGAATGGCAGGTAACGGTCGTAGACCGCGCCGCCGATGCTGACCGTCAACTGGTGCCGGCGATCCTCGGGACGGAACTCGATGGCGAACACCGCGAGCCTCAGCCGTTCGGCCACGGCCTCGGCGACGAGAAGGCTGGTGCCGGGCAGGAACACCGCGAACTCCTCGCCGCCGATGCGTCCGACACGATCGGCCGCGCGCAGCACGCTGCGGATGGCACGGGCGATCATCTGCAGGGCCGCATCGCCGTGCTCGTGCCCGTAGGTATCGTTGATGCGCTTGAAGTTGTCCGCGTCGATAACCAGCAGCGAGCCGCGTGCGCCATCGGATGCGAAGCGGGCATCCGCCAGCTCTTCCTCCACCTCGCGCGTGAAGGCGCTGCGATTGAGGAGGTTCGTGAGCGCATCGGTCGCGGCGTGGCGGCGTAACTGTTCGTGGGCGACGGCGAGTTCGCGCAGCTTGCTTAGCAGGAAGAACAGGATCGGCACAGCCAGCAGCAAGGGTACGGCGATGTCGGTCGCTACTGCGCGGGTCAGCTGGTCCGGCGAAAGGCTCGGGAAGTTGAACTGATCGATGAACAGGGCGACGGCGACGCAGCCGATTGCGCCGAGTGCCGTCCACAGGATCACGCGACCCCAGCCGGTGGGCGAAAAGTCCAACGCGCATACTCCGCCGGTCGAAAGAGCGGTGGAGGCTAGGCATGTGGAGTTGAGATCACCTCAAGGGGTTGGGTCGGATTTTAGCCAACGGCTCAGCTGATGGCGGCCGTCAGTGCCGCGACGGCTTCCTCGTCGAGGCTGCCGCCCAGTTCCACCCGGTTGCGGCCGGCGTGCTTGGCACTGTAGAGGCGCTCGTCGGCACTGCGGAACAGCTGCGAGAAGCTGCTGTCGGCTCCGGCCACGGCGCCGCCGATACTGACCGACAGGCGCTGTGCCACGCCTTCGGAGGTGACGAACAGGGCATTCACCCCGGTGCGGATGCGCTCGGCCGTCTGCCAAGCGGACTCAAAGCCCGCGCCATGGAGGAACACGCCGAACTCCTCGCCGCCGAGCCGGCCGACGAAATCGTTCTCGCGCACGCCGTCACGGATCGCTCCGGCGAGCATCTGCAGCACTTCGTCGCCGCGCTCGTGGCCGAAGCGGTCGTTGATGGTCTTGAAGTGGTCGGCATCGAGCACGAGCAGCGCGCCGCCGCCGTTGCGGTCCAGCGCCCGCCCGACCTGCGAGGTGAACGAGCGCCGGTTGAGGACACCGGTTAGCCAGTCGGTCGAGGCAAGGGTTTCGAGCCGGCGATTAGCCTCGGACAACTGTGCCGACTTGATCTGCAGGTAGAAGAGGATCGGGCCCCCGAGCACCGTGGGCATGCTCAGTGCCAGCACCATGCCGACATCGTTCATGCCCTGGCCGAGCGCGAACATGATCAGTTCGGAAACGACCCACGAGCCGAGCGTCGAAAGGGCAAGGATGCCCAACGTGCGGCGCCATACGCCGGCCCAGGCGACCCTGGTCAATCTGACCTTGTTCATCCGCGTCCCCCGATGAATGGAACCGGCATACGGACCAATGCTTGCACTGCCCTTAATGCGACCGATCACTTCGCTTCCATTCACAGCCGTGTTTCCGTTTCGTTCACAAAGCGCTTGGTAGGTTGGGGACGTTGTCCTAAAGCTCAGACATGGCGGAAACCGTGCGAATCATCGGCATCGACCCCGGGCTCAGGCGCTGTGGCTGGGGGGTCATCGAAAGCACCGGCAACCGGCTGGGGTTCGTTGCCTGCGGCACCATCACGCCCCCGACGGACGGGCTGCTGGCGGACCGGCTGGTCGAACTGCACCGCGGTATCGTGGCTGTGCTCGACGAATTCACGCCAGACGAGGCGGCGGTCGAGGAGACGTTCGTTTCGGCCGGCGCGCGTTCGGCGCTGCAGCTGGGCCAGGCGCGTGGCGTGGTGTTGATGACGCCGGCCTTACGTGGTCTGCCGGTTGGAGAATATGCCGCCAACCTCATCAAGAAATCCGTGGTCGGCACGGGACATGCTGAAAAGGGCCAGGTGCAGATGATGATCAAGATCCTCCTGCCGACGGCGAGCTTCAAGGGCGCCGACGCAGCCGATGCGCTGGCCATCGCCGTCTGCCATGCCCACCACCGCGCCATCCGCCAGCTCCGGGCCATCGCATGATCGGCAAGCTCAAGGGCCTCATCGACGGTTTTGGCGACGATTTCGTCCATGTCGATGTGAACGGCGTGGTCTATGAGGTGCACTGCTCATCGAAGACCATCGCGGCCCTGCCGCAGGTCGGGCACGCCGCGGTCGTTCATATCGAGACGATCGTGCGTGAGGACATGATCCGGCTCTACGGCTTCTTCACCGAGGCCGAGAAGGCCTGGTTCACCGTGCTGATGACGGTGCAGGGGGTAGGCGCGCGCGTCGCCCTCTCGATCCTCTCGACCCTCGGCCCGTCCGAACTCTCGAGCGCCATCGCGCTGCAGGACAAGGCGATGGTCGGTCGCGCCAATGGTGTCGGCCCCAAGCTCGCAGTGCGCATCGTCACCGAGCTCAAGGGCAAGGGGCCGTTGGGCGGCACGGTGGATGCCGGCACGCTCGGGCTGCAGGCGGCGTTGGGCGAAGGGGTGGCTTCGGGCAACGTGACCGATGCGGTCTCGGCTCTCGTCAACCTCGGCTACTCGAGCGCCCAGGCTTCGGCCGCGATCGCGCGCGTGGTCGGGAAGGAAGGCGACGGGGTGGCGACGGACAAGCTGATCCGGCTCGGGCTCAGGGAATTGAGCAATGGCTAACCTCACCTCCGCCGCTGCCGGCCGTGACGACCCGCTCGACGTCTCACTCCGCCCGTCCGGTTTTTCCGAATTCATCGGGCAAGCCGAGGCGCGGGCCAATCTTGAGGTGTTCATCAAGGCGGCAAAGCACCGGGGGGCGGCGCTTGATCACGTGCTGTTTGTCGGGCCGCCGGGGCTGGGCAAGACCACCCTGGCGCAGATCGTGGCGCGCGAGCTTGGCGTGGGCTTTCGCGCGACTTCGGGTCCGGTGATCGCCAAGGCGGGCGACCTTGCGGCGCTGCTGACCAATCTCGAAGAGCGCGACGTGCTGTTCATCGACGAGATCCACCGGCTCAATCCGGCGATCGAGGAAATCCTCTATCCGGCGATGGAGGACTACCAGCTCGACCTGATCATCGGTGAGGGGCCGGCGGCGCGGTCGGTGCGGATCGATCTCGCGAAATTCACCCTGATCGGCGCGACGACGCGCGCGGGCCTCTTGACCACGCCGCTGCGCGACCGATTCGGCATTCCGATCCGGCTCAATTTCTACACGCCGGACGAACTGGTGAAGATCGTCGAGCGTGGGGCGCGGCTGCTCGGTACGCCGATGGCGTCGGACGGCGCGATGGAAGTGGCGCGCCGGTCGCGCGGTACGCCGCGTATTGCCGGAAGGTTGTTGCGCCGGGTCACCGATTTTGCGCTGGTCGACGGCGCGAAAGAGATTACCCGTTCGGTGGCCGACAAGGCCCTGCTGCGGCTTGATGTCGATGCGCGCGGGCTCGACCAGCTCGACCGGCGCTACCTCAAGGTCATCGCGGATTTCTACGGCGGCGGTCCGGTGGGTATCGAGACCATTGCCGCAGCGCTCAGCGAGCCGCGGGATGCGCTCGAGGAGATCGTCGAGCCCTACCTGATCCAGCAGGGCTTCATCCAGCGCACGCCGCGCGGACGCATGCTGACGGCGCTTGCCTTCCAGCACCTCGGGCTGGGTGTCCCGCAGGGATTTGTTGGAATGCAGGGCAGCCTGTTCGAAGAGCCGGAGGGTGAAGGCTAATGGTTGAACACCGCCGGGTCATTCGCCACGACAGCATGGTCTGCTTCGATGACGGCCCGTTGCGCTTCCAGATGCGGGCCGCGGCGATCGCGCTCCGGAATGGGCGGGTGCTCATACAGAACATTTCCGGCGGTTACGGCACGTTCCTGCCGGGCGGTCGGATCGAGCAGGGCGAAGCAAGCATCGAGACGCTGGTGCGGGAGATGCAGGAAGAGTTCGAACGGCGGGTGGAGGTCGGCCCGCTGGCTTTCGTGATCGAGTCGTTCTTTCCAGAAAAATCGCAGCAGTTTCACGAGGTTGGGCTCTACTACAGCATCGAGGTGGCGGACGATTTCCCATACCACGAGACCGATGTTTGTCACCGCTGCTACGAAGGCAGCGTGGAGATGGAGTATCGCTGGGTGCCGGCGACGCCGGAGGCACTGGCAGCCCACACGTTCTACCCGGAGCCGCTCAGGACCCGCCTCGGGAACCTGCCGACAACGACGGTCCACCTGCTCGACCGTGAACCGGCATGACCAGCAGCACGTTCACCGCCCGCGTCTACTACGAAGACACCGACTTTTCGGGCAATGTCTACCACGCGGCCTATCTCCATTTCTTCGAGCGGGCGCGGACGGAGTTCTTGCGCGAGCGCGGGGTGCATCATTCGGAGCTGGTGAAGGACGGCATCGCCTTTGCGGTGCGGTCGATGAGCATCGATTTCAAGGCGGCGGCGCATATTGACGACCTGCTCGAGGTCGCGACGGAAGTGGCCTCGGTGACGCCGGCGCGGCTCAACCTCGTGCAGTCGATCAGCCGCGATGGGGTGGAGATCACGCGCGCCGAGGTGCAGGTCGTGGCCATCAGGACCAGCGGCGGCGTCGCGCGCATGCCCCGCGACCTGATGGCGCTACTGAGATAGCAAGGCCCGCTCGAGATGAGCGGCCTTTGTCGCTTGCCGAAGGCCCCCTCCACCAGCTTCGCTGGTCCCCCTCCCCCGCCCCGCGGGGGAGGATTAAATGGGCCGGTGCCTCATTACATCGCAGCGGGCTTCACCTGGCCGCGGAGTTCGCCGTCAGGGAACTTGGCCGTGTGGATGTTGAAGTACCACTGGCTGCCCTGCAACTGGGTCACCTGGTCGTCGGTCAGAGTCGCGTTGCCGGCGATCGGGCTCGTCAGTGCACCCTCGATGGGCACGACCGGGCCAGCATTGGCTCCCTCGGCGGCTGGGCCATGGAAGTGGGCGGCAGTCGCCTCACCACTCAGGCCTTCGTAGGTGATGGTCCAAGTGAATACCTTGGTGTCGGTGTCGAGGGTGGCTTCCACCTTGCCGGTACCGGCGCTGTCGGTGGCCGGGACTTCGGCGGCGCCGGTCAGGTCGGCGCTGAACTTCACCATTTCGGCGAGGGCAGGCGTCATCGAAAAGGCAAGGGCGGCCGTTGCCGCCATGAGGGTGGTTGTCAGATATCGCATAAGAGACTCCTCCGTTCGATTTGCCCGCCAGCGAGCCCCGGGCTGCGGGCGTATCGAAACGAACTCGGACGCGCATGGTTGCCATGCGCCGATGTGACGCGATCACGCTCACGCGAGGAATCGCTTTGTTAACACCTCCTTGACCATAAGTAAGGCAGGGCATCCTCCGCGCTGCCAAAGGTCCGGAATTCCGGGCTTTTCTCTTAAATTTGACAAATTTGGACCGCATCGACCCGACATCAGGATTCGGTCGTCGTGGCCGGACTGAGAAGGACCCTTACATGGAAGCCATGGATGCCGTCGGCACGGTCGCTCCGCATGCCGACCTATCGATCTGGGCGCTGTTCTGGCAGGCCGACCTCGTCGTAAAAACCGTGATGGTCGGGCTGCTCGCCGCCTCGGTCTGGTGCTGGGCGATCATCGTCGACAAGACGATGCTCTACGGCCGCGTCAAAGGCGAGATGAACAAGTTCGAGCGCGTGTTCTGGTCGGGCCAGTCGCTGGAAGAGCTCTACCAGCAGATGAGCGAACGACCGTCGCCGGGCCTCGGTGCCGTCTTCGTCGCCGCGATGAAGGAATGGAAGCGCAGCCACGAGCAGAACGCGTCGTCGTTCATCGGCATGCAGGGCCGTCTCGACAAGGTGCTGGATGTCGCGATTTCGCGGGAAAGCGAAGCGCTGGAGAAGCGCCTCGGCTTCCTCGCCACTGTCGGCTCGGCCTCGCCCTTCATTGGCCTCTTTGGCACGGTATGGGGCATCATGAACGCATTCACGGCCATCTCGGCCGCTTCGAGCACCAACCTCTCGGTGGTCGCGGGCCCGATCGCCGAGGCCCTGTTCGCGACTGCGCTGGGCCTGCTCGCGGCTATCCCGGCGGTTATCGCCTACAACAAGCTCTCGGGTGATGCGAACAAGTTGATCGGCCGGCTCGAGGGTTTTGCCGACGAGTTCTCGACGATCCTGTCCCGCCAGCTCGAAGCCCGGGGTGCCCGATAATGGCAATGGCAGTTTCTGGCGGAGGCGGCGGTGGCCGAAGGCGCGGACGGCGCCGTGGCGGCGGCAACAAGCCGATGAGCGAGATCAACGTCACGCCGATGGTCGACGTGATGCTGGTGCTGCTGATCGTCTTCATGGTGGCGGCGCCGCTGATGACTGTCGGCGTGCCGATCGAGCTGCCCAAGACACAGGCGAAGCAACTCAACACCGAACAGAAGCCGATCACCGTCTCGGTGACCAATGACGGCGGCATCTTCCTCGGTGACGCGCCGGTGGCGCTCGACGATCTCGTGACCCAGGTTGCGGCGCAGGCCGCCAACGGCACCGAGGATCGCATCTATGTGCGCGGCGACCTCGCCGCCAACTATGGCTCGGTGATGCAGGTCATGGGGGCGCTTTCGGGCGCCGGCTACTCCAAGATCGGGCTGATCACGGAACAGGCGCAACAGGACCAGTGAGCTGATGCGCACGGGGTTCACGGTTTCCGCTACCGCACATGTCGCACTGATCGCCTTGGCGATCGTGGGCATTGGCATGGGGCGGCCGATTGATGCCGTACCCGTCGAATCCATCGCCGTGGATCTCGTCCCGATCTCGGAGTTTGCCAATATCCGCATGGGCTCGCTCGAGAGCGAGATCGTCGAGACCGAGGCGCCATCCGTCACGCAGTCCGAGACGCCGGCCGAGATTGCGCAGCCGACCGGCAACACGCAGGAAGACCAGCCCACACCGGCCGACAACGAGAAGGTGACGCCGGCTCCGACCGAGAATACCGCTCCTGCGCCCGAGGCGGCCCCGGAGCCCGCTCCCGAGCCGGAGCCGGAAGTCGCGCCACCGGAGCCTGCAGCGCGTCCCGAACCCGCCCCCGAGCCCGAACCCACGCCAGAGCCTGAACCAACGCCCGAGCCGACTCCTGTGGTCACCCCCGAAGTGACGCCGGATCCGGCCGAATCTGCGCCCAAGCCGTTTACCCGGACCGCTTCGCTCGACCAGAAGCGCGCCGAGTTCAAGAAGCAGCAGGAAGCGCAGAAGCAGAAGCAGGCCGAGGAAAAGGCCGCGACCGAGGCCGCCAAGAAGAAGGCCGACGAGGAAAAGAAGAAGAAGGCTGCCGAAGAGCAGAAGCGTATCGAGCAGGCCAGGGCTGAAGAAGCCAAGAAGCTCGCCGACGAGGTTGCCAACATCATCAATAATGAGGATTCGCGCGGCGCGACGACCGGGCAGGGCGGTGAGCCGACCCTCGGCAAGGAAACCGGCCGGGCCGCGACGCTCAGCAATTCCGAGATTGGCGCACTGGTGGCGCAGATCCGAAGCTGCATCAACCTGCCGGCCGGTGCCGAAGATGCCGATGCGCGGGCCGAGTTCACATTCACGATCGACGCCAATGGCAATATCACTTCACGGCCGCAGATGACGAGTACGCCGGCCACCCAGATCGACGATGCCTACGCGCGCGCCGTGTCGCGTGCGCTACAGATGTGCGGCCCCTACATGATGGCGGCCGGCCAGGACGTTAGAGCCCAATTCGCGGCGCGCGAGTTCTGATGCGACGCGCCAACGGAAAGAATGGAGACGTAACATGCCCCTGATCACCCGGCGCAACGCGCTGAAACTCGGCGTTGCCGGCGGTGCTTTCGCGCTTGCCACGCCTTCGCAGGCCCTGGTCGAGATCGTCGTCACCGGCGGTAACTTCACCCCGCTGCCGATCGCCATCCCCGATTTCGCCTCGTCCGATCCGACCTTCGGCGCCGAGATTGCCGAGATCGTGCGCAACAACCTGCGCCGCTCCGGCCTGTTCGTGCCGATGGATCCGGCGACACTGCCGGTCCGCGTCGGCGACGTGCAGAACGAGCCCGATTTCGCCACCTGGCGCGCCGCGACCGTCGATGCGCTGGTGATGGGCTCGGTGGAGCGCGGCGCGGAAGTGTCCTCGCAGGTGCGCGTCTGGGACACCCAGGCCTCGGCGCAGGTGGTGGGTAAGTCCTACAAGACGGATGCGCAGAACTATCGCCGCATCGCCCACATCGTCTCGGATGCGATCTACGCCTCGCTCTCCGGCGGCTCGGGCTATTTCGATACGCGCATCCTCTATGTCGCGGAATCCGGCCCCAAGGCCAACCGCGTCAAGCGCCTCGCCATCATGGATCAGGATGGCTTCAACGTGCAGTACCTGAGCTCGGGCAAGGCGCTGACGCTCACCCCGCGCCTGTCGCCCAACGGCGACAATGTGGTCTACACCTCCTACGAGGACGGCAACCCGCAAGTCTATCTGTCCGGGCTGGGCGGCGCTTCGAAGAAGCTCATCGACAATGCGCCGATGTCGTTCGCACCGCGCTTCGCGCCGGATGGCTCGACAGTGGTGTTCTCGGTGTCGAATGGCGGCGCTACGAACATCTACACGGCCGGCGTCGGCGGCGGCTACCAGCAGCTGACCGAGGGGCAGGCGATCGATACGTCGCCGTGCTACTCGCCGGATGGCTCGCGCATCGCCTTCGAGAGCGATCGCGGCGGCAGCCCGCAGCTCTATGTCATGGGCGCAGCCGGCGGTGGCGCACAGCGCATCTCCTATGGCGAGGGCACCTATTCGACGCCAGTCTGGTCTCCGGACGGCACTCTCATCGCCTTCACCCGCCAGTCGGCCGGCCAGTTCCACATCGGCACGATGAAGCCCGATGGCTCGGGCGAGCGCATCCTGTCGTCGTCCGGCCAGGTGCAGGAAGGCCCGACCTGGGCGCCCAACAGCCGCGTTATCGCGTTCTTCCGCGAGCCGGGCGGCGATGCGGGCCCGGGGCTGTGGTCGATCGATATCTGGGGCCGCAACGAGCAGAGCTTGACGACGGAGTCGTTCGCGTCGGACCCGAGCTGGTCGCCGCTCCGGGGCTAAGCCGCGAAATGGCAACGCGCCTGGTCCGGTTTTCGGTCGATCTGCTCGAAGCCGAGGCGCGATCAACCGGTGCCCTCTGCGCCATGCTGCAGGTGGCGGAGCCGGGAAGCTGGCCGCCACCCTTCAACGATGCCGGCGTCCGTGACTGGTTCCTCGATCAACTGAGATCGGACGCTGAGCGGGCGCGGTGGCTCGGCTACTACGTCATCTCGTCGGTCGACGGCGCCGAAACGCTGGTCGGCACGGCCGGTTACAAGGGACCGCCCGTTGCCGACGGCAAGGTCGAGATCGGATACTCGCTGGTCGGGGCCTACCACCGTCGCGGCATCGGTTCCGAGGTGGTCGGGCAGCTGGTGAGTGGCGCGTTCAGCGATCCGCGCGTGCGGCGCATCACGGCCGAAACGCCAATGAGCTTCGGCGCGTCGCGCGGATTGCTCGAGAAGTGCGGATTTCGTCTTACCGGCCAGAAGCTTGACCCGGAAGAGGGTGAACTCGCGCTGTACGAATATGTACGCGGATAATAGTCGCTCGCTGACCGCGCTCATCGGTTGCGGTTCGGCAACACCACGGAAAAGCCCGGATTCCGGCCATATTCGCGCCCCAAACACCAACAATTAACCAAGCGCGACAACCCCGCCTTAAGATTACCGGCGGTAAAACTTCGCCAATCAAATCCGTCCGTTTAGGAGTTCACACCGGATGCGTTCTGTAACGCCCCTTATCGCCGTGCTGCGCGCTGCCGCGCTGGTGGTTCTCGTGGTCGCCGTGGCGGCTTGTTCGCGCAATGGCGCTGGTGGTACCGGCGTCGGTAACCTCGGGCCCGGTGGCGGTGCTCCCGGCAGCCAGCAGGAATTCCTCGTCAGCGTCGGCGACCGCGTGTTCTTCGAGACCGACTCCTCGAACCTCACCCCGACCGCCATGGCCACGCTCGACAAGCAGGCCGCCTGGCTCAACCAGTACAAGAACTACCGCATCCTGATCGAAGGCCATGCCGACGAGCGCGGGACCCGCGAGTACAACATCGCCCTCGGCGCGCGCCGCGGCTCGGTGGTGGTGAACTACCTCGTGTCGAAGGGCGTCGACAGCCGTCGCCTCACCACCAAGTCGTTCGGCAAGGAACGTCCTGTGGCCATCTGCAATGATATTTCGTGCTGGTCACAAAACCGCCGTGCTGTGACGGTCGTACAATAGGCTCGAGCGGGCTTCGGGGCGGGGCGCTGCTCATTTCAGCGGCGCATTCCCGTGCGTAATCCCCGAAGCTTGTTCGACTGGAGGCAAGAGCGCCGGGCGCCGCGTATTTGGGCCCGGCGCTTTCTTTTTGTCGAAATCTTGCGTTATTCCAGTGTGATGTGACCTCCCGCACTGACCCGGAGCATGCAAACGTGACTCGACCCCACTCTCGCGGATCGGCCCTGCGCCCCGCGATCATTGGCGCGCTGATGGCTGCGACCGTCGCTCTGCCGGCCCTTGCGGCCGGTAGTCTCAACCCGGTTCCGCCGGCCGATTTGCCGCAGGAACGGATCCTCGTGGCGCAGAACAACCAGAATTCGGCGCAGCTGCTGGTTCGTATTCAGGAGCTCGAGGAAATCATCCGGCAGCTCACCGGGCGCGTCGAGGGGCTGGAGTTCCAGCTCACCCAGATGCAGACGCAGCTCGCCAAGCAGGCCGAGGACAACGAGTTCCGCTTCCAGCAGCTGGAAGGCGGTGCTGGGGGAAAACCGCAGGCGGCAGCGCCAACTGACGGCGTGACGCCGTCCGATACGCTGCCGCAGACTCCGGCTCCTCAAGATACGACAGCCGCCGCGCCCGCCATGGATGCTCCGGCCATGGACGCACCCGCGATGGATGCACCGACGGCCGAGCAGCTCCCGGCCGACGTGCCGCCGCTCGCCAATGGCGAGCCGATGGACAGCCTCGGCGATTCCTCCGACCCGCTGTTGCGCGGCGGCATCGACCAGCTCGGTACCATGCCCGAGGACGATGCGCTGAGCCTCGATCCGGGCCGGCCGCTCGATCTGTCGCTCAACAGCGGGCCGATCTCCAACGGCGACGCCAAGGCCCAGTACGACGCTGGCTATGATGCGATGACGCGCGGCGACTATGCTTTCGCCGAGGATCAGTTCAGCCAGTTCGTGGCGCTCTACCCCGATGACCCGCAGGCCGCCGACGCCATCAACTGGCTCGGCGAGGCGATGATCCAGCGGGGCGCCTATACCGACGCGGCGCAGGTGCTGGCCGACGGCTACACCAAGCACAAGGATAGCAAGCGCGCCCCGGACATGCTGCTGAAGCTGGGCGTGGCGCTGGTCGGCGCTGACCAGGTCGATGTGGGCTGCCGGACCTTCTTCACCCTCAAGCAGCGTTTCCCCGACCTGGCACCGGCGTTCCAGCAGCGGCTCGCAGAGGAGCAGCAGAAGGCGCAATGCCCGGTCACGAACTGATCGACAGCGAGGCGATCTTCTCGCCGCTCGGTGCTTTCAAGCGCATCGGGCTCGCCGTTTCGGGCGGGCCCGACAGTCTTGCGCTGTTGTTGCTCGCCGCCGACTATGCGCGCCGGCACCAGCAACCCGATCGCTTCATCGTCTATTCCGTCGACCATGGGCTGCGGCCCGAGGCTGCCGACGAGGTCTCGTTCGTCCTCGCCATGGCGGCGCAATATGGGCTGATGGCCCGCGGGCTGAAGTGGGAGGGGGATAAGCCCACCACCGGCATCCAGCAGGCCGCACGCGCCGCGCGCTATGCGCTGATCGGCGCCGCAATGGCCGAGGACGGTGTCGAGATCCTCGTCACCGCGCATCACCTTGGCGACCAGGCCGAGACGGTGCTGATGCGCCTCGCCCACGGCAGCGGGGTCGAGGGCCTGCGCGGCATGGATTATTTCGCCGAGGTCGGTGGCGTCATGCTGGTCCGGCCACTGCTCGGTATCGAGAAGGCGCAGCTGCAGCGGGTCATCGCGGCGGCGGGGCTCGCGCCGGCGGCTGATCCCTCGAACAATGACAGCGCCTATGAGCGTGTGCGCTGGCGGCAGATGCTGCCGCAACTGGCGGCGATGGGGCTCGATGGTCGCCGCCTCGCGCGCTTTGCCGACCGGATGCGCGACGCGGACGCGGCGCTCGACGAAATGGCGTCAACCGTCCTCTTCGAGCACGATCAAGTTACCGGCATCCGCACCCTTTTGCGCGAGGCGCTGCAGAAGGCGCCGCGTGCCGTCGCCATTCGCGCCTTCGGCAACCTGCTGCAGGCAACCGGTGGCGGGGGCAAGCCACACGACCTCGCGCCGGTCGAAGTGCTGGTCGATCGCCTTAGGGCCGATCCGGCCCTTAAGCGGACAAGTTTGCATGGTTGCCTTGTCTCGAGCGACGGCACGACGATTGTCGTCGCCCCCGAGCCCGGCCGGTCGGGCAAGGCACAGTCGCGCGCCGAGCCGGGTAATCCCGTGACGCGGAATTAACCGGAAGAGCGGAAGCTCACTCGACTTTTCGACTAAAGGGCCGCACCAGTTTCGGCCCTGCGCAACCTTGTAAGGCCCGAGGGCGAGGCCTACATTCGCCCTAACTTTCCGGCTCCCATGCGGCCGGCTTCAGGACAGGATGATGAACGTCAATTTCCGGAACTTCGCCATCTGGTTGGTGATCTTGTTTATGCTGATGGGCCTGTTCCAGGTCTTTCAGTCGTCGACCCGCGCCATCGCGGTGTCGGACAAGACCTACAGCCAGTTCATTTCCGACGTGGACGCAGGCAGCGTCAAATCGGTCACCATCACTGAGAATGTCGTTTCGGGCGAGCTCAGCAATGGCACCAAGTTCGAGACCGTCCTGCCGCCTGGCGGCGAGGTGGTGGCGAATGTCGTCCAGCGCCTGCAGGACCGCGGCGTGCTGACGTCGGCGCACCAGCCGGAGTCGAGCCCGTTCTGGGGCATGCTGCTGACCTCGTGGCTGCCGTTCCTCGTCATCATCGGCGTGTGGTTCTTCTTCATCCGGCAGATGCAGGGTGGCGGCCGCGGCGGTGCGATGGGCTTCGGCAAGTCGCGCGCGAAGCTCCTCACCGAGACGCAGGGCAAGATCACCTTCGAGGATGTCGCCGGCGTCGACGAGGCCAAGCAGGACCTCGAGGAGATCGTCGAGTTCCTCCGCGATCCGGGCAAGTTCCAGCGGCTGGGCGGCAAGATCCCGCGCGGCGTGCTGCTGGTCGGCCCTCCTGGTACCGGCAAGACGCTCATCGCGCGCGCCGTTGCCGGCGAAGCGAACGTCCCGTTCTTCACCATCTCGGGTTCGGACTTCGTCGAAATGTTCGTCGGCGTGGGCGCCTCGCGTGTCCGCGATATGTTCGAACAGGCCAAGAAGAATGCGCCCTGTATCATCTTCATCGACGAAATCGACGCCGTCGGCCGTCACCGTGGCGCAGGCCTCGGCGGTGGTAACGACGAGCGCGAGCAGACGCTGAACCAGTTGCTCGTCGAAATGGACGGCTTCGAGGCGAACGAGGGCATCATCCTCATCGCCGCGACCAACCGTCCGGACGTGCTCGATCCGGCGCTGCTGCGTCCCGGCCGTTTCGACCGCCAGGTCGTGGTGCCGAACCCGGATGTGCAGGGCCGCGAGAAGATCCTCAAGGTCCACGTCCGCAAGGTGCCGCTGGCTCCCGATGTCGATCTCAAGGTACTCGCCCGCGGTACGCCCGGTTTTTCCGGTGCCGACCTGATGAACCTCGTCAACGAGGGAGCTCTCCTTGCGGCCCGCCGTAACAAGCGCTTCGTCACGATGAGCGAATTCGAAGATGCCAAGGACAAGCTGATGATGGGCGCCGAGCGCCGCACCCTCAGCATGACCGACGAGGACAAGAAGCTTACCGCCTATCACGAGGCCGGCCATGCGCTGCTGGCGATCAAGATGGAAGCCTCGGACCCGATCCATAAGGCCACCATCATCCCGCGCGGTCGTGCGCTGGGCATGGTGATGCGCCTGCCGGAGCGTGACCAGGTGTCGCTGACCCGCCGCAAGGCCTTCGCCGACATGGCGGTGGCCATGGGTGGCCGTGTCGCCGAAGAGGAAATCTTCGGCTACGACAAGGTGACCTCGGGGGCCTCGGCCGATATCAAGATGGCTACCGGCCTCGCCCGCGCTATGGCGACCGAATGGGGCATGTCCGACAAGCTCGGCCCGCTGCTCTACGGCGACGCACAGGACGAAGTGTTCCTCGGCCGCTCGATGATGCAGCGCAACACGCACATGTCGGACGAGACGCAGAAGGTGGTCGACGAGGAGATCAAGCGCTTCGTCGACGACGGCTACAAGACGGCGCAGAAGGTCATCCGCGACAATATCGACGACCTGCATACCATTGCCCAGGCATTGCTGGAGTTCGAGACGCTGACCGGCGACGAGATCCGTGGGTTGATGGAAGGCAAGACGCCGATGCGGCCCGAGGACAATGAGCCAGCGGTCAAATCGACCGGTGTGCCGACTGCCGGCAAATCCGGCAAGAAGCGCCCCGACGCCGACCCAGGCACCGCGCCCGAGCCGCAGCCGGGCAGCTGAACGATCAAGGGCCGTCCCGATGGGGCGGCCCTTTTTCTTTTGGGGGATGGATGGAGTTCAGACGGGCCTCGCTGGGGCAGGACGCGGCAGCGTTGCGCAACAGCAGCGTCAGGGTGATGGACTGCATCACCGATACCATGCGCCGCGTCGACGCATGCGAGCCGATGGTCCACGCGCTGGTTCCCGAGCCAAATCGGCACGAGCGCCTGGCGCGGGAATCAGCGGCGTTGGAAGTGCGCTATCCGGACCCGCAGACGCGACCGCCGCTGTTCGGCATTCCCGTTGGCATCAAGGACCTGTTGCGGGTCGACGGCTTCCCAACACGCGCCGGTTCCTTCCTGCCGCACGCGCTGTTCGACGGGGCGGAGGCATCGATCGTCGGACGGGTTCGCGAACTGGGTGGACTGATCCTTGGCAAGACCGAGACCGACGAGTTCGCCTATAGCGAGCCATCGGTGACGCGGAACCCGCGCAACCTCAAGCATACGCCCGGCGGCAGCAGCGGCGGCTCTGCGGCGGCGGTGGCCCTGGGGCTGACGCCGCTGGCACTCGGTACGCAGACCTTGCGGTCGATCGTCGGGCCGGCGTCGTTCTGCGGCGTTGTCGGCTACAAGCCCTCGTGGGGCACCATTCCCGCCGACGGGCTGATTGAGATGTCGCCTTCGATCGATACGATCGGGCTGCTGACGCAGGACGTGGAAAGCGCGGTGCTGGCGGCGGAACTGCTCACCGGAATTGCGCCTCGGGCCCCGTCGCGGCGGCCGGTGCTCGGCATCATCGAGGGGATCATGCGCAGCAGCCTCGAGGAGGTCGCGGAGGCCGCCTATGTCGAGCAGATCGCCCGCCTCGAGGCGGCTGGCATAGAAGTGCGTCCGGTCCAACTGCTCGAGGACGAATGGCTGCGAGGTGTCACCATGCGAAGCATGGCGGTGCTGCATTACGAGATGGCGGAGGTGCATCGCGACTGGTTCGCAACGCACGCCCACCTCTACCGCAGCCGCACTGCACAGGCGATCCGAGGCGGGCAGGGGGTGGACCGGGCTGATTACGAGGCAGCCAAAGCCTTCATTCCGGAATATCGCGACCGGATCGCTGACCTCATGGACCGGCACGGTATCGACCTCTGGGCCTTACCAGGGACGAAGGGACCGGCGCCAGAAGGCTATCACGTGACCGGTTCCGTCGATCTCACGGGAACCTGGTCCTATGGCGGGCTCGCGAGTTTTGTGCTGCCGGCTGGGAAGGCGCCCAACGGCTTGCCCCTCGGGCTGCAGTTCATTCCGAGGTTCGGCGGTGACGCGGAGCTGCTCGGCTGGATGCCGAGCGTTGGGGCCGTGTTCGAGACGTAACACGGGTAGGGCAGTGGTGGCGGCGCAACACCCACCGCCTCACCCGCCTCCCAGCCCCACATCCGCCGTGATCCCCCGGTTAACGAAACGGCACCAATCTCTTTCGTATCCTGGGGACTCGGCGCTAGAAGAGCGCCACACCCATCCGAGGGCTTCACATGGCGCGCAAGTATTTCGGCACGGACGGTATTCGCGGTCTCGCCAACGGCGAGAAGCTCACACCGGGTCTGGCGATGCGCGTCGGCATGGCGGCCGGCCTCAAGTTCGTCAACGGCGACCACCGCAACCGCGTTGTGATCGGCAAGGATACGCGCCGCTCCGGCTACATGATCGAGAGCGCGCTGACCGCTGGGTTCACCGCCGTGGGCATGGATGTGTACCTGCTCGGCCCGATGCCCACGCCGGCGGTCGCCATGCTGACCCGCTCGCTCCGCGCCGACCTCGGGGTAATGATCTCGGCCTCGCACAATCCGTTCGACGATAACGGCATCAAGCTGTTCCGCCACGACGGCTACAAGCTTTCCGATCAGCTCGAGAGCGAGATCGAAGAGCTTATGGACACCGATATCCTGTCGCGACTCTCCACCGGCCGCGAGATCGGCCGGGCGCATCGCGACGAGGCGGCCCAGACCCGCTATATCGAATATGCCAAGCGCACCCTGCCCAAGGGGATCGACCTGTCCGGCCTGCGTGTGGTGCTGGATTGCGCCAATGGCGCGGCCTACAAGGTGGCGCCAACGGCGCTGTGGGAACTGGGCGCCGAGGTCTTCACCATCGGCAACGAGCCCGATGGCTTCAACATCAACGACAAGGTCGGCTCCACCGCACCGGAGGCGCTGATCGGCAAGGTCAAGGAGCTGCGCGCCGATATCGGCATCGCGCTCGATGGCGACGCCGACCGCGTCATCATCGTCGACGAAAAGGGCGAGATCGTCGATGGCGACCAGTTCATGGCCGTCATCGCCCAGTCCTGGCATGCGCGCGGCGAGTTGCGCGGCGGCGGGCTTGTTGCCACCGTGATGAGCAATCTCGGCCTCGAGCGCTACCTCGACGGCATCGGCCTCAGTCTAGAGCGCACCCAGGTCGGCGATCGCTATGTGCTCGAAGCCATGCGCGCCAAGGGCTTCAACGTCGGCGGCGAGCAGAGCGGCCACATCATCCTCACCGATTTCACCACGACCGGCGACGGGCTGATCGCGGCACTGCAGCTGCTCGCGGTCGCCAAGCAGGCGGGCAAGCCCGTATCGGACGTGTGCCGCCGCTTCGCCAAGGTGCCGCAGCTGCTGCAGTCGGTGCGCTACAAGGACGGCAAGCCGCTCGAGCACAAGCTGGTGCAGCAGGCGATCAAGGAGAGCGAGGCGCGCCTGGGGCACGGCGGTCGCCTGGTGATCCGGCCATCCGGCACCGAGCCGGTTATCCGTGTGATGGTCGAGAGCGACGATGAGGGGCTGGTGGCCGCGATCGTCAGCGAGATTGCCGCTACCATACGCAAGGTTGCGTAGGGGAACGAACGATAGCGTCACGCCGCCCTAACGGGTCGGCCTGTCATTGTAGCCCCGTGTCCCTCTTGAGTCGGGCACGGAGGCAATGGGGCCCCGGCCGTCGCGACCACAGCCGGGGTTCTCCCTCCGCTCAGGAGCACCTCACCCCACCCGCCGTTCCCGAAGTCCTGAAAGGCTTCGTTAACTGTTACTGTTCAGCCGATATTAGGGTTACCCGTTAGGGTTAAGCGGCTTTTAAGAACTCTTGCGCATAGTTGCCACACTCGACTGGTCGTCGTGGTGGCAACAAGGACTCAAACAATGCGCAAGACTTTTGCTTCAGCGTTGGCGGCAGGAGCCGTGCTGCTGATTGCCGGCCCCGTCGCTGCGGCCGACATGCCCGAATATCCGGATATCCCGCAGGTCGACTACGATATCGGTGGCTCGTTCTATCTGCGCGGCAGTGCCGCGCTGAATCTGCACTGGGCGCCCGAGGTGGTGCACCCGTGGCTCGACGAGACCGACGAGGTTGTCGAATACGGCTATGGATACAGCTGGGGCGCGGGCTTCGGCTACGAGACCGGCACCGGCCTCCGCTTCGACGGCACGATCGATTCGGTCGAGACGACCGGCCTCAAGATCACCAAGGATGATGGTGACCCGGACGACGGCGACTACACGCTGATGCTGCGCTCCACCGTCGCGCTTGCCAACGTCTACTACGATTTCGGCCTCGGCGGCGACTGGGGCTATTCCTCGGGTGCCGGTGGCGCGTTCGCCTATGTCGGCGCCGGTGTCGGTGCGGCGTGGAACCACGCCGAAACGAACTCGCCCTGGGGCGTCCCGGTTCCGGTTCCGACCGGCACCAATGTGAGCGCCGCCGCTGCCGTCATGGCCGGCGTGGGCTACGATATGGGCACCTGGGTCGCGGATGTGGGCTATCGCGGCCTCTACATCAACCAGATCAACAACGCCCCGACCGATCCTGAGAGCGAAGGCTATTACGAGATCGACAACAACTGGATCCACGAACTGCGCGGTACCGTCCGCTACCGGTTCGACTGATCCCCTCCATCACGACCAGTTTACTGAAAACGGCGCCCAGAAGGGCGCCGTTTTTGCATTGTGATGTCAGGCTCTTGTCAGACTCTGCTACGCATAACCACGTAATGGAAATCAAGGGCTTTGGAACGCTGAGCGTCGAAGGGGAAATTTGCACGGAGGTGCAGTTCTCCCTTGTCACCGGCGAAGGTTTTGCGGCGGGCCGGGGAGAACTCCACGGCGATGCGGCCGTGCTGGCGGCGGCCTATCAGGCCGGCAGCACGGCCCTTCATTTTGTCGAGTGGGGCGATCCGCTCGAGGTGATGCTGGTCGCGGCGCCGGACGGCGAAGTGGCCGATTTCGTGCCGATCGGGGAATCGCCGCGCTACTGGGACGAGTAGGCGGGACTCAGCTAAAGCTCCGGCATGAACCCGCCGAGCCGCACCATCGAAGGCCAGACCCTCGCGCGCACCGATATCGCCGCCCTTGTGGGCGGGGAGCCGGTGCGGCTCCTCGAATGCGAGCTGGAGGGGGTGGGCATCGGTAAGCTCGACCTCACCGGCTGGGTGTTCGAACGCTGCCGGCTCGGCCGCACCGATTTCGGTGGCACGACGCTCGAGCTCACGCGCTGGAGCAACTGCCGCGGCGGCAACGCCATATTCCGCGGCGCCAATCTCGAGGACGCGGCCTTCAGCTCCTCGGACTTCAACAATGCCAGCTTCCGCAGCGCTGTCCTCGCTTCGACCGGGTTCGAGGATTGCAAGCTGACAGGGGCGGATTTCACCGATGCCCGGATGCTCGATGCCCGCTTTGCCAACACGCTATTGGTCTCCGCACGGTTGCCGGGGCTCGATCTCCGCAAGCAACATCTGGTCGGCGTGGACCTCAGTTCGGCCGACCTGGCGAACAGCGATTTCCGCGATGCCAGCTTCGAGCAATGCAGCCTGCGCGAGGCCAACATCGAGGGCGCGCGGTTCGAGAACGCGGACCTCCGAGGCGCCGATCTCGGCGGCCTCGACATTCTCGGCAAGCCCGGCCGTTTCCGCGGCGCGGTGATCTCGGCGGCGCAGGCGGAGGTGGTGCTCGGCCAGACGGGGATCAAGGTGCGGGCGCGGTAGGGCCGTCTCTATCGGCTAGTCGCCCAACTGGAACCGCTCAAATCGTCCAAGTTCTTCTTCGATGAGACGCTTGTGCTCGGCGGCGTTACCCTTGCCGATCCAGTGCCAGGATTGGATCAGCATTTTGCCGGCGGCGCGGTCCGTCTTCAGGTCCATTGCCGCCACCACTTCGTCGCCCACCAGCACCGGCAGGGTGAAGTAGCCGAACTGGCGCTTGGCCTTGGGCACGTAGGCCTCAAAGACGTGGTCGTAGCCGAAGAACAGTTTTAGCCGCCGCCGCTGAATGATCAGCGGGTCGAACGGCGAGAGGATGTGGACGAAGGGAGGGCCCTCGGTGGCGGGCGGGCTCACGGCTTCCGGCCGGGCATAGTGGATGGTGGGATCGTCGCCGACGGTCACCGGCACCAGCTTCTTGGTCCGCACCCGCGTCTCGATGAGCTTCGCCATCCCCGGCGTGAAGCGGAGCTTGGGGTGCATCACCGAGGGGCCGCTGATCAGGCCCTGCGAGGTCAGAGCCCGCTCGATCAGGTGCTCGTCGATCTGCCGCGGGGTCGCGGCGCGTGGCCGCGGCGGCCAGCCGAAATGGCGGTCGATCAACTCGTAGGTCTTCACCATGCCGTTGCGCCCGGAGATGACCAGTTCGCCGGAAAAAAAGCCGTACTGCAGCACGCGCTTACTTGGCTTGCGGCTGGCCCAGGGATGGTCCTTCTCGACCAGCTCATCGTCCTCGACGTCGCGGATCGACATGGCGCCGTCCTTGCGGATCTGGCGCAGCAGCTTTTTCAGGTCGTTCGGATCGGCATCGGCGTACCAGCGCATCGGCACGGAGCGATGTTGACGCATCTCGTCGAGATAGAAGGGCAGGTCGCGCACCGGGACGTAAGCCAGCGCATGCGTCCAGTATTCGAACACCGATTTGCCCACGCTCTGCGCATGCGTGAGGTCGGCGCGCCGGTAGTTCGGGATGCGACTGAACAGGATGTGGTGGTGCGCGCGCTCGATGACGTTGATCGTGTCGATCTGCACGTAACCCAGATGCTCGATCGCCGCCTGCGTTGCCGCCGGACCATCGCCGAACGGCGCGCGCTCGTCGAGGTGCTGGGCGCGCAGCCAGACACGGCGGGCTTCGGGGATGGTGAGGGCGATGGGCTTCTTCATGCTGACAAGCCTAACGCACCACCCTGCCAGGCCGTGTCAGGCTTTGTTATTTCTTCCACATGGCAAGTAGCCCAGCGCCGACATCGACACGCGGCGCGGCCGGAGCGATGCCGTGGATCGCGGCCGGCTTCACCGCCGGCCAGAACATGTCGTCGAACAGCGGCAGCATGGGTTTGGTGATGAAGCGGGTGCGCTGGGCATAGACGTGCTTGTCGCCATAGGGCGTCTGCTGGTGGACGTAGAAGCGCTGCGGCACGATCAGGTGCAGTTCGTCCTTGGCGCGCGTCATCGCCACATAGAGCAGCCGGCGTTCTTCCTCGAGCTCGTGCGTCGAGCCGGTGCCGAGGTCGGAAGGGATGGCGCCATCGACGACGTTCAGCACATGCACGTTTTTCCACTCCTGCCCCTTGGCCGAATGGATGGTGGAGAGGATCAAAAAATCCTCGTCGAGCAGAGGGACGCCGGCCTGGTCCGAAGTGGCGTCGGGCGGATCGAGCGTCAGCTCGGTGAGGAAGCGCTCTCGGCTCGGGTAGCCCGAGGCGATCTGCTCGAGCTGGTAGAGGTCTTCCTTCCGCACCTCGGCATCGTCGTACACCGCCTCCATCAGCGGCTCGTACCACATGCGGGCGCGCAACAGCTCGGCCGGCCAGCCGCCACCGCCTTCGCCGAGGTGCCGCACGGCCTCGATGAAGCCGGGCCAGCTTTCCGAGCCGCGCGGCGGCGCCGGGGCGTTGATGAGTTCGAGCAGCGGGTCCGCGCTCTCCGCCATCCGGTCGAGCACCTTGCCCGCCGCGCCGGGACCGATGCCGGGCAATAGCTGCAGCACGCGGAAACCGGCGACACGGTCGCGCGGATTGTCGACGAAGCGCAGCAGTGACAGCATGTCCTTCACATGGGCGCTGTCGAGGAACTTCAAGCCGCCGTATTTCACGAACGGGATGTTGCGGCGGGTCAGTTCGATCTCGAGTTCGGCCGAGTGGCTGGACGTGCGGAACAGTACTGCCTGCTGCTTCAGGACCGTGCCACCCTCGCGGCAGGCGAGAACGCTTTCGACGACGTAGCGGGCCTGGCCCGGCTCGTCCTTCACCGTCACCAGCCGCGGCTTCTCGGTGGCGATGCGCGAAGTCCAGAGGTTCTTGGTGAAGCGCTCGGAGCTTTCCGAGATCACGGCATTGGCGGCTTCGAGGATCGGCTGGGTCGAGCGGTAGTTGCGATCGAGCGTCACCATCCGCGCCGCCGGGGTGAACGAGCCCGGGAAATCGAGGATGTTGCGCACCGTCGCGGCGCGGAACGAGTAGATCGACTGGGCGTCGTCGCCTACCACCGTCAGCCCGTCGCCCTGTGGCTTCATCGCGAGGAGGATCGAGGCCTGCAGGCGGTTGGTGTCCTGGTACTCGTCGACCAACACATGGTCGAAGCGCGCACCGATGTCCTCGGCGATCGCGGGCTCCCGCATCATGGCGGCCCAGTAGAGCAGCAGGTCGTCGTAATCGAGCACTTGCTGGCGCTGCTTCTGCTCGACATAGGCGGCGAACAGGTCGCGCAGCTCGTTGGCCCACATGGCGACCCACGGGAAGTGCGTCTTCAGCACCGGCTCGAGCTCGTCCTGCGCGTTGACGACGCGTGAGTAGACGGCGAGGCAGGTGCCCTTGGTGGGGAAGCGTTTCTTCGCCTCCGAGAACCCCAGCTCGTGGCGGATGATGTTGATGAGGTCGCCCGAATCCTCGCGGTCGTGGATCGAGAACCCCGGCGTCAGGCCTATCTGTTCGGCATGCTCGCGCAGCAGCCGCGCGCCGATGCCGTGGAAGGTGCCGGCCCAGCTCAGCGCATCGGTGACGACGCCGGCCTTGGCCCCCATCACCTGCGCCACCAGCCGTTCCACCCGGCGCTGCATCTCGCCCGAGGCGCGGCGCGAGAAGGTCATCAGCAGGATGCGGCGCGGATCGGCGCCATTGACGATCAGGTGCGCCACCCGGTGCGCCAGCGTGTTGGTCTTGCCTGAACCGGCCCCGGCAATCACCAGCAGCGGCCCGCCCAGATGCTCCACAGCCAGCCGCTGCTCGGGGTTGAGCTTGTCGAGATAGGTTTGGGCGGGGGCAGGCTGCACGCGAATCGATCCGGAACGAGATGGGGATCAGGAAGCATTATTCGCGGTTTGTTCGCAATTCACGCTCACGGAATGGGCGATTGCCGGACCTCGGTTCCGGACCCGTACGACGCCGCAGGCTCCGATACCGCGGAGGCCTTCTCCTTGGTCGTCCAGGCTCCATCGCGCCACTCGCGGACCGTTACGGCGATCCGGCCGTTCTCGATATCGATGAGATTGTAGGCGTTCGCGTCGCCGCGCAGCCGTGTCGAGATGGTCGAGGATGCCTGTGCCACGAGAATAGGAGCGTGGGCGGCCTCACGGAGCCCCTGCGGCGCGTCCTCCTTCACAACCCTGGGGCCGCCGTGCTGACGGACATAGGACAGGTGGAAATGGCCGGAGAGGACGAGCCGCACACCCAGCCGCGCGAAGGTTTCGAGGGCGAGGTCGGCCCGGCGGACCAGCCGCATTGGCTTCTGCACATCACCTTCCGGCTGCATCAGCGGGTGGTGGGCGACGATGATGCGCAGCGCGGTGGGTGACGTGGTAGCAAACCGCTGTTCGAGCCGGGCCAATTGCCCGCGGCTGAGCGAGCCGTGGGCCCAGTTCAGCTCGGCGCGCAGCCGTCGCGAAGTCCTGAGGCCTGCCACGACGATGTCGCCGAGGTCGAGGGTCGGTTCGAGTTCGTCAGCGATGTAGCGCCGGTAGAAGCCATAGGGATCGAGGAAGCGCCGCAGCACATTGCGCGCCGGCACGTCGTGATTACCGGGAACGGCGAAGAACGGGGTTTCGAGCGTATCGAGGAAGGCCCGCGCGGCGCGGAACTCGGCCTCGGTGCCAAGCTGGGTGAAGTCGCCGCTGACGATGACGAGATCGGGCGATTGCGACGTGAGGTCGGCCATCAGGCCGCCGGCGAGTTGGGCGTCGTGATGGCCAAAATGGAGGTCGGAGAGATGACAGATGCGCATGTGTCAGACCTCGCCGACGACTTCGATGGCGATCGCTTGCGCCTCAGGTACCGGGGGGGCCAGAACGTTCAGCGCGAGGGGGAGCGAGCGGAACCGCAGCGGGCCCTGCAGCATCTCGACTTCGCCATCGAGCATCGCCCGTACGCCGCGCCTCTGTGTCCGGATCACCACCGAGCGCACGTTCTCGATCTCGAGCACCTGATCGTTGCGCCACGATCCGATCAGCATGCCGAAGCCGAGCCGCAACGCATCGAGGGGACTCAGGTGGCGGAGCAGGTAAAGGCTCAGCGTCCCCTCGTCGAGACGGGCGCGCGAAAAGACCTTCCCGGGCCCTTCAGCGTAGTCGTTGTTGGCGACCGCTATCGACTGCACACGCTCGATATGGGGCTCACCTTTGCCGGGCGTGATTTCTGCAGCGAAGCGCCTGACGCGCGAGAGCCGATAGAAGAAGTGGCTGAGGAAGCCGAGCAGAGCGCCGAGATCCTTCCGTCCGCGCAGCTGCTCACGCGCCGCGGCGATACCGGGGACCGCCCCGATGACGACCTTGTGCAGGAAGACGCGGCCGTTGACCTCGCCGACATCGATGCGGCGCGGCGCCATGTCCGGGTACCCCGCGAACCATGCATCGAGATCGAGCGGAATGGCGAGGTCGCGGGCAAGGAGGTTGGCCGTGCCGAGCGGGATCACGGCGAGCGTCTTGCCGGACTGGATTGCGGCTTCGGCGAGGGCAGTGACCGTGCCGTCGCCGCCGGCCGCGACGAGGATCGGGGCGGCGGCGCTGCGAGCTGTCTGCATCCGTTCGGCGAAGGGGCGCGACTTGTCCGCATCCATGCTGACGACATGACCCAGCGCGGCGAAGCGCTCGATCAATTGCTCCGGCCGCAAACTGGCGCTCGCGGCAGTGCCGGAGCTGGAATTGAAGACGATATGATGGGATGTTTGCAGCACAGGTGACGTCCCCAGTGCGTGTGTAACGGGTGGGACGTCTTTTGGTTCGCCGCGACGAACCCCCTATCGTGGCCAAGCGTTGTAATTCATCCAGATGGAGAGAGTTGTTCATGGCGACTGCGTCTGCCGCCCACCCTCGTCGCGCATCCTACGTCCTGGCGGGCATGGCCGCCTTGCTGCTATGGGGCTTCGGGTTCGTCGCCGACGAGGTGCTCGAAGGCGACACGGTAGCGTTCGACCAGGCCGTGACCTCGGCCTTCCGCGAACCCGGCTCACTCGATGATCCCTGGGGGCCGACCTGGTTGGAAGAGGCCATGCGCGATGTGACCGCGCTGGGCAGCTTCACCATTCTTGGCTTCATCCTCCTCGTCACCGTGCTGTTCCTGGCGCTTTCCGGAAAGGGGCGGACAGCAGTGTTCGTAGCCGTATCGGTCATCGGCGGAACGATTGCCTCAACCGGGCTCAAGATGCTTTTCGACAGGCCTAGACCCGACGTGGAGGCCGCTACGCGCGTCTTCACCGCGAGCTTTCCCAGCGGACATGCCACGGTTTCGGCGGTGGTCTTTCTCACGCTCGGCCTGCTGCTGGCCGAGGCGATGACCGATCGGCGGCTCAAGATCTATTTCATCGTGCTGGGAGTTTTCGTGACGCTCTGCGTCGGGATTTCGCGCATTTACATCGGAGTGCACTATCCAACCGACGTGCTGGCCGGCTGGTCACTTGGAGCGGCCTGGGCGCTTATCTGTTGGGCCGGCTACTCGCTGCTGTTCGGGCACGATCGGGGCAAGACCGATACGTGAGGGAGGCGCCGGTGGGCCGGCGCCTCCGAGTGTGGGGCGATTACTTCGCAGCGGCTTCGATCACGCTGGCGACTTCCTCGGCGTGCGAGACGAGGCCGGAGTGGCTGGCGGCGATCTCGGTGACCGTGGCGTTGATGCGGCCCGAGAAGAAGCGCTGGGCATCGGGCGGGAGCACCAGGTCGTTGGCCGTCACGACGTAGAAGTTCGGCTTGTCGTGCCAGGCGGCGACCACGGCTTCGGCGTCGAAGTTGGCCGGGTTCGAGGGTAGCTGGCGGGCCGCCATCGCCTCGGCTTCGGCCACCGGCACATCACCGGCGAACACGGCCGGGAACTGCGCGGGGTCGATGATCAGGCCACCCTCTGCGTTCGGCCGGATCGCCTTCACGCCTTCGCTCGGGGCGCCGCCGGCCAGGAGCTTGTTCAGGGACTCACCCTTGTCCGGCGCAAAGGCCGAGACATAGACCAGCGACTTGACCTTCTGGTCATTGCCGGCCTCGCCAATCACCACGCCACCCCAGGAATGGGCAACGAGGACAGTCGGCCCGTCCTGGGCATCGAGCGCCGCCTTGGTGGCAGCGACGTCGTCGGCCAGCGAGGTCAGGGGGTTGGCGACCTGGGTCACCTTGTAGCCCTTGGCCGAGAGGATCTGCGCGACCTTGTCCCAGCTGGTCTCATCGGCGAAAGCGCCGTGGACGAGCACAATATTCTTGGCCGGCTCCTGGGCGAGGGCGGCACCACCAGCACCGACAGCAGCGGCACTGAACACGAGGGCGGAAAGAATGGACTTCATTTTCATCTCCATGATTTGGTGACGAGGCTGGACGATCTGCAAAGTCGATTCCCTGATGGCTTGCGCCTCGTCGGTGGAACCAGCTCTTGCGTTTCGGCCTGGGATTGTTGAACTTCCCCGTCAGCGATGGGCTAGAGATAGCGAGCCAACCGATGAACGACCATGATCGCGCCTCCAGACCTCTTGCTCTGGAATCCGAAGCGACTTTCCCGATGATGGCGTCGCGCGTCGACCTGCTGTCGCAGGTGCTGACGCTGATCCGGCTGCGCGGCGAGCTGATCTTCTCGGCCGATCTCACGGCGCCATGGGCGCTGCAGTTCGAGCCCGGTTCCGCCTATTTCCACGTCGTGTCGGAAGGCGAGGTCGAGGTCACGGCAAGTGACGGCAAGCGCGTCCGAGCCGAGGCGGGCGACCTGATCGTCCTGCCGCAGGGCAGGGGGCACGCGATCGGCGTCGGCGGCGGTAAGCCGGTCTCGGCGCGCGAGGTGCTCGAAGCGCAGGTGCGCGACGAGCGGCTGGCGATCCGGCTGGGCGGCAATGGGGCTCTCACGCGGCTGGTGATCGGCGCCTTCCGCTTCGAGGGCGACAACATGCCGACCATGCTGGCGGTGCTGCCCTCGTTGATCCATATCCCGCACTCGATGCGAACCGAGGACACCGGCTGGCTCGAGGGGCTCTCCTACTTCCTCCTCGCCGAGGCGCAGGAGCCGCATCCTGGCGCCGCGCTGATGATCTCGCGCCTGATCGACGTGTTGGTGATCCGGGCGATGCGCGTCTGGGTGCGCACCGCCCCGCCCGAGAACAAGGGCTGGCTCGGGGCGCTGGCGGACGTCCGCATCAGCCGGGCGCTGAAGACCATCCACGACGAGCCGTTCCGGCAGCGGACGGTGGCCGAACTGGCCGGCATCGCCGGCATGTCACGCTCCAGCTTCGCCGACCGTTTCGCCACGCTGATCGGCGCCGCGCCCCTGCACTACCAGACCCGCTGGCGGCTGCTACTGGCCAACGAAATGCTGAAGGGACCGGACAAGCGTGTCGGCGAGGTGGCGCGCCGCGTGGGGTATGATTCCGACGCAGCCTTCAGCCGAGCCTTCAAGGCGCAGTTCGGCTATCCGCCGGCATTGGCCAAGCAGGGTGATCGAGGGTAGCGCCGCCAATTCAGGCGACGCCGAGCTTGCCGGGGCCGCCGCCGCTTCGCGTCGCTCCGTTTCAACCCGGGATCTGGACGTCGTCATCCTGCCCAAAGCACGGGTCCTTCGACACGTCGAAGGCGTCAGCGGTGTCATCCACTACTGTCATGCAGTCCCCGCCGTCGCCTGTCGGCATGAGCGACTTGGTCTCGGGCGGATTGTTGCTCGGCAGGCAGTACTGTGCGTGGATGTCCGGCGCCGAGATAAGGACGCCTGCGCAATCGATGAAGTGCTGCCACGGATCGACGCTCTGTGGCGTGATGGTCTGTGAACTCGCCGATCCGGAAAGGATCAGTAAGCTGGCTGCAGCAAGCGCTGCAAAAATGTGCGTCGGACGCACTGTTGTCTTCCGGCCGGCCTTGGTCGAGACTGCTTTCATGGCGTGATCTCCTCAAGAACGATTGACCACGGTCATCTAATCACTTCGCGCAGTTGCCGCACAGCGCGAAACGACTTGCCGGCATCACATCCTCCACCCGCGCGCGCCCTCGGCGAGTTCGCGATAGAGCAGCAGTGCGGACAGGCAGTGCTGGGTGGAGTCGATCCGTGTCCTGAGCGTGTAGGCGCCGTTGAGGAACGCTCCGGCGAAATTGGCGAGCTTGGCATCCTCGTAGGAGCGGCCGGGGCCGAAATCGAGCCGCTGGCTGCCGGACAGTTGCAGGTCCAGCGCCTCGGTCAGCCCTGGCACGGCCTTGTCCAGCACCTCCGCCGTCAGGGCGTCGTTGCCATGCTGCCGGAGCGCGCCAGCGGCGGCAATGAGGCCCTCGAGCGCGGCACAGCGGTTGCCGCGCATCTCGTTGGCCGGCATCCGGTTCCGGACGTAGTCCGTCACGAAGCTGGCGATGAAGTCGAGATAGCGCGCGTCCCCCGTGGTGGAGAGCCGCTGCGCCGCGGCCATCAGGCCCCAGTGGGCGAACTGGTTGTCGGGCGTTTCGAGATATTTCACCATCACGCGGTCCTCGAGGCGCTGGAGCAGCGGGCCCAGGGCCGGTTCTTCCGCAGCAAGGTCGGCATAGTGCGCGAGGGCCAGCCAGGTCTCGCCGGTTGCGTAGGAATCCTCGTCGGTCTCGCCCACGTTCTGTGCGATGCCGCCGGCCGGCACTTGCTGGGCCGCGAGCCCCTTCAGCCAGCCGAGCCGCAGGTCGGGCCGGAAGTCGCGGCCGATAGCGCGGCTGTGGAACAGTTCGGCCAGCAATGCGAGGGCCGTGCCGCCGGCGCGCGCGCCTTCGCGTGTGCGGTCCTCCGAGACCATCAGCCCGTCGCCTTGCGCGACCGATTGCGCGGCGTAATAGCCGATGGCCCTTGCAGCTGGCTCGATAAAGGCAGACAGGCCGCTGGCCGCGAGAAACTGGTTGAGCACGAAGCCGGCTCCGGCCTGGCGCACGACATTGTCCGCCGGCAGGAAGCGGGAGGCGAGGAAGTCGAACTCATAGAGGAAGCGGCCATCGGCGCCTTCCACGGCCACGAGGTAGCGCGCTGCTGCCTCGGCGCGCCGCTCGATCCCGGCGCGGTCGAGGTCGGCCGCAGCGGCCAGCGTGCACAGCAGGCCCACCGAAACGGCGGCGATCAGGCGGAGCATGGCGCGCATCTCGAACTCCTTGCTGGCCGGAACAGTCTCCGGACGCCCGACCCCACGCGCATCCGGCCTGGGCTGCTAGTCCTCGGGCTTGGCGAGGTCGCGCTGCTTCATCAGGAAGGCGACGCCCGAGGTGTAGCGGTCGTGCATCCGGCTGAAGCGGTTGAGCGTGTCCTTGGGCACGCCGAGTTCGATCAGCTCGGCGTGGATGGCCTTGAGGCTCTTTTCCATCTCGTCCATCTCGACGAACATCTGGTCGATCTGTTCGCGCGACAGCCGCACCATCGTTGCCATAGCCGCCTCCTCGTGGCTGTTGCAGATGTGCTGGAGGAGTGTGCCACGCCGGCGCGTGGCCGTCGACCTCAGGCGACAGCTTGCCCGGCGAGGTAGTGGCGCCATGGGTCGGACGAGACGAGCTCCCAGTCCGGGGCCGGCGTGCGTTCGCGCGGCGCGGAGCGCAGGTGCTCGACCAGCAGCAGCGCATCGGCGGACTTCGCCCCCACGCGCGCCTCGCGATAGCCCGGAGCGAGTTCGGGCAGCCCGGCGGTCAGCGTCAGTGCTTCGACCGTCCGGTCGGCGAAGTAGATCGAACGCGCGGCGGCGAGCAGCGCTTCCGCCTCGCCGGTGCTCGCGAGGCGCGCCTGCCGCATGGCCTCGAGCGTCGCTTCAACATCGACCAGCGGTTCGGTGAGCGGCATGAAGTCGAGCTCGGCCGGGGCGTGGACGAGGCAGACATCGGCATCTTCTATGCGCGAGCCAGCGGCGTAGCTGGTGGCGATGCTGCCGATCACTTCCATGCCGAACGGCGCACATTCGACGGCTCGCAGCGCACCGAGCGATGCCGCGCCCATGACGCGGACGCCGGATTTCAGCGCGAACAGAATCTCCTTGTGCCAGACCGAGGGCACGAAGCCGAACACGCCGTCGATCAGTCCGATCGCCTCGGCGCCCTCGACGACGGCGCGGTGGATGTCACCCTGCCGGGCCGGCGGGCGGACATCGAGACCCGTACGATCGTAGCTGACGCCCCAGAGCGAGGGACCGGCGAACAGGACTTTCACATGAACCCCAGCATGGCGGCGGTCGCCCGGTTGCCCGGACGCCAGTTGCGGTTGGTCAGCCGGTCTTCGAGGCCCGGGACGAACACCTTGGCGACATGGATGCCCATCGCCTCGCCGCCGATCGGGATGACGATGGTGCGGTTGAGGCCGGCGCGGGCGAGGCCGGCCCGTAGCGCGAGCAGCAGGCCCTCCTCCGAGGCCGGCGCGGGGAGACCCAGCGGCGCCGGCCGTCCTGAAGCGCCGATGTCGGTCAGCACGGCGATCGATCGGCTCAGTTGCTGCTCGTACTCGTTCTCGACGATGTCGTCGCGGGCGCCGGCGATATTGGTGATGCGCGTCTGTGCTGCCTCGACGATGGCTCGGCGGGCGGCGACGGCGGCGATGGGGTGGCAGCTCGCCCCGGTGGCCGCGTCGAAATGCCGGTCGGCGCCATCTTCGGGCGAAAGCACGGCGTAGATGGTGGGCAGCCCGGTATTGCTGGTCTGGTCGTAAAGCCGCAGCCGGAACCCGGCCTCGCTGATCCTGAACTCCAGCGCCTCGACATCGGCATCCTCGAAGGCGGCCGGAGCGACGGCGGTCGCGGCGGCCGCGGCGTCGGACTTGAACCCCCAGAGACACACGGCGTCGCGCTCGATGACCTCGCAGAGCGCGTGGATCAGTGCTCCGGTCAGGCTGGTGCCGGCGGCGATGCCGTTGGTGGATTGCGCGATGCCGGGGAGGTCGGCGGGCGACGGCCCGAGCACCACGGCGTCATACGGCACCAGGACCGGGGCTCCGGTTTCGAGCGCGAAGCCCTCGATCCAGCGCAGCGGCAGATGCGGATCGATGACCGCGCCGCGCGGCAGGAGGTTGGTCACGTCCATCGTCGCCAGCCCGGTGGCCTCGATCTCGGCGAGGCTCTGCGTGCGCTGCACGCCCTGCGGCGCTTCGGCGAACGCATATTCCGCCGCTTCCATCACGGCCGAGATCTGAGCCGAAATATCGTCGAGACCCTTGCCCTGGTGGCTGGCGATGGTCGCGGAATTAGGCCGGATGGCGGCGTAGCAGGGGATGCCGATACGATCGAGCCCCGTCTGGCGGGCGAGGCGGGTGATCCCCAGTTCGGCGAAATGAGACGATAAATCCCGCAGCAGCGCCGCGGGATTTCTGGTGCCGCCGACGGCCGGAGCCGCCGGACGGGAAATCGGGTCCCCGAGCAAGTCGTGCTCTTGGATTACTTGGCGTGGAAGTGCCAGACGGCCGAGCCGTCGTCGCGCTGGCCAGCGGCCACGGCGATGTCGATACCGTCAACGATCGTGTTGCCCGCGGCAAGCGCCGAGCGAACGTTGGAGGGGACCACGGTGGACTGGTCCACGGGGGTCACGGTCATCAGCTGGGTGTCGACCACGAGCAGCTGCGACGAGTCTTTCTGTCCGATAATGACGTAGCGCATAAGTGTATCTCCTTTGCGGCCTACTTAAATCCGGCCTTTCGCAACGCCTCTATATACAGATCAACATCCGCAGGATCGCGCTGTGGCATACGGGATACCCAACGGGCGGTTGTAAAATCGGGCTGCAATTTAAGCGCTTGCAACCGATATCGCCGCGCCAGTTCCGGCTGGTCGGCCATGGCGGCCGCCGCAGCCATAAGTCGGAAGGCCGGCTCCGGGTTCCGCATCTGATTGAGGTGACGCAGCGCCTCTTCCCAGCGCCCCCTGAAGAAATTGATGCCGCCCAGCGTCCATAGGTATTCATCCGGAGGCATGGGGTTGAGCCGCACCGCGGCCTCGATCTTTTCCTGCGCGGCCGCGAAGTCCGAGTTGTGGACAAGCGTGTCGGCAAAGTCGGCCAGCACGTCGGCATGGTTGGGCGCGAGGTCTGCGGCCATCGCCATGTGGACTAGGCTCTGATCGAGGTCGCGATCGAACAGGGCGACGCGGCCCAGTTCGCGATAGGCCGTGCCATCGTTGGGGTCGATCGAGACGGCGCGTTCGGCGTGGAGTTTGGCCTTGTCGAGCAGCGTCCGGTCGGAGCCGGCGCGCAGCACCCACTCGACCACGTAGGAGCGGGCCAGCGCGCTCTCGATCGAGGCCTGGCCGGGCTCGATGTCGCGCGCGATCCGCAGCGACTTCCGGCCGCGGCGGATCTTGGGCAGGTCGAACGAGCGGAGGTTGTGCCGGCCGGCCAGGTAGTGGGCATAGGCGTTGGCGTCGCGCTGGGTGCGCTCGCGCTGCAGTTCCGCCGTTTCGATCGAGTCGGCGAGGGCGCGGGCGACGCCGTTAGTGAAGTCCCAGTAGGCCTCGGGCGCGGTGAGCGTCGAGAAGGCGAACTTGTCGGCCCAGACGATCTCGCGGCCGGCGGCGCGCACCAGGCGGATGGCGAGCGACAGCCCGTCGCTGGCGAAGCTCGGCGCTATGCGACTTTCCACGGCGTAGTCGATCTGGTGCGAGCGGACTTCGTCGAGGGCCGAGAACGGGTCGATCTGCCAGGCGGTGTGCGGCGCGATGACCGACACGGTCTTCAGGCGCGACAGGCCGATGATGACGTCTTCGACCAGCGCCGGCGCCAGGTGCTTGGGGATGCTCGCCTGCTTGAAATCCTGCAGCGGCGGCAAAAGCACGACGCGAGGAATGAAGCTGGGGCGTGCCGCCTCTTCGACGTATTCCGGATTGTCGGTCCGCCGCCGCTGCGGCACCGCGGGGACCGGAGTCTCGGTCTCCTGCCCGATCAGGTCGGCGGTTTCGGCCGCCGGCTCGAGCCCGAGGCCGTGTCGCAGGCGGTTGCGGAAGGCGGCGTAGGCGGCGCGGGCGCCACTCTCGTTGCCATCGGCGCGGAAGAGTTCGATCGTGGCCCGGCAAACCACATCCGAATAGGGCAGGCGTTCGGCCAGCCGGTGGAGGCCCGCATGTCCTGCCCTGCCGCCAAGCCGCAGCGCTGCCTCGGTGGCCTGCGTCGCGAACTGGTTCTCGATTCGCGTGCGCTCGAGCGACAGCCACTGGCCGAGCTCGCTGCCCATGCCGTCGACGCCGGTGAGGAGTTCGCCGCGATAGTAATCGATCAGCCGCTCCAGCTCCTCCGGTTCGGTGGCGGCGCGGATGCGGCCGATCTCGCGCAGGTCGAGGGTGATATCGCGGTTGAGTTCGATTTCGGTGGCGTCGGCCTCGAACAGGGTGAAGTTGTGCTTCGCTTCGAGGTCGCGGGTATGTAGCAGGGTCTGGCGCAGATTGGTCATCGCCTGCTCGGCCGAGCTATCTTCCCAGATCTTTTCGGCAAGCGTCGAGCGCCGCGTCCGATTCGAGAACTCTAGATAGAGCACGGCCGCGAGCGCATAGGCTTTCTGGCGCAGCTTGACTGCCGAGCCGTCCGGCAGGCGGAGGACCGGGCTCCCCAAAAGCTGCAGCGAAACCGTTCCAGACATGAAAGTGATCGGCAATTCTCAGTTGTTCCGAGGATTTGGTGGAAGTTTACTTGACGAAGTAAAGGCCAAAGCGTAGCGACATAACGGCTAGATAACGCGTTGAAGTAAGCTACGCCAATGCGCCTGCCTAGCAAAATAACCGTAGGTGACGGCGGTGGGTGGGCCGCAGTCTCGCGTACTTAGGACCCGAAACCTAGGCAACAATATAGAGGGAAATATGGAATCAGGATCGTCGAACGCAGCAGCGGCGGCAGCTTCGGAAGCACGGAGTTCACATCTGGTCGAACTCAGCGCTGACATTGTTAGTGCGTATGTGAGCCACAACGCACTCAGCGCCAGCGACATTGGCAAGTTGATTGCCAGCGTTCACACGGCGCTGATGGGACTGAGCGGTGCATCCGAGCCCGAGGAAGTAGTCGAACTGAAACCGGCTGTGCCGATCAAGAAGTCGATTACGCCTGAATACTTGATCTGTCTTGAAGACGGAAAGAAGTTCAAGTCACTGAAACGTCATCTTCGCACGGAATACGACATGTCTCCGGAGGAATACCGCGCGAAATGGGGGCTGCCGCCAGACTATCCGATGGTAGCGCCGACTTATTCCGAGGCCCGCTCACGCCTGGCCAAGACCATCGGCCTGGGCCGTAAGCCCAAGACGCCATCAGGTCGCGGCCGCGCCAAGGTTCCGGCCTGATCGAGCCAACCATCGTGCGGCGACGTCCGCCGATGGTGCCGTAGCGACGCGAAACGTCCGCGCGGGCATGACAAATCAACTGCTCCCTCCGTTGCAGGGAGGGGGCAGTTGAAGACACAGGACCCGAATTTCCTATGCTAGCCGGGATAATAGACCCCGCGCCGTGACGTTGGCGTTACGCAGGAGCTAGGACTGGCGGGCTTGCAGCTTGCGGATGAAGTCCTGGAGGATCGGGTTGCGCCTGACATGGGTGACGAGCATCTATCGGTGCGGCCTCTTGGTACGCAGCCGGGAGCGGGCTTGCCACTGCAACCGAAAGCTCATCCGATCTAGGGCAGCACGGAGTCGTTCCGAACGAACATGAGGTTAGGGTTTATCCACGAGTGAAGCTGGTAGCCGTGGACGGCAAGGAACTGGACGGTGGGGTGAGCGGCGATATTCCCGGCCGTCGCATCGTGCGTCTCAACGAGGATGATGCGCGGCCGGTGACGGCTGAAATCGTTCGATCGCAGGATTTCGATGTCGTAGCCCTCTGCGTCGATGCTGAGGATTTCGACAGGGTAGACCATATCGTTCCGATCAAGGATCGAGGCGAGGGTTTGTACCTTCGTAGGAATGCGCTTCGGCGCGATGCCGGTTTTTGCGGCGGCCGAGGCGGCGGCCTCTTCGCTGAGAGTGTTCCAGACAGAGGGAGACCCGAAGGAGAAGTAGGTCGCCTCTCCAGCAGCCGGGCCGACCGCCACTTCAAGGTTGATGTCTCTGGGGCGGACCTTATCGAACAGCAGCTTCGAGCCTGGAGTGGCGTCCACGTTGATGCATTGCCAGCCGCGCCTGTAGAAGGCGTAGCTATTCGACTGTGCGATTGGGCGATACGCCCCAATGTCCACGAAGCATCCTCGGTCAACCCTTATATTAAGGTCGAATTCCAGCCGGTCATAAAACGACTTTAGGTGTACATCTTCTCCAAACTGAGAATAACTTGTCTTGCGATATCGCAGAGCTGCCAGACGTTCCTTGAACGCACTTTTCAATACCGCTGATATTATGCCCATGATCCTCCCCCAAGGATAAGCGGTGAGAGCGTTGCATTTTCAGAAATACTTAGCAATGGGGACCGAAGGCGCAGGATGTCTGGCAGTCTCCGCTGGTCTGCCTGGTCCTGATTGTGATCTCCGGGAGGCCGTCTTCGACAGCGGGGAGGGATGCGAAGCCAGCGGCCCCTTGCGACACATCCCGCTCACGCTCTTGCACCCACTTGCGCTTTCCGGGGCGTTCCGATATCTCGGCCCTCAGGACACCTTGCCCTAACGCAAGGCTTTCGACCTGGGAGGGTCGCCATGGCTGATTTGCCCCTGACTGCGCCGGCAGTGAAACCGGCTAACCCCAATTTTTCGTCGGGCCCATGTGCCAAGCGTCCTGGTTGGACGGTGAACGTGCTTGCCGACGCGCTCGTCGGCCGCTCGCACCGCGCCAAGCCGGCCAAGCAGCGCATCGAGAAGGCCATCGCGTTGACGCGCGAGCTGCTTGAGGTCCCGGCCGACTACCTGATCGGCATCGTCCCCGCTTCCGATACCGGCGCCGTCGAGATGGCGCTGTGGTCGATGCTCGGCGCCCGTGGCGTCGACATGCTGGCCTGGGAATCGTTCGGCGAGGGCTGGGTCACCGACGTGACCAAGCAGTTGAAGCTGCAGAATGTCCGCACCCTGACCGCGCCCTATGGCGAGCTGCCGGACCTTTCGACCGTCAACTTCAACAACGACGTGGTCTTCACTTGGAACGGCACCACTTCGGGCGTGCGCGTACCGAATGCCGACTGGATCCCCTCGGACCGCAAGGGCCTCACCATCTGCGACGCGACCTCGGCGGCTTTCGCGCAGAAACTCGATTTCGCAAAGCTCGATGTTGTCACCTTCTCCTGGCAGAAGGCGCTGGGCGGTGAAGCCGCGCACGGCATCCTGATCCTCTCGCCCCGCGCCGTCGAACGGCTCGAGACCTTCAAGCCGGATCGCCCGCTGCCCAAGATTTTCCGCATGACCAAGGGCGGCAAGCTCATGGCCGATATCTTCGAGGGCGCCACCATCAACACCGTGTCGATGCTCTGCATCGAGGACGCGGTGGACGCGATGGAGTGGGCCAAGACTGTCGGCGGCTTGAAGGGCATGCAGGCTCGCGCCGATGCCAATGCCAAGGTGCTGGCCGACTGGGTCGCCAAGTCCGACTGGGCCGCGTTCCTCGCCAAGAACGAGGCCGAGCGTTCGAACACCTCGATGTGCCTCGTGATCAAGGATCCGGCGATCACCGCACTCAGCGACGATGCGCAGGCGGCTTTCGCCAAGGCGATCGTGTCCCGCCTCGACAAGGCCGGTGTCGCCTATGACATCGGCGGCTATCGCGACGCGCCTACCGGCCTCCGCATCTGGACCGGCTCGACCATCGACACCGCCAACGTCGAAGCGCTGGTGCCGTGGCTCGACTACGCCTTCGCCGCCGAGAAGGCCGCGCTGGCTCAGGCCGCCGCCTAAGGTTCGAGCCCTCGCCAGCAGCGAGGGTTTATCTCCCGTTATTTTCCATTCATCCGCGTGGCATTCCCGCGGCCAAAGGAGGGCGATATGCCCAAGGTTCTCGTTTCGGACAAGCTGTCGAAGACCGCTGTCCAGATCTTCAAGGACAACAATATCGACGTCGACTACCTGCCCGATCTCGGCAAGGACAAGGACAAGCTGTTCGAAGTCATCGGGCAGTACGACGGTCTCGCGATCCGCTCGGCGACCAAGGTCACCGAGAAAATCCTGAGCGCTGCCAAGAACCTGAAGGTCATCGGCCGCGCCGGCATAGGCGTCGACAATGTCGATATCCCGGCCGCCACCAAGGCCGGCATCATCGTGATGAACACCCCGTTCGGCAACTCGATCACCACCGCCGAGCACGCCATCGCCATGATGTTCGCGCTCGCCCGCCAGCTCCCCGAGGCCGACGCCTCGACCAAGGCATCGAAGTGGGAAAAGAACCGCTTCATGGGCGTCGAAGTCACCAACAAGACTCTCGGCCTGATCGGCGCCGGCAATATCGGCTCGATCGTCGCCGACCGCGCCCAGGGCCTCAAGATGAAGGTCGTGGCGTTCGATCCGTTCCTGACGCCCGAGCGCGCCCAGGCGATCGGTGTCGAGAAGGTGGAGCTGGACGAGCTGCTGAAGCGCGCCGATTTCATCACGCTGCACACGCCGCTGATCGATGCGACGCGTAACATCATCAACGCCGAGGCCATCGCCAAGATGAAGGATGGCGTCCGCATCATCAACTGCGCCCGCGGCGGCCTCGTCGATGAAGCCGCGCTCTACGATGCGCTGAAGTCGGGCAAGGTAGCGGGCGCTGCCTTCGACGTGTTCGTCGAGGAACCCGCCGAGAACAACCCGCTGTTCGAGCTCGCTAACTTCATCGCCACCCCGCATCTCGGCGCCTCGACCACCGAAGCGCAGGAGAACGTGGCGCTGCAGGTGGCCGAGCAGATTTCGGCCTATCTCAACACCGGCGAGATCACCAACGCGCTGAACTTCCCCTCCATCACCGCCGAGGAAGCCCCGCGCCTTACCCCGTGGGTGAAGCTCGCCGAAGCGCTCGGCTCGTTTGCCGGCCAGCTGACCGAAACCTCGATCAAAGGCATCCGCATCGAGTATGAGGGCAATGTGGCTCAGCTCAACACCAAGCCGATGACCGCCGCCGCGATCAATGGTGTGCTGAAGCCGCAGGTGGCCGAGGTGAACATGGTTTCGGCCCCGCAGATCGCCAAGGATCGCGGCATCAACGTCGAGATCATCACCCGCGACCAGCAGGGCGCCTATGAAGGCTATATCCGGCTCACGGTGATCACCGAGCGGCAGGAGCGGGGCGTTGCGGGCACCATCTTCGCCAACGGCAAGCCGCGTATCATCCAGGTCAAGGGCATCAACATGGATGCCGAGCTGACGGCATCGATGCTCTACGTCACCAACGAGGACAAGCCGGGCCATATCGGCCGTCTCGGCACGTTGCTCGGCAGCCTCGGCATCAACATCGCCAACTTCAACCTCGGCCGCGCCGAGGTTGGCGGCGACGCCATCGCGCTGCTCTCGATCGACGGCTCGGTCACCGCCGAACAGCTCAAGGAAATCGCGGCCCTGCCGGGCGTCAAGCAGGCCAAGGCCGTGGCGTTCAACTAGAGCGCTTTCAGGAACGGTTGCAGACTTTTTCGGTTCGAAAGCGCGACAACTCAATAACTTAGAGCGGTACGCCGTTTCAGCGAAACGGTGAAATGCTCTAAGCCGAAACGGGGCGCCGGTGGCAGCAACACCGGCGCCCCTTCTCCGTCCGGGACGGGCGGAACCGTTCACGGTCCCAGCGCGATTGGAGCTCCGCCTTGTCCGGGGGAGTATGCTCAGGCGAGGGCGCGCCGACCTGCCGCAACGAGCCCGGCCTCCTGGAGCAGCGCGAGCGCTCCCACCGCTACCGCCTGGACGATCACGAAGGCGGTGCCGAAGAGGGTCAGCGGGAACAGCCCGGTCGCCAGCACGATGATGCTCCCCACCACCCACAGCGCATTGACGCCGACCACCAGCATCGCCAGCAGCCGCGAGGTCGGTGCGCGCCAGGCGACCCAGCCGACAAAGGCGGCGAAGGCGACGAGGCCGAGGCCCACCGGCAGGCTGAACGCGGCAGGGATGCCGGTGACCTGCGCGAGCATTCCGGCCGCGCCGGCCATCAGCAGGCCGGTGGCTGCCGTTGCCGCGGCGTCGGCGTAGAGGGCAAAGCGAAGAAGGGTGATCTGCATCTGATGTCTCCGTCTCTCAAGTTGACGGCGACACATTTGTACCGTGGCGGTGCCAGGGTCGATTAAGCTCGAGGTAATTGAAACGACGCCACGGTGGGCTAGATACGCGCCATGACCACGCAAGCCATCTCGTCGGATCGTTCGATCGGGGACTACATTCGCGACTGGCGCCAGCATCGGCGCTACAGCCAGCTCGCCCTCGCGCTCGATATCGACCTCAGCCAGAAGCACCTGAGTTTCATCGAAAGCGGCCGGTCCATCCCGAGCCGCGAGGTGGTGCTGCGCATCGCGGCCGGCCTCGGCGTGCCGCTCCGGGTGCGCAACCTGATGCTGCTGGCAGCGGGCTATGCGCCGGTCTATCGCGAGCGCCGGCTCGACCACCCGGACCTGGCTGCGGCGCGTGCCGCTGTCGACCGCGTGCTCAAGGCCTACGAACCGTTTCCGGCCGTGGCGGTGGACCAGCGCTGGAACCTCGTTTCCGCCAATGCCGCCGTTGCACCGCTGTTCGACGCCGTGGAGGACAGGACACTGCTCGAGCCGCCGCTCAACGTGCTCAAGGCGAGCCTGCATCCCCGCGGCATCGGCCGGCTGATTCTCAACTACGAGGAGTGGTCTCGCGACCTGCTGCGCCGCCTCAGCGCCCAGCTCGAAGCGAGCGGCGATCCTGCCATCGCCGAGCTGATGGCTGAACTGCGCGAACTGGCGGGAATCCCGCCGGGCCATGAGGGGCATGACGAGCATGGCGGGGTGTTCGTCCCCTTACGCATCCAGCTGCCCAACGGGGTGGCGAACTTCATCTCGACCACCACAGTGTTCGGCACGCCGACCGAGATCACGCTGTCGGAGCTCGTCATCGAGGCCTTCCTACCGGCGGACGAGGCAACGGCTCGGCTGCTGACGGCCTAGCCTGGCTGCCCCTGCACCCGCGTGTCACAACTAGTTCGGCTTACGTCCGCAGCGGACGGAAGAAGTCGCGCAGGTCCTGCGCCAAAAGCACCGGCTGCTCCATGGCCGGGAAGTGGCCACCGACGTCGAACTCCGTCCAGTGGGCGATCTTCTGCTCGGGGTCGAACAGCAGCCGAACGAGCGGATCGGCGCTGAACACTGCAACGCCGTTGGGCGTCTCGCTTGGCGGAGCCCAGTCCATCGAGCGGAAGGCCTCGTAGAGCGCGGTTGCCGAGCCGGCGCCGGCGCCGCCGTACCAGCAGAAGCTCGCGTGGGTCAGGAACTGCTCGAGATCGACGGCGTCTTCGATTTTGTCCTTTCCGGCATCGGTCCAGGCCGCGAACTTCTCCCCAATCCAGCCGAGCTGGCCGATGGGCGAGTCGTTGAGCGCGTAGCCGATGGTCTTGGGACGGGTCGTCTGGATGGCGATATAGCCCGAACGTGCCGGTGCCGCAGCCAGGAGGGCTTTCACCCGCTCGCGCTGCTCGTCGCTGAGGCGCGGGTTCTGCAGCACCTGCTCGCCCCCCATGAAAGAGGCGACGGCGACGACGCTGTCGAGGTCGGTGCCGACGTGGATGCCCACGGCGCGGCCGGCGGTCATGACGTCGAGCTTGGCGGCAGTGTCTGACCCCATATCGGTGCCGTGCACACCGAAGCGCTCGTAGCCGACCCGGTCGAGCAGCTTCACGACCGCCTCGGCCGTCTTCTTGGTTGTCCACCCGGGCACGTTCGGCGAGGGCGAGAGGCCGAAACCGGGAGAGGTGGGGACGATCAGGTGGAAGGCGTCCTCGGACTGCCCGCCGAAGGCGGTGGGGTTGGTCAGCGGCTCGAACAGCTTCAGATATTCGATCCCCGAGCTCGGCCAGCCATGGCAGAGCACGAGCGGCAGGGCGTTCTCGTGTGGCGAGCGGATATGGAAGGCGTGGACCTGGGCGCCGTCGTGCTCGACCATCACCTGCTCGTAGGCGTTGAGCTTTGCTTCGACGGCCCGCCAATCGAGGTTGTGCCAGGCTTCGGCCAGTTGCCGCAGGTAGCCGCCGGGGATGCCGCGATCCCAGGTCTCGGGCTCGACCTCGACAGGCCAGCGGGCTGCGGCCAGCCTGGCCTTGAGGTCCGCAACTGCTGCTTCGGGGATGGCGATCTGGAAGTCGGTGATATCGGTCATTTCGTTGGCTCCAAATGCAGGGGTGTGAGCGGCGGCGAGAGCGAGCGCTCCGGCGGCTTGAACGAAGGTGCGACGGTTCATTTCAGGTCCTCCCGGGGCAGCACTTGCTGCTGGAATGACCGTAGCCTTGCCTGCTGACAGAGCCTGTCAGCAGCAAGGCAAGGCGCCCCACGAGGGTATCTTGCGGGCGGTTTCGATACTGAAGACGACTAGCCCGGCTGGCCGCTGACTTCGGGCCGCCGTGCGCTCCATTCGGCCAGGACCAGGCCTGCGGCGATCAGGGCGGCGGCATAGACGTGGAAGAGCTCCAGGCTCTCGCCGAGGACGATCACCGAGCCCAGCGTGCCGAACAGCGGGATCAGGTTGATGAACAGGCTCGCCCGGTTCGAGCCGATCAGCTCCACGCCCCGCACGTAGAGCATCTGCGATAGGACGGACGGGAAGATTGCGGTGTAGGCGGCGATCAGCCAGCCCTGCAGGTCGATCGAGGCGAAGTTGGACGCCAGTGCCCCTGGCCCGTTGCCGAGCCCGGCCTGGTAGGCGAACGAGCCGAGGATGGCGCCGACGAAGGTGGCGCTCAAAAAGCTCAGCCAGTGCGTCTTTGGCCGCCAGCGCAGCGCGATCGAATAGATGGCGTAGGCGAAGCAGGCGAGGATGATGAAGAGATCGCCCAGATTCACGTCGAGCTGGAGGATGCGCGCTAGTTCACCGTGCGTCGCGATGATGGCGACTCCGACGATCGTGATGGCGATGCCGGCCAGTTGCAGCGCCTTCACGCCGGTGCGGAACAGCACGAAATTGAGCAGAATGACGAAGATGTTCACTGCCACCTGCTCGAGCGCGATGTTGACGCCCGAGGTGTAATAGGCCGCGACATAGACGAAGACGTTGAAGGTGGCGTAGCCGACGGCGCCGTAGAAGAGATAGAGCCACCATTTCGCGCGGATCACCGGCCAATCCCGCGGCAGCGGCCCGATGGCGAAGGGCAGCACCAGGAGCAGGGCGCCGGTCCAGCGCAGGATCATCAGTGAGTGCGGATCGATATGCCCGACCGCGAGCTTGCCGGCGACGACATTGCCTCCCCAGAAAATGTTGGTGAGGACGAGGATCAGGTAGGGCCGGTTCATCACCGCGCTGAGCGGATTGGCCGGAGCAGGGGAGGTGGTCATTGTCGGTCGCTGTCGTGATGTCGGCCGCCACCGGGGGCGGCGGCCGAACGAAGGCGCGACCTTATTCAGGCGTGGCGCGGCGCGCCAGTCATGCCGGCGGAATGTTCTGGTTGAGCCGGAACAGGTTCTCCGGGTCGTACTGGCGCTTGACGCGCCGCAGCCGGTCCCAGGTGGCGCCCGGATAGGCGGCACGGACGCGTTCCGGCCCTTCGTCGTTGACGAAGTTGACATAGGCGCCGTCGTCACCTTGGTACATCGCGGCGGCGAAGTCCTTGAGCCAGCTGAGCTTTGCCGGTCGGTCGTCGGGACCTGTATAGAACGCGGCGTAGTTGACCATGATCGGGCTCTGCCGGTGGGCATAGGCCGTCGCATCGGCCGGAACCCGGGCCACCGCTCCGCCAAGCACGCGGATCTGGCATACCCGGAGTGGGGCGTCGGACTCCGCGAGGTAGCCCAGGATCGTCTCCGCTTCGTCGATGCCGATCGTGTTCACCAGCTGGTTCATCGACACGGCAGTCGGGTGATACTCCTCGCCGTCGTCGGGCGGATACATGCTGGCGAAGGGACCCGGCCTGACGAAGTCGGCGAGCGGCTTGCCGATGGCCCGGAACGGCGCGAGGGCCGCTTCGGCGGCCGCATCGTCGCCGGCAAAGGCCAGCATCGCCATGATCACCGTCTTGCCGTGGGCTTCGGCCGGCAGGAACGGCATGGGCGGCGCCGGCATGACGTTGGCGATCGAGGACAGTTCGTCGGGCGCCTCGCGGGCCGCCTTGACGAAGCCGGCGATGGTCTCGGCCGTGGCCGGCAGCAGCAGCATGCCGCCGGTAAAGGCCGGCAGCGCGTGCAGCTGGTACTTCAGCCGGGTGACGACGCCGAAATTGCCGCCACCACCACGCAGTGCCCAGAAGAGGTCCGGGTGGTTGTCTGCATCGGCAATGAGCACCTTGCCGTTGGCGGTGACGATCTCGGCGGCGAGCAGCGAGTCGATGGTCAGCCCGTGCTTGCGCGAGAGGTAGCCGACGCCGCCTCCGAGCGTGATGCCGCTGACGCCGACAGTCCCGGCATCGCCGAAGCCGACGATCAGCTTGTGCGGGGTCAGCGCCTCGGTCAGTTCGACGGCAGTGACGCCGGCGCTGGCCCAGACGGTCTTGTTGTCGGGGTCGATGTCGATCCCCTTGAGGTCGCGCACGTCGATGACGAGCCCGCCCTCCGTGCTTGAGAAGCCAGCGCCACTGTGCCCGCCGCTGCGAACGGCAAGCTCGAGCCCGTTGTCGCGGGCATAGGCGATGGCGGTTGCTATGTCGTCCGGGCCGGAAACCCGGACGATCAGTCCCGGGCGCTTGAACATGTCGCCATAGGTGACAGTGCGGGCCTGGTCGTAGTCGGGGTGATCAGGAGTGATCACCGTGCCGGCAATGCCGGCGGGCAAGCGGGTGGTCGTCGCGGCAGTCGAGGTAAGGGGCATGGTGTGACCTTGTTCTCGGGTGTGTCGCGCTGGGCTGCGGTAACATGGGTGTGACCGAGGAACGATTCAAGCCGTTTCCATATCGAGGTCTTGACGATCGATCACTAATGTAACATACGAAGTTACATGAAACGCGACAGCAGACTTTCGGGCGTGCTCCACGTCCTGCTCCACATGGCCGATCCCACCGGCCCGGTAACCTCCGATGCCATGGGCCGGGCGATGCAGACCAACCCGGTCGTTGTCCGACGCACTATGGCAGGGTTGCGGGACGCGGGGATTGTCCGGTCCGAAAAGGGCCATGGCGGCGGCTGGGTGATCGCGCGCGAACTCGACAAGATCACCCTGCGCGACATCTACGAAGCCCTCGGCGCACCGACGCTGCTCGCCATGGGCAACCGGACGGAATCGCCTGGTTGCCTCGTCGAGCAGGCGGTCAACCGGGCGCTCGGCGAAACCTTCGACGAGGCCGAGGCGCTGCTCCTCGCGCGCTTCGGCGACGTCACCCTCAAGCAATTGGCCGCCGATATTCGCGGCAATCACCAACACCTGGATCACGTCCATGCTTCATGATGCCATCATCGTCGGCGGCAGCTTTGCCGGCCTCGCCGCCGCCACCTACATCGCGCGTGGCCGCCGCACCGCGGCGATCATCGATACCGGCTTGCCGCGCAACCGCTTCGCGGCGCATTCGCACGGCTTCCTCACCCACGACGGTAACGCGCCGGCCGAAATTCTGGCGACGGCGCGGGCCCAGGTCGCGGCCTATCCGACGGTGCAGTTCATCGATGGCTCGGCCAACTCGGCCACGAAGACCGGCGACGGCTTCGCGGTGACGCTGGGGACCGGTGAGGTCGTCGAGGCACGGAAGCTCGTCCTCGCTTATGGCATTTCCGACATCTTGCCGGAGATCCCGGGCCTCAAAGAACGCTGGGGCAACTCGGTGATTCATTGTCCCTATTGCCACGGCTATGAGTTCAGCGACCGGCAACTCGGCGTGCTCAACATGCAGCTACGGTCGAGCCACCAGGCGCAACTGATCGCCGAGTGGGGACCGACGACCTTCTTCCTCAACGGCGAAACCATCGACGACGCTACCCGCACCATGCTCGAAAAGCGCGGGGTCGCCATCGAGCCCACTCCCGTTAAGTCGCTGCATGGCGACGGCAAGCATCTGTCGGGGGTGGAGCTTATCGACGGCCGGACGGTCGGGATCGAGGCGCTCTATATCGGCGCACCGACCCGCCACAATAGCTCGATCGCCATCGACCTCGGCTGCGACACGGAGGAGAGCCCTGCTGGGCCGGTGATTAAGGTCGACGGCATGAAGATGACCACGGTTCCCGGCGTCTACGCCGCGGGGGACATCACCCGCGCCATGCACAACGTCACCTTCGCTGTGGCGGATGGCGTCATGGCTGGAGTGGCTATTCACGCTTCGCTGGTGTATTAGGCCTGCCTTGTTGACCCTCCCCCGTAAACGGGGAGGACCACCACCTGCGACGCATAGGCGTTTGTCATTCTTTCCCCTTTGCTCTAAAGGACGTCCGCAACTGCTGCGGATGGCCCTTGTGTCGCGTCCGCCGGCGGCTTGCACAGACATCGGAGCAGAACCTTAGCAGCTCCCGGCAAAGAGCCGGCGGGCTGCCGATTCCTGAGGGGCATCAAGCGCATGGCAAATGTGATCGTCGTCGGCAGCCAGTGGGGTGACGAGGGCAAGGGCAAGATCGTCGATTGGCTTTCGGAGCGGGCCGACGTGGTCGTGCGCTACCAGGGCGGACACAATGCCGGCCATACACTGGTGATCGACGGGACGAGCTACAAGCTGGCGCTGCTGCCATCGGGTGTGGTGCGCGGCAAGCTCTCGGTCATCGGCAATGGCGTGGTCGTCGATCCGCACCATTTCGTCGCCGAGGTCGAAAAGATTGGCGCGCAGGGCATCGCAGTGACGCCCGAAGTGCTGAAGATCGCCGACAACGCGCCGCTGATCCTCAGCCTCCACCGCGAGCTCGATGCCATACGCGAAAGCGGCAATTCCGGTTTGAAGATCGGCACCACCCGTCGCGGTATCGGCCCGGCTTACGAAGACAAGGTCGGCCGCCGCGCCATCCGCGTCTGCGATCTTGCCGAGCCCGAGACGCTGATGCCCAAGATCGAGCGGCTCTTGGCGCACCACAATGCGCTGCGCCGCGGCATGGGCCTCACCGAGCTCTCGGCCCAGTCGCTCTACGACGAGTTGATGGACGTCGCCGACAAGATTCTCCCCTATGTCGACCAGGTCTGGCGCTTGCTCGACGAGAAGCGACGCTCCGGCGCGCGTATCCTGTTCGAGGGCGCGCAGGGCGCGCTGCTCGACAACGACCACGGCACCTATCCGTTCGTCACTTCGTCCAACACCGTCGCGGGGCAGGCCGCGGCCGGTTCGGGCCTCGGGCCGACGGCGATCGGCTATGTGCTCGGGATCACCAAGGCCTACACCACCCGCGTCGGCGAGGGGCCGTTTCCGTGCGAGCTCGACGACGAGATCGGCCGGCACCTTTCGACTGTTGGTCGCGAAGTCGGTGTCAACACGGGCCGGCCGCGTCGTTGCGGCTGGTTTGACGCCGTGCTGGTGCGCCAGACCGTCAGAACTTCGGGGATAAACGGCATCGCGCTGACGAAACTGGATGTTCTCGACGGCCTCAAAGAGATCAAAGTATGCGTGGGTTACGAGCTTGACGGTCAAAAAATTGACTACTTGCCCGCCTCAATGGGGGCACAAGCTGCTGTTAAGCCCATCTACGAAACCCTTGAGGGATGGTCGGAAACAACGGCTGGGGCGAGAAGCTGGTCTGAACTCCCTGCACAGGCGGTCAAGTACGTTCGGTATATCGAAGAGCTGATCGGGGCCCCGGTCGCCATGCTCTCCACGAGCCCGGAACGACTCGATACCATTCTGGTGCAGGACCCGTTCCAAGACTGAGATTTTTTCGTTAGAACAGGCCCCGAACTTATGGATGTCGTTTAGCGAATGGCGGACTACAAAGAGCTGTTGCGCAGGGCCGTAGAAGCCCTGCCCGAGAACAACGGCGCCGCGCGCCGCGCGGTCTACGAGAAGGCACGTGCCGCGCTCGTGGGGCAGCTGCGCGCCATCAACCCGCCTCTCGCCGCCCGCGACATCACCGCTCACCGCCTGCAGCTCGAAGATTGCATCCGCCAGGTCGAGCAGGAAGCCAGCGAGGCCGTGATCGCCGGTCTCGGTTCGGGCAAGGACGATAATCCGCCCCCGCCGCCGGTCTATTTCGAGCCGCCGAAGAAAGCCGCACCAGCCACGCGCCCTGTCGCCAAGGCCCTGCCTGGGACCGCCAAGGAGCCGCCGCGCCCGCTGCCGCCCGGCGGCACCATCGAAGAAATCATCGCCGCCGCCAATGCCGAGCAGACGCAGGGGCAGGCCGATCCGTCGCGCCAGATCGTGCGCCAGGACGCCAAGCCGATGGGGAAACCCGTCCCCAAGCTGGTCCCGTCTTCCGGTCGCCCGCAGATTGCGGCGCCGATTCAGCGTAACGACGAGGGCAGCGAGGACGATCGGCCGCAGGCCATGCCGGCTCGTACGCCGATCCCGGTCAAACCGGTACCCGCCGCCGGCAATCGCGCCCTGCCGTCCATCGTCGCCCGGGCGGAAGCCGCCAAGAGCCGGACCGGCAGTGCCGCCTTCGGCGCGCCGATCGGTGGTCCGGCCCGTGGTCCGGTGCTCGAGCCGCGGCGCGACCTTGCGGCCCGCAGCGGACAATCTGCCGCGGCCCGGCAGGTCGAGTCGGAACCCGTCGCGCTGTTCAGCGAGCCGCCGATCGCGGCTGCCATGTCGGCGGTGCGGGAAGTCGAAGTAGAACCGACCCCGGTCGATCCGCAGGGCGCCATCGATCGCGCCATCGCGACACTCGATCGCGAAGCGCGCGGCGAGAACGAGTACGAAGAAGAGACTAACGGCAACCACTACAACGGCCTCGACGACGGCGACGAGGAGCTGGCCCACGAGGCCGCCTTCGCGGCGCCGGCACTAAAGGCCGATGTGCGTCCGCAACAGCGCGAGGGTAAGGCGGCCAAGGCCAGTGCCTTCGCTCGCGATGCGCGGGCGCCGCGCCAGCGTGATGCCGAAGCGCGCCTGCCGCGTGCACGTCAGGAAGATGAGCGCCGTGGCCTCGGTGCGGTGACGATTTTCCTCATAGTGTTTGCCGTGCTGCTGCTCGGTGCCGGTGGCGCCGGCTTCTGGGCCTGGCGCGAAGGCTTCATCAATCTCGATACGATGTTCGGCCGCGGTCCGGTTACCGAGCAGGCAGCGACAACGCCGCCTACGCCTACCGAAGTTGTTGCCGAGGCTCCAGCCACCGGACCGGGCAATACGACCGCTCCGGCCGAGGACGTTGCGCCGACTGCCGAACTCGGAACCGAGGATCGCCTCGGCGAGGAACCGGCTGCAGGCAGCCTGGCGATCCCGCTGGTCGAGCCCACGGCGGAGGCCCGGCTCGGTGCCGAACCGGTTCCGGCCGCAACGGCGGCCAACGACACAACCGCAGTGGCGGCGATCGATCCGGCCAACCTCGCCGGCAGCCAGTCGTTGCTGCTCGAGGCTTCCGATAGCGGCACCACCGGCGCCGTGCCATATTCAGGCACGGTCGAGTGGACTAAGGGCACCGACGAGATGGGCCTGCCGACGCTGATCGGCAAGGCGAATATCCCGGCGCGCAACCTCGCGGTGGACGTGCTGATCCGCAAGAATTCGGACCCGGGCCTGCCGGCGAGCCACCTGATGGAAGTCAACTTCCGCGTCACCGACAGCTTCATCGGTGGCTCGATCGCTGGGCTGCCGGGTGTGCTGCTCAAGAACGAGGAACTGGTGCAGGGCACGCCGCTGGTCGGCGCCTCGGCCCGCGTCGTCGGCAACTCGTTCCTGTTCGCACTCAGCGCCACACCGGCCGACATCACGGCCAACTCGACACTGCTGACTTCGCGCAAGTGGATGGACCTCGCGCTCATCTATGCCACCGGCAAGCGCGCGATCATCACGCTCGAGAAGGACGCGAACGCCGAGAAGCTGTTCACCGAAGTGGTCGGTGCGTGGAACGGCGCCGCAACCACGGCAGCGGCTCCGCCGGCCTGATCGGCCTTAAGCCTCGATCAACTTCCCGTCTTCCAGCCGATAGCGGCGCGCGGCCAGCGCGTCGACGTCGTCGGCGTGATGGCTCACCAGCAGCGTGATCCACTGATGGCGTTCGGTCAGCGTCCGCACGAGTGTGCGGATGGTGGCGCGCGTGGCGTCGTCGAGCGCCGAGAACGGCTCATCGAGCAGCAGCACCGGCCGATTGCGCAGCAGGGTGCGGGCGAGGGCGACGCGTTGCTTCTCGCCGCCGGACAGCGTCGCGGCGCGCTGCTTGAGCACACCGGGCAATCCCACTTCATCGAGGGCGGCGACGATCTGGCGGGTGCGCTCCAGACGCGGTGTGTCGCGCGGCAGGCCGAGCTCGATGTTCTTGGCGGCGGTCAGGTGCTCGAACAGGGTCTCGGACTGGAAGAGGATCGAGACCGGCCGCTCCTCGGGCGGCAGTGGCAGAAGTTCACGGCCCGACAGCAGTAATTCGCCCGACTTTGGCATCAGGAACCCGGCGATGAGGTCGAGTAGTGTCGACTTGCCGGCGCCGCTCTGGCCACTGATGGCCGTGACCTCGCCCGGCCGCGCCACGAAGCTCAGGTCGAACTGCCGGCTGGCGTCCGCATACTGGAAAATCAGGTGCTTAGCTTCGAGCATCGGTGAGCCTTCCGACCAGCTTCGGCAGCAGCACGAAGGCGGCAATGGTGATGATCAGCATGAGTGCGGCGATGGTCGCGGCATCGTTGGTGCGATAGGCGCCGAGCGCGCGGTACATCAGCAGCGGCAGGGTGGCGAAATCCTGCGTGCCGAACAGGGCAATGACGCCCAGGTCACCGAGTGAAAAGCAGAAGCTCAGCGCCAGCACCACGCCGACATCGCGGCCGATCAGCGGCCACTCGACGGCCCGGAACTGTTGCCAGCCGCCGAGCCCGAGCGAGCGGATCAGCCGCCCGCGCTGGCGGACGATGGCGTCGAGCGGCGGTGCGAGGGTCGCGAGGGCGAAGGGTAGCGAGAGCAGGGCATTGGCACAGAGGACGACGATCGGCGCCGCCGTTTCCGGCACCAGCCCGGCGTTGCGTACGAGCAGGAAGGCGCCAAGCGACAGCACCACGGCCGGTACCGCGAGATAAGCGTATGCCGGGGCGCCGATGCCGGTGCGGAGAAGCGGCAGAGGTGTCGCAGCGCGGCCGAGGCCAATGCCGAGTGCGAGGAGCAGGGTCAGGAGGGCGGAGCCGGTGCCAATAAGCAGGCTGGAGCCGAGGGCGGACCAGAAGCTGGCGCGTCCCATGACATCGAGAACGCCGGCGCCGAGGCCGTTGATGAGGATGGCGAGGAGCGGCAGGCCGAAGCCGAGGATGGCGGTGGTCAGAACGATCCACTGCAGCAGCCGGGCCGTGCCGCGATCGCGCCAGCTCACCTCGGTGGAGGCTCCGGTCGAGGCGGAGATCGGCGCGAATGCCGCGGCAGCCAGAATGACAGCCGAACAGATGGCGATCTGGACCAGCGCCAGCTGTACGGCGCCCTTCAAATCGAAATCGAGGCGGACGGCGGCGTAGATCGCCACCTCGAGCGTCTGGTTGGCCGGGCCGCCGCCGAGCAGCAGCACGATGGGGAAGCTGGTGAAGGCCAAGAGGAAAATGATGGCGGCGAGGCCGGGGAGCGAGCCGCGCAGCATCGGCCAATCGATCACCGCGAAGCGCTGCCAGGGCGAAAGAGCAAGGCTCTGGCCGGTCTTGAGCCGGGGCTCGGGAATGGTGTCGAGGCGGGCCAACAGGATCCTTGCCGCGAACGAGGCGTCGAGAATGACGTGGGCAGCGAGAATACCACCGAGCCCGAACAGGGGGATTTCCAGCGTGTGACCGGTGAGGGCGAGCGCGGTCTGGTTGATCCAGCCGGCGCGGCCCCAGACGGCAAGGAGGCCGAAGGCGACGATCAGGCCGGGCGTGACGATGGCCGAGGCGAAGAGGCCGACGACGAGGTCGCGGCCGGGGAAGTGCAGGCGGTTGAGAGCCCAGGCGAGGGCGGTGCCGACGAGCAGCGAGAGGATCGTGCTGAGGCCGGCCTGGATCGTCGTCATCACGACGAGGTGCCAGATATCGATACGTGGCGGCTGTGCGGCGCTGTCCGAGGCCGTGGTGAAAATAGCCCACAGGACCATCGCCACGAGCGCGGCGATGGCAAGCGCGATGGTCGCCCCGGTGACGATCCGGAGCGGCCGATCGGGCAGGGTGCGCGGGTTGGCCACGCGGGCTCCTACTGCAGCGCGGCGAGGGCGGCGTCGACCCAGGCCCGGCTGTGCGCGGCGATGGTGGCCTCGTCGACGGTCAGCACCTTTTCCGGCGGCGTGCCGAAGGCGGCCGGCAGGTCGTCGCCGATGTCGATCACCGGATACATCCAGTTGGTGGTGGGGATGATCTTCTGCGCCTCGGGTGTCACGAGATAGGCAAGGAACTGCTTGCCGAGTTCAGCCTGGTCGGAGCTCTTCAGCAGGCCCGCCACTTCGACCTGTGCCACGTAGCCTTCCGAGAACGGGGCGTAGGCGTACTTGTCGTCGCTCTCGGCGATGGCGTGGTAGGCGGGCGAGGTGGTGTAGCTCAGCACCATGTCGGCCTGGCCATCGAGGAACAGGCCATAGGCCTCGGACCAGCCGCGGGTCATGGTGAGGACGTGCGGCTTCAGGCCCTTCCAGATCTCGGGCGCCTTGTCGCCATAGGCGGCGGCCACCCAGAAGACGTTGCCGAGACCAGGGGTCGAGGAGCGGGGGTCCTCGATGACGATCTTGAAGCTATCGGGCAGCGCGATCAGCTCCTCGAACGAGGTCGGCGGGTTGGGTGTCTTCTCCTTGTTGTAAACATAGGCGAAGTAGCCGTAGTCGAAGGGCACGAAATCGGCGTCTGTCCAGGGGAGGACGAGACCCTCTAGGGTCTGGCCGTGCGGCGCGAAGAGGCCGGTGGCACGGGCTTCGCCGGAGGTGGCGGTATCGAGCCCGACGACGACATCGGCCTTGGTCGCCGCACCCTCGAGCTGCACCTTGCGCAGCGTCGAGATGGCGTCCTCGGCAGTGGTGAAGGCGATGGTGCATCCGCAGGTCTTCTCGAAGCCGGCCTTCAGCGCCGGGCCGGGGCCCCACTCGGCGGCGAAGCTGTCATAGGTGTAGACATCGAGGACGGGCTTATCCTGGGCGATGGTAGGTGAGGCGATGGCGCAGATAACTGCCGCCAACGCGAAGCGATTGAACGACATATCGTTCCCTTCGGTTTGCGGCCATGTGGATTGAAGGGCACGTACATGGGTCGGACGCAGAGGCGCCCTTGCCATCTCGAACTTCCTCCGCCAGCATGACCTGGTTCAGGTTCAATGGGTAACTCTCAGCTCCGGAAACCTCCGGAACACCCCAGCGAGACGCCTGACAGATAGACAGAGTTTTCCCTTCGTGCAAGCGCGCCCCAAAGAGACTTCCGTCGCAGTCTTTGACGATCTGCTCGTCATTGTTGGCGGCGGGACGGTCGATACCGACCTGCTGCAGGAGCTTTACGCCTCGGGCGGCCACGTGGTCGGCGCCGATGGCGGAGCCGACGCGATCGTCGCCGCCGGGCTCAAGCCCGAGCTGATCGTGGGCGATTTCGATTCGCTGAAGAACCCGCATTCGTGGCTGGGCAAGACCCGGCTGATGCAGATTGCCGAGCAGGAAACCACCGATTTCGAGAAGTCGCTCTATTCGACCCGCGCGCCGGTGACGGTGGCGCTGGGCATGACCGGACGGCGCTTCGACCACACGCTCGCGGCCCTCGATGCGGTGGCGAAATACGCGCACCGCCGGCGGATCGTGCTGGTCGACGAGGAGGATGTCGCGCTCGGGCTTACGGCGTCGTTCTCGTTCAAGGTCGAGCCGGGGGAGCGGGTGTCGATCCATCCGCTGCAGCCGGTGACGTTCTGGCGGTCGGAGGGGCTGAAATACCCGCTCGACGCGGTGAAGCTCGCCCCGGGTGTGCGTACCGGCACGTCGAACGAGGCGCTCACCGGGCCGTTCACCATCGTGCCGGAGGAGGGGGTACACGCGCCGTACCTCCTGATCCTGCCACGAACGTATCTGGCGTCGCTGATCGCGAAGCTGCTGCTGGAGAAGCGGTAGCGCGCGCCGATGCATCCGGTCGCCTTGGCGCCGGAGGATATCAAAAAGCGAGCGGGGAGACCGGCGCGGTTTTCGGCCACGCGGGTAGTCCGCAAATGAAACGGCCGTCGCCGCGCCGGTCTGGATCGGGACTGAGTGAGATTCTGGGGATCCAAGGAGCATGCCCCCATCGCGCCTCTCGTCTACGTTGCCGCATCGGAGCCTGGATGGGTGGTTGGTTGTCGGTCCCACAAAACCCGCCATGGCACGACTGCCATGGCTCCCGATATCCCACCACCATCCGTTCGTCGCGAGCGCCCGCCCGTGGTTGGACGTGATGAGGATACGGCCGGGCGGAGAGCGGGGGGATAAGATTCTTCTTGCAGGAAGTTGAGCGCGGGTCTCACCCCCTGCGAGCTGCGGCTAGGTCGCTGCGCTCCCAAGCTTTGCTTGCCTCCCCCGCCCAGAGGGAGGTGGGGGCCGGTGAGTATCTCTGGATGATGCCAGCCAAATAAAAAGGCCGCCCGGAGGCGGCCTTGGTTCATTGTGTTTCGCCGGACTACAGGGCGGCTTCGTGGCCCTTGGAGTGGGCGGCTTTTTGCACCGCTTCCTGGACCTTTTCGAAGGCGCGGACTTCGATCTGGCGGATGCGCTCGCGGCTGACGTTGTATTCCTGCGCCAGCTCTTCGAGCGTTGCCGGTTCGTCGCGGAGGCGGCGGGCCTGAAAGATGGCCTTTTCGCGCTCGTTGAGATCCTGCATCGCGTTGTTCAACAGGCCCATGCGCTCGGAGAACTCCTCGGTCTCGCCGAGGGTGGTCTCCGCCGAAGGGGTGTCGTCGGCGAGCCAGTCCTGCCACTCGGAGGCACCCTCGTCGGCGCGCATGGGCGCGTTGAGCGAGGCGTCGCCGGAGAGGCGCTGGTTCATCGACACGACGTCGGCTTCGGTGACGTGCAGCGTCGTCGCGATCTGCTTGATCTGGTCGGGATGCAGGTTGCCGTCGTCGAGGGCGGCAATCTGGCCCTTAATCTTGCGCAGGTTGAAGAACAGCCGCTTCTGCGCGGCCGTGGTGCCGATCTTCACGAGGCTCCACGAGCGCAGCACGTATTCCTGGATGGCAGCGCGAATCCACCACATCGCGTAGGTCGCGAGGCGGAAGCCCTTTTCGGGCTCGAAGCGCTTGACCGCATGCATCAGGCCGACATTGCCTTCGGAAATGACTTCCGAAATGGGCAGGCCGTAGCCGCGATAACCCATAGCGATCTTAGCCACGAGGCGCAGGTGCGAGGTGATCAGCTTCTGGGCCGCGCCCGGATCCTCGTGCTCCTTATAGCGCTTGGCGAGCATGTATTCCTCGTCAGGCTCGAGCATCGGAAACTTGCGGATTTCCTGGAGATAACGGCTGAGACCCCCCTCAGCCGATAGGATAGGCAGATTTGTCTGGGCCATATTGCACCCTCGTCTTTCCCCCGTCATCACGGGCAGATACAGCCCGCATCCATCAGGCATGCTGGCTGACGTTTTCGATATATAGGTCAAAATCAGCACTTGATAAGACCCACTACGTCGCCACTTGAATGCGCCTGCGCGCATTACGGTTGCATGACGTGGTTCTTACAAATTGGTGAGTTGCTAGCGCGCGTAAGCGCGGTCGAAGGGCGCGATGGCGTCGGCGAGAGCCTGGAGATCGGGCGGGAGCGGGGCTTCGAACTGCATTTCTTCGCCGGTCGTCGGATGCTCGAAGCCGAGTTCGGCCGCATGCAGGGCCTGGCGGCCGAGGGCCCTCACCGCGGCCTTGGCGGCCTCGGGCAGGCGGTTCACCTTGGTGATGAAACCCGGGGCATAGAGCTGGTCGGCGACGAGCGGGTGGCCGATATGGGCCATGTGGACGCGGATCTGGTGGGTGCGGCCGGTCTCTAGCTCGCAGCGGATACGGGTGATGTCCCAGCCCTCGTCGCCGTAGCGGGCCTCGACGGCATAGTGGGTGATGGCCTCACGACCATCCTTGCGCACCGCCTGTTTCAGCCGGTTGGCGGGATCGCGGCCGAGCGACGCTTCGACGGTGCCGGAGGCCTGCTGGGTGCGACCCCAGGCGAAGGCATTGTAGGCCCGGTGCAGTGGTCCGGTCCGGCCGTGATCGGCGAACTGGGCGGCGAGGTGGTTGTGCGCGGCCTCGGTCTTGGCGGCGACCATCACCCCCGACGTGTCCTTGTCGAGGCGGTGGACGATGCCGGGGCGCTTGACCCCGCCGATGCCCTTGAGGCTTTCGCCGCAGTGGTAGAGAAGGGCATTGACCAGCGTGCCGGTGTAATTGCCGGGGGCCGGATGGACGACCATGCCGACCGGCTTGTTGATGACGATGAGGTCCGCGTCCTCATAGAGGATATCGAGCGGGATGTTTTCGGGCGTGGGCTCGGCCTCGACCGGCTCTGGCGCGACGAGGAGAATTTCGTCGCCAAGCTTCAGCTTGTATTTGGGTTCCTCGACGGCTCGCCCATTGATCGAAACGCCGCCGGACAGTATCAGGTCCTTCAGCCGGTTGCGCGAGAAGACCGGCACGGCACGGGCCAGCGCGACGTCAAGGCGGCTGCCGGCATCGGCCGCTTCGACCGTGACCTGCCACTCCTGTTCCTCGCCGGAAAAATCCTGCATGAGCGATCCTCGAGACAAAAGCGAAACCACACCGGAGTTTAGCCCGGAAGCCAAGGCCGTGCTCAATCGGGCGCGGAAGAGCTTCGTGGTGTCGATGGGGCTGCTGGTGGTGGGCCTTATCGCCGTAGGTGGTGCCCTTGTCTACCGCGCATCGCAGAGCGAGCCCAAGGTGGGCGGCGACTATGTAATCGCGGCGCTGAAGATCCCGAGCGGCGGCGAAGTGGTGTCAGCAGTGGCGGCGGACGGCCGGGTGACCGTCACCTACCGGCTTGGGGCGCTGACCAGCGTCCGCATTTTCGACGGCAAGTCCGGCGAGATGATCCGCGAAATTCCGGTGGTTAGCGAGTAGTTCGCCGGTGGCGCCGGGTGCGTGTGGTCGCCCCCTCCACCAGCTTCGCTGGTCCCCCTCCCCCGTAAACGGGGAGGACAAGAGGCTAGTTGCCGTCCTGCAGTTCGCGCAGGGCCTTCAGGCGGTCGGATACGGCGCTGCGTTCGGGGGTGACGCCGTTGCGGGCGTTGGGGCCGCGCACCGGCGTATTCGCTTCGGCTTCAGCAGCATCGACATATTTCTGCATGCGGGAAGCGAGGGTTTCTTCCTCGGGATCGACCGGGCCGTTGCCCTCGAGCGCATAGACTAGCTTGCTGACATCGGAGGCGATGTCGTTGAGGCGCTCGCGCAGGTGGGACTGCTCGATGCGGTCGGTGTCCCAGTCGGTCATCACGCTCTCTTCGACGCTTGCGACCTTGAGGCGGAGCTTTTCCATCTCCTCCTCGAGGCCGAGCTTCTCGGCGAGCAGCATGTCGCGCTTCTGGTCGCCCTCGTCGATGAGCTTGGTGGTTTCGGCGAGGAGGCTCGAAACGCGGCTCTCGGCATCAGCGATGCGCGCCTCGGCGTCGGCGAGTTCACTGTCCTTGCTGGCCTCAACATCATCGCGACCGGCCGCCGCTTCGCGGGCGTCGGCCGCTTCGGTACGGGCGACGGCAACGCTGTTGTTGGCCTTCTCGAGGTCGGCGAGCAGGGTGCGGTTCTGTGTTTCAAGGAAGCTGGCGCGGGTCTTTTCGACTTCGAGGTAGCCGAGCAATTCGTCGATATCGACGTTGTAATCGCCGGTGAGCGGCTTGCCTTCGACCGAGATCGACTTGGGCGAGGAGCCGCGCAGGCTTTCGCGGGCGGCTTCGAGCTGGCTCGACTTGTCGGTCAACTCCCTGTCGCGCATGCGCAATTTCTGGGCCAGATCGGCGCCTTCCTTCTCCAGCTCGAGGATGCGGCGGCGGGCTTCGGCCTCGCGCTCCTCGAGTTCGCGGACGACCTGCAGGTGGCTGTCGCGCTCGCCCTTGATGCCGCCGAGCTCGTTCTTCTTGCGATTAATGTCGCGCAGCTGGTCGGCGAGGCGGCGGCGCAGGGCCTCGACGTTCATCTCCAAACGCCTGGTGGACAAGGCGAATTCGGCGCGGAGCTGATCCTTGTCGGCGCGGAACTCGGCCATGGTCATGGGGGTCGCTGCCTCGATCCGCTTCTTGGTTAGGCGGACGGCGCGGCGCCAGACGGCGGGGAGGATAATCAGTGCGAGCAGCCCGGCGACCAGAAAGCCGAGCACGAAATACATCACATTCTCAATGGCCATAACTCAACTCCGCCAGCACGCCCGGGCGGCCCTGCACGAACTAGATTAGCGGAAGTTGAGGCGCCGGTCACGACGCGCATGTGTCAGTTTCGCTGACACATGCGTAGCGTCAAGATGAACGGCTCATTGACGGCGGATGAACGCTCTACCGTTCACGCCATTCGAGCGTAGCTCTCATGGCCTTCTTCGCTCAAATCGCTCCACTGGAGCGATTTGCCCTGCGGGGCCATTCGACCATAGGTCTCAAGGCCTTCTTGTCTTGAAAGGCTCCACCGGAGCCTTTCATCGGCCAGAGCCGACCGACTGCGAAGTCAGAAGGGGTTCCAAGTCGGTTCCTGGGTGAACTTCAGGTAGCCCACGTTGATGCCGAGGCGGGCGCCGACGCCGGAGCGGATCGGGACCATGACGACGTCACCGTATTTGACCACGGTCATGCCGAGGCCGCCGATGACGTAGGCGGAGCCGTCGACGCCGGGATAGCGGCCGAAGACGTCGGAAATCTGAGCCAGGTTGTAGACCAACATCATGACCTTCGAACCATCGCCGCCGAAGTCGAGGCCGACGGTCGGACCCTGCCAGAAGACGGGGTGTTCGCCCTGGTTGCGAGTGTACATTGTGCCTTCGCCGTAGCGGGCACCGGCGAAGATGGCGCCGCCGGCTTCCTCGCCGAGGATGTAGGCATTGGGCAGGCCGAACTGGCTGACGGCGCGTTCGACGACAGAGGCGAGGCCCTGGGCCACCGAGCCGAAGAACTGGTGGCCGGTATCGACGAGCTCTTCGCCCGAATATGTGTCGGAGAGCGAGCCCTGTTGCTGGGCGTAGGACATGGTGGGCGCGAGCACCAGCGTTGCCGCGGTGAGGGCGACGAAGGCGGCGAGGATCAGGTAGACCATGCGATCGAGCATGCGGAACTCCCGGCGGGGCTTATTCAAGCGGCACACCATTTACGCCGTACTTACCACGAGGGACTAAGTTGCGGCGCATACGGTCTGCCTGAGGGGCCCTCAAGCTAGGCCTTCATGGCGGCGATCATGCGGCAAAAGCGTAAACAAATCTTAACCATACGGCGGCTGTTCGTAGCTCTGGCGATGCTGGTGGGGCTCGGAGGAGGTGCCCTGCCGGCGCAGGCGGCCGGGCTGGTCGAGACGTTCGTCACCGATCCACTGACCGGCGTGGCGCTCGAGGGCTATGACCCGGTGAGCTATTTCATCGGCCCCGACCCGGTGATGGGTACGCCCGACTTCGCTTATGAGTGGGGTGGGGTGCCTTGGTATTTCTCGTCGCCGGCCAATCGCGACGTGTTCATGCGCAACCCCGAGATCTATGCGCCGCAGTATGGCGGGCACTGCCTCGTCAGCCTCAGCCGCGGGTTTCTGTCGGACGGCAAGCCACGGCTTTATGCGATCAAGGACATGAAGCTCTACCTGTTCTACTCGGTAGCCAACCGCGAGGTATTTTTCGCCAGCGGCGATGGCGTGGTGGCGACGGCGGACGGGCAGTGGGACACGCTCAAGGGCGAACTGGCAGCTGGCGGCGGCAATGTCGTCGAGGCGCTGGAGCCGGTGGCGGAGAGCCCGGCGCATTGAGGATTGGCGGGAAGTTCTAGGGTCACCGCCCGCTTTGCGGGTAATCTTCACGGAATTGATTCGACTGCAGAGGTCACGAAAGAATGGCGGATATCATCGAGCTCAAGGCGACCGATCTCGCGGCGATGCTGTGTTCGCGGGTGTGCCATGACCTGATCAATCCGGTCGGGGCGATCGGCAACGGGCTCGAAGTGCTGGCCGACCCGACGCAGGGCGCAATGGCCGAGGGCGCGCAGGAACTGATCGCCAATTCGGCCAAGCAGGCGCGCGCCAAGCTCGAATTCGCGCGACTGGCATTCGGTGCTTCTTCGACGGCCGGTACGGATTTCGACACGCGCGAATGCGAGCGCGTGGCGCGGCTCTATTTCGAGATCGAGAAGGCCGACCTCGACTGGCAGGTGCCGCTGATCCTGCTCCCCAAGCACAAGGCCAAGCTCTTGATGAACATGCTGCTGATCGCGGCCATGTCGGTGCCGCGCGGTGGCGTGGTGACGGTGAAGGTCGAAGGGCCGGCCGGGCAGGAAAGGTTCGTCCTGACCTCGAAGTCGGACCCCGAGAAGCGGCAGAAGACGCTGATGCCGCAGGGCGCCGAGGGTCTGCTGTTCGGCAATCCCGAAGGCGGCGTCGATGCGCGCGGCATCCAGCCGTTCTACACGGGTGTGCTGGCGCGGATGACCGATATGGATATCAAGATCGGCATCGAGAACGACGTATTCGAATTCTCGGCGACGCCGAAGGCGGTTGCGGCGGCGGCGTAGACGGCTCGCACCCTGCAGTTTGACGGATCAGGACGCGCCCTCGGGGATTGGTCTCGTGCCGCTGAGGAGCAGGGTCAATTCGGCCTGGCGCCTGGTGCCGGTCTTGGACAGGACGGCGTTGAGCTGGTTGCGGACGGTGGCCGGCGAGAGGTTGAGGCTGCCGGCGAGGCTTTCGACATTGAGGCCGGAGGCGATGCCGCGGGCCACCTTGGCCTCGGCCGGCGTCAGGTCGAAAAGGCCGGTGAGGATGTGGGTGAGCGGGGCCTCGGGGATGGTGACCGGGGTCACGACGATCAGCCCTTCGGCGCGCGTGAAGACGTCGCCGGCGGCGCGGCGAACGGGTAGCAGATGCACGACGAGGGCGGGCGCCTCGGCCGTGGCCTTGACCGGTATCGAGCGCAGGACCGGGCCGGCTTCGTAGCGCAGTTCGGCGATCGCAGCGGAAACGAGCGCATTCGTCTCGGCGTCCTCGAAGGCGACGCCGCCAAAGGCGGTGAAGGTGACGCGCGGCGCCAGCTCCTCGAACATCGCATTAAGCGCGAGAATCCGGCCCATGCGGCCCAGCACGGCGCAGGGGAGGCCGACGAGCTGGAGGGCGCTCGCCTGGTTGCCGGCCGAGCGCAGGCCGAGGCGATGCGAGAGCAGGGCGGCGCGGGCCATGTCGGGCCGGTAGGCATCGAGGCGATGCATGGCCTCGCGCTCGAATGGCGGGACGCCGGCCTTGCGGGCAAAGTCGAAGACGATCAGGTCGCTGGTGGGCGTGGGGACGACCGTGCCGGCGGTCCAGGCAAAGCCGTGGGGGCGGACGAAGTCCCGGTAGATCGGGTCGGCGTCCAGTTCGGCCGCCGTACACAGTTCGAGGTCGGACGAGAACGCGGACGGGTAACGCTGCAGCGAGCGCTCGAAACGAACATTCTCATATTCGCGGCCGTTGACGACATAGTCGGCATAGGCTTCCTGGTAGGCGCCGGTGGCGGCATAGCGACCGTATCCGTCCTTATCGACGGAAAGAATCGTCACCGCATCCGCGTTCGCCAGGCTCGCCAACCGTTCGAGAACTGGCGACCATAGCTCAGGAATAGCTGCGGCCTCGTATATCTCGTCCACGAGACCTTCAGGCATGCTCAACAATATCCCCTCTGCGTCCGGCACGGGTCTCGAACAAAACGGTCCGGGCCTGCCTCAACTTCAGCCGTTGTCTCGGACGCCTCAGACTGCCACCATGTTGTTCAGTAACACGAAGGGCCAGAGCCGTCATACTCAGTTTGACGTAGGCCATTATCGGCGAAACCTGCCGTTATTCGAGGTTGCAGCTTGGCGCCGTTCGAGCACCCTGCCGGAAATTCCGAGAACGGGCTTCAGGTTTCAATAACCATTCGTGGGCAGAGTGGTCGAAAGCGCGGTCCGGCTTGGCCGGCGCGGGCCGTGCTCGTGGAGAAACGCGTCATGAAATCCTGCCTCGTGGTCGACGATTCCAGTGTCGTGCGCAAAGTCGCGCGGCGCATTCTCGAAGACCTCGACTACATCGTCGACGAGGCCGAAGACGGGCAGGAAGCGTTCGACAAGTGCCGCCAGGAAATGCCGGACGCGATCCTGCTCGACTGGCAGATGCCGATCATGAGCGGGCTCGAGTTCCTGAAGCTGCTGCGCGGCTATGTCGGCGGCCAGGCGCCGCATGTGGTCTACATGGTGACCGAGAACGACATCGGGCAGATCGCGATTGCGCTCCGCAGCGGCATCAACGACTACATGATGAAGCCTTTCGAGCGCGACCACCTCGAGGCCAAGTTCATCGCACAGGCATCGGGGCAGGCGAGCGTCGCCTGACCCACTGGTCTACGCGGTCGAGCCCGGGGAGATACTTTCCCGGCGTGCCCCCGGCCGGTTGGCGCTCCGCCGCCGGCAATCAAGCCTCCGCCTGCCATTCCTGCTCTCCGAACTGCCTCGTCGAGTTGAGCCGCGGGAACGAGATCGGCGGTACTGGACGGCCGAGGAAAGCGCAGAGCGGCTCCCACCCCTGGGCGACATCGAAGGTCAGCAGCCGGGTAGCCGGTATGGTCCGCTGCACTTCATCGATATGGGCCCTGAACACGGATGTGGCGTAGGTCCGATCCGACATTTTCTCGTCGAAGACACCGGCAACGACGAGGCGATGGGCCATGTTTGCGACGCCGTTGATGTGGTCGGAGTCGTAGGTGCCGCGACCGGCCATGAAGGGCAGGATGGTGGCCTCGAGGCTGTCGAACCACTCGTCCGGGTCACGCACGGTGAGGATCACTTTCGAGTCCGGGTAGTGGGAGGCCAGTTCGCGCCAGTAACGGGCGCCGGGCCAATCGACCTGGGCGCGATATCCGGCAAAGATCGCGTCCCAGTCGGGGCGTTCGCCGCGGGAAACCGCATCCCATGCGGGCAGTAGCTCGGGGTGGTCGCGTACCTCGAACATGTGGTGGGCGGGGCCGAAGCCGAGATGCTCGAGCGCGACCTTGAGCGAGGTGGTGCCGGTGCGTCCGAAGCCGGGGCCGATGATTTCGAGTGCCATTGCGTGTTCCTCGTCTGAGCCGGTCAGGCGTGGCGGACGGGCCGCCGTAGCGGGGCGGCGGTGGTGCGATTACGGGCATCGGTCAGGTTGGCCCTGGCCCACCCGAGCAGACGGCCGACCCAGGGGGCCATGATGGGTGCGCCGACCTGTGCGTAGTAGGCGTCTTCCTCGGCGGGCGATGTCGGCTTTGAGGTGTCGGGCCTGCTCCGGAGCATCGCATAGCCGATCGCTGTAAGGTACATGTCCATTTTTCGTCCCTCCATGGCGCCGGGTGGTGGTGGCGCCGTGGCAAGAAATCTGGCCGATGCAGGTGCCTTGGGTCCCTAGGCAGTTCCTAAACAGTTGCTAAATCGTCCAAAGGGCCGGGGTCAGGCGGCTACTAGGTGAGGCCGGCCTTCCTCAGCCCATCGAGGACAAGCTCGAAGCGGCCATCCGAGCGGTTGGCTATCGCATAGACGCCCGCCAGGCTGGTGTGGGGCGCGAACGCCCGCAGGCGCTCCAGCGTCGTGTGCGCCTCGTCGAGGCGTCCAAGATGGGCGAATGCGGCCGTCATCATCCAGTAAGCGGGCGGCCAGTCGACGAGCATAGCGAGCGAGCGTTCAAACCATCCGACGGCGCCTTCGAAATCGCGCATGAAGAAACGGACAAAGCCGCGGCCGGCGAGGCTTTCCGGTGCTTCCGGGGCGCCGGGGCTGAGGGCATAGGCGCGGCTGTAGCAGGTTTCCGCCTTGGCCAGGTCTCCAGCCAGCATGTTGCAGATGCCGCCGAGCACCTGCACAAGCACATTGTTGGGGTTCGCAGCGAGGGCGCGATCGGCCATGGCGAGCCCTTCCGCGCGCATATGGCCAATGGCGAGAAGCGAGTGGCTGCAGAGGGCAAGGACCAGCGGGTCGTCATCACCATGGCGGAGCGCAGCGCGGGCAAGATCGAGGCAGCGGGCGGATTGCTGCTCGTCAAGCTGAACAAGCGCGACAGTGCCGTGGCGCGCCACCCCCCAGGAGGCATAGGCGAGTGCCGCGGCATAGTCGGGCTGCAGTGCGATGGCGCGTTCCAGATGCCCGATGGCGGTGAGGTAGTCGGCGGGTTCGCGCGACACAAACAAGGGCAGGGCACGCAGGAAATGGTCGTAGGCCTGGGGGTTGTCCGGCCAGCGACGGCGCGTGCGTTCGATCTCGGCGCGGCGAATCTGGGGTTCGACCAGCCCGACGACGGTCTCGGTGATCTGGTCCTGGAAGTCGAACAACTGGCCGAGATCGCCGTCGAAATGCGAGGCCCACAGGTGCGTGCCGCTGGCGGCGTCGATCAGCTGCACGGTAACGCGAACGCGGTCGCCAGAGAGGCGGACGCTGCCTTCGAGGAGGTAGCGGACGCCTAGCTCGCGGGCGACCTGCCGGATATCGGTGGCGCGGTTGCGATAGGCGAAGGAGGAGTAGCGCGAGACGACGGCGAAAGACTTGAAGCGGCTGAGGGCGGTGATCACGTCCTCAACGAGGCCATCGGCGAAGTAGTCCCGGCTGGCGTCGCCGCTGAGGTTGACGAAGGGCAGGACGGCGACGCTGGGGCGCCCGCCTTCGGCCGATTGGGCGTGGTTGGGCGAGGGGTCCCGGACCAGCCGGTAGCCGACGCGCGGTACGGTGATGATCCAGTCCTCGCCGCCGGGGCGGGCGCCGAGTTCCTTGCGCAGGGCGGCCACCTGGACGGTGATGTTGCCTTCCTCCACCGTGACGCCGGGCCAGACGCGGGAGAGGATTTCCTCCTTGGTGACGATCTCGCCGCGGGCCGCGGCCATTGTTTCGAGCATGGCGAGGGCGCGCGGCCCGAGCGCCACAGGGCGGCCGTCACGCCGCAATTCGCGGCCCGGCAGCAGGACAAACGGCCCGAAAGCATACTGTGTCTCGTCCATGGCAGCCGTTGTACATCAATTGGGCGGCGGTTCGTAGACCTGCCTTGGACTTGGCAAGCAACGCACAAAACTATCGATACTACTGCGACGAAAACGAAGAACACAGCGTCTGGGCACGGGGTTCCGGAAACCGCAGGGCTCGTCGCGCCGGCGGCGCGTTAAGCGACGTTCGACTCCGCGAAGGACCCGTGTTTGTCGGGCTCGCGCAGCACGTTGCCGCCACATTCGAAGTCCGCTAGCACTTGCTGCCAAATCAAAGCAGTTGGGGGCTGGGAATGCTGACGGCGGATGAACTGGCCGTGGTGCCGACGTTTTCGGCGCTGGATCTGGCGGTGCTGAGAGAACTGGCCCGCGGCTCGGCAGATATCCGGCTCGGACCAGGCGAGTATGCGGTGCATGAAGGCGACGAGCCGACCCTGCTCGTCGTCCTCGCCGGCACGCTCGACATCATCAAGCGGGTCGACGGCATCGAGCGCAAGATCGGCGCGCGTGCCGAGGGGATGCTGCACGGCGAGGTGCCGATCATCTATGGCACGCAGTTCCAGGCCGGTGCGCGGGCAGCGGAACCGGTCCGGATCGCCCGGATCGAGGCGCGGCAGTTTCACGCCGCTGCGGCCATGGCGCCCGAGTTGGCGCGCAGCATGGGCGAGCTGGCGCGTGAGCGCATTGGCGGGCTGCAAAGCATCACGGCGAATGCCCGCCGCGCCAAGGTGACGATACTCGGCCAGCGCTGGGACCCGGCCTGCCTCGAGTTGCGACGCTTCCTCGCCAGCAACCAGATCGCCTTTGACGGCTATACGCCCGATGCTCCGGAGTTGGCCGAGCACTGGCACGGCGAGGTGCCGGGAACCGATAGTTTGCCGGCACTGCAGATCGTCGATGGTCCGACGCTGGTGCGGCCGGGCCTGAGGGAACTGGCGGAATTGCTCGGTCTCGATACCACGGCGAAGGAAACGACATACGACACGGTGATCATCGGTGGCGGTCCGGCCGGGCTCGCTGCGGCGGTCTATGGGGCGTCCGAAGGGCTGCGTACCGTGGTGATCGAGCGCGAGGCGCCGGGCGGGCAGGCCGGCACATCGTCACGGATCGAGAACTATCTCGGCTTTCCGAGCGGCATATCGGGCGACGAGCTGGCAAGCCGCGCGCTGCGGCAGGCGAAGCGCCTCGGGGCGGAGGTGCTGATCACCCGCCGGATCGAGCGTATCGATCCAGTTGCGCGCACGGTCGAACTGGACGGCGGCGACATGCTGCAGGCGAAAACGATCATTCTTGCCACCGGCGTCAGCTGGCGTCGCGTCGCCATCGAGGGTTTCGACCGGCTGATCGGCAAGGGCATCTATTATGGTGCGGCTCGCAGCGAGGCGAGCACCACGCAGGGCCTCGACATCCACCTGATCGGGGCCGGAAACTCGGCCGGGCAGGCGGCGATGTTTTTTGCCAACCACGCGCGCACGGTGACGCTGGTGGTGCGTGGGGACGCGCTTGAAAAGAGCATGTCGCAGTACCTGGTCGACCAGGTGCACAGCAAATCCAACATCAAGGTGGCGCTGCGCAGCGAGGTGGCGGCGACGCTGGGCGACGATCACCTGACCGCGGTCGAGCTCAGGGACAATGCCACCGGCCTCACCCGGCGCGAGGAGAGTGGCGGGCTATTCGTGTTCATCGGCGCCGACGCCGAGACCGACTGGCTCCCCGCGGAGCTTGTCCGCGACGCGCGCGGTTACGTGCTCACCGGCGAGGACCTGAGGAAGACCGGGCATTGGGCGGAAAGCCGCGATCCCTATCTGCTGGAGACCAGCGTGCCCGGCATCTTTGCCTGCGGCGATGTTCGCTTCAGCCCGGTCAAGCGCGTCGCATCTGCGGTGGGGGAGGGCAGCATGGCCATCGCCTTCGTGCACCAGTACCTGGCGCGGCTGGCGGCGGGCGAGCGGTAGGGCGGGGCCGGCAAAAGCAAAACCCCGCGCCGGTTTCCGGTACGGGGTTTGCCAGATCGTGGAACTTCCGAAGGGGGAGCGCGCTTAGGCGACGCTCGACTCGGCGAAGGTCTCGTGCTCGTCGGGTTCGCGCAGGACGTAGCCGCGGCCCCAGACGGTTTCGATGTAGTTCTTGCCACCGGTGGCGACCGAGAGCTTCTTGCGGAGCTTGCAGATGAAGACGTCGATGATCTTCAGTTCGGGCTCGTCCATGCCGCCATAGAGGTGGTTGAGGAACATTTCCTTGGTGAGGGTGGTGCCCTTGCGGAGCGAGAGCAGCTCCAGCATCTGGTATTCCTTGCCGGTCAGGTGCACGCGGGCCGACTGGACTTCGACGGTCTTGGTGTCGAGGTTCACCGTCAGGTCGCCGGTCGAGATGACCGACTGGGCGTGGCCCTTGGAACGGCGGACAATGGCGTGGATGCGGGCGACCAGCTCGTCCTTGTGGAAGGGCTTGGTCATGTAGTCGTCGGCGCCGAAGCCGAGGCCGCGCACCTTGTCCTCGATCCCGGCGAGGCCGGAGAGGATCAGGATCGGGGTCTGCACCTTGGCCACGCGCAGGGTGCGGAGCACTTCGTAGCCCGACATGTCGGGAAGGTTCAGATCGAGCAGGATGATGTCGTAGTCGTAGAGTTTGCCTAGGTCGACGCCCTCTTCGCCCAGGTCCGTCGTGTAGACGTTGAAGCTCTCAGACTTGAGCATCAGCTCGATGCTCTGCGCTGTCGCGCTGTCGTCTTCGATCAAGAGCACACGCATGCCGTCAATCCCCTTAAACCGTTCCCTGCTGGAACTACGGGTGAGACGCCCTGCGCGTTCACCCTTAACCGAACCCTACTGGATATGACCCAAACCTAAGCGCAATTAGTTAACAAAGTTTAATTCCGATCCGCAAGATGCAAACGTTCTCCCGCTAACGATATATTAAATCGTTGAAAATGCTGCATAATTCGGCCCAAACGGACTTAAGATTTTAGGTTAAGAAGGCCTTACAATCGACTCTGTCGACTCAAGGATTTGGGGGTGTCTGAAGAGGTTTTCGGGCGGTCGCGCAGACGGAGCCCCAACCCTATGGTTAACGCTTTTTGCTTAACGTTCGGTTACCGTGGGTTGCAAGCGATTCGACCTTTTGAAACAGGTTCATGCAGTCCCTCAAAGCCGCAATAGACGCTATCGAGGACGTTGAGGTTTTCGGCCGGGTCAAGACCGTGCAGGGGCTGCTGGTCGAGATCGTCGGGCCGGTGCGCGAACTCCGCGTCGGCGGGCGGGTCGAGATCGAAACCACCAATGGCGGTGTGCTCGGAGCCGAGATCATCGGCTTTCGCGACGGCCATGCGCTTTGCCTGCCGTTCGGGGCTTTGAACGGGGTTCGGCTGGGCTGCCGGGCGCTGTTCAAGAGCCATGACGGATCGGTGCAGCCGTCGGAGCATTGGCTGGGGCGCGTGATCAACGCCGACGGGCAGCCGATCGACGGCAAGGGCCCGCTGATGCCGGGGGCGATTTCCTATCCGATGCGGCAGGTGCCGCTGCCTGCGCATGAGCGGGTGCGGGTGGGTGATCCGCTCGATATGGGGGTGCGGACGCTCAACACCTTCACCACCATGTGCGAGGGCCAGCGCATGGGCATTTTCGCGGGCTCGGGCGTCGGCAAGTCGGTGCTGATGTCGATGCTGGCCCGTAACGCCCAGGTCGATGTGGCGGTGATCGGACTCATTGGCGAGCGTGGGCGCGAGGTGCAGGAGTTCGTCACCGACTATCTCGGCGAAGTCGGCATCCAGCAGGCGGTGGTGGTGGTCGCGACCTCGGACGAGGCGGCGCTGATGCGGCGGCAGGCGGCCTATCTGACGCTGACGCTGAGCGAGTACTTTCGCGATCAGGGCAAGCGCGTGCTGTGCATGATGGACAGCCTGACCCGCTTCGCCCAGGCGCAGCGCGAGATCGGGCTAGCCATCGGCGAGCCGCCGACGGCCAAGGGCTACCCGCCGACGGTGTTCACCGAACTGCCCAGATTGCTGGAAAGAGCAGGGCCTGGGTTAAAGGATAGCGGCTCCATTACAGGTCTATTTACCGTTTTGGTGGAAGGTGATGACCACAATGAGCCCATTGCGGATGCCGTTCGCGGCATCCTTGACGGGCACATCGTGATGGAGCGCTCGATTGCCGAACGCGGTCGCTATCCGGCGGTCAACGTGCTCCGGTCTATCTCGCGAACGATGCCAGGATGCGTGCCGGTGAGTTTCCGGCCAGTCCTGCAGAAAGCGCGGGAGCTCATGTCGACGTTTTCCGACATGGAGGAACTGATCCGGCTGGGGGCTTACCGGAAGGGATCGGATCCAGGCGTGGACCGTGCCATCGCGATCAACCCGGCGCTGGAGGCGTTTTTGAGCCAGCAGCGGGAGGAGCGCACCTCGATTGCCGACGGCTACGTGATGCTGGAGGCGATCCTGGACAAGGTGGGCGAACACTCCGCGCCAGTGAAGTGAATGACTTGAGGTGTAAGGAGTACAAGTCATGAAGTCGCGCAGCGAAAGCCTGATCCGGCTCAAGAAGTTTCAGGTGGACGAGAAGCGCCGGCAACTGACGCAGATCGAGATGATGATCGCCGATTTCGAGCGCATGGCCGCCGAACTCGACCAGCAGATCGAAATCGAACAGCAGAAGACCGGAATTTCCGACGTCGCCCATTTTGCCTACTCAACGTTCGCCAAGGCCGCGATTGCGCGCAGGGATAACCTCCTGGCGTCGGCCAATGACATGAAGGGCAATCTCGAGGCGGCACAGGACGCACTGGCGGAGGCGGTAGAGGACCTGAAGAAGGTCGAACTGCTGGACCAGCGCGAGCACGGCCGTGAGGTCGCGGCTGAAGCTAAGGCAGAACAGTCGGAATACGACGAGATCGGCCGGCTGCGGCATACGCGGCGGTAAACGCATCCGTCCGACGATGAAAAAGGCCCGCCGGAGCGGGCCTTTCGTGCTTGGGCCTGGCGCTGTTATTGCAGCGGTTCGGTCTTCAGCAGCTGGGTGTCGCGCTCGGCTGCATAGGTGTCCTTGTCATAGGCCACGGCCTTGTCCAACTGATCGCGCGTGACATTGAGGAACAGGAACTTGTCGCTATTGGCACTGGTGGCAAAGCGCAGGTTCTCAATGCCGACGGCCACCGGCTTGGTGCCGATGCCGAGGAAACCACCGAAATCGATGATGACGGCTTCGACGGTCTTGCCGTCTTCGCTGAGGACAACGTCGCCGATCGCGCCGAGGTGCTCGTCGGCCGGGCCGTAGGCGTTAGTGCCGATCAGCTCCTCCGCGGTCAGCGGGGCGTCGGTCAGGGTGGCGCGGTCGATCGGGCCGGCAGCCGGAGCGACTGCCGGTGCGGCGCTCTGGTCGGCCGGAGCGGCAGCGTCAGCCGGCTGGTCGGCCGGGGCGGGCGCATCGGCAGGCTGCTCGGCCGGGGCTGTCGCAGCCGGAGCGTCGGCATCCTCATCCGTGGTTTCGAAGTTCGGCGCCGTTTCAAGCGCTTCCTTGGTGGTCGCGAGGACGAAACGCTCGCTGCCATCCTCGGCGGTGACCCATTCGAGTTCCGCGTAGTTGACCGCGACATTCTTCTCGCCAATGCCAAGGAAGCCGCCAACGCCGATAACCACTGCAGCGACCTCGCCTGCCTCGCCAATGACGAGGTTGTTTACATCGCCGATATGCTCAGCGTCGGCCGCGCTCGAGGAGTAGACCTGCTGGCCGATGATCTCGGTGGCCAGGTTGTCCTTGTCGGTCACTGTATAGCCGGTGGCGAGGATAGAGGTGTCGAGGGGTGCGGCGTCGGTCGCCGGGGCGTCCATCGCCGGTGCCTCGGTGGTCGCGGGTGCGTCGGTCGCGGGGGTCTGGGTGGTGTCCTGGGCGATCGCGCCAGCGGTGAGCAGTGCGGCAATAGCCGTGGTAGTCAGCAATGTACGGAACATTGTATCGTCCTTCTTGTTCGTGCCTGTCATGGACAGGGCCGTGCGGCACAACGCTTGGCTGTGGAGTGCCGTACGGCCCGATACATAGCAACGTGAGTGGGCGCGATCTGTTCCGCCGACCGCGGGGTGCTTGGACGAAAGACAAAAGGCCGGCCCCGTTTTCGAGGTCCGGCCTTCCACGCCTCCCAGCGTCTGGTTGGAGCGGTCGAGGCGCCCCACATCGCTAAACTTAGCGGAAAATTGTCGGCACGGCGCGCCGGGTCGGGTTAACGGGTTAACCCGGGGTTAACTCGGAACCGAGCGCGGGGCTCCACCCCCTCCGGGCTTCGCTAGTTCGCTTTGCTCGCAAGCTACGCTTGCTTGCTCCATCAAGGGGAGGTGGGTGGAGCCACAATCAGTACGTCTTCATCGCCAGATGCATGATGCCGGACCCGTCGTCGAAGGGCTCGCCATAAGCGACGAAGCCGAGCTTTTCGTAGACGGCGAGCTTGTCGTGCTGGGCGGTGAGGTAGAAGCGCGCCTGGCCGCGCTCGCGGGCGATGTCCATGGCGCGGGTGAGGAGCTTGGTCGAGATACCGCGACCGCGCCAGGATCTGGCGACGACGACGCGGCCGAGCTTGGCATGCTCGGGCGTCTCGATGATGCGGAGCGTGCCCACCACGTTGCCCGCGGCGATGGCGACGAGGTGAGTGGCGGTGAGGTCGTCGGCGTCGAACTCCTCGGACTCCGGGATCTGCTGCTCGATGACGAAGACCTCGCGGCGCAGCGCGAAGGCGGCGTTGCAGAGAGCGGAGAAGACGGGGACGTTGAGGAGGGTGATATCGGACATGCCCAGAAACAAGCACGCTGCGCTAAGCTCGGCCAGCCGTCACTTATGTTCTCGCGAACCACAGCTCGAAATGATGCGGACGAATATTGGCGTCCTCGAAGCCTGAGATGAATCGCGCCGGTGCTTCGATCCCAACGGCGGCAAGCTCCTTCGAGATCGTCTCGGCCAATATCTCCTCTGAGGGCAGGAAGTACCGCAACTCGGTCTCGTTCGGGGCCTTGGCCCCGACACGCTCGATGCCTGGAACGAGTTGACCAGCGTCGCGCAACGCGTCTCGGGCCCTTACGGCAATGTCGCGTTGCGCGTTGTCCGCGATGTGGATGTAGACGCGCGGCTGCAGCTCCGGCGCGCCCTGCGGTTCAGTCACATCTCCGGGACCGGTCGAATCGTCGGGTTCCGTTGGGATGTTTGGTCCGGTTGGTAGGCTAGGGGCCGGAGGGGTCGCGCCGCCCGTCGTGCTCGTCTCAATCGCCGTAAGTGTTTGCTCCGCTTGGATGCCGGCCTGCAGCTGCTGCACGACCGGTTTCGGATCGATTTTAATAAAGCCAGCGAATACGGCCACGGCAATTACAACGATCTCGACGATCAGGCTCGTGTAGAGCTTGTCACGGACCTCTTTCTCCACGTTCAGGACGCCGACCAAAGCCAGCAGTGTTATCACTGCGGTGCAGACGAAGACGCCTACGCAGGTCCAGCCGATTACCAGCCGCATCAACGCTTCGTGGTCGATTTCCATATCTCGGATCCCCAGGTTACCCAGGGACAGCATCGCGCGGTGAATGGTTGCCGATTAGTCCGGTACGTTGCGGATGGGGTTCGTGCGCACGCCTACTGCGTCACCGGCACGTTGATCGGGATAGGTCCCGATGGTCCCGGAACCGTCCACAGCGACGACCCCGCTTCCTGGACCAGCCGGAGGACGAAGCCGAGCTTTTCGATCACCGCGGGCGTGAGGACGAAGGGATAGGCGTCGTGCTGGCCGACGGCGCGGTTGAGGTTGTTGATGAGCGAGGAGAGCGGGACCCAGTTTTCGATGAGTTCGTCGATGTCGGCCACTTCATAGGGCTGGTAGTCGAGATCGGCGGCGAGTTCGCCTGATTTGTCGACCTTCGGTTTCAGGCGCACGCCAAAGGCCGCGGCCATCTCGGTGGTGTCGACGAGGTGCAGGTAATGGGCGAAGGTCTCGGCGAAATCTTCCCAGGGGTGCGAGGCGGCGTAGGCCGAGATGTAGCGCTGCTGCCATTCGGCTGGCGCGCCGGTGGCGTAGTGGGCCTGCAGCGCCGCGCCGTAATCCTGGGTTTCATCGCCGAAGAGCTGGTGGAATTCCTCATGGGCCGGGCGATTGGCGACGAGGATGCTCCAGTAGTAGTGGCCGATCTCGTGGCGGAAATGGCCGAGCAGGGTCCGGTACGGCTCGTTGAACTGGGTGCGCCGATATTCGCGCGCGGCGTCGTCGGCCTCCTTCAGCGCGATGGTGATGATGCCGCTGTCGTGGCCGGTGAGGACGGGAGCGCGGGAGAGCTCCTCGTTGGGGAAGCGGAAGCTGAGGCCGTGCACGGGGTCCTCGTTACGCGTGGCGAGCGGCAAATGCAGGCGGAGCAGGGAGTAGAGCAGGCGCTTCTTGGCGCGCTCGATCGACTGCCAGCGCGCGAGATCGACGGGCTGATCGAAGTCCGGCACCAGCTCGTTGTGGCGGCAGGCGCGGCAGTATGGATCGCCGCCAGGCGATTGCAGGATCACCCAGTTGCAGGCGCCGTGTGCGGCATTGGCGCAGAAGACGAACTGCATGTTGTTGATGTGGGGCGCCGTCCAGACCTCCGGACCGCCTTCGAGCGACAGCATGCGGTTGAGCAGCGGGGCATAGCCAAGCCGGTGGCCGCAGCGTTCGCAGCGCGTGTTCTCGAAGTAGAGCAGGTTGCCGCAATGGTCGCAGCGGAAGAGCTTCATGTATCGGTGCTCGGTGACGCCCGCAGACAATGCCTGCGGATGGTGTGCAGTTCCACAGGCGCGAACCGAAAAATTAAGGCGAAACCGGCATCGTTTGGGGGAATTGAGGGCACCCGATGCCGACACGATTTGCGCATCTGTCGCGACCGCGCCGCTGGCTGGTGCTGGCGATCACGCTTGCTGCGATGCTGGTTCTGGCGTGGGTGGCGATGCAGCCGGTGACTGCGCCGGCCGGCGCAGTCACGGGGCCCACCGAAGGCGATCTCGTCAGCTATCAGCGCATCCTCGAGCGAATGCGGGGTGGCGAGGGCTATTACGAAGCTGCACATGAAGTGCTGGTGGCCGACGGCTACGGCACGCGCTCGGTGTTCAACTGGCGGACGCCGCTATGGCCGATGATGCTGGCCGCGCTACCGGCCGGGTGGGCGCAGGGGCTGCTCGCGGCGGTAGCTCTGGTGGGGCTGGTGCTGAGCTACGTGGTCGCGCGGCGGGATGGCGGGATCGGGCCCGCGGTGCTGACGCTGGTCGCAGTGGGCGGGAGCCTCGGCGGGCTGGCATCGCCGTCGAGTGTCGTGTTCGCCGAGGTGGCGGGGGGAACGGTGATCCTGTTCTCGGTCGCGGCCTATGCGATGGGCTGGCGCTGGGCGGGGCTTGTCGCGGGGCTGCTGGCGCTGTTCCTGCGGGAGTTGGCGGCTCCGTATATCGTGGCCGCAGCTGTGCTGGCGTTGCGGGAACGGCGGTGGAGCGAGTTGGCGGCGTGGGTCGTCGGCGGGCTCGCCTATGCCGGCTATTTCGGCTGGCACTGGTTTTCCGTGATGCAGCAATTGGGCCCGGAGGATCGGGCTTATCCGGATGGCTGGCTGCAGTTCGGCGGGCTGCGCTTCCTTGTCTCGGTGGTGAGTTTCAACGGGCTGTGGAGCCTCGCGCCGCAGTGGCTGGCGGCCATCTTCCTGCCGCTCGGGTTGCTGGGGCTGTGGGCTTGGCGGGGCGGCACAATGGCGCTGGCGGCCGGGGTCGCTTACCTCGTGCTGTTCGCGGCGGTGGGGAAGCCATTCAACTATTACTGGGGAGCAGTGTTCACACCGCTCTTGATGCTGGGGGTGGGGTGGGGGCTATACGCTGTTCTCGTCGAGATTTGGCGGAAGGAGCAGCCGTGAGCAAACGCATGTCGAAGACGCTGGCGGCGGAGCTGGCCGAGCGGACGCTGAAGATCGTCAACCCGGCGAACCGCGTGCTGACGCTAAACGAGAGCCTGACTCGGCGTGGGTACGAGCCGGTGCGGATCGTCGCGGGGGAACTGCCGCAGGAGCGCGCGGCGCTGGTGGCGTGGCTGCTGGGGCGGTACCAGGGCAGTGCCGACTGAGGCAGACGGGCCCCTCCCGTCCTCCCCCTTTAAGGGGGAGGTGCCTGCCGGTGGGTACGGTCAGATCGAGTTAGCTAGATACTGCCGATCGTCTTCAGCCGCACTCGCGGGTGGACTTCGTTCTGGCTCATCACCACCGTCTGCGGGCGGAAGCGTTCGATGATGGCGCGGACATGGGGGCGGATGCCGGGGCTGGTGATGAGGACCGGGATTTCGCCCTGCTGAGCGGCGTTCTCGAAGCCCTGCTGGACGCCGATGATGAACTGCTGCAGGCGCGAGGGGGCCATGGCGAGGTGGCGGTCGTTGCCGTCGCCGATCATGGCCTCGGCGAAATCGCGCTCCCATTGCGGCGAGAGGGTGAGGAGCGGCAGGTTGCCGTCCGGCCCGAGGTTGGCGGCGCAGAGCTGGCGGGCGAGGCGGGAGCGGACGTGCTCGGCGATCGATTGGGCGGTGCGGCCCGGGCCGGCGATTTCGGCGATGCCCTCGAGGATGGTCGGCAGGTCGCGGATCGAGATGCGCTCGGTGAGGAGAGTCTGGAGGACGCGCTGGACGCCCGAGACCGAGATCTGGCTCGGGACAATATCCTCGACGAGCTTCTGCTGCTCCTTGGGCAGGCCCGAGAGCAGCGACTGGACGTTGGCGTAGCTGAGGAGGTCCGAGACGTTGGCCTTCAGCACCTCGGTGAGGTGGGTCGAGATGACGGTCGAGGGATCGATGATCGAGTAGCCGCGGAGTTCGGCTTCGTCGCGGAGGGCGGGCTCAATCCAGGTGGCGGGGAGCCCGAAGGTCGGTTCGGTGGTATGGACGCCCGGCAGGTTGATCTCGCGGCCCATGGGATCCATGACCATGAGCTGGTGCGCGAAGATCTGGCCGCGGCCGGAATCGACCTCCTTGATCTTGACCTTATAGTCGTTGGGCTCGAGCTGCATGTTGTCGAGGATGCGGACCGGCGGCATGATGAAGCCGAGTTCGGTCGCGAGCTGACGGCGGAGCGCCTTGATCTGTTCGGTGAGCCGATCGGTGCCGGTGTCGTCTTCCTTCACCAGGGATAGCAGGCCGTAGCCGAGTTCGAGCTTCAGCTCGTCGATCTTGAGGCTGTCGGTGATCGGGGCATCTTCGGACGGCTTCGGAAGCTGGGCCTCGGCCATGGCGCTTTCGAGCAGAACCTTGTCGGTAGCGTTGGACTTCTTCCTGCCCGACTTGAAGGCGAGCCAGCCGACACCGCCGGCGAGGGCGAGGAACGGGATGATTGGCATGCCGGGGAGCAGTGCGAGCGCTCCGATGACGGCGGCCGACATGCCGAGCGCCTTGGGGTAGCCGGTGAACTGGGCGACCAGCGCCTTGTCGGCCGAACCGATCACGCCGGCCTTACTGACGAGCAGGCCCGCGGCGGTCGAGACGATCAGCGCCGGAATCTGGGAAACGAGACCGTCGCCGATGGTGAGCAGGGTGTAGTTGTGGCCGGCTTCGGCGAAGCTCAGGCCTTCCTGCAGCATGCCGATGATCAGGCCGGCGATGATGTTGATGAACGTGATGAGGAGGCCCGCGATGGCATCGCCTCGCACGAACTTGCTCGCGCCGTCCATGTTGCCGAAGAAGGCGCTTTCGCCTTCGAGGGTCTCGCGGCGCTTGCGGGCTGTGGCTTCGTCGATGAGGCCGGCGCTGAGATCAGCGTCGATGGCCATCTGCTTGCCGGGCATGGCGTCGAGGTTGAAGCGCGCCGCGACCTCGGCGATGCGGCCCGAGCCCTTGGTGATGACGATGAAGTTCACGATGACGAGGATGGCGAAGACCACGACGCCGATGACGAAGTTGCCCCGGGTGATGAACTCGCCGAAGGCCTCGATGACGTGACCGGCAGCATCGGTGCCGTTATGGCCCTCCGAGAGGATCAGGCGGGTGGTTGCTAGGTTGAGCGCGAGTCGCAGCATGGCGGCGATCAGCAGCACGGTCGGGAAGGACGAGAATTCGAGCGGCGTCTGGATGAACAGCGCCGTCATCAGGATCAGCACCGAGAAGACGATCGAGATGGCCAGCAGCAGATCGAGCAGCAGCGGAGGCAGCGGCACGATGAGGACCATGATGATCCCCATGATGCCCACGGCGAGGCCGATCTCGGACGAGCCGAGCGACTTCATCAGGCCCTGGAGCGAGAAGGCCGGGAGCTTGAGGCCGGAGGCGGGGCCGGGGGCAGAGAGGTCAGCCACGTGTGGGCTCCGGTAGGAGAGTTATTGAGGCTCTATCGGTGCTCACGCCACGTTCCGCTGTTCGCCCGGGCCGGCCACCTGGACGCCTTCGTCCATGTACTGGTTGAGCTTGTTGCGGAGTGTGCGGATCGAGATGCCGAGGATGTTGGCGGCGTGGGTGCGGTTGCCCAGCACGTGGTCGAGGGTGTCGAGGATCAGGTCGCGCTCGACGTCGGCGACGGTGCGGCCGACCATGGCGCGCGAGATCGACTCGGCGGCCTCGCGCGCTTGCGTTGCGAGCGAGGTGTTGGCGACCAGTTCGGTGAGGCCGGTGCCGTCCGGCATGGCGATGGCATCAGGTCCGATGACTTCGCCACCGGCGAGGAGGACGGCGCGGTGCAGGGTGTTCTCGAGTTCGCGAACGTTGCCGGGCCATGGCGCCTTCAGCAGGGCGGCGCGAGCCTCGTCGGAGAGGGCGCGGCGGCCGAGGCCATTGGCTTTGGCGTATTTGTCGACGAAGTGATCGGAGAGGGCGGAGACGTCGGCCGGGCGCTCGCGCAGGGGTGGGAGCTTGAGGTTGACGACGTTGAGGCGGAACAGCAGGTCTTCGCGGAAGCTGCCTTCCTTCACGGCGTCGCTGAGGTTGCGGTTCGAGGTGGCGATGATGCGGATATCGACCGGCACGGGCTTGCCGCCGCCGATACGGTCGATCTGGCGCTCCTGAATGGCGCGGAGGAGCTTGGCCTGAAGGCGCACGTCCATCTCGCTTATTTCATCGAGTAGTAGCGTGCCGCCGGTGGCTTCCTCGAACTTGCCGATGCGGCGGGCGACGGCGCCGGTGAACGCGCCCTTCTCGTGCCCGAAGAGTTCGCTCTCGAGCAGGGCCTCGGGAATGGCGGCGCAGTTGATCGAGATGAAGGGGCGGCCGGCGCGCTTGGAACGCGAGTGGACGTACTTCGCCATCACTTCCTTGCCGGTGCCGCTCTCGCCGGTGATGAGCACGGAGGCCTCGGAGGGGGCGATCTGCTCGGCGAGCTTGACCACGCGGGCCATGGCTGGATCACGATAGAGGAAATCGCTCGACTCGCGGGCGACGGCCGCAATCACGGCGGCGATCAGCTCGGCGTCGGGGGGGAGGGGGATGTATTCCTTGGCGCCGGCGCGGATGGCGCTCACCGCGGCGGCGGCGTTGCTCTCGGTGCCGCAGGCGACGACGGGGATGACGAAGCGTTCGCCCTCGAGGCCGGCGATGAGGCCGGAGATATCCATCATCACATCGACCAGCAGCAGGTCGGCGCCGCGGCCGGCGCGGAGGCTGGCGAGCGCGATTTCGATCGACGGGGCGTGGGCAACCTTGGCGCCGCCATCCATGGCGAGCTTGGTGGCGGTGGTGAGCTGGCCTTCGAGCGGCCCGACGATAAGGAGACGCATGATCACGCTGCCTTGATGATTTCGGTCATGGTGACGCCGAGACGGTTCTCGACGAGGACGATTTCGCCGCGGGCGACGAGGCGGTCGTTCACGTAGATTTCGACGGCCTCGCCGACCTGCCGGTCGAGCTCGACCACGCTGCCGACATCCATCTTCAGGAGGTTGGCGACCGGCACCTTGGCGCGGCCGAGCACGACCGAGATGCGGACGGGAACGTCGAAGACCGCTTCGAGGTCGGCGGCGTTCTTTTCGCCGGGCGGCAACTGGCCGTCGCGGCCGGGCGCGGTCATTTCCTCGAACTCGACGCCGGGGCTCATCCCTCCGGTGCTCATTGTTCGGTCTCCTCGTTACGGATGCCGCGGGCGGCGAAGTATTCGGCGATCTTCAAATCGATCTCGGCGCTGAGCTTGCGGATGTCGCGGACGACGCCGCCATCGGCCCATTCGATACGGGCATCGCCGATGGCGACATCAGGATCGCCGAGAACGACGAGGCGGCCGGTGAAGCCGGACGTGGTCATGCGGCCCGTCGCGATATCGCGCACGGCGTCGGCGAGCTGGGGGTCGCAGCGGATGACGAGGTGCGGCACGCCATCGAGCGTCGCCATGCACTCGGCGATCAGCTGCTCGATCTCGCCGGTGGGCTCGCGGGCAATCAGGCCGCCGGCAAGTTTGCGTGCGATCGACAGCGAGAGACCGACGGCTTCGGAGATGGTCTGCTTCCTGGCATCGTCGATTCCGGCGGCCATGGCAGCGACGCGGGCGCCGAGCGCTTCGGCGGCGGCGGTCTGGGCTTTGGCGGCATTGGCGGTGGCGCTGCGTTCCCCCTCGGCACGACCGGCGGCGATGCCTTCGGCGCGGGCGGCGGTGAGCAGCTCGGCCATGGCGGTCTCGGTCACCAGCGAGTTGCGCTCCTGGCGGTGGCCAAGATCGAGGTCGAAGGTGAATTTGGAGGGCGCGGCGGTCATCAGCCGATCATCTCCTCATCGGCCTTGCCCTTGGTGATGACGATCTCGCCCTTGGCGGCGAGGTCCTTGGCGGTCGCGACCATGCGGCCCTGGGCTTCGTCGACGTCCTTGAGGCGGACCGGACCCATCGCCTGCATGTCTTCCTTCAGCATCTTGCCGGCGCGACCCGACATATTGGCGAAGAACACGTCCTTGACGGTCTCGTTGGCGCCCTTGAGAGCGAGGCCGAGTTCCTTCTTGTCGAGCTTTTGCACCAGCGTCTGGATCGCACCGGGCTCGAGGCGAGCGAGATCCTCGAAGGTGAACATCAGGGCCTTGATGCGCTCGGAGCCGTCGCGGTCGCGCTCTTCGAGGGTGGTGAGGAAGCGCGCTTCGGTCTGGCGATCGAAGGCGTTGAAGATTTCGGCCATCTGCTCGTGGCTGTCGCGGCGCTTGGTGTGGCTGAGGGTGGACATGAACTCGGTGCGGAGCGTCGTCTCGATCTTTTCGAGGATCTCCTTCTGCACCGGATCGAGCGACAGCATGCGCTGTACGACCTCCATCGCCAGTTCCTCGGGCAGGTTGCCGAGGACCTTGGCGGCATGGTCGGTGTTGAGCTTGGAGAGGACGACGGCGATGGTCTGCGGGTACTCGTTCTTGAGGTAGCTCGCGAGCACGTCTTCCTGAACGTTCGAGAGCTTTTCCCACATGTTGCGGCCGGCCGGTCCGCGGATTTCCTCCATGATGGAATCGACGCGATCATGCGGCAGGAAGCTCAGCAGCAGGCGCTCGGTGGTGTCGGTGTTGCCGGCGAGCGAGCCGTTCGACGAGATCGTGGTGACGAACTCGATGAACAGGGTGTCGAGCATTTCCTGGGTGATCGGGCCGAGCTTGACCATGGCGCGCGAGAGCTGGCGGATTTCCATCTCGTCGAGCTCTTCGAGGATCGGCCTGCCGAAATCGGGACCCAGCGCGAGCAGCAGCACGGCGGCCTTCTCGTCGCCGCGCAGGGCGCGCTGCATGGCATTGGCACCAACGACGAGCTGCGCGCTCTGAAGGGCCTGTTGCGGGTCGGTCTGGTGTGCGGTGGCCATGTCGATCAGTCCTAAGCCGCGCTACCGAGCCAATCGCGAACGATCAGCGCGGCCTGCTTGGGGTGTTCCTCGACGAGGCTGCCGACAGTGCGGAGCGTGTTGGCCTGGGCTTCGCCCATCGATTTGGCGTTCTTCATCCAGGCCGGATCGCGGGGCGGTTTGTGCGGCTGCTCGTCCTCGACCGTGTATTCGCCGTTGAGGTTGGGCAGTGACGAGGTCATGCCGTCCGGACCAAACTGGCTGAGGTTCGGAGCGCCGGGAGTACCCAGTTCGGCGCTGACGGGCAGGGCGAGCGTCTTGTTCTCGGGGGCGAGCACGCGCTTCAGCAGCGGGCGGAGGACGAAGAAGACGAGGGCGAGGGCGATGAGCAGGGTGACGGCCATTTCGGCGCCGTTCATCAGGTCGTCGCGGGTGAAGTCGAAGAGACCGGCTTCGGCGGTGCCGCCGGCGGTCAGCTCGGGGCGATCGGCGAACTGGAGGTTGGCGACCTGCACCTGGTCGCCGCGGGCTTCGTCAAACCCGATAGCGGACTTCACCAGCGAGGTGATCTGCTCGATCTCGGCGGGGGTACGCGGGGTGTAGGTCGAATTGCCGGCAGCGTCGGCGACGTAGGTGCCGTCGACGACGACCGCGATCGACAGCCGCTTGATGCCGCCGGCCTGGGTCAGTTCGGTCTGGGTGGTCTTACTGATTTCGTAGTTGGTGGTTTCCTCGGTGGTCGAGGCTTCCTCGCTGGTCGTGGAACCGGTGCCGGCATTGGGCGTGGCGCCGGGCAGTTCGGTCGAGACGCTGACCTGGCCCGAGTCGCCGCCCTTGGCCGTGTTGGCAAGGTCGCGGGTCTGGGTGGAGCGGACGACCTGGCCGTTGGGATCGAAGGTCTCCGAGGTCTTCGAAAGCTGGTTCATGTCCAGCTCGGCCGACACCTGTACGCGGGCGCGGCCGGAGCCGACGATATTAGCGAGCAGGTCCTCGACGCGCCCGCGCAGGCGGTTCTCGACGCTGAGGGTGCGCTCCTCGCCTTCGGACGCGAGGGCGTCCTCGGTGCCGTTGCCTGCGCCGGAGGCGAGCAGGCGCCCGGTATCGTCGACGACCGAGACGCGGCTCGGCGTCAGTCCCTCGATGGCGGAGGCAGCGAGGTGCTGGATGGCGCGGATTTCGCCGGCCGAGAGTTCGCCGCGGACCGAGAGGACGATCGAAGCGGTAGGATCCTTCTGTTCGCGGCTGAACAGGGCGCGCTCGGGCAGGACGAGGTGGACGCGGGCGCTCTTGATGCGGGCAAGCGAGCCGATGGTGCGGGCGAGCTCGCCTTCGAGGGCGCGGACATTGTTGATGTTCTGAACGAAGCTCGTCGCGCCTAGCGTCGATTGCTGGTCGAAGATCTCGTAGCCGACCTGGCCGCGGGTGGGCAGGCCGTCCTGGGCCAGCGTCATGCGAATCGAGGTGATCTGGTCGCGCGGCACCAGTATGGTGTCGCCGTCGCCGCGCAGCTCGTAGGTCACGTTCTGCGCCTGCAGCTCGGTGACGATGGCGGAGGAGTCTTCGAGGGACAGGCCCGAATAGAGCGGCGCCAGGGACGGCGCAGAGGCACGCATGATGAGGAAGGCGAAAAAGCCCAACATCAGCACGGCGATTACGGCCATAGCGGCGACGCGCGCCAAACCGAGGCGGTTGAAAAACTGCAGTAACCCGTCCACGCGGGATCACCCTTTGTATTCTTGGGTGCGCGCAAACGCACCGAGCCCATAGGCAAAAATTACCCAGTGGATGGTAAACAAGGGGTTAACTCCGTGTCGCAAAATGCGAAAAGCGGCAGGGTTTGCCCAGTGATGGTTAGGGAGGAATGAGCATGGCGGACTTGCGGATCCTGGGGCGGATCACATCGATCAACATGCGCAAGGTGTTGTGGACGGCGGATCTGATCGGCACGGAGTACGTGACCGAGCTCTGGGGCATGCCGCATCGCGACCCGAAATCGCCCGAGTACCTGGCGCTCAACCCCAATGCACTGGTGCCCGTCATCATCGAGGACGGGTTCGTCCTGTGGGAGAGCAACGCCATCATGCGCTACCTCGCCGATACGCGGCGGAGCGGCTTGTGGCCGGTGGCGCCGAAGGAGCGGGCGCTGGTCGATCAGTGGCTGACCTGGCAGGTGGCCGAGCTGAACGCGCAGTGGGGCTATGCAATGCAGGCACTGATGCGGAAGAATCCGGCGTACACGGACGAGGGGCGGATCGCCGAGTCGATCAACAACTGGACGGTGCGGATGCAGATCCTCGAGAACCAGCTGATCAAGGGCGGCGGCTATGTCGCAAACGGCCGGCTGAGCATCGCCGACCTCGCCATCGCGGTGTCTTCGCACCGATGGTACTCGACGCCGTTCGAGCGGCAGGAGTTTCCGGCAATCAGGGACCACTACGAGATGCTCAAGGCGACGCCCGAGGGGGTGAAGTATCTGAGCGCCGAGACGCCGTAGGGGGTGGCATGGACCGGCTGAGGATTCTTGGGCGCACGACGTCCAGCAATGTGCGGAAGGTCTTGTGGACGGCGGACCTCTGCGGCATCGACTACGTGCAGGAGGTCTGGGGGCAGCCGCATCGCGATCCACGTGTGCCGGAGTTCCTGGCGCTCAACCCCAACGGCACAGTGCCGGTGATCGTCGATGGCGCGCTCGTTTTGTGGGAGAGCAACGCGATCGTGCGCTATCTCGCGGAGTCCCGTGGCAGTGGGCTGTGGCCGGCCGCTGTGCAGGAACATGCCATGGTCGACCAGTGGCTGACGTGGCAGGCGAGCGAACTGCTGCCGTCGTGGCAATACGCCGTAAGCGCGCTGCTGGCACGGAACCCGGGCTTCGATGATCCGGCGAAGATCGCCGCGTCGATCGCGCTGTGGACGGCGAAGATGCGGATGCTCGAGGATCGGCTGATGTCAGGTGGCGGGTTCGCCGCCAATCGCCGGCTCAGCGTGGCCGACCTGGCACTGGCGATTTCCACGCACCGCTGGTTCTCGACGCCGTTCGCGCGCGAGGAGTTGCCGGCTGTCCGGGATCACTACGAGACGCTCAAGGCGACGCCCGAGGGGGCGAAGTATCTGAGCGCGGAAACACCGTAGACCCATGCAAAAAGCCCGCCGCGGACGGATCCGGGCGGGCTTGGAACTTTCGGGCGGAGGGCTCAGCCTTCGCGGTAGTGCTGGATCCAGGTCGTACGGAGACCGGCGAGGCCATGCTTGTCGATGGCGGCCTGCCAGTTGAGAAACTCGTCGACAGAGAGGGTATAGCGCTGGCAAGCCTCCTCGAGGCTGAGGAGGCCACCGCGAACAGCGGCGACGACTTCAGCCTTGCGGCGGATAACCCAGCGGCGGGTGTCCTTTGGAGGAAGGTCCGCAATCGTCAACGGACTCCCGTCCGGACCGATTACGTACTTTACACGGGGACGCATTTGGACGGTCATTGTACTCACTTACTCAACCTGACCACACGCCGAACGCTACCGGATCGCGCTTAAAATTCGGCTAAGGCATTACTTAAAATGCGTTAAGAGCCCGGGCGAAATGGATACGCAGTCATTAACATCTGTCGAGGTCGGCGCGGCGGGCCGACTGCTCAAGACTTGGCCACAAGTTGTATCGAATGCGACGCGAGACCGGTTTATCGCGTGTCGTGAAGGGATATCGAAATGGCCAAGGACTACCCGGCGCTGAACGCGCACCAGCGCGAGTTCATCGGTAAGCAGCACTTCTTCTTCACTGCCACGGCGGCGACCGGAACGCGCATCAACATCTCCCCCCGCTCGACCGACCAGTTCCGGGTGATGGGCGACAATTCGGCCTGCTATCTCGACCGCACCGGCAGCGGCAACGAGACGGCGGCGCACCTGAAGGCCGATGGCCGGATGACGATCATGTTCTGCGCGGTGGATGGGCCGCCGCTAATCCTGAGGCTCTACGGTAAGGGCAGGATCATCCCGCGCGGCGGCGAGGAGTATGCCCGCCTGCTCACGGCGGAGTTCGGCAATACCGAACCGCTCGGCGCCCGGCAGATTACCTGGCTCGATTTCGACCTGGTGAAGACCTCCTGCGGCTACGGCGTGCCGCTGATGGACTATGTCGGCGAGCGCGACACCATGGACCGCTGGGCTGAAGCCAAGGGGCCGGACGGGATCGTCGACTACTGGGCCGAGAAGAACATGGTCAGCATGGATGGGTTGCCGACCGGGTTTGGGGAAGTGCCAAGCCGATAGAGACGGCCCCCTCCCGGCCTCCCCCATAAAGGGGGAGGTGAAGAGTCGAGCCTGTTGCTGGATCGTGCCAATCCCTCGGATGACATCCAGTGGTTGGCGTATTCTGGTGCCGGGGCATCGACACTCTAAACCGAGCTCTCTTCGGCCGCTTCGTCCGCCGCTGTCTTGGCGCGGACCGATAGGATCGCCGACATGTTGACGCGGGCGCCGCCGACGATGAGGACGGGCTCGGAGCCGGTGAAGTCGACGCCGGTGACTTCACCGGTCATTTCGGTGGCGACGCTGATCAGCTTGCCGGTGGCGCTGTCGCGCGCTTCGATGGTTACGGTGTAGCTGCCCTCGGGCTTGGTCTTGCCGTCGCTGCCGATGCCATCCCAGGTGAAGACGCTCTCGCCTTTGTTCACCGTGCCGGCCTTCGTGTAGACGATGTTGCCGTTGGCATCGCGCACGGTGGCGGTGATGTCGGCCTTGCTGTCGACCGCGAAGTGCCACTTGGCTTCGCCGTCGACCAGTTCGGTCTTGGTGCCGGAAGCGGTGACGATCTTGCCGACATAGCTCACCGCCTGGGAATTGTTGGCGGTCTGGGCCGAGGTCATCATGGCCTCGAGGAAGTCGTTGGTCTTCAGCTGCTGCTCGACGCCGGTGAACTGCACCAGCTGCTGGGTGAACTGGTTGGTATCGAGCGGATCGAGCGGGTTCTGGTTCCTGAGCTGCGTGGTGAGCAACTGCAGGAAGGTGTCGAAGTTCTGCGCGATCGACTGGCGGCTGGTTGCCGACGAACTGCTGGAAGTGGTGCCGACGCTCGAGATGGCCATTCTGGGGCCTCCTATACGATCAGGTTTACGCCGCCGGCCGTAGCCGTGCCGCGGTAAAGGCTAGTGGCTGCCTCGGTGCTGGCTTCCTCGGTGCCGAGATTGCCGCCACCGCCGGAGCCTTGCTGCTGGCCGCGTCCGTCACCCATGCCGCCCTGGGCGGCGAAGGGGTTCTGGCGCAGCGAGAATTCGAGATTGGTGCGCGAGGCGTCGAGGCCGGCCTGCTGCAGCGCCTGCTGCAGGGCGCGCTGGTCGCGCTGCATCAGGTCGAGCGTTTCGGGGCGCTCCACCGTCATGCGGGCGTTGACGGTACCGGACTTGTCGACGTCGAGCTTCACGTCGATGCGGCCGAGTTCGGGCGGATCGAGACGGATCTGGAAGCGGGAATTGCCGGCATCGAACTGGCGGACGACCTCGAAGGCAACCTGCGGCAGGTTCACCTGCTGTACCGGCACCTGATAGGCGGCGTGGACAGTGCGGGCGACCGGCGCGGCGGCAGGTTGCTGGGTGGCGGCAGCGGCGCTGGTCTGAGAAGTGTCGGTATTCGGCGGCGTCGCGGTGTTGGCGGCGACCGGAGCGCTCTTGTCGATGGGCTTGGTGTCACGTTCGACCGCTGCGACCGAAGTAGGTTTCGAGAGTTCCACCGGGGCCGGCTCGAGCTTGGTCGGGGCGGGCGCGGCCGGGGTTGCCGTATCGGTTTCCGCGGCCTTTTTCGCGGGAGCGACGGCGTCGGGCAGTACCAGGGTGGGCACGGTGAAGGGCTGGGCTTCCACAGCCGGCTTTGCGGCTGGCCTGGATGCGGACAGTGCCTCGATGACGCGGGCCAGATCGGGATCATCGGCGGTGGCGTCAATGCCGAGCTCGGCCAGCATCTCGTCGGACACCGTGCCGGACTGCAGGCCATCGGCGAGCGCGGCGAGTTTCTTTGCCAGTACGGGATCGGTGGGCTCGAGCCGCTGCGACAGCTTACCGATCAGCAGGCCGAGTTCGGCGAGGGCAGGGGGCGCCTCCACCATTGTGGTGGGTTCCGGGTCCTGAGGCACCGGGGCCGCGGCAACGGGTGCGACCGGCTCTAGCGGATCGGCCGGGAGATCGTCGGCTGCGGGGATCTCGGCTGCCACTTCGACGGACTCCGCCATCTCCACGACAGGCTCAGCTACCGGCACGGCCGGAACTGCGGCTTCGTCGACCGGGGTCGGGTCCGGGGCGGCCTCGATCGTCGAGGGGGCCGTAGGAACCGGTTCCGTCGCCTGCAGGTCAACGGGAGCGTCAGCCGGAGTCTCGGGGGGTAGGTCAACAGGGGCGGCCGGGGGCAGCACGCCTTCGCCGCTGGCAAGCGCGCTGATGCGTGGATCGACCGTGGGCGCGGGTGGCGTGATGGTCACGCCGAGATAGACGGCGACCGCGTCGACGGCTTCGCTCAGCTTCTTTTCGAGGGCGGGATCGACGGGCGTGCCGGCTTCGAGTGCATCGTTGATGGCGATGAGCGCGTCGCTCAGGTCCTTGAGCAGCGATTTGCCCTGTTCGGTGTTGGGCAAGTCGGCGATCGGGCTCAGCTCGACTGCCGGGTCGGCGACGGGCGCGTCCTCAGCTTCGGTATCGGCGGTTATCCCAGTCGCAGTCGGGGAGACCTGCTGTAGCAGGGCGGAGAAATCGGTCGAAGTGATGGTCTCGGGAACAGTTGCGGCGTCAGCAGTGGTTCCGGGCACCACCAGGGCGAGCAGCGCCGCGAACAGGCCCTCGGGCGTGGCGGCCTCGGGGGCAGCCGTCGTCCCTCCGGTTACAACACCGGGAGTCGTTGTTGGTACAAATCCGACCGATACCGTCACGTACGCCTCACCAGACACAATGCTCCGGAGAGAGCGATGCAAGCCGCGTGCCGGAGGGATAGGCCAGATAAATCAGTTGCTTAATGTTTCTGGCACGCCAGAGGCCGCGGCAATGTTTGCGCCGGACGGCAAAAACTGCCGGGTAGGTGGCCGCTTGCCGCGCTCGCCGTTCCCGCCTATACCGCCGCGATCCAAAGTGGCCCTTGAACCCATCCGGATGAGAGAAATGGAATTGAACTCGCTTGATTTGCCCAAGCGTCCCGAAGACACGCGCGTTGTCGTCGCGATGTCGGGGGGCGTGGACAGCTCCGTTGTTGCCGGCCTGCTCGCCCGCGAGGGCTACGACGTCGTCGGCGTTACCCTGCAGCTTTATGACCATGGCGAAGCGACGCACCGCAAGGGCGCCTGCTGCGCGGGTCAGGATATCCACGATGCGCGGCGCGTGGCGCAGGCGCTGGGGATTCCGCATTACGTGCTCGACTACGAAGAGCGCTTCAAGAACTCGGTGATGAAGCCGTTCGCCAATGCCTATCGGCAGGGCGAGACGCCGGTGCCGTGCATTGCGTGCAACCAGAGCGTGAAGTTCGTCGACCTGATGGAAGTGGCCAAGGACCTCGGCGCGGATGTTCTCGCGACCGGGCACTATGTGCAGAGCAAGCTCGAGGGCGGGCGGCGGCGGCTGTTCCGGCCCGTCGATGACAGCCGCGACCAGAGCTATTTCCTGTTCGCGACGACGGCCGAGCAGCTCGATTTCCTGCGCTTCCCGCTCGGCGGCATGACCAAGCCCGCAGTGCGCGAGCTGGCGCGCGAGTTCGGGCTGGAAGTGGCGGAGAAGCACGACAGCCAGGACATCTGCTTCGTACCGCAGGGCAAGTACACCGACGTGATCCGCAAGATGCATCCCGAGGCGCTCGAAGGCGGCGACATCGTTCATCTCGATGGACGCGTGCTGGGGCGTCATAACGGGATCATCAACTACACGATCGGCCAGCGTAAGGGGCTCGGCGTCGCCGCGGCCGAGCCGCTCTATGTGATCAAGCTCGATCACAAGACGAGCCGGGTGGTCGTCGGGCCGCGCGAGGCGCTGATGACCAAGACGGTGCGGCTGCGCGACGTGAACTGGCTGGGCGAGCAGTCGCTGGCGTCGCTCGCTGCCGGGAACGGCATGCCGATCGAGGTGAAGGTGCGCTCGACGCGTCCGCCGCAGTCCGGTGCCGTGCATATGGATGACGGCGAGGTGTTCGTGACGCTGTTCGCGGGCGAGTACGGGATTTCGCCGGGGCAGGCCTGCGTGTTCTATGCCGACGAGAGCGAGACGACCGAAGTGCTGGGCGGCGGGTTCATCGCCGAGGCCGTACCGCAGGCGCTGGTGGCCTAGGGGCTGGTCGTTGTTGTCGTCTGCGCCTTGGCGTCCTGTGCCGCTTTCTTGAGCTGCTGGTAGTTGCCGAGGCCGCCGAGCAGGGCGGAGGCGAAGTAGGTCAGGATCAGCGCGCCGAGGATCAGCAGCACGATCCGGCCGGAGTTGAGCTTCCAGGGGCTTTGCGGCTTGTTGGGGTCGTCGGTCATGCGGATTGGGTTACGCCGGTGGGTGGTGGGAGGCAAGGCGAAGGGTTGTCGCGGGGCACCCCACTCGCGGTCGTCATCCCGGCGAAAGCCGGGACCCACTGCTCGTTGCTCCGCCGGGTACTGACCGTGCAAGTTCTTCGCTGATGGATCGGGTGTTTTCGTGTGAGTGGAATTTTCCGTGCACTGGGCCCCGGCTTTCGCCGGGGTGACGGCCGGAGGATTGGGCAGCGACAGCGCCCGTACCAATAAATCTATCGCCCCACCCCAAGGATCAGTTGGCGTTCATCGTCTCATCTCTAGTGTGCCGACCGAGAGCTCCAACGGGTGCTGAGATCTTTGACGTCCGAGTTCATCGATAGCGGAGTGCTGGTGGCACCCATACCCGACGAGACGCTGATCGCGCGGGCGGTCGGCGGCGATCGGCGTGCGTTTGCCGAGCTCGTCGAGCGGCACTACGATTTCATCTTCCGCACGGCGTGCAAATGGTGCGGCAAGGTGTCGGACGCCGAGGACGTGGCGCAGGAGGTGTGCATCAAGCTCGCCTCGGTGCTGAAATCGTTCGACGGGCGCTCGGCTTTCACCAGCTGGCTCTATCGCGTGACACTGAACGCGGTGCGCGACATGCAGCGGGCGCGGAGCCGGCGGGGTCGCAACACCGACCGTTATGCGGAGGTTACGCCGGACGAATACCTGCCCGAGCAGGAGGATTCGGCGGCGGCCAAGGAATTGTGGCAGGCGGTGCGCCGTTTGCCCGAGCAGCAGCGCGATGCGGTGCTGCTGATCTACGCGGAGGGGATGAGCCACGCCGAGGCCGGTGTGATCATGGGCTGCAAGGAAGCGACCGTCTCGTGGCATGTCCACGAGGCCAAGAAGACCCTGAGGGGGCTCCTATGAGCAACCATATGAACGACGACAAGCTCAACCTGCTGAAGGCATCCGGCACGCCTGCGCCAAGCGAGGCCGCGCGCCGCCGTGCGCTCGATGCCGCGATGCTGGCTTTCGATGCGGAACAGGAAAAGGCGTCGGCCGCGCCCCAAGGAAATCAGATCATCGATCGTCTCAGGTCCATCTTCGCCTCTCAGAAAGGGAAATGGATCATGGACCACCGTCTTGCTTATGGGTTCGGCACCGCCGCCCTCGCACTGTTCCTGCTGCCGCTCGGCTACCAGCTCTACACTTCGACGGCGATCACGCCGGTCGGGCTGCCGCCGGTGGTACCGACTACGACGACGACTTTGCCACAGCCGGAAGTTGCGCCTCAGCCGGAGCCGCTTGCGCTGGGCCGGGCCGATGCGGACAGCACGGTCGGGGCAGAGGTTTCGGCGGATGCACCGGTGACGACGCTGTCGGAATCGGCGAACGAGATGGGCGCGATGCAGGCGGCGAAGCCTGCTGGTGAGGCCGATATGTTGCGCGATGGGGAGGAAGCAGGAGTCGCAAATCTCGGCATCCTCGACGCCGCTCCGCCGCCGATGGAAATGCGCAAAATGGCGACGAGCCCGCAGATCGCGGCCAGCCCGCAAGCCAGCGGCGGGGTGGAGCAGATGGAGTCATTCATTGCTGCTCCGGCCCCTGCCGACGCTACGATGGCGCCGCGCACCGAGCCCAGCGGCGACGAGTTCAGCAAATTCACCGAGAGCCCGGTGAAGATCGTCAAGAACGAGCCGGTTTCGACCTTCTCGATCGATGTGGATACGGCTTCGTACTCGTATGTGCGCAAGACCCTCACCGAGGGCTGGGTGCCGGAGCCCGATGCGGTGCGCATCGAGGAGCTGATCAACTACTTTGACTACGACTATCCGGCGCCGACGGATGCCTCGACGCCGTTCAAGCCGAATGTCTCGGTCTATCCGACGCCGTGGAACCCCGCGACGCAGATCGTCCAGATCGGCATCAAGGGCTACGTGCCGCCGGTTACCGAGAAGAAGCCGTCGAACCTCGTATTCCTCATCGACACTTCGGGGTCGATGGATGAGCCGGACAAGCTGCCGCTGCTGAAGCGGGCGTTTGCGCTACTGGTCGACCAGATGGGGGTCGAGGACACGATTTCGATCGTCGCCTATGCCGGTTCGGCCGGCGTGGTGCTGGAGCCGACCAAAGGCACGGACAAATCCCGCATTCTCGGGGCGCTGGATAATCTTGCTGCGGGCGGTTCGACCGCCGGAGCAGAGGGGATCGAGCTCGCTTATCGGCTGGCTGAGCAGAACAAGGTTTCTGACGGCGTGAACCGCGTGATCCTTGCGACCGATGGCGACTTCAATGTCGGGATCGATGATCCGGAGGCGCTCAAGACCTTCATCAAGGGCAAGCGCGACGGCGGGGTATTCCTGTCGGTGCTCGGCTTCGGCCAGGGCAATCTCGGCGACGACACGATGCAGGCGCTGGCCCAGAACGGCAACGGCAATGCCAGCTACATCGACAGCTTCAAGGAAGCCCAGAAGGTGCTGGTTGAGGATGCCGGCGGCACGCTTCAGACTATCGCCAAGGACGTGAAGATCCAGGTCGAGTTCAACCCGGCGGTGGTGAGCGAGTACCGGCTGATCGGCTACGAGACCCGGGCGCTCAACCGCGAGGATTTCAATAACGACAAGGTCGACGCGGGCGAGATCGGGGCGGGGACGACGGTCACCGCGCTCTACGAGATCACGCCGGTCGGCTCGGGTGCCGCGCTGAACGATCCGCTGCGGTACGAGCAGGGCGGGACCGCTGCGGCTCCGGCGGTGGCGGCGAACGAGATCGGGTATCTCAAGCTGCGCTACAAACTGCCGGATGGGGACACCTCGACGCTGGCCGAGCAGCCGATCGGCGCTGACCTCGTGGTGCGTGATCTGTCGGAGGCATCGACCGACGCTCGGTTTGCCGCGGCGGTGGCGGCGTTCGGGCAGAAGCTCAGGGGATCGAACTATGGCGAGATGAGCTGGGACGAGGTTCGGGCGCTCGCGCAGGGTGCCCGTGGCGCGGACGAGAACGGGTACCGGGCCGAATTCGTGCAGATGATCGATATGGCGAAGGCGCTGGTGAGGGACAGCGAGGAGCCGCTTTGCACGGCGCCGGAGGGGAACCGGAACTGCAAGTAGGTCTGACGCCCTCTTTGTCCTCCCCCGCCCCGCGGGGGAGGATCACGGAGAGGACGGTGGCCTAGAGCGGCTTCAGGCCTGCTTCGATCTCCGCCCGGCGGCCTTCGAGGAACGGGGGCAGGGCCAGGCGTTCGCCGAGGGTTTCCAGCGGTTCGTCGGCGGTGAAGCCGGGGCCGTCGGTGGCGATCTCGAACAGGATGCCGTTGGGCTCACGGAAGTAGAGCGACTTGAAGTAGAAGCGCTCGACTTCGCCGGAGGTACGGACGCCATTGTTGGCGGTGCGCTTCACCCACTCGTCGAACTCGTTCTTGTCGGGGGTGCGGAAGGCGACGTGGTGGACGCCGCCGGCGCCCTGGCGGGCCTGCGGCAGTTCCGGGTTCACCTCGACATGCAGTTCAGCCGCTGCGCCGCCCTGGCCCATCTCGAAGACGTGGATTTCGCCATTCTTCTCGCGGGCCGGGTAGGAGCGCACTTCGCGCATGTTCATGATGCCCGTGAGGACCGGCGCAGTGCGGCGGAGGTCGGGGACGGCGAGAGTGATCGGGCCGAGACCGAGGATCTGGTGTTCGGCCGGGATCGGGCTCTTGTCCCAGGGGTGGCCGGGGCCGGACTTCGGATCGGCGACGAGGCGGAAGCGCTGGCCCTCGAAATCCTCGAACTCGAGCGACAGGTGGCCGGCGCGCTCCTTGATGTTGCCGGAGGCGACATCCTGCTCGGCGAGGTGTTCTTTCCACCAGCCGAGGTCGGCTTCGGACGCGACGCGAAGGCCGGTGCGGGAGACTTCATGGTTGCCGCGCTTCGCAGGAGCGGTGGGCCAATCGAAGAAGGTCAGGTCGGCGCCGGGGGAGGCGACGGCATCGCCGTAGAACAGGTGATAGGCGCTGACGTCGTCCTGGTTCACCGTCTTCTTGATCAGACGGAGGCCGAGGACGCGGGTGTAGAAATCGACGTTGCGGGCCGCCTGCGCCGTGATGGCGGTCAGGTGGTGGATGCCTTCAAGTTCGAGGGCCATGGGATGCCTCCGTTGTTTCGTGACCACAGAGATAGGCGGGAAACAGCAGGGCGGATAGCGGGCAGATGCCGACGGATCGTCAATGCGGGATGAACAATGGCTCGTGTGGACCACGGATCGTCCACTCACTCGATGTCATCCCTGCGAAGGCAGGGATCCAAGCTACGGTTGGCGCGGGCGGTGACATCGGTCCCTGCCTTCGCAGGGATGACAGCTGGTGGGTGGGCGAGATCGCGCCCATCCACCGGATCATTGGACAATCAGTCCTTGGCGCGTTCGACGTAGGACGCGTCTTCGGTCATCACGACGACGCGGGTGCCGACGCCGATGTGGGGCGGGACCATGGTCTTGACCCCGTTGTTGAGGGTCGCGGGCTTGAACGACGACGAGGCGGTCTGGCCCTTCACGACGGGCTCGGTCTCGACGATTTCGAGCGTAACGCGAGCCGGCAGTTCGATGGCGATGGCGACGCCTTCGAAGGTCTTCAGATAGACCAGCATGCCATCGGTGAGGAACGAACCCTGGTCGCCGACGATGTCTTCGGAGACAGCGATCTGCTCGTAGGACGCCGGGTCCATGAAGTGGTAGCCTTCGGCGTCGTGGTAGAGGAACTGGTACTCGCGCTCGTCGACATCGGCCTTTTCGACCATTTCCACGGTGCGCCAGCGGCCGATGACCTTCACGCCGTCCGACATGCGGCGCATGGTGACGTTGGTCACCGAGTTGCCCTTGCCGGGGTGGACGTTTTCGGCAGTGAGCACGACGTGCAGGTTATTGTCCTGCTCGACGACGTGGCCTTTGCGCAGGGACGAGGCGATGACCTTGACCATATTTCTTCCTTGTTCAACGGTTGGCGGCGGCCTAGAGAGCGGCAACGGAGGCCGGCGGACGCGCTGATCTAGTGTTCGGGTGCCGCCCGATACCTCAATTCGCCGAAAACTGCCAGTCCTGTTGCCTGAAAGTCCTTGCGCATTGACCAATGCCCCGCCGTCTCCTGCTGCCTCCCCCTGGTGGAGCCCCGATCGACACGCCGACCGTCGGCCGATGCTGATGGGGCGCAACAAGATCGAACTGGCGGTGCGGAGCTATTTCGCCAATCGCGACTTCGTGCTGGTCGACCCGCCGGGGCTGCAGCGGTCGCCGGGGAACGAGACGCACCTCCATGCCTTCGCGACGCAAATGATCGGCAATGATGGGGTGGGGGAGACGATGTATCTCCATACCTCGCCGGAATTCTCGATGAAGAAGCTGCTGGCGGCGGGGGAGCGGCGGATCGCCGCGATCGGGCATGTGTGGCGCAACCGGGAGCGGACGGCGCTGCACCATCCGGAATTCACCATGCTCGAGTGGTATCGGGCGGGAGAAGCCTATGACGCGGTGATCGCCGATTGCGTGATGCTCTGCCGGCTGGCGGCTGATGTGATCGATGTACCCATGCTGCGCTATCGGGGACGGACCTGCGATCCACGGCTCGAGCCGCAGCGACTGAGCGTCGTCGATGCGTTCCGGGAGTATGCCGGGATCGACTTGTTCGCGACGATGGATGCAGAGGGCAATACCGACGCGGCAGCGCTGGCCGGGCTGATGCGCGGTGTCGGGCTCGTGGTGCCGGCGGAGTTCACCTGGTCGTATCTGTTCAGCCGGGTGCTCGTGGAAATGGTGGAGCCGGCACTGGGACTTGGGCGGATCACGGTGCTGGATCGCTATCCGGCAGCGGAGGCGGCGCTGGCGCGGCGGATTGCCGACGATCCGCGGGTTTCCGAGCGATTCGAGCTCTATGCCTGCGGGGTGGAACTGGCTAACGGGTTCGGCGAACTCATCGATGCGCCCGAACAGCGCCGCAGGTTTGCCGCCGAGATGAACGAAAAACAACGGCTCTACGGCGAGGTCTATCCGCTCGACGAGGACCTGTTGGCGGCGCTGCCGCTGATGGGCGAAACCAGCGGAGTGGCGCTGGGGTTCGACCGGCTGGTGATGCTGGCGACGGGCGCGCCCAAGATCGAGGATGTCATCTGGGTGCCGGTGGCGGGAGGCGATAGATGAAGCACGATCGTGCGTTGCGCACCGCGGCCGATCTGGTCGAGGCGGGATTGTTGCCGGCCGAGCGGCAAGCCGAGGCCCAGGCGGTGGCGAAACGGTATGCGATCGCGGTGACGCCGGATGTCGCGGGGCTGATCGACCGGGACGATCCGAACGATCCGATCGCGCGGCAGTTCATTCCGGACTTCGCCGAATTGTCGGTGACGCCGGAGGAGCGGGCGGACCCGATCGGGGATCAGACACACTCGCCGCTCGAGGGCATCGTCCATAGATATCCCGACAGAGTTCTACTGAAAGCAGTGCATGTTTGCCCGGTGTACTGCCGGTTCTGCTTCCGGCGCGAGATGGTGGGGCCGGAGGGGCTCGGGACGCTCTCGCCCGAGGCAATGGATGCGGCGATCGGGTATATCGCCGGGCATCCGGAAATCTGGGAAGTGATCCTCACCGGCGGCGATCCGCTGGTGCTGTCGGCGCGGCGGCTCGGGGAGATGATGGCGCGGCTGCGCGACATCCCGCATGTGAAGATCGTGCGGTTCCATACGCGCGTGCCGGTGGTCGAGCCGGAGCGGGTGGACGAAAAGCTGATCGCGGCACTGAAGGCCAGCGGCAAGACGACCTATGTGGCGCTGCACGCGAACCATCCGCGTGAGCTGACGGCGGCGGCGAGGGCCGCGGCGGGGCGGCTGGTCGATGCGGGTATTGTGATGCTCAGCCAGTCGGTGCTGCTGGCTGGGATCAATGACGATGTCGAGGTGCTGGCGGCGCTGTTCCGCGGCTTCGTCGAGGCGCGGGTGAAGCCGTACTATCTGCACCATCCGGACCTCGCGCCGGGGACGGCGCATTTCCGCGTGTCGATTGCCGAGGGGCAGGGGCTGGTGGCGGCGTTACGGGGACGGGTGTCGGGGCTGTGCCAGCCGACTTATGTGCTCGATATCCCGGGCGGCTACGGCAAGGCGCCGATCGCGGCGGCCAATGTTCGGGACGAGGACGGGGTGTGCATCGTGTCGGACTGGCGGGGCGGGGAGCATGTGTATCCGCCGGTGAGTGGGTAGCTCCAAGAACATCTGCATGGGAACTGATGTATCCCCAATCTCGATGTCATCCCTGCGAAAGCAGGGACCCAATTGTCAGGTGGCGCCAGCGGTGAGTTGGGTCCCAGTTTGTCGCTGGGATGACACCGAGTGGGAGGGATTGGGCGTTAACTCCAGACCCCCTTAACGAGGCCCGGATACAGGTCGTCCCAGTTCGGATTGCTCTCGCGGAAGAGATCGATCTTCCAGTCCCGTTTCCATGACTTGATCCGCTTTTCCCTGGCGATAGCGGCCTCGATCGACGTGTGGGTCTCGAACCACACCAGTCTGGTGACTCCATAAGTGGCCGTAAAGCCGGGAACGAGGTGGGCCTTGTGCTGTCCCACTCGACCCATAAGGTCACTCGTCACACCGACGTACAGGCTGCCGTTGCGGCGCGAGGCCAGCAGATAGACATGATAGGTTTGTTCCACGGATGTGCCCCAAACATCGGTGTCATCCCTGCGAAAGCTGGGACCCAATTTTCAGCTGGCGCAAGGGGATAGTTGGGTCCCTGCTTTCGCAGGGATGACACCGAGTGGGAGGTGGGGCAGTGGTCCACCACATCCGAAATGAGATTGTAGGGTCGCCTGCCCGACGACCCTACAACCCCCTGATCCGCGATTGCCACCGGCGGATCATTTCTTCTGCAGCGGCTTCGGCGCCCTGCATGTTTGCGCTTTGATAGACGTCGACGTCGACGCCACCGGCAGCCAGCTTGTCGACGGCTTCGGCGAGGACGGCGTTGAGGATGAAGACCCCTGAAATGGTCGAGGTGGGGCCCATGTGGCGGTCGTGGCCGACGATGAGGGCGGCGTCGCCGTATTCGCCGCCATTGTCGAGGACGAGATCGGTCACCTGGTAAAGGAGCCGGCCCGAGCCGTGGCGCGAGGTGATGGCCGAGGCGTGGCGCATCGAGGTGAGGGCGATGGTGGTGGCACCGCGCGCCTTGCAGGCCTGCGCCATCTCGATGGGATAGGCGTTGCGGCCGGAATTGGAGGCGATGAAGACGACGTCGCCGGGACCGACCGGATAGTCGGCGAGGACACGGGCGGCGCGGCCCTCCTCGCGCTCGAGCAGGGTCGAGCGCTCGGCGCCGAGATGCAGCATCAGGTCGGGATCGAGGATGGCCTGCGCCGCGGCGATGCCACCGGCGCGGTAGAATACTTCCTCGGCGAGGATGTGCGAATGGCCGCTGCCCGCGACATAGATCAGGTGGTCGGTGGCGAGCGCGGTGGTGACGGCGTCGCAGGCGGCATCGAGGGCAGCGGACTGCTCGGTCAGCACCCGGTCGAGGATGGAGACCACCGTATCGCGATAGCGCTGGCGCACTGTCGCCGCCATCTCAACCCCTGATCTCGCCGACATATTTGTAGCGATCGCCGCGGTACCAGCTGGTGGCGTCCTCGACGACCGTGCCGGCGTCTCCGTAGCCGAGCTGGCTGATTTCGAGCACCGCAGCGCCCGGGCGGACGCCGAGGTGCCGGGCCAGTTCCTCATCGGCTTCGGTCGCCTGCAGGCTTTGCAGGACGCGCTTGGGCCGGGCCTTGCGGGCATCCATGCGCTCGTAGAGCGAGCCGGTGCCGTCGAAATTCTCGCCCACGGCGTCGACCGGAACCATGGCGCGTTCGTAGGCGATTGGTTCGCCGCCGGCGAGGCGCAGGCGGACGAGAGTGAAGACCGGGGTGCCGAGCGGCAGGCCGGTGCGGAAGGCAGTATCGGGGCCGACCGGAGCGATGCTGCATTCGAGCACCTGCGAGCTCGCGACGAGGCCGCGCTGCTGCATGTCCTCGGTGAAGCCGGACAAGTGGGACAGCGCCTTGGGGATGCGCCCGACGACCACGGTGCCCGCACCCGGACGCGTCGCGACCAGCCCGAGCTGGGCGATATCCTTGAGGCCCTGGCGGAGGGTCGAGCGCGAGACATTGAGGCGCTCGGCCATCTCCCGCTCGGAGGGCAGTGACTCGCCGGCGGGAATGATGCCGGAATCGAGCACATAGGTCAGAGCGTTGCGCAGACGGTCGCCAAGCGGGCCGTGCTGGCGCTCCATCCGTTCCAGAATTGCCGCGTAAAAGTCCAAGGCCCCTCCGGGCAACCGCGATCTTGGTTGCTCACTGGTATGATTTTGGTCCGAATATTGCAAGCCATTTCCCCGCTAATGAAGGGGTATGGACAAGCTGTGCCAAACCAATAACATACCAGTATGGCGGTACCGTTTCGCCGCTGGGTTGGGACAGGGACAGGGGTGCGATCGATATGGCGAAAAAGGTGACACTGGCAGCGATAGCTGCACTGCTGATGTTGACGACCAGCGCGTGGGCGCAGACCGAGGTGCGCTTCACGCACTCGATCACCGGCGGTTCAAGCCGCGAGGCGCTCGACGCGATCATTGCCGGCTTCGAGGCGGCTAACCCCGACATCAAGATCAAGCAGATCGTGTTCGATGACGACCAGTACTCGAACCAGGGCCTGATCACGCAGCTGAAGAGCAACGAGGTCCCCGATATCTTCTTTGAATGGGCCGGCTATCCGGTGCAGCGCGACGTTGCCGCCGGCTACGCCTATGACCTGACCGACGCGATGGCGGCTGATGGCTGGAAGGACACGTTCTCGGCCGCGGTGTGGACCGATGGCGCGGGCACGATGGTCGACGGCAAGCCGTACCTGGTGCCGCTGTCGCTCGATCTGACCAACACCATCTGGTACAACAAGAAAATCTTCGCCGAGCACAACCTAACGCCGCCCAAGACCTGGGACGAGTTCGTCGCGCTGACCAAGACGCTGGCCGATGCCGGCGAGACGCCGATCGTCGAGGGCAATAACGAGTTCTGGCCGCTGGGCAATTGGGCCGGCCATATCGCCGCGATGGTGGTGCCACCGGACGAGTATGTCGCGGCCTTCAAGCAGGAAGCCAAGTTCGATACGCCGGCCTTCGAGAAGGCGTTGAACCTGCTCGTAGGGCTGCACGACGTCGGTGCTTTCAACAAGGACATGCAGGCGCTGGGCGCCGATCCCGCCATGGCAACGTTCTTCCAGGAGGGGGCAGTGATGCACCCGATCGGGTCGTGGCTGGTGTCGGAGACCTCGAACCTCGCCGACGAGGGCTTTGAGTATTCTCAGTTCAACACGCCGGTGATCGATCCGGCGCATCCGCTGGCCAATAGCGTGATCGGCACGATCACCGGGCTCGTGGTGCACAAGGATGCGCAGCATCCGGCCGAGGCGATCAAGTTCCTAAAATACCTCACGTCGGAAGCCAGCCAGGTCACGTGGTCGGAGAGCGGCCAGATGAGCCCGGTGCAGGGCGTCAGCGAGAAGGCCAAGCTCGACGAGCAGACCTCCGCCATGCTGGCGCTGATGAGCGGCGCGCCCTCGATCGTGCCGCCGCCAGACAACAAGTATCCGGTGCCGGTGGCCGAGGCGTTCTACCAGGCGGCTGCCTTTGCCGCCTCGGGTGAGAAGAGCGCCAAGGATGCGCTGGTCTGGCTCGACGAGACACTGACCGCGATGGGCAAGCAGTAGGCCGGTCGCACACCTTGGAAGACCGTTCGGCCCCAATCAGCACCGGCGCCGCGAACCTGTTGTTCGCGGCGCCGGCGATGCTCCTGTTCGCGACCTTCGTGTTGTTGCCGCTCGGCGCGTCGGTCTACTACGCCTTCACATTCTGGGACGGGTTCAGTGCGCCGCGCTGGGCGGGCTTCGCCAACTTTGCCCGGGCGCTGACTGATACGACGTTCCTCATGTCGTTCGTGCACGTCATCCTCTACATCCTCGCGACGCTCATTTTCGAGGTCTCGTTCGGGCTGTTCATGGCGGTGCTGTTGAACTCGGACCGGCGCGGCTTCTCGCTGATGCGCGGCATGTTCTTTGCTCCGGTGGTGCTGTCGATGTCGGCGGCGGGCGTGTTGTGGAAGTTCGTGCTCGATTTCCGCACCGGGCTGCTCAACTCGACGCTGCGGTCGCTGGGGCTGGGAGACTGGGCGCAGCCGTGGCTGGCACAGCCGGAGACGGCGCTCTTGTTCATCTGCATCGTGTCGGGCTGGAAGTATGCCGGCTTCTACATGGTGATCTTCTTTGCGGCGCTCAGGCGCATTCCGCGTAACCTCTACGAGGCGGCCAAGCTCGACGGCGCCAATGGCGTGCAGCAGTTCTTCGCCATCACGCTGCCGATGCTGAAGCAGAACGTGATCGTCTGCATTCTCCTCGCCGTCACAGGCGGGTTCGCCGGGTTCGACTTGTTTTTCACCATGACCAATGGGCAGCCGTTCGGGGCGACGGAAGTGCCGGCGACCTGGATCATCAAGCAGGCCTTCGACCAAAATCAGATCGGCTACGGCGTGGCGCTGACGGTGGTGCTGACGGTGGTCGTGTCGCTGATTTCGATCGGCTATCTCAAGATCTCGGAGCGCGGCAATGTCACGCGCTATTGAGAAGCCGCGCAGCACAGCCGAGTGGCTGCAGTTCGGGGCGGCCGGCATCATCGTGCTGGTGACGTTCTATCCGGCGATCTGGATGGTTTATTCGGCCTTCAAGTCGAACCGGGAGATCTTCCGCACGCCGTTCGCGCTGCCGACGCAATGGCGATGGGAGAATCTAAGCGAAGCCTGGGAAGTCGGCGGGCTGGGGACGCTCTATTTCAACTCGGTGTTCGTGACCACGGTTGCCGTCAGCATGTGCGTGCTGTTCGCGACGGCGGCGGCGTTCGCGTTCACGCGGCTGGAGTTTCCGGGGCGCAGGATCATGTATCGGGTGCTGCTGGTGGGGCTGCTGTTGCCGCCGCCGTCGGTCGCCATCGCGCTGTTCACGCAGCTGCGCGACATGCACCTGCTGAACACACCCTGGGCGCTGATCCTGCCGGGGGCGGCATGGCAGCTGGCCTTCACGGTGTTCCTGATGCGGGCCTATTTCATGTCGATCCGTCCCGACATGGAGGAGGCGGCGCGCCTCGATGGCGCCAATACCTGGGAAATCTTCTGGCACGTGTCGGTGCCGATGGTGTGGCCGGCGATGCTGACCATGGTGGTGCTCAATACGATCAGCGTGTGGAACGAGCTGCTGTTTGCGCTGCTGTTCGTCACCGATGATGCGCAGCGGACGCTGCCGGTCGGGCTGGTGCGGTTCTCGGGTTATCACAGCACCGACTATGCGCTGGTGTTCGCGGCGCTGGCGATCACCACGGTGCCGATCCTCATTCTCTACTTCGTGCTGCAGCGGCATGTGATTGCCGGGCTGACGGCAACGGCGATGGACTGACGCTTTGGGAACCGTGCACCAACTGCCGCTGCCCGCCTCGGCGTCGCCGCCCGGACTATCCGGATGGTCGCTCGACGTGCTGCTCGACCAGCCGGACAAGGCGCGGGGCGGTTCGCTGCCGGCGAGCAGCTTCCTCAGCGGGGTGATCGAGGGCTTTTATGGGCGCGCCTGGACGCATCGGCAGCGCATCGAAATGCTCGACTGGATCGCGCAGGCGGGGATGAACACGTTCGTCTACGGGCCCAAGGACGACATCAAGATCCGGGCGCGCTGGCGCGAAACCTACAACGCGGCGGAAGCCGCAGAAATCCAGGAGCTGGTCGACGCGGCACGCGTGCGAAAGCTCAACTTCATGGTGGCGATCGCGCCGTGCCTCGATGTCGTCTATTCGGACGCAAGCGACCTCGAGGCGCTGAAGCGCCGGCTTGACCAGCTCCTGGAACTCGGCGTCACACATTTCGCGCTGCTGTTCGACGACATTCCGTCGACGATGATGCCGGCGGACGAGAAGGTGTTTCCGTCGTTCGCGGCGGCGCAGTGCTTCTTTGCGAATGCCGCGCTCGACTATCTGGCGAGCAAGGCGCCGGCGGTGCGGATGCTGTTTTGCCCGACCGAGTATTGCGGGGCGTTCACCGGACGGGATGTGGCCGGCTCGGCTTATCTCAAGACGATCGGGGCGGAGCTCGATCCGGCGATCGGGGTGTTCTGGACCGGGCCGGATATTGTTTCGAGTTCGATTGATGCGGACGGGCTGCGCGAGCTCGCGCAGGTGATCCGGCGGAAGCCGGTGATCTGGGAGAATTTCTACGCCAACGACTACGACATCAGGCGGGTCTATGCCGGGCCGCTGGGCGGGCGGGACACCGAGATTCTCGGGCTGGTCGATGGGTTCATCACCAACCCCAACAACGAGTTCGAGGCGAACTTCGTGCCCGTGCGGGCGACGGGGCTGTTCGCCAATGGCGCGCAGGGCGAGGAGGCGGCGTTCGCGCTGGCGCTCGAGGCGTGGCAGCCACGCTTCAAGCTGGCGTTTATTGGTGAGACACTGTCGCCGAAGGAGGTCCGGCTGCTGGCGGAGCTGTTCTATCAGCCGTTCAAGTGTGGGCCCGAGGTGGAGGATCTGTTGGTGACGGCGCGGTGGCTGTTGAAGCAGGACCGGCCCAATGTGCGCGATCCGGAGTGGCAGGCGGGGCACGATGCGCTGGTCGAGTTCCGCGACCGGATCCGGGACTTATTCCACCGGATGACCGAGCTCGAGAATCGCGACCTATTTTACGCCTTCCACCCATATTTGTGGGAAGCGCGCGAGGAGGTGACGCATCTCGTGACCTATCTCGACTGGCTAGCGGGCGATCCTGCCCCAGGGGCGGAGTTTCCCCATCGGGATCGAATCTATAACTTCTACCGACAGGGATTCACTGTCGCGGTGCAGGAGCTGCTGCCGCGCGACGCAAACGGGCGGTACCGGCATGGTCGGTGAGTTGGGTGGGGGCTATCGCCTTCGGCAGGCGGAAGCTTCCGATCGCGCGGCGATGGAAATGGTGTGCCTCAAGACGGGCGATTCCGGCGCGGACGCGACGGCGCGCGAGGACGATCCGCGGCTGCTGGGGCTGATCTATGCGGTGCCCTACCAGGTGTTCGCGCCCGAGTATGCCTTTGTGATCGACGGGCCGAACGGGGTGTGCGGCTACGTGCTGGGGGCGATCGATAGCGCGGCCTACTACGCGTGGGCGGCGCGCGAGTGGTTTCCCACAGTGGCGGCGACGCTGGAAGACCCGGGGCCGGACAAGGCGAAGTGGACCCGGGGCAGCGACTGGGCGCGCTACGAAATCCACCACCCGCAGTTCGCCTATCCGGAGGCACTGCATCCCTATCCGGCGCACGGGCATATCGACCTGTTGGCGGAGGTGCAGGGCAAGGGCTTCGGGCGCAGGGCGCTGGAGCATGTGATGGCGGCGCTCGGGCGCGACGGCGCCACGGGCATGCACCTGGGCGTGAGCCCGCGCAATCGCGGCGCGCTGGCGTTCTACGAGAAGCTGGGCTTCTCGCGGCTCACGGGGCCGGGCGCGCCGCGCAACGCGGTGTATATGGTGAAGGGGTTCTGAGCTTGCCTGCCGCTCGTTCTGGCCGCTCTTCAAAGTGGGGAGAGGGGACGGTGTGGCGCGGGTAGTGGCTATGGCCGATCCGGCATGATCCGGAAATCCGCGCCTTCGGGGAGTAATTGCCCACCATCCACGACGATAGTCGTGCCGGTGATGTAGGCGGCTTCGTCCGAGGCGAGGAACAGGAAGGCGTTGGCGACGTCGCGCGGGCTGCCGAGGCGGCCCAACGGGATGGCGTCCTCCATGCCCTTGATGAATTCGGGCGAGCGGTGGAGCTGGATGGCTTCGGTGAGGATGTTGCCGGGTTCGACGCCGTTGACGGTGATGTTGTAGCCGGCGAATTCGAGGGCGGCGGCGCGGATCAGGCCGTTGATGCCGGCTTTCGTCGCCGAGTAGTGGCCGTGGCCGGGGCTGGTGACGTGGGGACCGGTGATCGATGAGGTGAAGAGGATGCGGCCCGAGCGCTGCGCCTTCATCGGCACGAGGGCGGCACGGGCGGCGATGAAGCTGCCGCGGAGGTTGACACCCATGACGCGGTCCCAGTCCTCGACCGAGGTGTCCTCGAGCAGTTGCCAGGGATAGATGCCGGCGTTCTGCACCATGATGTCGAGGCGGCCGAAGCGCTGGACGGCAACGGCCACGGCGGCTTCGGCGTCGGCGAGCTTTGACACATCGACATAGATGAACGGGGCGCCGAGTTCGGCGGCGGTGGCGGCGCCGGCTTCGCGTTCGGTGTCGGCGATGATTAGCCGCGCACCTTCCTCGGCGAAGCGGACGGCGGTGGCCTTGCCGATGCCGCGGGCCGAGCCGATGACGATGGCGACCTTGCCTTCGAGACGTCCGGTCATGCGAGTTTCTGCCTGAGCTTGAGTTTAAGCGTATCGAGCAACACGGCCGCAAGGACGAGCAGGCCGTGGATCAGTTGCGTGCTGGTGGCGGGGAGCTGCAGCAGGTTGATGGCTGTGTTGATCGAACTCAGCAGCAGTACGCCGGCATAGACGCCGGGCAGGGCGCTGACGCCGCCCTTCAAACTGATGCCGCCGATGACCACCGCGGCGAAGGCGTTGAACAGCATGCCGGTGCCGAGATTGGCGGTGGCACCGGAGGTCCGGATGGCGAGGAGCCAGCCCGAAAGGCCGGCGATGGCGCCGGCAAGAATGAAGGCGGTGATAAGGATACGGTTGACCTTAATGCCGGCGCGGAAGGCGGCGTTCTCATTGCCGCCGATCATCAGCAGGTGTCGGCCGAACGGGGTCTTGGCCATGATGAAAGAGAAGATCACGAAACAGAGGATGGCGATCCAGGCGGTGAGCGGTAGGCCCAGCAGGCGCTGAATGCCGAACCAGCGGATGGCGGGCGCGAGATCCTGCGCCGAGCGGCCGCCCGAGACGGCGAGGACGATGCCGCGCACCCAGATGAAGCTGGCGAGGGTGACGATGAAGGCATTCATCTTCACCTTGACGATGAGGACGCCGTTGATAGCGCCGATGATGCCGCCAACCAGCATACCGAGGAGCAGCGAGATGGGGGCGAGGAGCCACTCCGGCTCGACGGTCAGTCCCATGCCGATGCCGGCCGAGCAGAAGAGCATGCCGACGGTCATCGCGCTGAGCGCGGCGACGGACTCGACCGAGAGGTCCATGTGTCCGGCGATGATGACAAGGGCGAGGCCGATCGACATGACGCCGAGGACCGAGGACGCCTCGATGATGTTGGCGAAGATGCCGAGCTGGAAATAGTTCGGGATGAACAGCGAGAACAGCGCCAGGACCGCGAGGAGGATGACCCAGACGAGGTTGTCGAGCAGGAATTCTAGGGTTCGGCGGGTGGTGGGGGTCATGGATGGCTCGGGTTGGCGGGTGCTGGTCCTCCCCTGCAAAGCGGGGGAGGGGATGAGGCCAGAGGGCTCACCCCGGGGGGATCGGCGTAGCCGGTGGAGGGGGCGAGCGGCAGGTACAATTGCCGTGGCTCACCCCTCATCCGCCCTTCGGGCACCTTCTCCCACAAGGGGAGAAGGCACTCGTGGCTTGGCCGGAGGTTTTGGCCGCCCCTCCACCGCCTTCGGCGGTCCCCCTCCCCCGCCACGCGGGGGAGGATCACGGAGAGGCCGGCGCTTGCCTTACTCGATCGACTTCACCGTGTCGGTCGGGGGCTTCAGGTTGCCCCAGAACTTGGCGTCGTCGACGTTGGATTTGTCGATGGCGGCGCCGGGGAGCTTGATGTTGGGGCCCCAGGCTTCGGTGGTGACGGTACCGGTCAGGCCGATGATGTCGTATTCACCGGGCGCGATCTCGGCCTTGGCCACGATCTTGTCCATGAAGGCGGCGACGGCGGCGGCTTGGGCATAGAGCGGCTGCTCGACTTCGACGTTGAGCCAGCCCTTGCGGATCAGGTCGAGGCCGACCGGAGCGCCGTTCGAGCTCATCAGCATGATGTCGCCCGGGGCCTTGCCGGCGGCTTCGAGCGAAGCGACGACGGCGACGGACAGGTGAGCGGCGTGGCTGAAGATGAGATCGATGTCGGGATTAGCGACCAGTTGGTCGTTGGCGATGGTGCCGGCGGCGTCGGCGGCCCAGGCCATGGCCGGGACGGAGATGATCTTGACGTCGGGGAAGGCCGCCATCTTCTCGTCGAAGCCCTTCTGGATGTCGAGAGTGTAGGGGTCGCCCGGATCGCCGAGGATCTGGAGGACCTTGCCCTTAACCGAGCCATGCTTGGCGGTCAGCAGCTTCTGGGCCTGTTCTGCAGCGATGTAGCCGATCTCGACAGTGCCGGCGACCGAGGTGAAGGCCGAGGGCGTCGAGGTAATCTGGCGGTCGAACTCGACCACCGGGATGCCGGCGGCCATGGCGGCCTCGATCGAGGGCTTCAGTGCGTTGAAGTCGACGGCAGCGAGGATGATCGCGGCCGGCTTCAGGGCGATGACGTCATTCATCTGGGACTGCTGGACGTCGGTCTTGTTGTCGGCGTTCAGCGTCTGCATCTCGTAGCCGACCTGCTTGAGGAAGGTTTCGAGGGCCGAGACCGAGCCGGTCTGGAATTCGTCGAGCAGCGTGGGGACGAGGTAGTAGACCTTGCCCTTGGTTTGGGCGTAAGCGGGCGACAGCAGGGCCATGGCCACTGCCAGAACGCCGAAGACGGATAGAAGTATTCGCTTCATTTCGTTCGCTCCTGTTTTGCCGGATTTCCCTGTTTTGCCCCCTCAGCCTGCCGCTCCGGCAGCGGCAAGGGTTTCCCCGGTGATCATTCTGACCACCGCGTCGGGGCTCGTATTCTTCGTCGCAACATCGCCGGCCACAACGCCCTGACGGATCACCACGATCCGGTCGGCGACCTGGAAGGCCTGCTGCATGATGTGGGTGATGATGACGACGCCGATCCCCTGGTTGGCGACGGCGCGGATCATTTCGAGGCCGCGGCGGGTCTGTTCGACGCCGAGCGCGGCGAAGGGCTCGTCGAGCAGCACAAGCTTCCCGCCCCAGTGGACGAAGCGGTTGAGTTCGATCGCCTGGCGCTGGCCGCCCGAGAGGTGCTCGACCTTGGTACGGAGCGACGGGATTTTTGTGCCGGCGCTGGCCATGGCTTTGGCGACCACGGCTTCCATGGACTTCTCGTCGAGGATGGGGATGCCGAGGATGCGCTTGGTGATCTCGCGGCCCATGAAGAAGTTGGCGACGACATCGACATTGGTGGCGAGCGAGAGGTCCTGATAGACGGTCTCGATGCCGGCGGCCTTGGCCTCGGAGGGCGACTTGGCGAGAAACTCGCGGCCCTCGAACAGCATGCGGCCACCCGAGGGATCAAGCCCGCCGGAGATGATCTTCACCAGCGTCGACTTACCGGCGCCGTTGTCGCCGAGCAGCGCGACGACTTCGCCCTTGCCGATGGTGAAGCTGATGCCCTTCAGCGCTTCGATGGCGCCGTAGCTCTTCTTGATGTCATCGAGGACGAGGAGCGGTTCGAATGCGGTCATGCGGCGAGACCCTTGATCTGGTCGCGGCCGGGCACGAAGAGCTGGCCGAAGCGGGGGGAGAGGACACCGGAGACAGCGAGTGCCGCGGCTCCGAGCAGGATGGTGTCGGGCCCGTTGCTGGAGACGATGAGCCGGGGCGCCTTGCGGTCGCGGCGGGCCGACACGGAGTTGGGCAGGTCTGCGGCGGCGGCAGCAAGCTCGGTGGCGAGACCGGTGGGCATGAGGCCGCCAAGAATAATGGTCTCGGGGTCGAACATGTTCTCGATGGTGGTGATCGTGGCGCGCAATTGCGGGCGGATGCTCGCCGTCCATGCGGCTTCGCCGAGGCCGCGACGGCCGAAGGCGTCGAGGGAGACGTAGCGCTCGAGGCAGCCGCGATTGCCGCAGGGGCAGGGCTCGCCATCCGGAACGATCGGGATGTGGCCGATTTCACCGGCATTGCCCCAGGCACCGCGCTGCGCGACGCCTTCGTGCACCATGATGCCGCCGAGACCGACGCCGAGGAACAGGTAGTAGAAGTCGGAGAACTCGGCGCCGCGGCCATAGAGGCGCTCGCCATGCGCGGCGGCGGCCATGTCGGTTTCGATGAACGCAGGCATGCCGCTGACTTCGGCGAGGCGCTCGCGCAGGGCGACGTTGCCCCAGCCGGTCATGGTGGTGGGACCGACAAAGCTCATCGACTCGACATCGAAGGGACCGGGCAGGGCAAGGCCGGCGCCGAGCATGCGCGCGCCGGGGCGGAGGGCGCGCAATTCACCGATCATGGCGCGGACGAGGGTGAAGCCTTCGTCGGGCGTCGTATGGGCGGCGTCGCGGCGGGTGCTGCCGATGACAGTGCCGGCAAGGTCGATCAAGGCGGCGTCGATGCCGAGCGGAGAGACGTGGATGCCGATGGCATAGCCGCCCTCGGGGTTGATGCGGAGGGTCGTCGGGGGCAGGCCGCGGCCGCGCGGTTCCTCCTTTTCGGAGAGGATGTAGCCCTGTTCTTCGAGCTCGCGGATGATGGTGGAGACTGTCTGGACCGTGAGGCCGACTTGCTCGGCGATGCGGCCGCGGGTGGTGGGACCGGTGGCGCGGATCGCTTCGAGCACGATCCGCCGGTTGTACGGCCGTCCGAATTCCTGGTTGGTCCCACGCAGGCCCAAAGGCGTTTCTCCCGAGCAAGTCAGGGGAGACTGCGACGGCGGATTTATTAAGTCAAATGGAATTCAAAAATAGGAGCCATCCTGGGTAGCGAAAATAGGGTGGATCGTTGTTCACCTCCCGGCGTTCCTCCTCGCGTCGCTGATGTGCATCCGGAGTTATGGCTATGGGCGACAAGAAGACTGTGCTGGTTGTCGAGGACGAACACCTCGTCCGTATGGCGGTGGTCTTTCAGCTGGAGGATGAAGGGTTCGAGGTGCTGGACGCCTCCAATGCCGCCGACGCTCTCGAAATCCTCGCCGTCACTCCGCGCATCAGGTTGATCTTCACAGATGTCGACATGCCCGGACGCATGGACGGCTTGAAACTGGCTGCGACGGTCCATGATCGCTGGCCCCCTGTCAGAATAATCGTCACGTCAGGGCACCGTGTAGTCGATATCGCGGACATGCCTGCTGGGAGCGTGTTCTTCAGCAAGCCGTATGCCCACGAGGACGTGCTGCGATCGATACAAGAGTTAGTCGCGGCCTAGCCGCACCATCTCACAGGAGAAATCTCATGATGCTTCCCAGAGGCACAACGGTCGCGGTTGCAGACGGCGAAAAGCTGAACCTCTATCGCAATTCGGGAGATGAGGCGGTGCTGAAACTGGCACCAGCACCCCACGCCGACGTCGATAGCAGTGGTCAGGGAAGCGGTTCGCGGCAGAGCAGTTCCGGCAATCCCGATCAGGGTCAGTCGAGCGAAGACGGGTTCTCCGCCGGGATTGTGGAAATGCTCAACAAAGGCGTTCTCGACGGCAAGATCGAGGGATTGGTCGTCGTGGCTGCCCCCAGGGCTCTGGGCGAGATGCGCAAGCACTACCACAAGGCGCTCGTCGCACAGCTGATCGGTGAGATTGCCAAGGATTTGACCGGTCATGCCGTCGAGGATGTCGAGACTGCCATCAAGGCTGCCTAGCGGACTTTGGGGGACCTGTATTGGCGATTAGGTGGATCGCCCCCGCTGAGGTAGCGTTCAATCCCCTCTCAGCCAATTGGAGCCAGAGTGTCGTCGACCGATCAAGACCACCCCCTATGGGAGCCGGACAACCTCCGCCGCGCCCTTCAGGCGGCCGGAGTTTCGCTTTGGTCCTGGAACGTCGATTCGGACGAGTTCACGATGGACGAGCAGGGCTTTTCTCACTGGGGTCTGCCAAAGGGCGATTCCGTTACGTTCGAGGACCTTTCCTCGCATATCCACCCGGCCGACCGGGACCGCGTCCGCAATGCGTTCACGGCTACCCGAGCGATTGTCGGCTCCTACGAAATAGACTTCCGAGTGATGCTGGGTGAAGTCGTCCGCTGGATCTCGGCGCGTGGCCTGGGCAATGACTCCGGTCTGCACGAGCGGCTCATGTTCGGTGTCTTCCTCGACGTGACGGGGCGCAAGCAGGCGGAGGAGGGGCATGAGCTCCTCGCGGGGGAAATGAGCCACCGGGTGAAGAACCTGCTGGCGATTGCGTCTGGCCTTACCCGGATATCTGCGCGGTCGACGACCTCTGCTGTCGAAATGGCCGAAGTGCTGACCGACCGCCTCGCGGCCCTCGGGAGAGCGCATGATCTGGTGCGCCCACTGCCTGGCCACCAAGGCACCGCTGCGCTGCTCGGCGACCTGCTGTCGATACTTCTGGCGCCGTACGAGGACATGGGCGCCTTCAGCGGTCGCATCAGGGTTGCAGTGCCGCGAATGGGGATCGCGGAAGGTCCTGCCACGAGCCTGGCGTTGATCATTCATGAGCTCGCCACCAATTCACTGAAATATGGAGCGCTGTCGGTGGAAGCCGGTTCGCTCGATGTCTCAGGCACAACCGACGGTGATGAAGTGGTCATCGTCTGGACCGAGCGTGGGGGGCCAGATGTCGAGCCCCGGAACGGTGCAGACGGCTACGGAAGCGATCTGGTCCGGCGCAGCATAGCGGGCCAGTTGGGCGGTTCGATCGTGTACGACTGGTCAACCGAGGGCGTGATCGTGACTCTGAGGATCAAGGAAGAGCGTCTGGCTGGCTGAAGGAGCCGAAGCCACGAGCGACCACAACGCCGACCGCCGGGCAGGGATGTGAAAGCGGCGCTTGCTTGTGCAGCGCGAACGCGGCGATAAAGCCGCCATGCCACCAGCCGAGCTCTCCATCCTGGTCATCGACGAGAATCGCATCCGTGCCTCGATCATCGAGGACGGGCTGCGCGAGGCCGGGCACAGCCAGGTCACGGTGGTCACCGAGATCAATGAGGTGGCGCGGGTCATCGAGCGGCAGATGCCCGACGTAGTGGTGATAGACCTCGAAAACCCCAACCGCGACCGGCTCGAGCACTTCTTCACCTTGAGCCGCGCGCTCAAGAAGCCGATCGCCATGTTCGTCGACCGCTCGGATGCTTCGACGATCGAGGCGGCCGTGGAGGCGGGCGTCTCGGCCTATGTGGTCGACGGGCTGAAGAAGGAGCGGGTAAAGCCGATCCTCGATATGGCCGTCAGCCGTTTCAATGCCTTTTCCCGCCTGACGCGCGAGCTCGAACAGGCGCGCAGCGAACTCGAGGATCGCAAGGTCATCGAACAGGCCAAGGCGATCCTGTTCCGGACGCGCGGGTTGGCCGAAGCCGAGGCCTATGCCCTGCTGCGCAAGACCGCCATGAACCAGAACCGCCGTCTCGTCGATATTGCCCAGAGCCTCGTTACGGCCGACGCCTTGCTCGGCCCCAAGGAATAGCCATGTCCCTGATCCCGCTTTCCGCCGGTTTCCTGCCCTTGCTCGACAGCGTGCTGCTGGTGCTGGCGCGCGAGAAGGGGTTCGCCGAGGTCGAGGGACTGGACCTCCACCTAGTGCGCGAGACCTCGTGGGCCAATATCCGCGACCGGGCGGCGCTAGGGCATTTCGATTTCGCTCAGATGCTGGCGCCGATGCCGATCGCGGCGAACCTGGGGCTCAACCCACTATCGGTGCCGATGATCGTGCCGTTCGTCCTTGGGCTGGGCAATAACGGTGTGACGGTCAGCGCCGAACTCTGGGCGAAGTTGGCCGACGCCGGGGCACCGGCGACGCTGGAGGCGGGGCCAGTGGGCGCCGCACTGGCGAAGGTGGTGGCGGCGTCGAAGCAGAAGCTGCGGTTCGGCGTGGTGCACCAGACCTCGTCGCATAATTACGAGCTGCGCTACTGGCTGTCGGCCTCCGGGATCGTGCCGGACCGCGACGTCGAGATCGTGGTGCTGCCGCCGCCCTATCTCCCGGATGCGCTGGGGGCGGGCGGGATCGATGGGTATTGCGTCGGCGAGCCGTGGAACAGCGTGGGGGTGAAGCGCGAGGGCGCGCATCTCGCCACGGTGAAGGCGGCGATCTGGCGTTCGAGCCCGGACAAGGTGATCGGCATGCGGGCGCATTGGGCCGAGGCGAACAGCGAGATCGTGGCGGCCCTGCTGCGCGCGGTGCATCGGGCAGCGGTGTGGTGCGGGCACGCGGGCAACCACGCCGAGGCGGCGCGAATCATGGCGGGGCCGGCCTATCTCGATCAGGCGGCCGAACTGATCGTACCGGCGCTCGATGGTGTGTTCGATATTGGCGCCGGAGTGACGGTGGCGGTGCCGGATCACTTCGTGCCCTATGCCAAGGCGGCCAACTTCCCGTGGACCAGCCACGCGCTGTGGTTCTACAGCCAGATGGTGCGCTGGGGTGAGGTCGAGCACAACGAGGCGCGGGCCGAAGCGGCGGCGCTGACGTTCCGCCCGGATCTGTACCGGGCCGCGCTGGCGCCGATCGGCGTGCCGGTGCCGCTGGGTGACAGCAAGGTCGAGGGGGCGCTGTCCGTGGCGGCAGATGTGCCGGCGACGACGGGGAAGCTAGAGATAGGGCCGGATGGGTTCTTCGACGGCAAGCCGTTTGATCCGGCGGCGGTTGGCGCGTACATCGCGGCGCAACGCGCGGAGTGACAGGCGCCGGGTTTTCGGTGCGTCGCTGTAGCAGACGACCCCCTCCCGTCCTCCCCCATAAAGGGGGAGGTGCACCACCTGTTTCATAGGCACGATCGAGCCACAAACACCTCTTCACCTCCCCTTTATGGGGGAGGACGGGAGGGGTCGTCTCTGTCGATTTTGCAACCTTTCGAAGGATTGAGCAAAAATGAGTCATATCTGCAGTGTGCTCAAAATTTGTCCATCACGTCGGTCTGTGCATACGGATTAGGCGGCATTCACGTATGCCTATCATTTGTGCATGCTATCAACTTATTGATATTGAAGAAATTATCGCCTCCGGCCAGTTTGGCACGGCGCGTGCATTGCATTCTCCGACACGCGAAATCGCGATCATCCGACGTCCAACGGTGGGCGTCACCAGACAGGCAAAGCTGCCAACAGGAGTGCCGAGGGCCGAGAGGCCAGCGCGCAATACCTGCTGGCAGCTTTTTCTTTTTTGGACCGCAGGAGGGGCACTGCGGGGCGCCGGCTGATCGCATCACACGGAGAGACCTGATGACCAAACCGACCACCACCTCCCTCCTCAGCCGCCGGGCCTTCCTCGCCGGCACGACGGCCACCGCGGCAACGCTGGTTGCAGCCAAGGCACTGTTCCCGTCGGGCGCATTTGCGCAGGGGGCCGGACCCGAAGTCACGGGCGCCAAGCTCGGCTTCATCGCCCTGACCGACGCTTCGGCGCTGATCATTGCCAAGGAGAAGGGCTTCTTTGCCAAGCACGGCGTGCCCGATGTCGAGGTGCTGAAGCAGGCGAGCTGGGGCGCGACGCGCGACAACCTGGTACTCGGCGGCGCGGCCAACGGCATCGACGGGGCGCATATCCTGACCCCGATGCCGTACCTGATCTCGACCGGTAAGGTGACGCAGAACAACGTGCCGCTGCCAATGTCGATCGTGGCGCGGCTCAACCTCGACAGCCAGGCCATCTCGGTGGCCCAGGCCTACAAGGATGTTGGCGTCGGGCTCGACTCCTCGCCGCTCAAGGACGTGTTCGCCAAGCGCAAGGCCGAGGGCAAGGAAGTCACGGTGGCGATGACCTTCCCGGGCGGCACGCATGACCTGTGGCTACGCTACTGGCTCGCCGCCGGCGGCATCAACCCGAACACGGACGTTTCGACCATCACCGTGCCGCCGCCGCAGATGGTGGCGAACATGAAGGTCGGCAACATGGACGCCTTCTGCGTGGGCGAGCCGTGGAACGAGCAACTGGTCAACCAGGGTATCGGCTTCACCGCCGCGAGCACGGGCGAGCTCTGGAAGGGCCATCCGGAAAAGGCACTGGGTTTGCGCAGCGACTTCATCGAGGCCAACCCCGCCGCCACGCGCGCCATCATCATGGCGGCGATGGAGGGGGCGCAGTGGGCCGACGAGATGGCCAACAAGGAAGAGCTGGCGACGATCCTCGGCAAACGCGGCTGGTTCAACGTGCCGCCGGCCGACGTGCTGGGACGGCTGAAGGGCGACATCAACTACGGCAACGGCCGCGTCGCGACCGCCACCGGGCTCGAGATGAAGTTCTGGAAGGATCATGCGTCCTATCCGTTCAAGAGCCACGATGCGTGGTTCCTCACCGAGGATATCCGCTGGGGGTACCTCCCGGCCGAGACCGACGTGAAGGCGCTGGTCGACCAGGTGAACCGCGAGGACCTGTGGCGCGATGCGGCCACGGCGCTCGGCGTGGCCGCGGCCGATATCCCGGCCTCGAGCTCGCGCGGGCCTGAGACGTTCTTTGACGGCAAGGTGTTCGATCCCGAGAACCCGTCCGCCTATCTCGAGAGCCTCGCCATCACGGCGCTCGGCTAAACGAAGTCCCGACTGGCGCCGGGTTCATCCCTGGCTCGGCGCCGCCTTTTCCTTTTGCAGCAACGGACCCGCGATCATGAGTGCAGAGGCCCAGTTCGAAACCATCACCCCGGCCAGCAAGGCGAAGGTCTTCGCTTTTCCGGTGCGGGTGACGACCCGCAAGTTCGAGTGGCGGAAGATTGGCGCGGGCGTGGCGCGCGCGGTGGTGCCGCCGCTGATCGTCATCGCGTTCATTCTCCTCGTCTGGCAAATCGCCTGCTCGACGCCCGGTGCGTCGTTGCCACCGCCGTCGGTGGTGTGGGAGCAGGCGGGCGAGCTGATCTGGAATCCGTTCTTCGACTATGGGAACGGCGATATCGGGTTGGCCTGGCGGGTGTTCTCGTCCCTGCAGCGCGTCGCCGTCGGCTTCGGCTTTGCCGCCATCGTCGGCGTGCTGCTGGGGGCGGTCGTCGGCCAGTCGATCTGGGCGACCCGCGGGCTCGATCCGATTTTCCAGATCCTTCGCACCGTGCCGCCGCTGGCCTGGTTGCCGCTGTCGCTGGCGGCGTTCCGCGACAGTCATCCGTCGGCGATCTTCGTGATCTTCATCACCGCCGTATGGCCGGTGATCATCAATACGGCGGTGGGCGTGCGGAACATTCCGGCGGACTACCGGAACGTGGCGAGCGTGCTGCGGCTCAATCCGCTCGAGTTCTTCTTCAAAATCATGGTGCCGGCGGCGGCGCCCTACATCTTCACCGGGCTGCGCATCGGCATCGGGCTTAGCTGGCTGGCGATCGTTGCCGCCGAGATGCTCACCGGCGGCGTCGGCATCGGCTTCTTCATCTGGGACGCGTGGAACTCCTCGCGGCTGCCCGATATCATCGTGGCGCTTGTCTATATCGGAGTCGTCGGCTTCATGCTCGATCGCCTGGTATCGGCGGTGGGCGCCTTCGTCACCCGCGGCACGGCCGCGAACTGAGGGAGAGTGCCATGGCCTATCTCAAGATCGAACATATCGACAAAGTCTTCGAGCGGAACGGCGTGAAGTCCGAGGTGCTCAAGGATATCTCGCTCGAGATCGAACAGGGCGAGGTGATTTCCATCATCGGGCACTCGGGCTGCGGAAAGTCCACGCTGCTCAACCTGATCGCGGGACTGACTGACATCACCGAGGGGACGATTGCGCTCGGCGACGCCTATGTCACGGCGCCGGGGCCGGATCGCGCGGTGGTGTTTCAGAACCACTCGCTGCTGCCCTGGCTCACTGTCTACGACAACGTCAATCTTGCCGTAGCGAAGGTGTTCGGCAGCAGGAAGAGCAAGGCCGAGCGGCATGAGTGGATCATGCACAATCTCGACCTTGTGCAGATGGGGCACGCCAAGGACAAGCGGCCGGCCGAGATTTCGGGTGGCATGAAGCAGCGTGTCGGCATCGCGCGGGCTTTGGCAATGGAGCCGAAAGTGCTGCTGCTCGACGAGCCGTTCGGCGCGCTCGATGCGCTGACGCGGGCGCATCTGCAGGACGCGGTGATGGAGATCCACGAGCGGCTCGGGAACACCATGATCATGATCACGCACGACGTGGACGAGGCGGTGCTGCTGTCGGATCGGATAGTGATGATGACCAACGGACCGGCGGCGCGGATCGGCGAGGTGCTGGAGGTGCCGTTGGGGCGGGTGCGCAAGCGGCTCGAGCTGGCGGGTGACCGGACCTATCTCAAGTGCCGCGAGGCGGTGCTGAAGTTCTTGTATGAGCGGCATCGGTTCGTGGAGGCGGCTTAGTGCTGGGGTGAGGGGAGCGTCGCCGCCGGCGCGGGAAGGGCGCCGGTGTTCGTGGCCGCCCCCTCCACCAGCTTCGCTGGTACCTCTCCCCCGCTTCGCAGGGGAGGATCGAGAGGCGGCTTCGCCGCCCCCCTCCCGTCGCTGCAGCTTGCCCAAACATTGACCACGGCATATGCGCGGTCAAAATATAGGCATGGAATTGCCTGTGTGAACTCGAATTAGTCAATCCTGCTGTCAGATCGGATTCGGCGAGAACTGACTAACATATTGCAGAACAAAGAGAAATTACCGTTTCTGCAGTTTGGCACGGTCCGTGCATAGAAGCTATCGAACGCGATAACTCGCGATGATCGGCGTCCAAAGACGGGCGCTCCCCCACAGGCAAGGCTGCCGCAGATGCTTCGTCCCGTCGTTACGGGACGTGCTCGCGGCGGCCTTTTCGTTTTGGGCTCTCACAATGGAGCGAACCATGAGCCGCCTCGACGACCAAACCCGTTCCCAGTACCGCGCCCTCGGGCTCTCAACGGTGGCCTTCACCGTGTGCTTCGCCGTGTGGACGATCTTCTCGATCATCGGCGTGGCGCTGAAGGATCAGCTCGGGCTCAGTGAGACGCAATTCGGCCTCTTGATCGGCACGCCGGTGCTGACTGGGTCGTTGGTGCGGATCGTCCTCGGGATCTGGACCGACCGGTATGGTGGGCGGCTGGTTTACACGCTGACCATGCTGGCGGCGGCGGTGGCGACTTCGCTGCTGGTGTTCGCGCAGACCTATGAGCAGTTCCTTGTCGCGGCGCTGGGCGTCGGCTTCGCCGGCGGGTCGTTTGCGGTGGGCGTCGCCTATGTGTCGCGGTTCTATCCGCAGAGCAAGCAGGGCACGGCGCTCGGGATTTTCGGGGTCGGCAATGTCGGGGCGGCGGTGACCAAGTTCGTTGCGCCGTTCGTGATGGTGGCGTTCGGCTGGCAGGCCGTGGCGCTGGGCTGGGCCGGGGCGCTCGCCGTGATGGCCGTGGTGTTCTGGTTCACCACCGAAGACGACCCGGTCCTGATCAAGCGCCGCAAGGAAGGCGCGCCGCAGCGCAGCTTCCTCGCCGAGTTCGCGCCGCTGCGCGATGTGCGGGTGTGGCGCTTCGGGCTCTACTACTTCTTCTCGTTCGGCGCCTTCGTTGCGCTGACGCTGTGGTTGCCGCGCTACCTGATCGGGGTCTACGGCTTCGACATCAAGATGGCCGGCATGATCGCCGCCGCTTACTCGATCCCGGCCAGCCTCTTCCGCGCTTATGGCGGCACACTGTCGGACAAGGTCGGGGCGCGGCTCATCATGTACTGGACGTTCGGCGTCTCGGCGGTCGTGACGCTGCTGCTGTCGCTGCCGGCCGGCCTCATCACGCCGCTGCTGTTCATCGCGCTGGTGTTCGTCCTGGGCTTCTTCATGAGCCTGGGGAAGGCTGCGGTCTACAAGCACATCCCGACCTACTACCCGGACAATGTCGGCGCCGTAGGGGGGCTCGTGGGCATGATCGGCGGCATCGGCGGATTCATCCTGCCGCTGCTGTTCGGCTGGCTCAAGGATGCCACCGGTATGTGGAGCAGCTGCTTTTTGGCGCTGTTCGTCCTCGTCCTCGTGTCGCTGGGGCTGATGCACCTTGCCGTTCGCCGCATGGCGACGCGGCAAGGTGCCAGCCAGCCGGCATGACCCCCTCAGTTTCTGGAGAAAGAGCGATGAAACAGAAACTCGTTGTCATCGGTGCCGGAATGGCGTCGGGCCGGATGCTCGAACACCTGTTCGAGGACAGCCCCGGGAGCTACGACGTCACCCTGTTCGGCGCCGAGCCGCGCGGCAACTACAACCGCATCATGCTGTCGCCGGTGTTGGCGGGTGAGAAGACTTACGAAGACATCATCACCCACGATGCCGCCTGGTACCAGGCGAACGGCGTCGACTGCCGGTTCGGCGAAACGGTCACGGCGATCGACCGCAAACGGAAGGTCGTGGTGTCGAAGAGCGGTGAGACCGAATACGACAAACTGGTGATCGCCACCGGTTCGGCGCCGTTCATCATCCCGATCGCGGGCAAGGACCTGCCCGGCGTGATGGCGTTCCGCGACCTCGACGATGTCAACCGGATGATGGCGGCGGCCGGTAAGCCGAACGCCAAGGCGGTGGTGATCGGCGGCGGGTTGCTCGGGCTCGAAGCCGCGGCAGCGCTGCGGCTGCGCGGCATGGAAGTGGTGGTGCTGCACCTGATGGGGCACCTGATGGAGCGCCAGCTCGATCCGGCCGCCGGGTACCTGTTGCAGCGCGAGCTCGAAGGGCGCGGCATCAAGATCCACTGCAAGGCTCAGACCAAGGCGATCCTCGGTACCGACCGGGTCGAGGCGGTGGCGCTCGATGACGGGACGATCTATCCGGCCGATATCGTGGTGATGGCGGTGGGCATCCGGCCCGAGACGCGCATCGCGACGGCGGCGGGCGTCCATGTCGAGCGCGGCATCGTCGTGACCGACCAGATGGTGACGGCCGACCCGGACATTCTCGCCATCGGCGAATGCGTCGAGCACGAAAAGGTCGTCTACGGCCTCGTCGCGCCGCTCTACGATATGGCCAAGGTGGCGGCCAAGACGCTGGTCAAGATGGACGCCGCGTTCCGGCCGGTGCAGACGGCGACGCAGCTGAAAGTCACGGGCGTATCGCTCTACTCGGCCGGCGATTTCGCCGAGGCGGAGGACCGCGAGGAGATCGTGCTGCGCGATGCCTCGTCGGGTGTCTATAAGCGGCTGGTGCTGAAGGGCGACAAGATCATCGGCGCGGTGCTCTACGGCGATACCGGAGACGGACCGTGGTTCTTCGACATGGTGAGGAAGGGGACCGATACGCGCGAAATGCGCGATACCCTGATCTTCGGCCAGAATTATCAGGGTGGTGCCCCGCTGGACCCTACGGCGGCCGTTGCAGCCTTGCCGGATGATGCGGAAATCTGCGGCTGCAACGGCGTATGTAAATCGAAAATCACTGGTGCGATCACCGGCAAGGGCCTGACGTCGCTCGACGATGTGCGGGCGCATACGAAGGCCTCGGCGAGCTGCGGCTCGTGCACGGGGCTGGTCGAAAAGCTGCTGATGATGACGCTGGGGGACGGCTACAACCCCGCCGCCGTGCAGCCGATGTGCAAGTGCACCGATCTCGGGCACGACGAAGTGCGCCGGCTGATCATCGCCAAGGAACTGCGCTCGATCCCGCAGCTGATGCAGGAACTCGAGTGGAAGACCTCGTGCGGCTGCGCCAAGTGCCGGCCTGCGCTCAACTACTACATGGTCGCGACCTGGCCGGGTGAATACGAGGACGACCAGCAGAGCCGGTTCATCAATGAACGCGTGCACGCCAATATCCAAAAAGACGGCACCTATTCAGTGGTGCCGCGCATGTGGGGCGGCATGACCAGCTCAGGCGAGCTGCGGGCGATCGCCGATGTGGTCGACAAGTTCCGCATTCCGGCGGTGAAGGTCACCGGCGGGCAGCGCATCGATATGCTGGGCGTGAAGAAGGAAGACCTGCCAGCCGTGTGGGCCGACCTCAATGCGGCCGGCATGGTTTCGGGCGCGGCTTACGCCAAGGGGCTGCGCACGGTGAAGACCTGCGTGGGTTCGGATTGGTGCCGGTTCGGCACGCAGGATTCGACCGGGCTCGGCATCAAGCTCGAGAAGTTCATGTGGGGGAGCTGGACCCCGGCCAAGGTGAAGATGGCCGTGTCGGGTTGTCCGCGGAACTGCGCCGAGGCGACCTGCAAGGACGTGGGCGTGATTTGCGTGGACTCGGGTTACGACATCGTCTTCGCTGGTGCGGCCGGACTCGACATCAAGGGCACGGAGGCGCTGTGCCATGCCGACAGCGAGGATGAAGCGATCGAGATCATCGCGGCGCTGACGCAGCTCTATCGCGAGCAGGGGCGGTATCTCGAGCGCATGTACAAGTGGCTGAAGCGGGTGGGCATGGAGTCGATCCAGGCCGCCATCGTGAAGGATCGCGAGAAGCGGCGGATGTACTACGACCGTTTCGTCTACTCGCAGAGCTTCGCGCAGGTCGACCCGTGGGAAGAGCGGGTCAACGGCAAGGATGCACACGAATTCGCGGCCATGGCCGAGTTCGGCGTGCCGCAGGCGGCGGAGTGAACGCGATGCTGATGAACGACTGGGTCGAGATCGGGCGCATCGAGCAGATCCCGGTGCGGGGCGCGCGGTGCGTGAATACGCCGGCCGGGAAGATCGCGGTGTTCCGCACGGCGGAGAACCAGGTTTATGCGATCGAGAACCGCTGCCCGCACAAGGGCGGACCGCTGAGCGAGGGGATCGTCCATGGCGGGTCGGTGACGTGCCCGCTGCACAACTGGGTGTTCGATCTCGCAACGGGCGAAGCACAGGGCGCTGACGAGGGGCGGGTGCGGACCTACGCGGTGGAGGTGATGGAAGGGCGGATATTCATGGCCCAGGACATCATGCTGGCGGCGGCGGAGTAGGGCGGCTTGTCCCAGCCCACAAAAACGACCTGCCCCTACTGTGGTGTCGGCTGCGGTGTCCTCGCGACGCCGCAGGCGGACGGCACGGTGACGATCGCGGGGGATCCGGAGCATCCGGCGAACCTGGGGCGGTTGTGCTCCAAGGGGTCGGCGCTGGGGGAGACGCTGTCGCATGATGGGCGGCTGCTCCATCCGGAGATCGGTGGGCGGCGGGCGGGATGGGATGACGCGCTCGAACTGGTGGCTTCGAGGTTCCGCGAGACGATTGCGGAGCATGGGCCGGAAGCGGTGGCGATCTATGGCTCGGGGCAGTTGCTGACCGAGGACTATTACGTCGCCAACAAGCTGATGAAGGGCTTTGTCGGCTCGGCCAATATCGACACCAACTCGCGACTCTGCATGGCCTCGTCGGTGGCGGGGCACAAGCGAGCCTTCGGGTCGGACACGGTGCCGGGGAACTATGAGGACCTCGAGCTCGCGGACCTCGTGATCCTCGTCGGCTCCAACCTCAGCTGGTGCCATCCGGTGCTGTACCAGCGGATTGTCGCGGCCAAGGCGCGGCGTACCAACATGAAGATCGTGCTGATCGATCCGCGCCGGACGACGACGGCGGATCAGGCGGACCTGCACCTGGCGATCAAGCCGGACGGCGATACGGCGCTGTTCGTCGGGCTGCTTAAGTCGCTGGTCGAGCGGAATGCGGTCGATCCCGAATTCATCGGCGGGAGCACGAACGGGTTCGGGGCGGCGCTCGATGTCGCGCGGGAATGGACGCTGGAGCGGGTGGCCGAGGCGACCGGGCTCAGCGTGCGCGACGTGGCAGTCTTCTACGACCTGTTCGCAGCCAATACGCGCACCGTCACCGTCTATTCGCAGGGGGTCAACCAGTCGGCGACAGGGACCGACAAGGTCAATGCGATCATCAACTGCCACCTCGCGACGGGCCGGATCGGGCTGCCGGGGATGGGGCCGTTTTCGGTGACCGGGCAGCCCAATGCGATGGGCGGGCGCGAGGTGGGCGGACTCGCCAACATGCTGGCGGCGCACATGGATTTCGATCCGGTGAGTGTCGACCGGGTGCGGCGGTTCTGGCGGGCCGAGAACATCGCCGAGGCGCCGGGGCTCAAGGCGGTCGAGCTGTTCAAGGCGATCGCGGCGGGCAAGATCAAGGCGCTGTGGATCATGGCGACCAATCCGGTCGACTCGATGCCGGAAGCCGATGCGGTGCGCGCGGCGATCCGTGCGTGCCCGTTCGTCGTGGTGTCGGACATGAATGCGGCGACCGATACGGCGGTCGAAGCGCATGTGCGCTTGCCGGCGGCGGGGTGGGGCGAGAAGGACGGGACGGTGACGAATTCGGAGCGGCGGGTCTCGCGGCAGCGGCCGTTCCTCGTGGCACCGGGAGAAGCCAAGCCGGACTGGTGGATCGTCACGCAGGTGGCGCGGCGGATGGGCTTTGGCGAGGCGTTTCCGTATGAGAGCGCCAACGAGATCTTTGCCGAGCATGTGGCGCTGTCGGGGTTCGAGAATGCCGGGGCGAGGGATTTCGACCTGTCGGGGCTGACTGGGGCCGACTACGACACATTGCAGCCGGTACAGTGGCCGGTGCGGCTGGCCGGAACGGCACGGATGTTCGGCAGCGGGCAGTTCTACACGCCGGATGCGCGGGCGCGCTTCGTGCCGGTGGCGCCGCCGCCGCCGATCGTGACGCCCCCGGGCATGCTGGTACTGAACACCGGCCGGGTGCGCGACCACTGGCACACGATGACCCGGACCGGGAAGGCTTCGCGGCTTTCCGCGCATATGGCCGAGCCGTTCGCAGAACTGCATCCGGACGATGCGGCGGACAAGAGCATAAGGCACGCGAGCCTCGTCAAGCTTGAGAACCAGCATGGCACGGCGCTGGTGCGGGCGTTGGTTACGGACCGTCAGCAGCGCGGCAGCGTGTTCGTGCCGATGCACTGGACCGGGCAGTTCTCGGCGGCGGGGCGAGTGGATGCGCTGGTGACGGCGCAGACCGATCCGCAATCGGGTCAGCCGGCACTGAAGATGGCGATGGTGGTGGCCGGACCGGCACTGGCGCGACGGTACGGCTTTGCGGTCAGCCGGCGGAAGCCGAAGCTGGATGGGGCGGATTACTGGGCCGCGGCCGAGGCCGATGGTGGCTGGCGGACGGAACTGGCCTTCATCACTGAGCCGGCCGACTGGGAGGCATGGGTACGGGAGGCGTTCGGGGTGGAGGATGGAGCGTATCTCCTCACCATTCGGGACAAGGCGAGCGGGCGGGAGAGCCTGGCGTTGTTCGTGGGGGAGGAGCTGGAGTTCGCGCTCTATCTCGCGCCCGACCCGGTGCTGGTGTCGCGGCAGTGGGCGGTCGGACTGCTCAGGGAGAAGATTTCGGCGCGGCGGCGGGCGGATATCCTCGCCGGGCGGCCGGGGGGCGATCGGCCTGATCCGGGACCGATCGTCTGTGCCTGCTTCGGCGTCGGGGCGAACCAGATCGCGGCGGCGGCGCGGGCCGGGTGCCACTCTGTCGAGGCGATCGGCGTGGCGCTCAAGGCGGGCACGAACTGTGGCTCGTGCCGGGCGGAAATCCGAGGGATCGTCGAACTCAACCGGCTGGAGGCGGCCGAGTAGCTACTCGGCGCTGGCGAAGAGGCGGTTGACGAAGGCGGGGTCGAACGTCACCAGCGTGATCTGGCGCGCGGCGGCGTAGCGCTGGACGGCGGCGAGGGTCGAGCTGGTCAGCATGCCGTCGACGGTTCCGTCGTACTCGCCGGTAGACAGCATCAGCGACTGCGTGAGCCCGACCACCGGGTTGGAGACGGCGCCGAACTTTTCCAGCATGTGACCGGCAATGGCCGTGCGGTCAGCCGGCGAGAAGCGGGAGATGATCTCCCAGCTGTCGGCGTAGAGGCCACGCTCCAACGGCATTTCGAGCGCATTGCTGGTCTTGGTGACATCTTCGAGCTTGGTGGTGGCCTTGAGCAGGCCAATGACTTCGAGGGCGGAGCAAGTGTCGCAATCCTGCGCAACCATGAGACCGAGATTGGTATCGCCGAGCTCGATGGCGCGGCGGGCATAGCTGACAGCGCGGGGTTTGTCGGCTTCGACGCCAGCGCCGCGCTCAAACATCGAGGCGGCAGCTCGGGCGGCGGCGTCGTCGGTGAGGCTCAAGGCATCGAGATGTTCGACGAGGGCTGCCAGTTCTGCGGGGTCGGTGATGTTGCCGCGAGTGATCGAGAGAACCGTGAAGGAACGGTCGCTCACCGGGTCTTCGGCGCGCAGCTCGGCATAGGCGGCGATGGCCTCGGGGTAGCGCTTGGCTGCCTGGAAGAGGTCGCCGAGGCGCCTGCGGGAAGCGGTGTCGCCGAGCTCGATCGCACGGCGGTAGGCGGCTTCGGCGCGCTCGAAATCGACGGTGACGCCGAGGCCCTGGCGCAGCATGTCGCCGACGATGCGGGCGCCGGAGCGATTGCCCGCCTCGGCCAGCCGGGCGGCGAGAAGGAAGTCCTGGCTGTCGGCGGTCTTCAGGGCGATCCCGGCGCGGACATAGAGCAGGGCAGCTGAGTCGTTGGCAAGGTAGGCGTGCAGCAGGTCGCGGACGGCCTGATGCTCACCATTCTGGGCGAGGATCTTGGCGGCGGCGACGGCGGCTTTGGCGGCCTCGGAGCTTTCCTGCGCGACGGAGGCCGAGAGATTACCTGAGTAGATCAGCCCCGCGCCAACCATTGCGGTCAGGGCCAGGCTGAGGGCCATTCGGCGAAGCGTGGTGGTCATTTGGTGCCCCTCGCTGCCGAACGGCTCCGGCAGTTAAGTGTCAGCTGTAAAGGTTCTGCGACGCGCCTTCGACGAGGATCGCGGCGGCGACGCTGGCCGTCAGCGTGCCGGTGGCGACGGCGTCGGCCACGTGGACGGAGTACGTGTTGAGCGTCGAGGTGATGAAGTCTTCCGAGATGCCCATGGCGCGCAGGGCGGCCAGCAGTTCGGCAAGCGGGATGACGTTCTTGCTGCTCAGGCCACCGACGCGCAGGATCGCGGCCTCGATGGCGGCATTGAGTTCATCGGCGGACGCAGCCGTTTTGGCGGCCTGAACGATCGCCGAGACCAGCTCGGAGCGACCGGCTTCGCGGGCGACGCTGACCTTGAGGAAAGAATTGGGATTGTTCGCGTTGATGCGCTCGATGGTCGACCACACATCGGGGGTCGGATCAACGGGCTCGGTCGCGGCAATGGCCGCGGTGGGAACACCGGCATTGAGGCCGTACGCGGCGGCGATAACGGCGGAAACGAGAGAACGAACGGACTTGTTGGCCATACAACCACTCCTAGAAAGTGCAACTCAGGTTGTAGGGGAGCGTCCAGACCCCTCTGCGTATCAATGCTTACACGACAGGTATTAACGGCAGCTTTCTTGACCTAAGCAAGTTCGAGAAAGTTGCCGGTGTGATTGTTCATCCGCACACGCGTCTTGAACTTGGCGTTAGTATACTGTTCACCATGCCTGAGCTTGAGTGCGAAGTCCGCGGTTACGGCTCGGATGTGGCGTTGCTCTGCACCGGCAGTGCGGGCGCCGATGTGCCAGACGAAATCTCCGGTCCACACGTAGTTGCGGTAGCCGGCATCCTGGGCGCGGAGCGACAGATCGAAATCGGAGCCGTAGCCGAGTGGGAAGCGCTGCTCGTCGAGCCAGCCGAGCGTTTCGAGCACATAGGGCCGGATGTAAAAGCCGAAGCCGTGCACCAGCGGCACATGCAGGAAGCGCGCGCCGACGCGATCGACGAGGTTCCGGTGAAACTCGGCGGCGCCGTCGATGTCATGGTCGGGGTAGACGAAATCGCCGTTTTCGTCGAAGCCGTATTGCAGCGACTGGTAACCGGCCCGATTGGAGATGACCCCGACGAGTCCGGCATCGGCCGGGGTGCGACTAAGCTCGGGGATGCGGCCGCCGGCGAAGATGACGTCGTCGTTGAGGAGGCAAAGCATATCCGGCGCGCAGTGCTTGACGGCCCAGCGGGCGCCGAGGTTCACCGACCGGGTGTAGCCCTTGGCCACGCCGTCCGACAGCAGGTGCAGGTTGCCGGTGACGGCATGCTTGAGCTGACCGGCCTCGGCTTCGGGCTCGGCGCCGCGAGGCGTGTCCTTGACGGCGACCACGCTGTTGCCGTCGACCGCGAGGATCTGGCTTATGGTGGTCTTCAGCGCGTCGGTCGCCTCGACATAGGGGATGACGTAGCAGCAGTTCATGCCGATCCCTCTCAGTTGGCCCGGAAGAATTTGTAAATCGAGCGGCCGGCATCGGCGACCGAGTAGCGGGCGGCCGTAGCCAGGGCCGCTTGCCGGTAGTTGTCGAGGCCGGCGTAGATGCGGTCGACCGCTGCGGCGGCGTCCTCGACGACGGTAGCCACCTCGGTATCGAGGATTTCGGCGTTCCAGCCGGCGACGGCGTACTCGCCGCTGCCACCGCGTTTCGGCACGATGGCGGTGGCGCCGCAGGCCATGGCCTCGAGGCTGGCGCGGCCGAAGGCCTGGTATTGGGACAGGTCGGCGAAGACATCGATAGACTGCATCAGCCCGGCAACCTCAGGCCGGGTAAGGCGGCCGATCAGTTCGATGCCCGGGATGTCGCGGACGGCATCGAAGATCGCATGGGACGGGTCCTCGCCGAAGAGGGTCACCTTGAGCTTGCCGCCGTGCTTCGCAGCGAGTGCTGCGGCGAGTGCGACGGTCTGCTCCGGATTTCGGCGCGGGGTCGAGGGGCGTACCATCGCGGCGACGTGGTTCTTCCGACCGGCGGGGCCGGGCGTGAAGATCGAGTGATCGAGGCTCGGGAGCACGATATCGACGTTGCGGCCGTGCTTTTCGAACACAATGTCCCTGAGCCAGCGGGTCTTGGCGAAGAAGCGCACCTTGTCGCCGAGGTCGTAGCTCTCGGCGGCCTCGCGGAACTCAGGCGTGCCTTCGGCATGGAAGTAGGGCTCGTAGTCCTGCACGTAGTAGAAGTAGCGCTTGTCGGGGAATATCTCGATCAGGTCGCGGACTAGCGAAACGCTGCGATAGACCGTCGCGACGACGGCATCGAAGCCGGCGACGAGGTCGCGCACCATGGGCAGGGCGCGATAGGCAACAAACAGCCCAGGCGCGATGCCGTCGGCGGCGTAGTAGGAGAGGAAGGCCGCCTGCTCGCGTTCGGGGACGAAGACGGCGACCTTGATGCCACGCTCGTGGAGGTAGTTCGCCTCCTGCACGATCGAATGCACGCCGCCGCCGCCGGGCCGGGCTGGCAGGATGTAGGCGACCGAAAGGGGTGCATCGGCAAAGAGCGCATGCGCCATGCCCTCGGCCATCAGGCGGGCCGCATCGCTGCGGGCGTCGATCAGCGGCAGGGACTGCTCGAGGTCGCCGACGGCGCGCTGCATGGTCTCGGGGCCGTGCTTGCGCTCGAGCGCCTGGCGGCCGGCCCGAGCCAGTTCGCGGCGGCGTTCGCTGCCGAAGCTCGCGGATTTCGAGTGGTAGACATAGGTGTCGTCGGCGACGACGAGCTGGAAGCCGGCGGCGGTGGCGCGCAGGCAGAGGTCGTTCTCCTCGCCGTAGCCGACCGGGAAGGCGTCCTCGTCGAAGAGGCCGATGCGCTTCAGCATGCTGGTGCGGAGCGCGAAGCAGAAGCCGTTGATCACCGGCACGTGCGGATAGCTGGGCTCCCGGTTGCGCAGGGCCAGCGCGATGTCGTCGGCGGTGAGGCCATCGGGGATGAGGTTGGTGGCGAAGTCGCCGGACTCGTTGCGGACGGCCGGGATCGACTGGTAGCTCGCGGCGTTCGACAGCGGGCCGACGATACCGATGCTTTCGCTGCGATTGAAGGCGCGCTTGAGGTTATCGAGCCAGCCGAAGGTGGTGACCGTGTCACTGTTGAGGATGACCACGGCGTCATGATGCAGCGCGGCGCGGACGCCGATGTTCACCGACTTGGTATAGCCGAGGTTCTGCGGGTTGGTGATCAGCCGGAAGGGGCGGCGGCGATGCTCGCGGGCGAGCAGGTCCTTGGTCTCGGCATCGGAGCCGTCGTCGATGACGATCAGTTCGTCATAGCCGCCGTTCTCGAACAGGGCGGCGAGGCAGGCGGCGGTTTCGGCCGGCGCGTTGAAGACGGGGACGACGACGGCCGCCGAGCGGACGCCCGATGGCTGGGCGGAGGCAGCGGGCCGGACGGCGCCGACGGTGGCGAGCGCTTCGCGCGCATCGCGGCTGAGGCGCACCAGTTCGTCGAGGTTGAGGCTGTTGCGGATGCGGTCGTGATCGCTTTCGACCGAGCGCAGGCGCTTTTCGACCGAGCCCATGCGCTGCTCGAGCCGTTCCATGCAGGAGATGAGGAAGGAGAAGGAGGAGAGCAGCTCCTCGGTATCTTTGCGCGAGAGCATGGCGGGCTACCTAGAGGGGCGTTGAGGAGTAGATGACGGAGTCGACGCGGTCGGCGTTGCGGAGGCGTTTGGTAATGGGCCCGAGCTGGGCGGGCTTGCGGCAGAGCACCATGTTGAAGCGCGCGTAGACCGGCTCGGAGAAGGTGACGCCGGGCGTCTTGTAGCGGTGGGTCGCCTCGTCATAGGGGCCGCTGTCCGGTGGTGACTGTACGGAATGGATCGCGGGGTCCGAAGAGTCGCGGATGCGCTCGGATTCCATCAGCGCGAAATCGGCGATCAGCCCTTCTTCGAGGAGAGCGCGGGCCAGCTTGAGATAGTCGTACGAGGTGCCCTGGTAGAGGTGGCGCGCCTGATCGGAATGATAGGTCTTGAAGCCGCGGCGGAGCAGGTAGCTGCTGTAATCGAACTGGGGCTGGGAGACGTAGACGAAGTCGCGAGCGACGATGGCGGCCTTGCGCAGCATGGTAGCGACGGCACGGACGTCGGGCAGGCCGGGCAGCACGTTGAGGAGCGTCGTGATCTGCGCGAGCTTCTTGTTGGGCAGCTCCAGCGCGTCGTAGGTCGCGAAGGTGACGTTGGGGGCTTCGAGCTCGGTGGGCAGGCGGGCGGCGACCTTGTCGATGCCGACGACGCCACTGGCAAGCCCGAGGCGGTTTGCGAGAGCTACGGTGGAGCGGCCGTCGCCGCAACCGATGTCCAGGGCTTCAATACGTTCGGGGAGTTGCGGCATCGAACATTCTCTCGATGTGGGCAGCGATCTGCTGGAGGCCGTGGCTTTCTGCCAGGGCCGGTGGGGTAAAGCGGGCGTGACGCGGGTCACGCGCGGCGGTGAGCCAGGCGTCGATGGCGCCGGGGGCGGCGCCGTCAAACATGTTGGGTGAGGCCGAGGCGGCGAGCTTGACGCGCAATTCCTGCGCCTCGCGGCCTTCGGTTTCGTTGGCGAGCAGCAGCGTCGGGCAGCCGAGGTGGAGGGCTTCGTAGACGCTGTTGTAGCCGGCTTCGCCGGCGAGGGCGGTGCAGCGGGCCTTGGCGGCGAGCGCGCGGGTCACCGGCACGCGCCGTGAGGCAGGAAAGCCGGCGAGTAGCGGGCCGCCGCCATGGGCGGACCAGAGGTAGGGGATCCGGGCCTCTTCGAGCTGCCGGCGCAGTTGGGCGAAGGTGGCGCGGTGCTGCGGCGTGAAGGCGCCCAGTGCGAGGAAGACGCAGGGCGTGGCCGGCGCGTCCGGGATGGCGGGCAGGACCTGGTAGGCGTGGACGATGCCGACGCGCGCGAGCTTGCCGCGCTTTTCGGCCATAGTCTCCACCGCGTCGGGCGGTTGCGCAGTGCCTTCCTGCGGGGCCAGCACGAGGTCGACGAAATCGAGATAGCCGCCCTGGATGGCTGCCTGCTCGGGTTTGAACAGGCCGCGGCGGATCCAGATTACGGGTGTCGCCGGGTGTTCGAGCCGACGCTGGATCAGGGCCTGGGGCAGGTGGCCGCTATCGACGACCCAGACGGTGGGCGTGCGATGGCGACGGCGCAGCAGGCGGCGGCGGGCGGTGAGGCCGGACCGGCTCAGACGGGCGTCGATTGGTCCGAGGATCCGGGAGGGCACACGCAGGATCGAACGCAGCGAGGCGACGCGCACGATGTGCCCCAGCCCTACCGATGTTGCAGGGTCGAGCCCCACATATGGTAAATCGTTCACTTCCATGCGCCGCCTCTGTGCCAGGTCGCCACTCGACCAGTCACTGGGGTTCGTCGCCGGCGGTCCACGATCCGCAAGTCACCCGCAATATTCGAAATTTCCCACAAGGGTGTGGATAACCCGTTGCCGCCTACGCAGTGATCCTGAGGCCGGTTCGCGGCGCTTTGGCGGGGTCGGGCCCCCTATTTGTATCAAACTGGGACAGTTTGTCGGGCCGGTGCGGACGGCTGCGCGCGGACGCGCGAAATAGATCGCATTTTCACTAGTAACCAGGCCGGTTTGCAGCACTTGCATCCAGTATCGTGATGAATAAGAGGTTAACCGCGGCCGATGGACAGATGAGCCGCTCCGCGCGTTTCGGAGTACTTGAAAGTGCTTACTGCCATCACGATCGCCATGGTCGCCAACCTCGCGCCGCCGCCGCGCTACGACTATGAGCCGCGCACGCCGTATCACGTCACTTACCTGCCGCAGGCCAAGCTGCAGAAGGTTTGCGCGAGTGAAGTCAGCAGCCGGCGGGACACGGTGTTGGGCTGTTCGCTGTCGGAGCTGGGGCTGATCTATGTGGCGCAGGGCCTCGCGCCGGACGTGCGATCACTGATCGTCCGGCACGAGAAGGCGCACATCAACGGCTGGCCGCACCGCCACGAACCGGCCGTCGCCTCGCGCTGAAAAGCCCAGCACCTTCATTCATTTGTCGTTCAGGGCGCGTCCTCATAGGGTAGGATACGTCTTGGGATACAGAAATTGAGGGTGAGGAATATGAAGCGGCTTGTTCAGACCGCCTTTTGGCTCGTGGCGAGCATTTTCCTCAATTTAGGACCGGTATCGGCCCAGGATCGCAGCGTCACATTGCTGCCGGACACGGACCTGCCGGGGTTCGACTATTCGATCAGCAAGGACGTGACGCTCGATCAGTGCCAGGAGACTTGCACCAACGACAAGCTCTGCCGCGCCTTCACCTATAACGAGAAATCGAATTGGTGCTTCCTCAAGGGGCAGGCGGGCACGGCGCAATCGTTCAAGGGCGCGACCTCTGGGCAGGTGGTGTTCGACCCCACTCTCGACGAGATCATCACCGAGCGGGTCAACGGGCTGCCGTTTGCGGCGCGCGACCTCTATGATTCCGCGACCTATTTCGCCAACAGCTTGCCGCAGACCGACACGCCGCCGCCGGGCGTTGCGTATGAGGACCTGATCGCGGCGGGCGACGAGGCTTCGGTGCAGCAGAATCCGGCGGCCGCGATGGTGTCGTACCGGCAGGCGCTGGCGATCGTGAAGAACGATCCAACGCTGTGGCTGAAGTTGGCCGACGAGGCCGACAAGCGCGCCGATATCGAGGCCGCGGCCGGCAACGGCACGTACGATCTTGCGGTCAATGGCTCTTACGCGGCGCTCAATTCGTACATGCTGGCGGAAACGCCGCAGGAGAAGGCCTCCGCGCTTGGCGCACTGGCCAAGGCGCTGGAGCGCCGCGAAATGTGGCGCGAGGCGATTGCGACCTATCGCATGAGCATCGGGCTGGTGGATGACTCGACGCTGCAGGCTCGCCTCGACAAGGTGGTGGCCGAGCACGGCTTCCGCGTGACCTCGAACCAGGTCGACGCCGAAGCGGCGAACCCGCGCATCTGCGCCGTATTCTCCGATCCGCTGCCGACCGGCGACACCGACCTTTCGAGCTATGTGGTGGTCGACAACGCGCCGACGGTGGCGGTCGAGAGCGACCAGAGCCAGATCTGCATCACCGGCGTCGAGCATGGCCGGCGCTATCACATCAAGCTGCGCTCGGGCCTGCCGTCGGCGGGTGGCGAGCAGCTGCGTTCGGACGTGGAGCTCGATCTCTATGTGCCGGATCGCGCCCCGTTCGTGGGCTTTGCCAATAATGCCTATGTGATGCCGGCCGGTCTTGGCGGCGGGCTGCCGATCACTTCGATCAACGCGGAATCGGCGGACGTAATCATCTACCGGATCGGCGATCGCAACATGGCGACGGCGGTGCGGAACGGGGTGTTCCAGCGCACGCTCGACGGCTATTCGGCCGAGGACGTGGCCAACTCCTATGGCGAGAAGACCTGGGAGGGGACGGTCGACCTGGCGCAGGGTGCGCCGAACGCGATGAGCGTGACGGCCATTCCGGTGCGCGACGCGATCACGACGCTGCAGCCGGGCGCCTATGTGGTGACCGCCAAGGTTACCGGCAGCCGGCAGGAATACTGGCGCGAAATGGCGACGCAGTGGTTCATCGTCACCGACCTCGGTCTTACGACGGTTTCGGGCGATGACGGCGTCCATGCGTTCGTCCGTTCGCTGACCTCGGCGCAGCCGGTGGCGGGCGCCAAGGTGCGGCTCGTCGCCGTCAACAACGAGATCCTCGGCGAAGCCGTGACCGATGCGGATGGCAAGGCCGATTTCGCGCCGGGGCTCGCGCGCGGCGAAGGCGGCCGGGCGCCGCAGCTGATCGTCGCCGAGACCGATGCGGACGACTATGCGTTCCTCGATGTGTCGAAGTCGGCGTTCGATCTCACCGATCGCGGCGTCGAAGGCCGGCCGTCGCCGGGACCGCTCGATGTGTTCGCGACGACCGAGCGCGGCGTCTATCGGCCGGGCGAGACGGTGTTCGTCACCGCGCTGTTGCGCGACGTGCAGGCGAAGGCTGTGACTGACCTGCCGCTGACGCTCGAAGTGCAGCGTCCGGATGGCGTGGTCGACGAGACCATGCTGATCCAGGATGGCGGCGCGGGCGGCTATTTCCAGCCGATCGAGCTGGCGCCGGAGGCGATGCGCGGCTCGTGGTCGGTGCGAATCTATGCCGATCCGAAGGCCTCGGCGCTGACGACGGTGGGGTTCCTGGTCGAGGATTTCGAGCCGGAAAGGCTGGCGTTCGAGATCAGCGCGGCGGATCAACCGATCGTGCCGGACGAGGTGACGGAAGTCGCCGTCGAAGCGAAGTATCTCTATGGCGCCACGGCGCCGGATCTCGCGGTGGAAGCGGACGTAGTGCTGCGGCCGGTCGGGTCGCTGCCGGGCTTCCCGGGCTATTCGTTCGGGCGGCTGGACGATCCGTTCCAGGTGTCGCGTGAACCGCTGGGGACAGTCGGGACGACCGACGCGGCGGGCAATGTGACGGCTGCAGTCACCGTGACGCTGCCGCAGGCGACGACCAAGCCGCTCGAGGCGCAACTGATCATGCGGCTTGTCGACACCAACGGCCGCGCCATCGAGCGCAGCCTGACACGCCCGCTGCTTTCGACAACCGACCGGATCGGCGTCAAACCCACCTTCGCTTCGGCCGATGGGCTCGAAGAGGGCAGCCAGGCCGGGTTCGATATCATCGCGGTCGGGCCGGATGGTACGGCAGTCGACAAGGCCGGGATCGAGTGGTCGCTGTCACGCGTGGAAACGAACTACCAGTGGTATCGCGACAACGGCACCTGGAAGTGGGAAGGCGTAACGACGACCCGCGAGGTTGCCAACGGTACGGTGGACGCCACCGCGGCGGCGCCGGTCGAGGTTTCGGCGGCCGTCGACTGGGGTCTCTACCGGCTCGAAGTGACGGGCGACGATACCTCGACGACCTATGAGTTCTATGCCGGCTACTACTATCCGGAAGTGGGTTCGGACACGCCGGACACGCTGTCGGTGGCACTCGACAAGCAGGCTTATCGCTCCGGCGAGACGGCAGTGCTGAAGCTCGATCCGCAGTTTGCGGGCACGGCGCTGGTGATGGTGGTCGACGACCGCATCATCGACATGAAGGCGGTCGAAGTGCCGGAAGGCGGCACGTCGGTCGACCTGCAGGTGACGGACGACTGGGGTCCGGGCGCCTATGTGACGGCGATCCTCTATCGGCCGGGCAGCGCGGAAGCCAAACGCATGCCGGCGCGGGCGCTGGGTCTGGCTTATGCTGACGTGGATCCGGGCGACCTCAAGTTCGACGTGTCGATCGACGCGCCGAAGGAAGCCCTGCCGCGCCAGCCATTGGCGGCGACGGTCAAGCTCGCCAATGCCAAGCCCGGCGAGAAGGCCTACGTGGCCGTGGCGGCGGTGGATCTGGGCATTCTCAACCTCACCAAGTTCCAGGTGCCGGATCCGGATGGTTATTTCTTCGGCCAGCGCCAGCTCGGCATGGAGTTCCGCGACCTTTACGGGCAGCTGATCGATCCGATGCAGGGCACGCCGGGTGCGCTGCGCTCGGGTGGCGACGAAGGTGCGTCGCGCCTTGGGACGCCGCCGGCGACGACGGTGCTTGTTGCCATGCATTCGGGGATAGTCGAAGTCGGGCCGGATGGCACGGCGACGGTGAGTTTCGACATGCCGGACTTCAACGGCACGGTGCGGCTGATGGTGATGGCCTGGTCGGCAAATGCGGTCGGCCATGCCTCGGCGGATGTGATCGTCCACGATCCGGTGGTGGTGAACCTGAGCCCGCCGCGGTTCCTCCGGCTCAACGATACGTCGCGGCTGCTGGTCGAGGTGAACAACATCTCGGGCGAGCCGGGTACGTACAAGGTGTCACTTGAGACGGGCGAGGGGCTTTCGACCGACGCGGCCGAGACATCGGTTGAACTCGAGGTCGGCGACCGGACCGGGCTTGACCTCAAGCTGACGGGGACCGGGATCGGCGACCAGAAGCTCAAGGTGACCGTCACCGCGCCAAATGGCGATGTGCAGGTGAAAGAACTGACGCTCGGCGTTCGTGCGGCCAGTGCGCCGGTGACGACGAGCGAGGTGATCCCGCTCGGCGTCGGCGAGACGGTGACGCTCGACAATGCCTTGTTCGACGGCATGGTGCCGCATACCGGCGAGGCGACGCTGGCGATCGGTCCGATCGCGAGGCTCGACGTGCCGGGCATCCTGCTGTCGCTTGATCGCTACCCGTACGGCTGTGCCGAGCAGGTCTCGAGCCGGGCCCTGCCGCTGCTCTACCTCAACGAGGTGGCACAGATGGTCGGGATCGGCACCGATGCCGAGATCGATCAGCGGATCAGGGACGCGATCAAGAACCTGTTGTCCAAGCAGACGTCTTCGGGCGGGTTCGGCCTCTGGGATCCCTACTCGTCGACCGATCTCTGGCTCGACAGCTATGTCACCGAGTTCCTGCTGCGCGCGAAGGCGGCCGGGTACGAAGTGCCGGAGCTGGCGATGACACGGGCGCTCGACAACCTCGGCAACCAGGTGTCGTACGCGACCGACTTCAGCCTCGGTGGTGAGGATGTGGCGTTCGCGCTCTATGACCTCGCCCGGGCCGGCCGGGCCGCTATCGGCGACCTGCGCTACTATCTCGAGGCACGGCTGTCGAACTTCGGTTCGCCGCTCGCCAAGGCCCAGCTCGGCGCCGCGCTCGCTCTCTACGGCGATCGGACCCGTGCGGCCACGGCCTTCCAGGCGGCGGTCGCCGATCTGCAGGCCCGGGAGGACCGGAACAAGTACCGTATCGACTACGGCAGCCTGCTCCGCGACACGGCCGGCGTGCTGGCGCTGGCGGCCGAGTTCAAGCCCTCGGGCGTCGATATCGGGGAGCTGACGAGCAAGCTCGGCAGGCTCCGCGACGGCGAACGTTGGACCTCGACGCAGGAAGACGCGTGGACGCTGGTGGCCGCTTCGGCGCTCGGCAACTCGGCTGCGGATGGTTCGGTGTCGATCGATGGCGAAGCGCTGACGGGGTCGCCGTACCGCCGGTACGACCAGGAGCATTTCGACGGGTTGACCGTCGAGGTGACCAACAACGGCAACACGCCGACCGAGATGAAGGTGACGACCACCGCCATCCCGAGCGAACCGCCGCCGCCGAGCGAGAACGGCTTCACGCTGCAGCGCGACTACTACACCGTGACGGGCGAAGTGGCCGACTTCAGCAACGTGAAGCAGAACGACCGCTTCGTCGTGGTGCTGACGGCGCAGCCGACCCAGCTCGGTTCCGGCCAGTACGTGATCGCCGATCCGCTGCCGGCCGGGTTCGAGATCGAGAATCCGGACCTGCTGCAGGGCTCGGGCGTCGCCGATCTCAGCTGGCTGACGGTCGATACGCCGAGCCATGTGGAATCGCGGACCGACCAGTTCGTCGCCGCGTTCCGCTTCGGCTCGGAGACCTCGAGCGTCACGACCGCCTATCTGGTCCGTGCCGTCTCGCCGGGCTCGTTCGTGATGCCGGGGGCGACGGTCGAGGACATGTATCGTCCTGAGCTGCGCGCCAATACCAGCGCCGGCTCGATCGAGATCGGCGCGACCGGCCCATGAACGGGACGGACGACAAGACCAGGCCCCGGCGCTTCCGCGCGCCGGGGCTTTTGACTGCCGCGGCAGTGGTGGTGGCATGGGGTGGGCTGATGGCCGGTGCCTACGGTTTTGCCGTGCTGCGCGATGTCCGCGAGACTGTGCCGCCGGCGCCAGCCTTCGCGCTGATGCCGGTATCGACGGCGGTGGTGGACAAGGACGGGCGGCTGCTCAGGCCCTTCACCACCGATGGCGGGCGCTGGCGGTTGCCGGTGACGATCTCCGAAGTGGACCGACACTTCATCGACATGCTGCTGGCTTATGAGGACAAGAATTTCAGCTCGCATCGCGGGATCGAGTGGAGCTCGATGCTGCGCGCGGCGGTGCAGTATGCCGGGGCAGGGCATATCGTTTCGGGCGGCTCTACTCTCACCATGCAGGTAGCGCGACTGCTAGAGAGGGAGCCGACGCGGAACCTTGCCGGCAAGCTGCGGCAGATGGTGCATGCCGATGCGCTGGAGCAGACGCTGAGCAAGGACGAGATCCTGACGCTCTACCTGACACTGGCGCCCTATGGCGGCAATATCGAGGGCATCCGGGCGGCGAGCCTCGCCTATTTCGGCAAGGAGCCGGCGCGGCTGACCACGGCGGAATCGGCGCTCCTCGTGGCTCTGCCGCAATCGCCGGAAGCGCGGCGGCCGGATCGGGACCCGAAGGCGGCGCTGGCGGCGCGCGACCGCGTGCTCGACCGGATGGTGGCAGAGGGCGTGATCAGCGCGGAGGAGGGCGAGGTCTCGAAGCTCGAGCCGATCCCCAAGGCGCGACGCGATTTCCCGATGTATGCGGCGCATCTGGCGGAGGCGGCGGTGAAGGCGCGGCCGAATACGCGCGAGATCGAGCTGACGATCGACCGGCAGTTGCAGGCGGCGCTCGAAAAGCTCGGCGCGGACCGGGCAGCGCAGCTTCGCAACCGGCTGTCGGTGGCGATCGTGGTGGCGGACCAGGCGACGGGCAATGTGCTGGCCTCGGTGGGATCGGCCGGTTTGTTCAACGCCGAGAGCGACGGCTATGTCGATATGACCGAGGCGGTGCGTTCGCCCGGCTCGACGCTCAAGCCGCTGATCTATGGGCTGGCGTTCGAGCTCGGCATGGCGCATCCGGAGAGCCTGATCGAGGATCGGCCGACGGCGTTCAATGGCTATGTGCCGGTCAATTTCGACGGGTTCAACCGGGGTACGGTGACGATCCGGCAGGCGCTCACGGAGTCGCTCAACATCCCGGCGATCGTGGTGCTCGATGCGGTCGGTCCGGCGCGGCTGGTGGCGCGAATGAAGCGGGCGCATGCCAATCCGCTGTTGCCCGTGGATACGGCACCGAGCCTTGCGGTGGGTCTCGGCGGCGTCGGCGTGACGCTGCGCGACCTGGTCTCGATCTACGCGGCGATCGGGCGGGGTGGCTCGCCGGTGGTGCTGCAGGATGGAGTGAAGACTCCGCCCGCGGCAGAGGCGACGCCGGCGCCGGTGCTCGATCCGGTCGCGGCCTGGTATGTGGCAAATATCCTCGCCGACGTGCCGCCGCCGCTGAATGGGTCGCCGGGGCGGATCGCGTACAAGACCGGCACGTCCTACGGCTATCGCGATGCCTGGGCCATCGGGTTCGATGGCAAGACCGTGGTGGGCGTTTGGGTGGGGCGGCCGGACAATTCGGCGGTGCCGGGGATCACCGGTATCCAGGCGGCGGCGCCGATCCTGTTCGAGAGTTTCGACCGGCTGGCGAAGACCACTGTGCCGCTGCGCGAGGCGCCGCGCGGGACGATCTTTGCGTCCAATGCCGACCTTCCGGCGCCGCTGAAGCGGTTCCGACATCCGGACGAGCAGAAGGTGAAGCGGGACGCTGCGCCGGAGATTGCCTACCCGGAGGATGGGGTGGATGTGGATCTTGGCATAGCGTCGGGCGAGGCGGCCCCGCTGATCGTCAAGGTGCGGAACGGCGTGCCGCCTTTCACCTTCTTCGCCGATGGCGCGCCGATCGGGCGTTCGGCGTTCGCACGGCAGGAGAGCTGGCTGCCGCAGGGGCCGGGATTCGTGACCCTGTCTGTGGTCGATGCCGAGGGGCGATCGGATAGCGTCAAGGTATTCCTCGACTAAGCGGCTGCTTGGGGCGCCCATGTGAAGTGGATGCACCCTATGCCGGCCCTGGAACCCAGGCAAAGTGCGGGTAAAACCGTCCGGCATTCGCCGCCAATTCGATAAGACTGCGGGCCATCGTCTTCATCAAACGACAACGGGGACCTCGCGATAGTGCATCGCCTCACTTCAGCCGCTCGGCAGCCCATCGCCGAGCGGTTATTTCTTGTTGGCCGGCCCGGTCGGGAGGCGAGGAGTGTCACGATAGCCAACTCGCCGCCGGTCCGGCTGGAGCGCTTCGAAGCAGCCGCCGCCCATCCTTGGGGTTGATCCCGGCGATGATTTTTGGCTTCGGTGCCGCTGTCGCAGCACTCGGCCAAGCTCAGGACGCATCGCAATACCTTCCGGTCAGAGTGCCGATGGTCGCGGCACAATCAGACGTTAGCACCGCTGAGGTGGTTGCGATCGTGGTTATCGCAAAATGAATTGCCGCATCGCAGCAGGTTTTCTGGCGATAGCGCGCTTCTGGGCCTTTAGGCCATAATATCTGACGAACTAACAGCTTATTGCGGTTCGATGTGTAGTTGAACGTATTGTTCCATATGGCACATATGGATCGCCAAGTTGATTGAATAAAGAAATTAACTATCCACGCTCGATTCTGAGTTTAATTATGACTTGGCGATAAGCTCACCGGATCGGGCGGAGTCGAGATGTGAGGCCTCGGCTTCGTCCGGTCGCCCCAGTGCATACGCTTCCAGGTGGCTCCCATCGCTGACTCGTGAGCCCCCCAGGCCACCAATGACCGACGCAACCCTCGGTTGGACAGCACCGGACGATAGACCATCCGGACGGACGCCCTGCCGGCCGGATGGTCTCTAGCCGCGCTCGGTACCCGCTGCTTCTCGAACCATCCGCGCCTCAACCAGAGCGTGACTATCCTGTCGGCCGAAAGGCGATAGGCTCAGCGATACCCGATTTCTACTTTCGGCGCCGCGAGCTCGGGATAGCCGATATGAGTGCGGCGGGTGCCGACGGAGCTGGCGGCGTAAGCGGTCGGGCAGTGCCGCTGCAGGTTCATCCAGCCATTTGGAGTCACGTCACCTATTGCACTGGTAACGATGAGCATTTCCAAATCATGACTGTGCTGTTCCGAAGTGAAAGCAACCAACTAACGCTTGATGAAACGCCCACTTGAAGTGAATCGGCGCGTATCATAGCTTACTCGGGTGCCGATAGGCGCTGACATGTGGTCAGTTCGAGAACGTAAGCGAACGTGACTTTAGAATGTCGGCGGCCTGATATGCCTCTTGCCCAGTCTGTGCGCATCGGCCGCGCAAATGACAGGCACGGCAGCAGGAGCTGCCAGCACTTCGTGATAGCCGGCGCGGGCTGTCAGTGGACGCCGAAGTGCGATGGGAACTGCTGGGGGGCAGTTTCAACAGAACTTGTTTTGTGTGGTTGGTCCCGACCTAGGGCGTTTTGTCGTCCATAGAAATGTGCGGGACCGCTTTTCAGCAGGGAGCGCATGTTGTCTGGCAATTTCCCCCGGTTCGAAAACGCCCTTTTATCGCGGCTTTCAGACTATGATCTCGACCAGCTCGGGCCGCTGCAGTGGGTGGAGTTGGCGCCGCACAATGCGCTCGAGGTCGCCAATCGCGATGTCGAGTCGGTGTACTTCATCGAGCGCGGCTTCGCGTCCGTCGTCGCCGACGATGTCGAGGGTGGCATCATTGAGGTGGGCTTGATAGGGCGTGAGGGGATGACCGGCCTGTCGGTTGTCCATGGTGCTGAGCACTCGCCATTTTCGACTTTCGTGCAGGGGGCGGGGAGCGCAGTTCGCGTCGAGCCCGATATCCTGCGTGAGGCCATGCGCGCGAGCTGGCCGATGCAGCAGCTGTTCATGCGGTACGCGCAGGCGTTCTCCATCCAGGTGGCCTCGACGGCCTCGGCTAACGGCTTGCTGCTGCTCGAGCAACGGGTCGCGCGCTGGCTGCTGATGGTGGGCGACCGGCTCGGCGAATCCTTCCAGATTACGCACGAGTTCCTCGCTGTCATGCTGGCGGTGCGACGGGCCGGCGTGACGCGGGCGCTGCAGGATCTCGAGGCGCGCGGACTGATCCGTACCATGCGCGGCGTGGTGGTGATCACCGACCGGGATGGGCTGTCCGCCTTTACCAATGGCGCGTACGGCGTCGCCGAGCGCGAGTATGAAGTGCTGCTGGGCGACATGGACTTCACCGTCGACGAACCCCGCAGGCGCCGGGTGGGCACGTAGCCTATAACCCGAGCGCGCACTGCCGGGGCAGGGTGCCCCGGCTAGCATCGGTGAGCGCTACCTGCTGATGACCATGGTTTCGAGCGCAGCGACGTCAGGCGGGAGCTCGGTGTCGCCGGCGGCGAGGCCGTTGACCTGCAGGATGTAGGCGACGAGGTCCGCATAGGTCTGGTCGCCGAGCTGACCGGGCCGCGAGGGCGGCATGCGGTCATGCGTGTGGGTGTAAAGAGCGGCCGCGGTCTGGCCTATCCATTTCCCGTCGAAATAGGCGCCGGCGAGCGGTGGGCCGTAGTTGGCGCTGATCAGGTCCGGGCCGTGGCATGAGACGCAGTTTGCATCGTATGCCGTCTTGCCGCGGGCAGCCTGTTCGGCGGTGAAGGTCACGGGAGCGCCGGTGGCGGCAGTCGCCGCGGCTTCTGCAGAGGGGGCAGCTTCAGTCGTGGCAGCGGCAGCGGTGCCGTCACCCTCGCCAGTATAGGTGTAGACGAGGATGGCGCCGGGATTTTTCAATACAGTGCCGGCCCCGCCGTCCATGGTGCCGACGAGACCGCTGACATCGGTGGCGATATACATGGTTTTCATGTCGGGGCTGAGCGCCATATCGCGCAGCCGGTTCTCGGACTGGAAGTAGCGCTCGATCGGGCCGGAAACGGTCTTGCCGTCTTCAGCGAGCGGGATGCGGTAGATCGAGCCGCGCTTGAGCGTCGTTACAAGGAGTGAGTTCTCCCAGCCGGGAATGCCTTCGCCGGCAGCGGGGAAATAGGCCTGCATCGACGAGGCCGCGACGGTCGGCCAGCAGATGAAGTCGATCCCGCCGCAGGCCGGATCCTGAAAGTTCCAGTCGTTGGGCACGGTGAAGAGCGTAGCGAGCGGGTCGTGCTGCTCACCGGGCCAGCTGGTTTCATCCTCGACCGGGACCGAGGGATCGATGGTGATGTCCGAGAAGGTGAGCTGTTCGCACGGCGTGGTCGCAAGGTCCCAGCGGGCATACTGGTAGGCCATGTCGTCCTTGAAGCCCGCGACACGCGGCCAGCCATAGTTTTCCCCGGCAACGAGGACGTTCACCTCGTCATCGGTCTTGGGGCCCTGCTCGGAGGCGTAGAGCGTGCCGTCCGGGCCGAAGTCGATGCCCTGGGCATTGCGGTGGCCATAGGTGAGGACATGGCTCTTGACGCCGTCGAGCTCCGGATTGTCGTCCGGGATCGAGCCGTCGAGGTTCAGCCTCAGCGTCTTGCCCTGGTAGGCCATCCAGTTCTTGTTGGCCATCTCATCGGCGGTGGGCAGGCGCTGCGCCTCGATGGGGATGCACCAGTTTCCGAGCTGGCCCTTACCGCCGTCGCCGATGGTGTAATAGAGCTTGGCATCGGGGCCGAACTTGAGGCGGCCGGAGTTGTGATCGTTCTTGGCGGGCATGCCGGCGATGATGTCGACGGGATCCTTCAGCGTGCCGGTGGCCTCGTCATAGGTGAGGCGAACGATCTTCACCCAGAGGTCGTGGTAAGGGCTGAACGGGTCGGCGACCCAGGGAATGCCGCCACGGGTTTTGTCGACATAGGTATAGGAGGCGTAGACGTAATCGTTGCCCGTGCCCTTGAGCAGGCCCGGATCGAGCGCCATGCCGAGCAGGCCGTCCTGGCCGCCGGGCGCCGAGACTTCCTCGATATCGATGGCAACCTGCTTGGTGCCATCAGCGGGATTGACGCGGGTGATCTTGCCGCCGGTGCGCTCGGTGACCCAGAGCCAGCCGTCCGGCCCCCAGGTGATCTCCCACGGCCCCTCAAGGCCGTTGGTCAGTTCCTTCATTTCGAACTGCTTGGTTCCGACCACCGCAGAGTCCGGTGTGCCTTGAGCGAGCGCGGGCGCCGCCGTCAGCACGGCGGTGAGGGCGAAGGCGAAGGTGGCAACGAATCTCATGGCGTCCCTCCAGTAGTGAGCACCGGTCAACCACCGGCGCACCCGTTCGGTTCCCGGCTGGCGAAATGTTGGATTGCAGAATGAAGCGGGTGTGAAAACCGCCCGCTTCATCTATTTCGATTTGTCGCGCTTTCGAGTCCCGAAAGCGCTCCAGGCGCTACAGATCGTGCTTCCAGCCGAGGATGCGCTCGGCCTTTGACGAATCAAAGAAGGCCTTGCGGCCGCTGAGATCGCCCTTGATCGGAATGCCCGGGAAGAACTTCTCGGCGGCTTCGAGGCTGGGGATATCGATCGTGGTGTCGGGCGCGACGATGTAGAAAGCCTCGTGTCCTTTGAACTTGCCTTCGAGGCTCAAGAGGCAAGCGCGTGCCGCCGCGTCGAAGCGGGTGTAGGCGAAGAGGTGCTTCTTGGGCGTGGTCGAGTTGGGAGTGAAGTTGCGCGCCGCGAGCTCGCGCTCCGGCACCACCCAGTGGAAGCGCATGGAGGCGATCGAGATATCCTCCCAGCGGCGGGCGAAGGCGTCGGCTTGCTGCTCGCAGATCCACTTGGAGAGCGAGTAGGGTTCCTCGGAATAGTTGGCGTGCTCCTCGTCGATCGGCAGGTAGTCGTAGTGAGGATCGCGGCTGTAGGAGTGGCCGATGGCGTTGACGCTACTGGCCTGGCAGATGCGCATGATGCCGTTTTCGACGGCCGCCTGCAGGGCGTTATAGCTGCCCACGACATTGTTGTTGTGCACCACGTGGTCCGGATGGCGGCCGGGCGAGGGGATGGCGGCCATGTGGATCACCGCGTCGCAGCCGGCGAAGGCGGCGACGAGCTTCTCGTATTCATCCATATCGGCCTGGATGAAGTGGAGGTCCCTGGTCTCCTCGGTCTCGGGCGCGGCGACGCGATCGATGCAGACGAGATCGTGACCCTGCTTGCGCGCTTCGGTGATGATGGCGCGGCCGACGCCGCCGGATGAACCGGTGAGTGCAATCTTCATGTCAGTATCTCAACTCGAATAGACGGCTTGGTGGAGGCCGCGAATGTAGCCGATGGCGTAGAGGCGGCCGAAGGCGGAGTAGCCGGCGTTCTCGTTGCTGTCGCCTTCGACGGTGGGGACATGGTCGGGGCGGAGCACGCCGTCGAAATCGATGTCCTTGTAGGCCTTCATCGTCGCCAACATGTCGGTCTTGCCGGCGTCGTGCCAGGTTTCCTGGAAGTTGGTCGGTACGCCCTTCACGTCGCGGAAATGGACGAAGCTGATCTTCTTGCCGAACTTGCGGATTTCGCGCGGCAGGTCGTCGGTCATCAGGGTGAAATTGCCCTGGCAGAGGGTGATGGTGTTGTAGTCCGACGGCAGCATGTCGATGAGGCGCTGATAGTTAGGGATGGTCCGCATGATGCGGCTCACGCCCTTTATCGGGGTGATCGGTGGATCATCGGGGTGCATCGAGAGCTTGACGCCGGCCTTCTCGGCGACGGGCAGCACGCGGCGGAGGAAATACTCCAGCGTCTCCCAGAGCTTTTCCTCGCTGATGGGTGGGTTCGAGGTGATGTTGTCGGGCACGTCGTCGACGTTGAAGCTGGTAACCACCGAACCGCCGCGGCTGGGCGTCGCCATATTAGTGCGGACCCAGTTGAAGTCGGTCATCCACTCGTAGCACCAGACCGGAATGCCGAGCTTGCCCATGTTGGTGATGAGTTCGCAGACGGTTTCGATCTCGGCGTCGCGACCCTCGAGGCCGCGCTTGGCGAGATTGAGCGGCGGACGGGACTCGATGACGCGGATGTCGAAGCCGCCCTCGGTGTAGACGTCCTTCATGCGCTGGAGTGCGGAGAGGGAGCTGACTTTTTCGCCGGCCTGCAGGGTGTCGAAGGGGAGACCGGCGACGGCGAGGTCGACGCCCGCTTGCTTGGCCAGCTTCCATAACGGCTGCGGCTTGGGGGGAATGAACTCGGCAATTTCAAGCATTTCAAAATCCTAAGGCGGCAATGCAGGGCCGCTGCGACGCGGCTCGGAAAAACGGGACACGGCCTCGAGCCGGCCCATGGATCGGGGGCAGTCGCGCATCGGGCGGTTGTCGTCCGATGCGGAGGAGGCGCTACGGTGTCGGCGCTCCGGCATGGAACTCGTCCTGGGACGCCTGTGAGCGGATCGAGTGCTGGCCCCATTTCTGGTCGAGATTGGGCCACGGGATCGAGTCGACCAGCAGCCGGGTATAGGCGTGCTGCGGGTTGCGGATCACGCTTTCGACGTCGCCCTTTTCCACCACGTCGCCGCGATAGAGGACGGTGATCGAGTCGGCGACGTGATAGGCCGTGGTCAGGTCGTGCGTGATGTAGATGATCGTTACGCCGTGATCGCGGTGCATGTTGCGCAGCGATTCAAGGATGTTGGCACGGAGCGATGCGTCCACCATCGACACCGGCTCGTCGGCGATCAGCAGCCGGGGTTTCAGCATCAGCGCGCGCGCTACGTTGATGCGCTGGCGCTGGCCGCCCGAGAGCTGGTGCGGGAAGCGGCCGAGCACGTCTTCGGGGCGAAGACCAACGGCATTGAGCGCCTCGTCCATCTTGTTGCGGGCGTCGCGGCCGGACTTGGCGAGCTTGAACTGCTTGATCGGCACGGTCAGCAAGTGGTCGACCGTGTAGAACGGATTGAACACCGCGAACGGATCCTGGAACACGGCTTGCACCTCGCGGCGATAGGCGATGCGATCGGGCCCGCGCAGCGAGACGATGTTCTGGCCCTTGTAGAGGATCTCGCCTGTTGTCGGCGTGATGAAGCCGAGCAGCAGCATGGCAAGCGTGGTCTTGCCGCTGCCGGACTCGCCGGCGACGGTCAGGATGGTCGGCTCGTCTTCCTTGAGGGTGAGCGAGAATTCTTTCAGCGCGACCTTGGCATGCGAGGACAAGAGGCCACGCTGATAGACCTTGGTGACGTTCTTGATTTCCAGGAGGTTCTTGGACATCGGCTCAGGACTCCTGGTCGTAGAGATTGCAGGCGACGAGGCGTCCGCCAGGAAGCACGTTCACCTTCGGCTTTTCCGTGCGCGAACGATCGGAGGCGAAGGGGCAGCGGGGGTGGAAGGCGCACCCGCTGGGCAGCCGGAGCAGCGAGGGCGCGAGGCCCGGAATGCCTTTGAACTCGCCACGGTTGTCCAGCGTCGGCAGGCTGGAGATCAGCGCCTGCGAGTAGGGGTGCTTGGGGTCGGTGAACATCTCGCGCACCGTGGCAACCTCGACCAGCCGGCCGGCATACATGACGGCGACCTGATCCATGGTCTGGGCCATCAGGCCCATATCGTGGCCGATGAGGATGACGGCGGCGCCGATGTCATCCTGTACCTTGTCGATGGTTTCCATGACCTGGCGCTGGGTGACCACGTCGAGCGCGCTGGTCGGCTCGTCGGCGATGATTACTTCAGGCCGAAGCAGGATGCCGATGGCGATGCAGACGCGCTGCTTCATGCCGCCCGACAGTTCGTGGGCATACATGTTGAAGACGCCCGGATCGAGATCCACCGACTTGAGCGCCCAGACGCAGCGGTCGTTGATTGCCTGGCGGCTCTCGCCGGGGATGTGCGACTTGATGGCATCCACCATCTGCTCGCCGATCCGAGTGACCGGATTGAGCGAATTCATGGCGCCCTGCGGAATGTAGGCAATCTTCGACAACCGGGCCTTGCGCATGCCCTCGTCGTTGAGGGACTGGAGGTCGGTGCCACCGACCCAGACATGACCGCCTTCGATCCGTCCCGGCGGCTTGATCATGCGCATCATGGCGAGGGCAAGCGTGGACTTGCCCGAGCCGGATTCCCCGACCATGCCCAGCTTCTGACCCGCCTCGAGCGTGAAGCTGACATTGTCGAGCGCGCGGGCGCGGCCGAGGTCGGTGTAGTAGGTGACGACGAGGTCGTCGACGCGCAGGACGGGTTGCGCGGCTGCCGGTCCGGCGTTGCGGCCAGCAGCGGTGTCGGTGCTTGCGAGATTCATCGTCATTACTCCGTCCGCCGCACGCGCGGATTGGCCAGTTCGTCGAGGCCCATATTAATGAGGGCGAGCGAGGCGAGGATCAGGATCATCCCGACCGACGGGGCGATGGGCCACCACCACCAGCCGTTGAAGAAGGCGCCCTGCAGCTGCGCCGCCCAGATGATGTTGCCGAGCAGCGGCTCGCGGAGCGGCCCGAGCCCGAGCACGGCGAGGTAGAACGAGGCGAACACCGCGGAGAACACCTGGCCGACGAAGGCCGCAGCGATGAACGGCAACAGGTTGGGCAGAATCTCCTTGAAGATGATGGCGATGTCGCCGACACCCGAAAGCTTGGCGACCGATACGAACTGTCGCTCCTTCATGGTCAGCACCTGGGCGCGGATCACCAGCGTTGGCCCCATCCAGGCCAGCATCACCACGATCAGCGCCATGGTGAAGATGGTGACGTCGCGCTTGTCGAGCGAACCGGCGACCACCACCTGGATCAGCAGCACCGGGATCGGTGTGAGGATCTGGCAGATGGTGCGGATGGTCGAATCGATCCAGCCGCCGAAATAGGCAGAGGTAAAGCCGAGGACTACGCCGATCAGGGTGCCGAGGCCGCCGGCGATGACACCGATAACGGCGGTCTGCCACATGCCCACGACCATGGCGGCGAGCAGGTTGCGGCCGAAGAAGTCGGTACCGAACGGGTACTTCAGGCTGGGCGGCTGTTTAGTCGCCACCGAAAGCGGATAGGCCTGCTTCGGGTTGATGGTCATCAGGCCGATGACGGTGAACAGTACCAGCGCAATCAGAATGACCACGCCGACGGCGAGACCCCGGTTGCGGTTGAGGTAGCGCAGGAACAGCGTGAGGCCGCTCGGCTGCTCCATCGAGGTGTCTGCGATCGCCGATGAGGTTGCGGTAACGGTCGTCAATTTTCCGGTTCCTACTGGTTGCGGACGCGGGGGTCGAGCAGCGGATAAATGAACTCGAGCACTGCCATCAGCACGGCGATGGCGATGGTGATGAACAGCACGATCCCGTAGATGACAGGGAAGTCATTGGACCGGATGGCGTTGTTGAGCACTTGCCCCAACCCCGGAAGGCCGAAGAGCTGCTCGACGACAAGCGCCGACGTGACCAGGGTGCCCAACGCCAGCGCGAGTCCGGTAACCTGCGGCAGCAGGGTGTTGCGCAGGTAGTAGTCGCGGAAGATGCGCCCACCGGTCAGGCCCTTGTGCTCGGCGAAGTTGACATAGTCCTCGCCCTGGATGGTGACACCCATGCCGCGCATCGACAGCACCCAGCCGCCGACCGAGCCGAGGATCAGCGCCAGCGCGGGAAGCATCTGGTGGCGCAGCACGTCCACGGCAAAGTCCCAGGACCAGTTGGGGACGATGCCGATCGAATAGGGGCCGCCGAGCGGCAGGAGCTTCAGACGGAAGCCGATGAAGAAAAGCAGCAGCACGCCCATGATGACGGGCGGCACGCCGGTCAGCAGCACGAAAGGAGTGGCAATACCGCGCAGCCAGCGTGGCGACTTGGGCCAGGCCGAGATAGCGCCCAGGAGGTTGCCGATGATGAAGCTGAGGATCGTGGTGAACAGCAGCAGGAAGACCGTCCAGGGCAGGGCCTGGCCGATGATGTCGGTGACGGTCGCGGGATAGCGGTTCAGCGAGTAGCCGAAGTCCATCCGGATCACGTTGCCGAGGTAGGTCCAGTACTGATCCAGCAGCGGCCGATCGAGGCCGAATTGCTGGTTCATGTTGGCGATGAGCTTTTCGATATCGCCGGGGGCAAAACCGCCGGAGCGCGCCAGTTCGGCGAAGCGTTCGCGCAGTGCGTTGCGGGGGCTGAGGCGGGGGACGAAGAATACGATCGTGGATGCGGCCCAGATGACCAGAACCAGGAAGGAGAGGCGCTTGGCAATCAGCTTGAAGTTCACTCGGTCAACTCCGGCACGGTGGTGTTAGAGCGGGATTGCGCTTCGTTGAAGCGCACTCCAGCTCCACGTCCTTGTTTGTCGCGAAATCGAACCGGAAAAGTCTGCAACCTTTCCTGATCTCGCTTGTGGAGGAGTGCGCGCGAACGCGCACTCCGATGTCGGAAACTTCCGCCTTACTGCGCGCCGGACGGCTGCAGCGAGGCGATGACCAGCAGGCCGGTATGGGCCCAGAACGCGCCGTTGGTGCCCATTGCGGGGTTCGCAGCGGTCGGCCAGTTCTTCCAGTAGTGCTGGTTGTAGGCGATGCGGTGCAGCCACTGGATGATCGGGATATCGATCTGGTCACGCCAGTAGATACCCAGAGCCTTGGCGGCGCCTTCCTGGAACTTCGGATCGTCCGACGAGAGCGGGGCGATCGAGTCGAGGATTTCGTCGTATTCCGGGTTCTTGTAGCGCGAGAACCGGTTGTTGCCGGCCGAGGTGCCGATGGCTTCGCTGTACTTGCCGTGGAAGAGGTTCAGAGCCTCGAACGGGTCGTAGAGCGATGCGCCGTGGCCAAACATGTAGAGACCGGCCTTGCCGTCCGCCATGTTCTGGTACGCATCGGGACCGAAGTTGATCGCGGCGTCGAAGCCGCCCTGGCGGAGCATTTCGACCAGGATCGGCACGATGTCGGAGTGGATGCCTTCGAAGCCCTGGATGGTGGCGTCGATGGTCTTGCCGTCCTTCTCCCACAGGCCGTCGCCGTTCAGCGCATAGCCTGCCTCACCCATGAGCTTGGCGCTCTCTTCGGTATCGAACTTGCGCGGCTGGTACTGCTCCTCGAGCGCCTTGACGGCGGGCGAGTCAGCAAAGGCCTGCAGGTTCGGGTAGAGCGGGAACGGATAGATCGTCGCGATCTGTGCGCCTTCATACAGGATGTCGTTGATGACATCGCGGTTGATGACGAGGCTCATCGCACGACGGACCTTGGGGTCGCTATACGGCTCGAGCTGGGTGTTCATCCACAGCGAGTTCGGCCACCAGTCGAGGTAACCAAACGGCGATTCCGAACCGGTATGCGTGGTAATTTCCGGGTTCTGGGCAAGGATGTTGCCGATAACCGAGGAACGCATGTCGAGGGCGGAGTCGAACTCGTTGTTCACGACGCGCTGGGCGACAGTGTCCATCGAGACGCCGGTGATGTTGGCGATGATGACGCGCTTGACTGCCGGCTCGGCGATGCGGCCGGCCTTAACGGCCCACCAATCGGGACGGTAGTCGAAGATCTTCTGGTTGGCGTTCCACGCCTTCAGGTCATACGGACCCGAGTGCGGGATATCGATCGAGCCGGGTTCCATGTTCACGTCCGGCTTGGACGACAGGTAGTCGGCCGGGACGATCGGGATACCGGTATCGAACTTCTCGGTCAGCACTTCGAACTTGAAGCGCGGAGCCGGGGACTTGAAGTTCACCTTCACGGTCAGGTCGTCGACGATGTCGGTCGAGGCGACGAACTGAGTGAAGTGTGCGTTGTAGGGCAGCTTGGAATTGTTCAGCTGGCCGTCGAACGTGAACTTGACGTCCTTGGAGGTGACGGGGGTGCCGTCCGACCACTTGGCGTCCTTGTTCAGCTTGATCTCGAGCGCGGTGAACGTGTCGTCGGTGTATTCCATGCTGTCGGCCAGCCACGGAACATACTCGCCCTTGAAAATGGCGAAGTACATCAGCGGCTCCCACATGAAGGCATTGCCTTCCTGGTGGGTGTAACCGGGCAGGGCCCACGGGTTGGTGACGCCGATCGGCGAGGACAGAGCAACGCCCCAGCCGAGAACGACGGTCTGGTTGCGCGGCACGTCCGGAAGGGGCGTCGCCGGAGCGATTTCCTTCGGCGCAGTCGCCGCGAGCGGGCTTTGCGCGAGGGCCGCCATCGGGGCGGCCAGCGCAAACGCCGCAAGCGCTGCTGCTGTTAATAGCTTCAATTTTGCCATGTGACAGAATCTCCCTTGACTGTCGATGGAAAGTAATCGCCGTCGTTGTGGCGGCAGATATTTCGTTGCAGGGCCATTTTTGGCCTTAGTATCTCCCTCACCTCCCCAAAGATGATCTTGTTTACTTCGTTGCCGGTTCGTGGAGTGCCTCGCCGTCGCATCGTCCAGATCGCCCGAACTGTGCTGCCGCGGGTAAACTCAGAGCTGTCGGACCGCTCCTTTGCGGAGCCGGCCCGGCGGTACCAGCGCGCAATCCGTCAGCGTGCCAGGGCACGAAGAGGGCGAGCGCCCGCAATCGTCGGCATGAAGCCCGACGACGCGATGCGATCGGATCACGTTGAGCTGATACTGCCCATCGGACAGCTAGTTCGTGCCCTGCGGCATTTGGCTTGGTGTCTCCCCCACCCGTGCCGTTTACCCCCTCCAGGGCCCCGGCGATTTCTCCCAATAATCTCAAGCGTTAAACGTGGGATTCCGGGGAGTCAACAGCTGGAATGGTAGATCGAATGCCGCAGTCCGGCTTGACGCACGCACCTCGCGCCAAAGCGCTTTGAAAACTATGAGGTTTTTCAGGGGCGTGCGACAGAGTGTACTAGATTCGAAAAATAATGTGCGAAACGGCGCGAAGCCGTGAATGCCATGCAGTCGTTTACCGCACATCGCGCGCAATCTGTCCTGCACCGTTGGGAATGGCGTCCGTCGATCCGATCAGTCGAACAAAAAAGAGGGCGCCGGAGGTACCGGCGCCCTGCAGTCGGGAGGATGGTAGTCGTCAGCCCTTGATGCCGGCCGACAGGGTGATGGCCTGCGTCACGCGCTTCTGGAAGATGAGGTAGGCGAGCGCCACCGGCAGGCCGGCCAGCACCGCGCCGGCGAGGACGCGGCCGTAGGCGACGCCGAATGTGTCCTGCACCGCAGTGATGCCGACGGTGACCGTCATCATCTTCTCGTCCTGAGCGGCAAGGAACGGCCACAGGAACGAGTTCCAGGCGCCGATGAAGGTGATGATGGCGAGGGCGGTGGTGATGCCCCAGTTCATTGGCAGGAAGATGCGGAAGAGCAACTGGAACTCATTGCTGCCATCTATCACCGCCGCCTCGCGATACTCGCGCGGGACGGAGTCGAAGAACTGCTTGTAGACGATGACCGTCACCGGAGTGATCAGCATGGGCAGCACGATACCCGCATGGGTGTTGAGCAGCTTTACGCCGGCAATGACGATGAAGTGGTTCACGATCAGTGCCGATATGGGCACCATGAAGCTGGCGAGGATCAGGTACCAGAGCGCCTTGCGGCCGGGGAAGTTCAGCTGCGAAATGGCGTAGCCTGTACAAGCCGCCATGAACACCGCGAGCACCGTTACCGACACCGAGGTGATAATCGAGTTGACGTACCAGTATGGCAGGTCCGAGTTCTGGATGACGAAGGCGTAACCGTTGAAGTTCAGGCTTTCGGGCAGCAGGTTGATCCCCTGCCGCACCGTCTCGTCGTCGGTCTTGAGGCTGGTAACTACCGCCCAGTAGAGCGGGAAAAACCAGATGGCGGCGCAGACCAGGGTGAGGATGGTCAGTAGCCAGCCGCCCACGTCGAGGAAGCGGCGCTTAGCCGGCATGGAAACGGTCGCGGTGGCCGCTGGTGCGATGGTGGTCATTTGTCGGCTCCCCGCATGCGAAGCAGTTGGAACTGCAGGACCGAGAAGGTCACGACGATGACGAAGAGCGCCACCGCGATGGTCGCGGCGTAGCCGCTCGAGTTCTTCTGGAAGGCCTGTTCGTAGATATATTGCACGAGCACCATGGTCGCCTGGGTGCGGCCGCCCTGAGCGAACAGGTAGACCTGGTCGAAGATCTTGAGCTGCAGGATCAGCTGGATGGTCAGGCAGAGCACCGTGACCGGCCAGATGAGGGGCCAGGTGATCGAGCGGAACACCTGCCAGCGGGTAGCGCCATCGAGCGCTGCTGCTTCGTAGAGTTCACGCGGAATGTTCCGCAGGCCGGCCAGGAACAGCAGGATGGAGAAGCCGTTCGTCCACCAGATGGTGAGGACCGCCGCAGTGGGCAGGAACCAGGGAATGGTGCGCCAGACGTTGACGCGCTTGCCGACGATCGGCTCGATTATGTACTGCGCGATGCCAAACTGCAGGTTCAGCATCCAGTCCCAGATCAGATAGACGACCGTGACCGGCAGGATGAACGGCAGGAAGAACGCGGCAAGGATGATGCTCTGCAACCAGCCGTTGAGCCGGCTGACCATGAGGGCGATGGCGAGCGCCACGGCGGTGCCCGGGATCACGGTGAGAAGTACGAAGTAGGATGTGTTCCAGACCGCGGTCCAGAAGACGCGATCACCGAACATGCGTTGGTAGTTTTCGAGACCGATCCATTCGCCCGCGCCGATCAGGGGCGACTTGGTGAAGCTGATCTGCACCATCTGCAGGGTCGGGTAGATGAACATCCACCCGAAGATCAGAACGAACGGAGCCACCAGGACAGCGGCGACAAGGTACTCGTTCCGGCGATTTCTAAGCATGGTCTAGTCCTGAGGTGCGCGAAACGGGAACTGGCCGGCGATGATCGCCGGCCAGTCGTGAACACCCTTGGGTTACTGCAGTGCGTCGAGGCCGGCCTTCATTTCTTCGACGGCGGTCTGAGCGTCGACCTCATTGTTGAGGGCGGCGGTGAACGCGTTGCCCGCCACGTCAAACAGCGGCGAAGCGACGCCGGCATTGGGCGACTTGGGGTCGAACACCTGGTTGGCCGTGACCTTGGCGTAGGTCGCCTGGGGCTGCATGGCCTTGTACTCTTCAGTCTCGGTGACCGACTTGTTGGCCGGGATATGGCCGGCGGTGGCCCAGAACAGCGAGTGCTCGGACATCCACTTGATCACTTCCAGCACGGCGGCATGCTTTTCCGGGGTGACGGTCTTGCCGACATTGTTCGGGATGGCGAAGGCATGGGAGTCCGCGTAGGTGCAGGCGTGGTCAAACATCACCGGCAGTTCGATAGCGCCCCAGTTGAAGAGCTTGCCCTGCGCCTGGAGGTCGACCATCGTGGGAACTTCCCACACGCCGTTGATCATCATGGCGCTTTCACCCGAGGTGAAGAGCGCGACGTTGGACGGATAGTCGGTATATTCGGGGACGTAGCCGTCCTTCACCCAGTCGGCGATGACCTGCACGCTGTTCTTGAGCTTGTCGAGGTTGTCCCCTTCCAGCCAGGCGCCATCAGTCCCGATCGTGCCATCCTGCTGGCAGAGATAGGAATAGATGGTGCGGAAGGCGAAGGTACCGTCAGCGGTGGTCGTCGAGAGGCCCCACGTGGTCCCGCCGTCCTTGATCTTCTGCAGCGCCGCCTTGAAGTTATCGATGCCGTCGAGACCGGTGGGCAGGCCATCGGCGCCGATCAGGCCGGCCGCGTCGAGCTTGTCCTTGTTGTAGTAGAGCACGATCGGATGAGTGTCGAAGGGCACGGCATATTGCTGGCCATCGACATTGACCGCATCCCAGGTGGCAGCCGCGAAGGTGTCGGCCGACATGCCCATGGCCGCCCAGTCCTCGGCGGTCAGTGGGCTCAGTGAACCCTGGCTCACGGCAAGGGGAATGCGCGAGGCGTGATAGGTCATCACGTCAGGACCTTCACCCACGGCCGCCGAAGTCTGTACCTTGGTGTAGAACGGCACGCCCCAATCCAGCGTCGTCGCCTGGATTTCGATGGTGTCAGCATGCTCTTTATTGAAGTCCTCGATGAGCTTCTTCATACGGACGCCGTCGCCGCCACCGAGGAAGTCCCACCATACGACGGACTCCTTGGCCACGGAAACTCCGCCGCCAAGGGTCAGGAGCGTGCTCGACAGCAACGCCAGTTTCAGAAACGATTTGATCACGTTGTCCTCCCTTAAAGGTTCGCTCGATGCGGCAAGGCCGGTAGGGGCTTTCCCCTTGCATCCGGTCGCCCCGCATTGAGCAGTGACAGAGCCGACAGGACACAGTGTCTGACCTATTTCTGATATAGATCAGTAATTACGATATAAATGAGCAGCGATATCCCCAATTCTGATGCATATCTAGGCACAGGGGGACGTTCCGAAGCCGAAAGACCGGCGCGCGACTACACTGCTGCTGATCAGCTAGGCGGTTTCCTCCTCTATGCCGGCGACCTTGCGCCTCCTCGGGCAAGCCGGCTAACGGCAATGCTATTGCGGCTGACAATATTGTCAATCCTGTATCAAATGGAAGCAGAAAATTCAGCTTTGTTTTCATGCGGTTAGCGCGTGACATCATCTGCTGTGACGTGATGTGACGGCTTTCCAACCCGAAAAGCTGATTCAGTTCCTGCTCATTCGGTCTCCAGTTTAGTCGTACTTTTCAACAGTCCGTCGAACAGCGTTGCCGCTACCGGGTCCTCGCCAGCCGCATCGCCGAGCAAGCGGAATGTCGTGGCGACGAGACCGCCCTTGCCGATGGTGCGGCGGACGATGGTCGCGGCCGGCTTGTTGATCCAGCCGATGACCACGCCGGCATCGACGAGGCCATCGAACTCCCACGAGCGGAAGCCGGTCAGCACGTGGTGCGGCACGACGCGATCGAAGGAGATGTCGAGAAGCGGGCCGCCGGGAATGCCGGCAAAGGCGCCGCCGCGCTTGATCCAGGAGAAGTTGGCGATCCAGTCGCCCCGCCACAGCGTGCCGTCACGGAGGACCAGGTTGATGTTGGGCAGTTGCGTCTCGGAGCCGAGGTGGCGGGCGCGTTCCTTGCTCTGTGGCATGGTCGGCGGTTCGGCACGTGGCGGCTCGATGCGGAGGTTCCGGTGCGTCTCGACCGAGCCATCGGCCAGGACGAGGTAGCGGGCACCCTTGCGCATAGCCTCGATGTCGGCCTCGCTCAGGGCGTGGACGAGATTGACGTCGGCGGAGGCGGCGTCGGTGACGGTGTAGCCAAGGCCCCTGGCGTAGGCAGCGAGGCCCGCATCGGAGGTGGCAATTCTCGCCGGACCGGCACTGCGTTTCGAATAGACCGAGACCTCGATCTGGTTTTTCGACAGCAGCTTGCCGCCGGCCTCGAGCTTCAATGCGATCGAAGTGACGCGGGTGGCGCCATCGAGCGTGATGCTGGTGGTGCCGAGATCGGCGACCGACAGGGCAGTCGTCGCGGGAACGTCCAGCTGGCCCGACTGGCCTTCGACTGACCAGCTTAGCGTCGTGCCAGCCGGGACCGACTTGCCGCCGGTTGCGACCTTAAGCTTCAGCGCGACACTGTCGCCCGACCAGATCGCATGACGATCGATCTGAGGCACGATGACGAGGTCGTTGTTGATCTCGGCGAAGCGGTCGTGGAAGGCGCGCGGGTTGCGGTTGATGTCGAGCAGGCCGTTGGCCTCCCAGTGGACGTCGGTCATCTCGGTGATGACGTAGCCCTGAATCGGCGCCTGGGCACGCATCGACTCGATCTCGTACTTGAGATTGGCGAACTGGTACCACTGCACCTGGTCGATGAAGGCATCAAACGTGCCGAACACCTTGTCGAGGTGGTAGGTCTGGAAACGGTTCTGTATGCCGTGCGGATAGGCGGCGCCATCGCCCCAGTTGCTGCCGGTCTCAGCCCACCAGGGCTCCTCGCCGGCGGCGTTCTTGACCTGATCGGGATGGGGCAGGCCCCAGACGCCGAACTCGGAGACGACCAGCGGCTCATCGCCGCGCTTTTCGCCATCACCGTGGTGCGACCAGCTCCAATCGGGGCGGGCGGCGAACTCCTCGGTCAGCTTTTCCCACTCGGTGCGGCGCTCCGGCACCGAGCGGTAGTAGTGGTAGTCGTCGATGTCCGTCTTGACGTGGAAGTTCGGGATACAGGCCGAGTTGTCGACGACGAGGCGGCGCGGGTCCTTGGCTTTCAGCCAGTCATAGGTGTCCTTGAGCCACTGGCGGTGGTCGGCGTTCTCGACGAGACGTGTGCCCCAGTCCTCGTTGATGATGGTCCACGTGACGATCGAGGGGTGGTTGCCGTCACGGGCGAGGATGCCCTCCATCGTGTCGCGCATACGCTGGGCGGCGGCGGCGGTGAAGTACTGGACGTTGGGGATTTCGGTCCAGACCAAGAGGCCGAGGCGGTCGGCGACTTCGTAGTAGCGCGGGTCGGCCACCTTGATGTGGCAGCGGAGCAGATTGAGGCCGAGATGCTTGGCCTTACGGGCCTGATCCTCGAGGAACTCGACCGACGGCGGGGTGCAGATGCCCTCGGGGTAGTAGTCCTGGTCGAGAGCGCCGCGCAGGTAGAGCGGCTCGCCGTTGAGGTAGAACTTGCCGTCGTGAGTCTCGATTTCGCGGAAGCCGAAGGTGTGGCTGGTGGTGTCCACGACCTCGCCGCCGGCGATCAGTTCGACCTTGGCCGAGTAGAGGTTGGGGTGCTCGGGCGACCAAAGCTTGGGCGCGTTCAGCTTGAGCCTCAGGCCGGTGCCGGTGGTCTCGGCGGTGACGCCGTCGACGGTGGCGCGGATGGTGTCGCCGGCTGCGGCTGACGAAAGCTGGAAGGCGAAGCTGACTTCGCCGCCGATATTGGCGTCGATCGCGACATGGGCGACATGGCGCCTGTCACGGGCGATCAGCTTGACCGATTGCCAGATGCCGCCGAGCGGGCCGTACCAGCTCTGCTTCCCGTGCGGTATCTCGCCAAACGGGAAATCGGGGTATTCGGTGGCGTCGCCACTCGGCAGCGTGACATGGACTTCGAGGACGCTCTCGGCCGGGCTATCGGCGGGAACGACGAACTCGAAGGGTAGGTAGCCGCCCTCATGGGTACCGAGCACACGGCCGTTGAGGCGGACTTCGGCGAAGTAATTCACGGCGCCGAAACGCAGCGCGATCTCGCGGCCCTTCCATTCCGCCGGGAGCGACACCTGGCGAGCATAGATGGCCTTGCCGGTCGAGTGGCGGAGGTCGGCGAACTCGGCTTGCCAGGGGCCCGGAACGGTGGCGGTGCGCCAATCGCCGTGCCCGTCCAGCTTGAAGCGCCAGGCTCCGTCCAGCGAGATTTCCCCGCGTGCGTTCGCGCTGGCCCTGGTGGCCGTAGTCTCGCCGATCATGCAGTCCTCCCATCACGCTAATATTTATTAGCAATTTTGCTATGGCTAGCGGCTTTGGCCTTGGAACGCAAGCGTCTCCGTTGCTAATGAGTTTAGCACCGGAGTTGCACACAGGGGCAGGGCGCTGATAATGCTGATGTTTGAAGGCTTTGGAGGAACGGGTGGCGAAGCGCCCAACCATGATCGATATCGGGGAGCGGGCAGGGGTCTCGCAGGCCACGGTGTCGCTCGTCCTCAATCGCGTCGCCAATGCCCGCGTGGCCGAGGCGACGCGCCTGCGCGTGCTCGAGGCCGCCGAGGCGCTGGGCTATCGCAAGGGGCCGCAGCATCATGTGCCTGAGAATAAGATCCGGGTGATCGGGCTCTTGATCGACGAGGTGACCACCACGCCGTTCGCGACGCCCTTCATCGAGGGCGCGCGCGAGGAGGCGGCGCTGCAGGATGTGGTGGTGGCAACGTTCTCCACCCGCGGCGATCCCAAGCTCGAGGCGCTGGCGCTCGACATGCTGCTGCAGCACCAGATCATCGGCGTGCTCTACACCAGCCTCATCACCCGGCCGGCCGAACCGCCCGAGCGGTTGCGCGATGTGCCGACTGTGATGGTCAACTGTTACGACGAGAAGCGGGCCTATCCGGCGGTGCTGCCGGGGGACGTCACCGGTGCTTATGCAGCGACCGAAGCCCTGCTCAAGGCCGGGCATCGGCGCATTGCGCATCTCGCCGGTGAGAACTGGATCGAGGCGGCGCAGGATCGCGAGAAGGGGTATCGGCAGGCATTGGCATCGTGGGATGTGCCGGTGGACGAGAGCCTCATCATGCGCGGCGGCTGGACCATTCATGGCGGTCGCGAGCTGACGCAGCAGTTGCTCGACCAGCCGAACCCGCCGACGGCGATCTTTGCGTTCAATGACCGGATGGCGGTCGGCGCCTACGATGCGCTGCGCAACCGCGGGCTGCGGGTGCCGGACGACATGTCGATTGTCGGCTTCGATGACGAGGATACCAGCGTCTATCTCGAGCCGCCGCTGACGACGGTTCTGCTGCCGCATGAGGAAATGGCCCGCTGGGCGGTGGGCGCACTGCTCGACGAGCAGTTGCCGGCGGCCTCGCCGCGGCGGATCAAGATCGAGTGCCCGCTGATCGAGCGGGGCTCGGTCGGCCCGGTGCCGGTACGGGCTGCCGACGAGTAGGCTTGTCCTGCGGGGAGGATCAAAAAGACCCAATCACGCGATCGGGAAGTTAGGCTTTACGCGATCTTAATTTCGATCCGGAGAATGGAGGCATCCGCACGGTAGTCTCGCGTCACCCGCGGAAGGTCCTGCGTGCGTTTCGGATCAAGCGTTTGAGTCGAGGCTTTCATGTACCGCGTAAACAAGCCGCTGCCTCCCGTTTCCCGCCGTTCGGTGTTGCTGGGCGCTTCCGCGCTCGCCGCTTCGGCAATCATCAGCCCCGCCTATGCCAGTGTGGACAGCTTCGTCGCCGGCGTGTGGAAGCGCGCCAAGGCGCGGGGGGTCTCGAAGCGCGTGTTCGATATCGCGATGGATGGGTTCAAGCCCTCGAGCGAAGTGCTGGAGCTCAGCAAGAAGCAGCCCGAGTTCGTCAGCACGGCTGCCGACTACGTAGCCAAGCGTGTCACCGAGGCGCGCATGGCCACGGGCAAGGACATGCGCGGAGAGTGGAAGCAAACGCTGGCCGCCGTCAGCGAACGCTACGGCGTGCAGCCGGAGATCATGCTGGCGATCTGGGGCGTCGAAACCAATTTCGGCGGCTACATGGGTGGCAACAACACCATCCACGCGCTGGCGTCGCTCACCTATGGCGGCTACCGGGCCGAGTATTTCGGCAGCGAACTCATCACTGCGCTTGAAATTCTCGAGGGCGGGCATGTGCGGTTCAAGAACATGGTCGGCTCGTGGGCCGGCGCCATGGGCCACCCGCAGTTCATGCCGTCGAGTTTCATGCGCTACGCCGTGGACTTCAAGGGCGATGGGCACAAGGACATCTGGGGCTCGGTGCCCGACGCACTGGCCTCGATCGGCAACTACCTCAAGGGGTTCGGCTGGCGGGCAGGCGAAACATGGGGTTACGAGGTTCGGCTGCCGCAGGACTTTAACTACCAGAATGTCTGGAGCGGCATCAACGCAACGCTCGGCGACTGGAGCGGCGTGGGCGTGATCCGTGCGAGTGGCAAGGCGTTCCCGCGGGCCAGCGATACCGCAAAGCTCTACATGCCGATGGGCGGCAACGGTCCGGTATTCGCGGTGCTGCCGAACTTCGGCGTGATCAAGCGCTACAACAATTCGGACAGCTATGCCCTCGCGGTAGGGCACCTAGCCGACCGCATCATCGGCGCCAAGGGATTCGTCTCGCCGTGGCCGCAGGATACGGCGCTCACCAAATCGGACCGTGAGCAGGTGCAGGCGCTGCTGCTGCGCAAGGGCTACGATGTCGGCACGCCGGATGGCGTGATCGGGCCGAAGACGCGCGCTGCGGTGATCGACTGGCAGGCACGGTCGGGCTTACTAGCGGATGGGCACGTGTCGGGTAACCTGCTGCGGCAGTTGAGCTAGGCGACATCGCAAACAGAGATCCCCAGCTTTCGCTGGGATGACCCGGTGCTGGGCAGACGGGAGGGTTCTGTGCTTGTGGCCGCCCCCTCCACCAGCTTCGCTGGTCCCCCTCCCCCGCTGCGCAGGGGAGGATCAGGCCGGCGTCGGCGCTTCGGGGTCGATGAGGCCTTCGCTGCGCAGATCGCTCCAGAACCCGGCCGGGATGGCTTCTTCGAGATAGCCGATGTTCGCCGTCACCTCCTCGGGGCGCGCGCCGCCGGGGATGACCGAGACTACGGCCGGATGGGCGAGTGGGAACTGGAGGGCGGCGGCTTGCAGCGACACGCCGTGGGTGGCGGCAACTGCCTGAATGCGGCGGGTCTTTTCCTGGATGTCGGGTTCGGCGATGCCGTAGCGATAGCGGGCATTGGGGCCGGGGCCGGTGGCGAGAATGCCCGAAGCGTAGGGCGCGCCGATGATCACCGAGATGTTCTCGTCGATGCAGCGCTTGAGGCCGGTCTTCAGCGCCGACTGGTCGAGCAGGGTGTAGGGCATGGCGACGATGCAGAAATCGAGCGGCACCAGCGGGGCGATGGTGTCGAGAGAGTCGGCGGCGTTGAGGCCCATGCCGATGGCCTTGATCTGGCCTGAGCGCTTGAGCTCCTCGAGCGCCTTGATGCCGCTTTCGGACATTTCCTTCATGCGGGCCGGATGATCCTCGGTGTGGAGCGAAGCCTCGGGATCATGGATCAGCAGCGCATCGACGCTGTCGAGCCCCAGTCGCAGCAGGCTCTGCTCGTAGGAGCGCATCACGCCGTCATAGGAATAATCCCAGACGATCTCCATGTTGAGGCCGCCGCCCCAGGGTGTGCGGTCGAAGGTTCTGGGATCGGCGGGGCGCTTGAAGTAGCGACCGACCTTGGTGGTGAGGACGAACTCGTCGCGGGGGCAGTCGATCAGGAAATCGCCGACTCGGTGTTCGCTCAGGCCGCGGCCGTAATAGGGGGCGGTATCGAAGTGGCGGATGCCGCCATCCCATGCGGCCTTCATGGTGGCATGGGCCACCTCGCCGGAGACGCGGTGGTAGAGGCCGCCGAGATGAGCGGCGCCGAAGCCCATGGGGGGCAGGCGGAGAGTGGTGGAGCCGGCTTGTTTGCGGTCGCTGAGCTTGGTCATGATCTTCACGTAGAGCTTGAGCTTGAAATGGCTGGGCCGCCGGGATGGGGCGGGCGGAAAACGGTGGCAATGTCGGGGCTGCCGACGACCGGGGCGTCGCGGTAGAGGAAGCAGCTGGCGAGGCGGTTGCCGTCGGGCTCGTAGTGCGGCGGCGGGTTGTCCCAGCACATGTCCATGACATGCGGGCAACGGGCCGCGAACTTGCAGCCGGGGTTAGCGCGAGCGGCCGAGGCTTCGGAGACCGGGATCTCGTCGTTGCCCCAGGCCTTGTCGAGATCGGGCAGGGGAATCGAGGAGACAAGGAGCTGCGAATAGGGGTGCTTCGGCGCGCCGATGACGCGCTCGACCGATCCGGCTTCGGCGACGTTGCCGCGGTAGAGGATCATGATGTTGTCGCAGATCTGGAAGGCCGTCGTCAGGTCGTGGGTGATGTAGACGATGGAGATGCCGAGCTCGCGGTTCAGCGTCTTCAGCTCGTCGAGAATGGTGGCGCGGAGCGAGGCATCGACCATCGAGACGGGCTCGTCGGCGACGATCATGCGGGGGCGGAGGAGGACGGCGCGGGCGACCATGACGCGCTGGCGCTGGCCGCCGCTCAGCTCGTGCGGGAAGCGGCCGAGCGTATCCTGCGGGCGGAGGCCGACGCGCTTGAGGGCATCCTCGATCAGGGCGCGGCGCTTCTGGTCGGTGTCGGCGAGGCGGTAGCGTCTTACCGGCGTCTCGAGCACGTGGTCGATGCGGTAGAACGGGTTGAAGACGTCGAAGGGGTCCTGGAAGACCGGCTGGACCTCGCGGCGGAACTGGCGCTGCTCGGCGGGAGACATCTTCGCGATGTCCTTGCCGCGATAAAGCACATGACCCTCGGACGGGTTGATGAAGCCGAGCAGGATGCGAGCGAGCGTGGTCTTGCCGCTGCCGCTCTCGCCGGCGATGGCGGTCATCGACGGGCTGGTGTCGGAAAGCGAAAGGGTGACGTTGTCGAGCGCGGTGAAGGCGCCGTAGGTCTTGGTGACGCCGCTGAGTTCGATCAGCGCGCTCATGGACGGGCCTCCTGATGATGGGCTCGGGTCATGGGTGGTAGCGGCGGCAGGGTCTGGTGCGTCGGGTAGAGGTGGCAGGCGGCGCGTTGGCTGGGCGCGACCACCTGCAGCAACGGCGTTTCGGTGCGGCAGCGCTCGAAGGCGAAGGGGCAGCGCGGATTGAAGCTGCAGCCGGGCGGCAGGTCGACGAGCGGCGGGGGCAGGCCGGGGATGCCGGTCAGCGCCTGCTTGACCACGATGCCGGGGAGGCTTTCGACGAGCAGCTTTGTGTAGGGGTGCTTGGGGCTCTCGATCATCTGCCGGACCGGGCCGATCTCGACGAGCTTGCCGGCATACATCACGCCAACGGTGTCGGCGAACTGGGCGATGAGGCCCATGTCGTGGCCGATGAGGACGACGGCGGCGCCGAGACCATCCTGCAGGCGGCCGAGGGTCTGCATGACCTGGCGCTGGACGACGACGTCGAGGGCGCTGGTGGGTTCGTCGGCGACGATCACCTTCGGCGACAGCGACGTCGCGATGGCCATGGCGGCGCGCTGCTTCATGCCGCCCGACAGCTCATGCGGGTAGCGCTTGGCGACGGCGGGATCGAGGCCGACGCTTTTCAACAGTTCGACGACGCGGGCGTCGAGTTCGGCGCGGGTCATCCTCGGCTTGTGGGCGAGGATGGCGTCGATGATCTGTTCGTCGAGTTTCATCACTGGGTTGAGCGAGCTCATGGCGCCCTGGGGGATGAGGGCGATGTCGCGGAGGCGGGTCTCGCGCAGTTCCCGATCGCTCATCTTGAGGATGTCCTTGCCGTCGAGCATCACCTTGCCGCCGGCGATGCGACCCGGGGCTCGGGTGAGGCGCATCAGGGCGGTGGCCATGGTGGTCTTGCCCGAGCCGGACTCGCCGATGAGGCCGAGGCGCTCGCCGGGTTTCAGCGCGAACGAGACGTCGTTCACGGCTTTGGCCGGCCCCTTGCCGGTGTCGTAGTGGACGTTGAGGTCCTCGACGACAAGGATGGGTTTGGTGTCGGTCACGGACATCACCGCCTCGCCAGCTTGGGGTTGGCGAAACGGTCGAAGCCGACGGAAGTCAGGAACAGGCCGATGAAGATGAGCGCGATGACGACGATGGGCGGTCCCCACCACCACCAGTAGCCGCGCAGCACGGCGGCCGATTGCTGGCTCCAGTAGATGGTGTTGCCGAGCGTCATTTCCTCGAGCGCACCGAGGCCGAGGGCTTCGAGGCCAATGACGGCGAGGATCGAGCCCGAGACGGTGCCGACGAAGCTCGCGACGATGTAGGGCATAAGGTTTGGCATGACCTCGGTGAAGAGTATTTCCCACGGGCCTTCGCCGTTCACGCGCGCCACCTCGACATAGGATTTCTCGCGGATGGTCAGCACCTGTGCGCGGACCGTGCGGGTGGTGAACATCCAGCCGAGCGAGGCGACGACCAGCGCCATGACCCAGGTGCTCATGCGGTCGATATTGCCGGCGATGATGACGAGGATGGCGATGGCGGGCACAGTGAGCAGGGCGTCCGATATCACGCGGATCACCGCGTCGATCCAGCCGCCGAACTGGCCGGCGATGAGGCCGAGCACAGTGCCGACGCCGACGCCGATGAAGCCGGCGATGAGGCCCATCTTCAGCGTGTTGGGCGTGGCGTAGATCAGCAGGGTCCACATGTCGCGGCCCTGGCTGTCGGTGCCGAGGAAGTAGTCGGGCCCCGGTGGCTTGCGCGGGCGGACGGCGCCGACCTGCGCATTGGCGGCATCGACGAACATCGGGCCGATGATGCCGAAGAGGACGATGGCGAGAAGGATCGCGAGGCCGAGCAACAGTACGCCGCTGATGCGGCCCTGCTCGTAGTTGCGGCGGATGGAGGCAAAGAAGCGGTTCATCGCCGGATCCTGGGGTCGAGCAGCGGGTAGATGAGGTCGACGAGGAAGAGCAGGACCGCGAGCGAGACGATCAGCATCAGCACGACGCCCTGGATGACGAAGTAATCCTGCCCGCGGATGGCGACGTAGAGGAGCGAACCGAGGCCGGGATAGTTGAAGATCACCTCGACCAGCACTGCGCCGGAAACGACGGAGCCGAGCGAGAGCGCGAGGGCGGTGACCTGCGCCAAGAGCGCGTTGCGCATGCCGTACCAGACGAAGATACGGCGCGGGTGGAGGCCCTTGGCTTCGGCGAAGGTGATGTAGTCCTCGCCCAGCACGTTGACCATCTGGCTGCGCATGCCCAGCGCCCAGAAGCCGATATTGCCGAGCACGATGGCGAGGCAGGGGAGGAAGGCGTGGCGGAGGATGTCGTCGATGGTGGCCCAGTCGAGCCGCATGATGCGCGTGGTGTCGACGCCGCCGGCGGGCGGGAACCACTTCAGCACCACGGCGAAGAAATAGATGAGGATGATCGCCAGCAGGTAGAACGGGATCGAGGTCAGGATCATCATGAACGGCACGATGGCCTTGATGCCGCGGCCGGCCGTGGGCCAGGCCATGCGGGCCCCCAGCAGCGAGCCGGTGACGAAGGCGATGAGCGTCGCCACCGCGAGCAGCGCCACCGACCAGGGCAGCGCGTTGCCGATCATGGTCGAGACCTTCTCGGGGAAGTTGGCGAAGGACACGCCGAGATCGAAGCGGAACAGGTCGAGCCAGTAGTTGATGTACTGATCCCAGATCGGCGCATCGAGGCCGTACTTGGCGCGATACGCAGCCGAGATCGCCTGGATGTCGACGTTCTGATTGCCGCCGCTGGTCTGCAGGCGCGCCAGCGCGGTCTGCACCGGATCGCCGGGCAGCAGCCGGGGGATGATGAAGTTGATGCTCACCGCCACGAAGATGATCAGCAGCAGCTGACCGAAACGTGTGACGAGGTAGCGGGCGAGTTCGCGGCTCATGTCAGCTTTCTCGACGTCGCCGGGTGAGATCGAACGATCCCGATGTCATCCCTGCGAAGGCAGGGATCCAAGTCTCCACCGGCGCGGGCTGCGAGATGGATCCCTGCCTTCGCAGGGATGACACCTGTGGGTGTGGCACTGGTCTGTCTCCAACCAACCATCGAAGGGCAGGGGATGCGGATGGCGGCGAGAGGTGCCGCCATCCGCCGGTCGGGAGGACCGGTTACTGGCCCGAGGGCTTGAGGTTGTGGATGACGAGGTTGAACGCCTCCCACGGAGTATACGGGGCCACATACGGATCGGCGGCTGACGGCCAGCCGGTCCAGTACGTGTTGTTGAAGGTCACCACGTGGTACTCCTCGAGCAGGTCGATCTGCGGGATGTCCCGCAGGGCGATGTCGAGGGCCGCGACGGCATTCTTCATGTAGTCCGAGTTCGGATCGGTGCTGGCCGGAACGGCGTCCATGGCATCGATCAGCTTGTCGTAGTCCGCGTTCTCGTAGCGCGATGCGGCGACGAGGTTCGGAGCCGTCTCACCGAGCGGACGCGAGAACTTGGAGTGGTAGTGCTGCAAGGTCTCGAGCGGCTCGGACAGTGAACCACAGTGCACGAACACCATGGTGTCGAAGTTGCCGGACTGGATGTCTGGCAGCCACGTGTCATCAACCGGAGCCTGCACTGCATCGAAGCCGGCGTTCTTGAGCTGCTGGGTCAGCGGCGCAAGAATCGGCTGGATGAAGGCCGGGGTGCGGACGTTGACGGTGAGCGGCGTGCCATCTTTGGCCCAGACGCCGTTGGCATCCTTGGCGTAGCCGGCCTTGCCCATGAACTCCTCGACCTTGGCCGGATCGGGATTGTCCAGGTTGTACTTGTCGAGCACGGCCTTGAGCGGGCTGCCCTCGCCGAGCCAGGTGCCGGCCATGTAGTTGGAGAAGGCGAACGTCACCGGCTTCTGGCCGCCTTCGTAGCCGATGTCGTTCAGCTCGGCGCGATCGATGGCGTAGTTGATCGCGTAGCGCAGGTTGACGTCGTTCCAGGGTTCCTTCTTCTGGTTGAAGACCAGAGAGTAGTCGCAGCCATCGGGAGCGCCCCAGTTCGGCCCTTCCGGATTCCACGACGCCAGCTTGTCGTTCTGTGCCCGGGCGGCCTCGAACGTGCCGATCAGCAGCTGGCGGCCGCCGTCGATCTGGTTGGCGATGTGGAGCTGGCCCATGGCGTCGTCGGACGAGACCGGAACCAGCGTGATGCGCTTGGGCGCCGGCAGGTCCTGGAAGCCGATCTTGGCACCCCACCAGTCGTCGCGGCGATCGAAGATCTCCTGCTGGTTGGTGGTGAGCACGAGCTTGTAGGCGCCGGTGCCGACCGGCCAGCCCTTGGCGAGATCGAAGTTGGTGAAGGTCGCCAGATCCTGGCCTTCCCAGATGTGCTTGGGCAGGGTGGGGTAGTGGTTCTCGTGGCCAAGCGCGAGGAAGTCGCGGATGAAGCGAGGTGCCGCCTTGTTGAAGTTGATCTTGAGGTTCAGCGGATCGGTGACCTCGACGTCCTTTACCCATTCCTTGAACGAGGCCGAGCCACCGATCTCGGGGGCGGCATCGCGCAGGGCTTCGAGGGTGAACTTCACGTCGTCGGCGGTGAACTTCTGGCCGTCGGACCACTCGACGCCATCACGCAGCTTGATCGTGGCGCTCATGAAGTCGGGAGCATACTCGAAGCTCTCGGCCTGCCACGGGACCAGCGTGCCGTCGTTGAGATTGGTATAGAACAGCATCTCGTTGACGGTGAACTGCATCGCGTCGCGCTGGTGCGTGACCGAGGTCAGGTAGGGGTTCCAGTTTTCTACGTTGGCGAACTGGGCCGGCTGATCGCCCCACGGGGTGAGTACCAGCGTTTCGTTGCGCGGCACGTCCGCAACCTGTGCGAACGCGGTCGTTCCCATCAGCAGCGCGAGTGCGCTGCCGAGCAAGAGTGCACGTTTCATAATTCCTCCTCCTTTGGCCGCCCCTCAGCGGCCTTTGACAAAAACTAGAGCGCCATCTCCTCGATTGCCTTCTTCGACAGGCCGTGGCCGAAACCGGGCTCGTCGCTAACGACGACATAGCCGTCCACGGGGACCGCCATGCCGGGATAGTTGTTGGTGTCCTTGAGCGGCTGCCCGGGGGCGCCGCCGACGAAGAATTCGCCCCACTTCGAATTGGTCGACGCGATGGTGAAGTGCTGGCCGTAGGGGGTGTTCATCCCCGCATGGCAGAAGAGCTCGAGCCCCGCCGCATCGGCGATGGCGGCGATCTTCTGGCAGGCGGTGAAGCCGCCGACCCAGTGGATATCGGCCTGGAAGATATCGACGACGCGATCCTTGGCGGCTTCGAAGAAGGTGTAGGGCGTGTACCAGTGCTCGCCGGTGGCCAGCGTCTGCCACGGCAGGCGCTCGCGTAGCGCCTTGTGCGAAGTGTGGTCCTCGGGGATCAGGCAGTCCTCCATCCACTTGAGGTTGAACGGACGCAGCCGGTGGGCGAGGCGGACGGCGAACTCGACGTCGAAGGCCATCCAGCAATCGAGCATTAGCTCGACCTTGGGGCCGATCAGCTCGCGCGCCTTGCCAACGAAGGCCTCGTTCTTGTCGAGCGCTTCGAGCCCATCGGCAGTGCCGTAGGGGCAGGCTAGTTTCGTCGCCTTGAAGCCCAACTCCATGTGCCAGTCGGTATCGTTACCAGTGGCGTAGCAGAACTGCTTGTCGCGGGCGGCGCCGCCGGCGAGCTCGTATACCGGGAGCTTCAGTACTTTGCCCTTGAGGTCCCAGAGCGCCAGGTCGATGCCGCTGATGGCGTAGCTCGCGAGGCCCGACGGGGAGTAGGGCGAGGTGATGCGCATCATCATGTCGTAGAGCTTTTCGGTGGCGAGGGCGTTCTCGCCTTCGAGCAGCGGCGCGATGTGGTCGTTGATCAGGCTGATGGTGGGCTGGCCGTAACCGGTGGTGCCAAACCCCCACGAGCCGTCATCGGCGGTCACGAGAATGCCGACGGCCGGGAACTTCGCGTTCCAGCTGGCGCGCAGGGCCTTGTAGCGCGGGTAGCGCGACATGGGGTTGGCGACTTCGGCGTCCTTGGTCCATGGCGGACGGCGCGCGGTGCCCTTTTGCTTGGCTTCCTCGTAGGTACCGCCCGCAATCGGGCTGGTGATGGCAAAGGCTTCAATGGATTTGATCTTCAACGAATAAGTCCTCCAAATCGTGGTCGCCGGCCCTCCAGCCGGCTGCGACCGCTCAGGCCGGAATGCGGTAGAATTTCCTCGCGTTGTCGCGGAACAGGCCGTTCCGTTCGGTCTCGGTGGCGTCGCTGACGATGTCGCTGAATGCGCGCCAGACGGTGCGGAAATCGCTGTAAAGCTTGTCGACAGGGAAGTTGGACGCGAACATCGCCCGACCGGGGCCGAAGGCCTCGAGGGTTTCGAGGACGAGCGGGCGGATGCTTTCGGTGGTCCACTTGTGGTCGAGCATTCCGAGGCCGCTGATCTTCGCCACGATGTTGGGTTGGGCCGCCAGCGTGCGGAGGCCGGCCTTGTACTGCTTCCAGCCGCTCAGATGGCGATCGGCCCACATGCCTGCGTGGTTGAGTATGATCCGCGTATCTGGAGCCTTGGCGGCGAGGGCGGCGGCGGTTTCCATCTGATGCGGATAGAGCTGCAGGTCGAAGCTCAGGCCGCGCCGGCCCAGTTCGCGCAGGCCTTCGAGGAATTGCGGTTCGCCCATCAGGTCGCGCGAGACGTAGCTGCGCTCCGGATTGGGGTGCATGTTCACAACCTGGCGGATGCCGCGGAAGATCGGGAATTGCAGGTGCCTGTCGAGCAGGGCGGGGAAATTGGTTGAGGTCAGGTCGCCGTTGCCGACGATGACAAGGGGCAGCGGATTGGCGTCCGCCACCTTCTGTAGCGTCTCAGTTTCCTTGATCGGGTCGGTGGGGAACGCCTCCACATGCACCGCACCCACGATCTCGAACTCGTCGCCGCCTTCCTCGAGATATTCCTCGATCAGGTAGGAGCGGGCGATGGCGGCGTTACCGCCGCCTTTGCCGGGCTTTTCGAAATGCGGGTAGATCCTCGTCCAGAGGTCCCACAGGTGGATATGCGGATCGACGATCTGGAGGCGTGCCATCGGGATCAGTCCAGCCGGAACATTTCTTCGACGGGCCATACCTTTGGACGTGCATCCTCATGCGTTTCCATATGCGGCTCCATCCACTTCCACCACTTGAGGACGACGGGATCGACGCCCTCGGTCTGCGATGGGGCGTTGTCGGGCTTTTCGAGGTAGGCGAAGAGCAGCAGGTCGTAGCGGTAGATGGTGTAGTTGGAGACGCCCTGGCTTTTCAGCAGCGCCACCATCTCGGGCCAGATCTCGTCGTGCTTGCGCTTGTACTCGGCTTCCTGGCCGGGCTTGAGCTTCATCACCCATGCGGATCGCATCGTTCAGTTCCTTCAGTGCATTGCGTGGGCGACCGCCCGCTCGCCCACGGGCTGCGGCGGCCATGAGCCGGTGTAGCCGAGGCGTCGGCTGACGTTGATGGCGGCATCGTTGAGCAGGTCGACCAACGGCTGGACGGCGGGGCCGGGAGCTTTCGGCGTCTGGCCGGAAATGCTCACCGCACCCACCGGCCGGCCGGTCCGATCGACAATGGGGACGCCGACGCAGAAGATGCCGTTCACGATCTCCTGGTTGTCGATCGAGTAGCCGCGCTGGCGAATGCGGCGGAGTTCATCGCGCAGCTCGCGTGGGTCGGTGATGGTGTTGGCCGTGTAGGTGGCGATCGGCTGGTCGAGAATGCGCTGCTGGTCGGCTTCGCTCATGAAGGCGAGAATGGCCTTGGCGCTGCCGCCGCAGTAGAGGGGCCCGCGCGAACCGATGCGCCAATCGAGCTGCATGCTTTCGTTGCCGCGCACCTTGTCGATGCAGACGCAGTTGTCGCCGCTGAGCACGTTGACGTTGACGGTCTCATGGGTCTGCTCGGCGATCGCCTCGCAATAGGGGCGGGTGAGGCGCGGGAGCTTGACGCCATCGAGCTGCAGATCGGTGATTTCGAGCAGGCGATAGGAGAGCTGCCAGGCGCCCTTGGCGTTGCGCTCGACGACTTTTTCTTCGGCGAGATCGACCAGCATCCGATGCACCGATCCGACGGGCAGGGTCAGCTGCTGCGAGACGCTCCGCGCGCTGAGCGCGCCTTTGCGGGCGAGCAGATCGAGGACCTGGATGGCGCGCTTGATGCTGGACATGGATCAGGTCACCGACCCAGACAAATGGATCAGTCGCTCGGCGCCGGACACAGGTATAGCGTTGGCGCCGCTGAGCACAAAGCTCCGCAAGCGCCCGAAACGCGCGGAAATCCGCACTTTGAGCCTCCCCTAACTCCTCAGTCGCCGCCCCGATTGTTCCATCGGTGGAATGCGATGTTCCAATAGTGAGCGCATACAGCGAGAGGGTCAACCGGGCGCGGAATACGACTTTAGGGCAGGGCTGCCATACCAGATGATGGAACAGGGCGTGCTCCGGCGTGACCTCACGCGCCGATGGTGGTCAGCCGAGCTTGTCGCGCAATGCGACGACGATGGCGCGTGCGAGGGCGGGTTGAGGGAGGGGAAGGGGCCGTCTTCGATTGTGCCAAGCAGGCGGAACGGCACCTCCCCCCTTTGCAGGGGGAGGTTGGGCTTTGTCTGCCTTCGGTGACGCGCTGGAGACTCAGACTTCGAGCAGCAGCGTCGCGATCTCGAACGGACGCAGCTGCAAGGTCACGGTGTTGCCGGTGACCTCAATGGGCCCGCCGCCTTCCTCCATCAGGTTGACCAGTTTCGCCGACTTCACCGGCACGCCGAAACTGATCGTCGCATTGGCGCGGGCGTTGGCATGCTCGAACACGCGCAGCACCAGTGCCTCGCTCTTTTCGGCCTTCTTCACCGTCTCCAGCGTGACGTTCGACTTGTCGACCGAGGCGAAGGAGAAGCTGGTGCTTTCTCCTGCATCGGAAGCGCGGGCGGAGGTGTCGCCAACCACCGCGACCGGATTGTTGAACCGCTCGGCGGCGACCGGAACATCGGCAAGATCGCTGACCCCGTCATGCACCAGCAGCGCATATTTGATGCGATGCTCGCCGCGATCCGACGCCGGGTCGGGGAAGGTCGCGCCGCGTAGGAGCGTGATGCGGACGAGTTGCTCGACGGCGTCGTAGCCGTATTTGGAGTCATTGAGCAGGGCGGCGCCGAAGTCGGGTTCGGAGATGTCGACCCAGCGGTGCATGCTGGCTTCGAAGCGGGCGCGGTCCCAGCTGGTGTTGCGGTGGGTGGCGCGCTTGACGTGGCCGAACTGGATTTCCGAGCGGATCTCCGAGATGTTGAGGTCGAACGGGAACTCAGCCTTCAGCACCGTCTGGCGCTCCTGCCAGTCGATGAAGGTGTCGAACTCGACCTGCTTTGCGCCGGCTTCGAGCGAAACCACCTGCACCACCTTCGAGCTCAGATACTGACGCTCGATGCGGATGGCCGCGCGATAGGGGCCGGTCTCCACCACTTCGATCCTGGCTTTGGCCGCCGAGAGCAGCCAAAACTGCTCCTCGAAATAGCGGTCGATGTCCCAAGCATCCCAATTGAGCGGCTTGTCCTCGTAGGCGACGAGCCGGTTGGCTGTCTCGCCCTTGGCGATCAGCTCGCGCTGATGCTGCTTGTCAAACACCGAACTGATCTCGCCCTTGCCGTCGAAGGCAACGCGGACGAACTCGTTTTCGAGATGCTTGGTCGACGCCGAAAGGCTGGACTTCGGCGCGCTGCCCCCGGCCACCAGTGAGGCCGAAGCCCAGCCGAGCGCTGGGATGTTCGCCGGAGCTGCAAGTGTCAAACTGCCATCCGCGCCGACGAGCTTCTGCAGCGGCAACGCGGTGCCGCCCTGTGCGAGCGCCGAGCCCTCGGATGCCCCCTCCACCCGCACCAGTACCCCGTTCCGGGCGTGGCCAGTGAAGTTGAAGAGCTGCAGGCCGCCCTTGCCGGTCGAGGCAACCGCCTTCGCCGCGCTGTGCCATGGGCCATTGCCCGAGCCCAGGGTCGAGAACAGACCGGCGTATTCGGCATCGCTATCGACATAGACCTCGGCGATCGAGGTGCCGGGGAGGATGTCATGGAACTGGTTGATCAGCACCAGCTCCCAGAACTCGTTGAGCTTTTCGGTCGGGTAGGGCGCCCCAGTCCGCATTGCCATGGCGCTGAGGAATTCGAGTTCGCGCAGCATCCGCTCGGCGCGGCGATTGTTGGCCTTGTTCTTGGCGACGTTGGTCAGCGTACCGCGGTGGTATTGCAGGTAAAGTTCGCCGTTCCAGGTCGGGAAGCGCTTGGCGTTCTCGTCCATGCGCTTGCTGAGCCGTTTGAGGAACGGTCCGATGCCTTCGAGCTTCACCTTCGGCGCGCCGGGAATGCCGCGTTCGAGCCGTGTGCCGCGCTCGATCATGGCGCGGGTCGGGCCGCCGCCGCCATCGCCATAGCCGTAGCAGACCAGCACCTCGTCGTTCGCCGACTTGGGCTCGTAGCGCTTCCACGCGCCCATGACTTCGGAGACCGAAAGGTCCGAATTGTAGGTGGTGAAAATGCGATCACTGTCGAACTTCTGCGCGGTGATAAGCTGCGCCTTGGTCTCGGTGCCGTCGATGCCGCGCCAGAAGAAGGTGTCGTAGGGGTGTCGGTCGGTGTCGTTCCAGCTGAGCTTTGAGGTGATGAAATACTCGAGGCCGGAGCGTTCGAGGATCTGCGGCATGTTGGCCGAGTAGCCGAAGGTGTCGGGCAGCCACACGGTCTTCGGCACGACACCGAAATGCTCGAGGTGGAAGCGGCGGCCGCGCATGATCTGGCGGACCATGGATTCACCGGAGACGATATTCGCGTCCGGCTCCACCCACATGGCGCCTTCGATCTCGAACTGACCGGATTTCACCTTCTCGATCAGACCCGCCCAGATCTCCGGGTAGTCGGTCTTGAGGAAATTGAAGAGCACCGACTGGTTGTACATGAAGACGAACTGCGGGTACTCGGCCATCAGGTTGAGCACCGTGGCAAAGCTGCGGCCGGTCTTGTCGCGGGTATGCATCACCCGCCACAGCCAGCCGACATCGAGATGGGTATGCCCCACCGCCGAAATGGTCGGCTGCACTTCGGTGTCGACCAGCTTGTAGATCTTCTCGGCGATCTTTTCGGCGGCCGGGAGCGAAGCCTCGAACTCGGGCGTTACGCCGCCGCGCCGGTCGAGCGCACGCAGCGACTGTTCGACGAGATTCAGGACCGCGTGGCGGCGGCTGTCCGTCTGCGGCAGTCTGGTCGCCACCTCAAGCGGCGTCATCAGGTCGAAATAGAGCTTCTCGGCGCGAGCGTGCCGCACCATCAGCTCGACCTTGAAGCCAACCAGCGGCCGGTCGAAGAAGGTGAAGGCGTTGACCAGCAGCGTGCGCTTCGTGCCCGGCACGGCGTTGCGGGCGATCACCAGCTCATTGTGGTTGCCATCGAGCGCCTGGGCGATCTTGCCGTCGAGATAGGCGAGGCATTGCGGGTCGGTCGAGCCCGGCCGGTCCTGCCACTGCGAGGTGAAGCGGAGCACGAACGTCTTGCCGCGCGCCGCCTCGGGCACGGTCACCTCGGCGGCGAACCAGGTGTGGCCCTGGTGCTTGGCCCAGACGGTGGTCGGGGTGAAGCTCGGCCACTGCCTCCAGTCGGCGGCGAGCGCTGCTGAGGTGTCGACATCGTCAGGCTGGTAGCGCCAGGCGAACGCCCCTTCGACGGGGGTGAGGATTTTCTCGTGCAGGTCGCGGCAGAGCCGGAACAGCTTCTCCTCGAGCTTGATGTCGTCATCAAGCAGACCGAGCCTGGTGGCGAGCGTATTCATATTCGTTATCCTTTGACACCGACGCCGGCGAAACCGGTGTTCATGTTTCGCCGCAACAGGAAGTACACGCCGACCGCCGGCGCTGCGTAGATGATGGAGAAAGCCGCAAGGAAGCCGTAGTCGATGGCGCCCTGCTGGCCGAAGGCCGAGTAGAGACCGACCGACATGGGGAACCCGGCTTCCGTTCGGGTGAAGATCAGCGGCAGCAGGAACTCGTTCCAAGCGCCGGTGAAGGTGAAGAACCAGACGACGGCGAGGCCGGCTCGCGACATCGGCAGCACCACGTGCCAGATGATGTGCCAGAGGCTGGCGCCATCGACATAGGCCGCTTCCTCGAGTTCGATCGGCACCGTGTCGAAGAACGTCTTCATCAGCAGCAGGGTGAACGGCAAGTTGAGGACCGTCAGCGCGACGATGACGCCGTACTGGTTCAACAGGCCGAACCGCTGAGCGGTAAAATACAACGGCACGATCACGCCGGCCGACGGCAGCATGCGCAACAGCACGAGCAGCCACAGGAAGGCGTTCTTGCCCGGGATGGTCATCCGCGCCAGCGGATAGGCGGCCGCTGCGGCAACGGCCACTGACAGCGTCGCGGTACCGGCCGCGAGGATCAGCGAATTGAGGAACTGCCGGCCGGCGCTGCCGCTGATCGCGCGGACGAAGTTGTCGAAGCCGATGGCGCTTGGAAAGCGCAGCACGCCGTTTGCCGTCGGATCGAAGGCATTGGTGAGCAGCCAGAAGAACGGGCTGACCCAGATCAGTGCCAAAAAGCTGAGGGCCAGCGCCATGGCGCGGGAGGGGGCGGTCCGTTCCATCACTTGGGCTCCCGGAGCAGGCGGACATAGAAGATGGAGAGCACGCCAACCACCACCAGCATGGCTACCGAAATGGCGCTGCCGTAGCCGATCTTGCCGATCTTGAAGCTCTGCTCGTACATTAAGATCGCCAGCACCTGCGTCTGCCGGCCCGGGCCGCCCCCCGTCATCGCGTAGATCAGCGGGAAGTAGGTGAAGGTCCAGATGGTGATGAACAGCATGTTGGTCGCGATATGCGGCCGGATGATCGGCAGGATCACCTGCCAGGTCCGCTGCCACAGCGACGCGCCGTCGACCTTGGCTGCCTCGACGATCTCGCGGCCGACCGAGTCGAGGGCCGCGATGAATAGCAAGTAGCTCCAGGCGGTGCCCTTCCAGACATTGGCGATGATGACGATCTGAAGCGCGAAATCGTTGAGGAAGTTCACCGGCGCGAGGCCGAACGGCGTGACGACGAGATTGTTGATGAGGCCTGTCTTGGTAGTCGTTGCCGACCACAGGAACGCGGCGACGATGTCCGGCAGCAGCCAGCCGAGCATGATCGAGACTTCGACCACGGTGCGCAGCATCCCGCGCTGGGTGCGCAGCGCCGAGGCGAGCACGAACCCCATAACGGTCTGGCCGACGATCGCCGAAAAGAAGGTGAAGGTGATGGTGGTGCCGAGCGATTCCAGGAAGCCGCGTCGGGTGAACAGCCGTTCGTAGTTGTCGAGGCCGATCCAGCTCCAGTCGGCCGATTTCTTGCCCACCAGTTCGATGTCGGTGAAGCTGAACGCCAGGGCCCAGCCCGTGAAGTAGATCAGCGCGCCGATGAGCACGACGGCTGGCAGCATTCCGGCAAGCAGCAACCAGCCATTCGAGGCTAGCCAGGGACGCATCTGGCGCATGGACGTAGATCCGAGAAACTAGAGCCTTACGAAAAAGGCGGCGCGGGTTGGGAGCTCCGCGCCGCCCCGGGAGGAGCGGAAAGTGCCGCCCTTATTCGTAGGTGATGACGTTCTCTTCGCCGAACTCGTCGATGAGCGACGCCTTGTATTCGGCGATCGCATCGTCAACCGAGGCGCCATCGAGGATCGCGGCGGTCATCTGCTGCACGAACGCAGAGACGCGCTGGTAGCCAGGATAAGTGTCGCGGCCAGTGGTATCGGCAGCCATGGAGGTTGCCTTGGCGAGATATGCGTCAGCGGTGTAAGCGGGCGATTCCGAGATATCGGTGCGCACGGCCATGCGCTTGTTCTTGACCGTCCAGTCGCCAAAGTTGCCCTTGTCGAAGATGGCGGTCAGCAGCTTTTCGGCAGCCGCCTTGTCGGCAGCCTTGGCATTGATGCCGATGGCCCAACCACCCGAGATGTTGGTGGTGGTCTTGGCGCCGGGCTCGCCCGAACCGGGCCACGGCGTCCAGGCGACGATGGCGTCACGCTCGGCGGTCGAGGGCAGGTTCACGCCGTTGCAGTCCCACAGACAGGCGTATTCCCACGAACCCGAGGCGAGGATACCCATCTTGTTGCCGGTCATCTCGGCACGGACAGCAGCGCCGATATCGGTGGCGTAGTTGATCGCCTTACCGGCCAGTTTCTGGTCCTGGTAGACCTTCTTGTAGAGTTCGAGCGTCCGGCGCAGGCCCGGGCTGTCGCCCACCCACTTGCCTGCGGCCCAATCGCGCAGCCGGTTGCGGCCCGCTTCCGGAACGTCGGCGCCGAGCAGCGCCATGTAGAAGCCCTGCATGGTGGCGGCTTCGCCCTGCTTGGTGCCGGCGGGGATCAAGAAGGCGTTCTCGACGCCGGTCTTGTCCTTGATGGTCTGCGCGGCGGCGAGCACGTCATCCCAGGTCTTGGGCGTCCACGGCGTAGCAATGCCGGCCTGCTTGAACAGCTCCAGATTGTACCAGAGCATGCGTACGTCGGTGTCGGTGGGGAGCGCATAGACATGGCCGTCATAGGACACCACGTCGAGAAGGCCCTTCATGTAGGCACCGTACTGGTCCCAGGTCGTCGCAAGGTCGTCGAGCGGCTGGACATAGCCGGCCGAGGCAAGCTCGGAGACGACGAAGCTGTCCATCTGGATCACATCGGCGGCGGTGCCGGCCGAAAGATCGAGCGCCACGCGCTCCACATAGCCATCGCCGGGCAACTTGATCGCCTCGACCTTTTCGCCGGTCGCCGCCTCGTAGTTGGCGATACCGGGCTCGACCAGCGAGGCCAGCCACTCGGCGTACATGATGCTCACCGCCTGGGCGGGTGCGGTGGCGGCCAGCAGGGCAAGCGCCGCCGCAGACGCCAAGAGAGTCCGTTTAAGCATGAATTCCTCCTCCAAGGGTTTGGCGTCGCAACCCTCATGCGTGGGCTGCGCGGCACCTCCTGAGTGCTCCCAGAGCTAAGCGCATTTATTGCAACGTTGCAATGATTGGCGCAAAATTCTCGGAGTGACGTACCTCAGAATGAATTATTGGCGTAAAATCAAAATGATAGAAGAGCGTTGAGTGCTCGAAGGTCTACGCGAAGGCGATTGCATCGATGCAATTTCTGCAGTTTCCGGCGTGCGGCCGGCGGTGTATGACAGGCCGGGGTTCAAGAAAAGACGATGGCGAAAATCAGGTCAGAAACGGGTAGGAGCATCCGCAAGCCGTCGGGCAAGCGGGCGACGCTCAAGACCATCTCGGAACTGACCGGGCTGAGCCTGTCGACGGTATCGCTGTCGCTCAGGGGCGGCGCTTCGCTCAAGGAAGAAACCCGCCAGAAAGTTGCGGAGGCCGCAGCGCTGGTCGGTTACGTGCCGGACCGGGCGGGCGTGCGCCTGCGGACCGGCAAGACGAACGTTATCGCGCTGGTGCTCGATGGCTCGGACGAGGCCATCGACTTCGCTCGCCACATGATCCGTGGCATTGGCGACGCCATCGGCGGCACCCGCTACCATCTGACGGTGATGCCGGAGTTCGACCGCAGCCGCTCGGTGGAGACAGTGCGCTATATCCTCGAGAACCGTACCGCCGATGGGGTGATCATCACTCATACGGGTGCCCGCGACCGGCGCGTGCAGCTGATGATGGACCACGATTTCCCGTTCGTTAGCCACGGGCGCACCGAGTTCTTCACCCCGCACGCCTTCCACGATTTTCATTCGGAAGCGTTCACCGAACTGGCGGTGGAGCGGCTGGTCGCCGTTGGCGCGCGTGACATCCTGATTTCGGTCGGCGACGGCACCACCAACAACTACCACAACATCGTTCGCACCTTTGAGCGCGCCATCGCTCGCTTCGGCGTTAGCGGCCGCGTCGTGGTGCAGGACGGCATCCGGCCCGCCTCGGCCGAGATGCGCCAGTTCGGCCGCGATCTCGCCGACCGGCCGGATCGTCCGGATGGCCTGATCTGTGACAGCGAGACACGCGCCATCTCTATACTGTGCGGCCTCGAGGATGGCGGCGTGCTACTCGGCCGCGACATCCATTTCATCTGCAAGCAGACTTCGGACATTCTCTCCACGGTGTTCCCCAACGTCGACACGATCGAGGAGGACGTGTACGCGGCCGGGCTGGAGCTGACGCGGCTGTTGCTCAGGCGGATCGAGGGCGAACCGGCCGAGGGGCTGCAAACGCTGAGCGAGCCGGTGGCGCACTGGCGGAGCTAGGTCGGAACAGAAGCTCTGGAGCGGTTGGCGAGGTCGACGTCGGCGGTCGTTCCCTGTTCAACGCCGAACCGTACCCGACGTGACAGCACGGTAAGGGCGCGTCTGGTCAGCGTTCCGCCAGTACGCGGCGCATCTCTGCGACAACTGCCGCGTCTGTTTGCCGGCGGGTTGGCTCGGCGAAACCGAGGCGGATGGCGTCGGGGCCGCGGGTGGGGATCGAGCTGGCGCAGGAGCTGTGGATTTCGTCGGCGGGGACGGCGTCGAGGAGTTGGGTGACGTTGTCGGGCTTGAGGCCGGAGCCGGCCATTACCTTGATGCGGCCGCGGGCCGTAGCATGGATGGCGCGGAGGCCGCCGATACCCTCGATGGCCGTGTGGGTGCCGCCGGATGTGAGGATGCGTTCGAAGCCGAGGTCGATGGCGGTCTCGGTGGCGCGGGCGAAATCGGGGACGAGGTCGATGGCGCGGTGGAGGGTGCTGCCGAGCGTGCCGCTGGCGTCGCGGAGGCGGCGGAGCAGGGGCTCGTCGAGCGTGCCGTCGGCATTGCTGGCGCCGAGCACCACGCCGGCGAGACCGGCAGTGCGGATCGCGTCGATGTCGGCGAGGAGAGCATCGATGTCGGCCCCGGCATGGACGAAATCGCCGGTGCGGGGACGGACGAGGGCGTAGACCGGGATCGGCGCCTTTGCTGCGAGCGTCATCAGGCCGGGCAGGGGCGTCAGGCCGCCGAGTTCGAGGCTCGAGCAGAGCTCGATGCGTTGGGCGCCGCCGGCGATGGCGGCTTCGAGGCTGCCGGCGTCGCCGACGCAGACTTCGAGGAGGGGCGTAGTCATGCGGCGAGTTCCGAGAAGCCGAGGATGGCGGCGCCGACGAGACCGGGCTCGACGGTGAGTTGGGCGGGAACGACAAGCGGCGTCGCGAGGCGCCGGAGGATGCGCTGGCGGACCGCGGCATCGAGCAGCTCGATGAAGGGCGCGACTTTGCCTAGCCCGCCGCCAACCGGGACGATGCTGGCGCCAACGACATTGATGACGAGGGCGAGCGGGCCGGCGAGGAGGTCGATCTGTACATCGATGGTGCGGGCGGCTTTGTCGTCGCCGGCGAGCCAGGCCTCGACGATGGCAGTGCTCGGCGCGTCGATGCCGTGGAGGTACTTATGGAGGCGCTCCATGCCGCGGGCGGCGCCGATGGTATCGACACAGCCAATCTGGCCGCAGCCGCAGGGAAAGCGCGGGATCTCGACGGGCGGCGTACCGGCGGAGGTGGCGGCGACCGGGCCGTGACCCCATTCGCCGGCAAAGCCGCCGGCCCCGGTGAGGATGTGGCCATCGACCACGATGCCGCCGCCGACGCCGGTGCCGAGGATGGCGCCGAAGACGGCGCGATGGCCGCGGCCGGCACCCTCGACCGCTTCGACCAGCGCGAACGCATCGGCGTCATTGGCGATCAGGACGCGGCGGTGGAGGCGGGCCTCGAGATCGGCGGCGAGCGTCCGGACGTCGATGCAGGGGATGTTGGCGCAGGTGATGATGCCGGTGTCGGGATCGACGACGCCGGTGATGGAAATGGCGATGGGGGCCGTGGCATGTGCCGCGTCGGCCATGGTGCGGATGGCTTCAGCGAAAGCGTCGAAATCGTGCAGCGGGGTCGGGATACGGCCGAGCGGGCGAAGGTCCGACGGGCTGGTGGCGACGGCGCCCTTGATGCCGGAGCCGCCAATATCAAGGCAGATGATCATACGCGTTGAGTGCTTTCTAACCAGCGGACGGCTACGGTCGGGAAGTCCGGCGACTCGCCGGATGAGGATACGATGACGACAGATGGTTGACCAAAGCCGGTCCGCACCGACGATCGATGATGTTGCCGCCCTGGCTGGCGTTTCGCGGGCGGTGGCATCGCGTGCCCTGTCCTCGGAAAAGCGGCCGGTGTCGGCCGAGAAGCGCGAGCGGGTGCTGAAGGCGGCGGCGGAGCTCGGCTACCGTGTGAACCTTCTCGCGCAGAGCCTCACCACCAAGACAGTCAACCTGATCGCGGTGGTGGTGAATCATATCCATGATCTCAGCGACCTCGACCTGTTCGACCTGCTGCTGGCAGAGGCACAAGCGATCGGCAAGCAGGTGATCCTCATCCGCGTCGGTTCGGTCGACAAGGTCGAGGAATTCCTGCGCCAGGGGGTCGCCTATCATGTCGACGCGGCGCTGGTGTTTTCCGATTTTGCCGATGCCGAGACGGTGCGGAAGATGTTCCGTTCGGACCAGGTGGTGATGCTGAACGGCCGGCACGACCGGCTGTCTCCGGCCATCATCCCCGACGAGGCGGCCGGCATCGAGCAGGCGATTGCGGACGCGGCGCGCAATGGCGTGAAGACCGCAGCGCTGGTGACCGGGCGCGCGTCCTCGCTGGTCGAACAAGCGCGCATCGCCAGCTATGTCAGCGGCTTTGCCAAGCATGGCATCGAACTGGTGCAGACGGTGCAGGGGGATTACTCCTACCAGAGCGGGCATACCGCGGCGCCGGCGGTGGTTGGCTTCGAGTGTCCGGATGCGGTGTTCTGCACCTCGGACGCGATGGCGATGGGCATACTCGATGTGTGCCGCGAGGATTTTCCGAACAACCGGCCGACCCGCTTCCGGCTCTATGGCTTCGACAACCTGTCGCTGACCGATTTCGACGCCTATCCGATCTCGTCCATCGGGTACGACAAGGCCGCCTATGTGCGGGAAATGATCCGCGTGGTGTCCGATCCCATGGCATTTACGCCGGGTGATCCGCCGGTCGTGGTTCCGACGCGGTTCGTGCCGCGGAAGACGAGCTGAAAGGAGATCCGGGCCGCCTTTGGGGGACAGCCCGGACATTTGCCGATGCGGCTGGGCAGGGACGTCCCGCCGCGTCGGCTAGGGATTTACCACAGCGGGTTGAGCTGCGGCGGGTTGGCGGTATCGCCCCACCACTTCTTATAGTTGGCCTCGTAGGCGCCCGACTGGATGTAGTCGGACACGAACATGTCGAGCCAGCGCACGAACTCGATATCGCCCTTGGCGACGGCGATGCCGATCGGGTCGTTGGAGTAGAGGCCCGGCAGGGTCACCAGCGACGGGGTCTTGGTGGCGAGGTAATCGAGGAGCGACGAATCCTCGATGGCGGCATCGACGCGCTTCTGCTGCAGCTGCAGCACGCCATCGGGCGCGAACTGGTCGACATAGACGAGCTCGGCGGTCGGGACGGCGGTCTTGAGGAAGGTTTCACCGGTAGTGCCGCGGCCGACGACGACCTTCTTGCCGGCAAGGCCTTCAAGCGAGGTGATGCCCGAGTCAGCCTGGACGATGACGCGGAGGCCGGCACGGTTGTAGGGGATGGTGAAGTTGACCGACTTGGCGCGCTCGAGCGTCGCCGAGGTGTTGGCGACGACGATATCGAGCTGGCCCGAAACGAGCATCGAGATGCGGGCGTCGCCCGACACATCGGTGAACTCGACCGGGACGCCGAGCTTGCCGGCGATCATGTTGGCGACGTCGACGTCGTAGCCGACCGGGTTGTTCTGGGCATCTCGGAAGCCGATCGGCTCGCCGCCGAGCGACACGCCGATGCGGACGACGTTGCGCGAACGGATGTCGTCGAGCATGCCGGCCATGGCGGGTAGGGCCGTGCCGGCGACAAGCGCCAGAGCGGCAATGGCAGTCAGAATACGCTTCATGTTCAGGTTCCTCTCCTTCGGATAAGTCTTTGCAAGAGCAGATAGTCTTCGCAGCCTAGATAGTCTTTGCATCCCGGAGCTCGGGCTCCGGCATGTCGTCGGTCCAGAGCCAGTAGCGGATGTCGCCGGGGCACCGGAAATTCACGACCTGATGGTTCCCTTTGGCGTCGACAGCATGGATGACCACGCCACCGAGGAACCCGTCGGTCAGTTCATCGAGTTCCTCGACGGCGAGCTTGACCGCGTCGCCGAGCGAGTAACCGAGCTTCATGGCGAGGACGACGGTGCGGCTCGTGGCGCAGCGCATGGTCATTTCGCCGGTATGGGTGCAGGCGGCCGCGCCGTAGCGGCTATCGGCATAAAAGCCGGCGCCGGGGACGGGGCTGTCGCCGAGGCGGCCGGGGTATTTCCAGGCCCAGCCGGAGGTGGAGGTCGCCGTGTGGATGCCGCGGGTGGGATCGGCGCTGAGATAAACCGTGGTGTCGCGGACGCGTTCGGGGTCGGTGATGGTCTTGAGCAGGGGAACGAGCGGGGTGTTCGGGAAGGCCGCCTTCTGCTCGGGCGACATTTCCTTTTCGAGCCGCTCCCACCAGACGCGCTTCGAATCTTCCAGCAGCACGTCGTCGAATGAGAAACCGGTTTCAGTGGCGAAGCGACGCGCGCCCGCGCCAGTCAGCATGACGTGGGGCAGCCGTTTCATGACTCCGTGGGCGAGGCGCGCGACCGGGATGGTGTTGGGGACGGCACCGACGGTGCCGACGGCGCGCGTGGTACCGTCCATTACTGCGGCGTCGCACTCCATTTCACCGAGCATATTGGGCCAGCCGCCGTGGCCGACACTGCGGACCCTGGTGTCGGCCTCGACCTTGCTGATGCCGGCGACGAGCGCTTCAAGGCTGTCGGCACCGGATTTCAGCAGCTCGACCGCGGTGGGGACGCCAGGCCAGCCCTCGGCATTGGCAACGAACAACATGGACTAGTCTTTCCGCATCTTGGAGAGGAACTGGGCGACGCGCGGCTGCGCGAGGCCGCCAGTTTCGGCGAAGAATTCCTTGGTCGGCAGATCGACCAGCAGCACGCCCTTTTCGAGGAAGACGATGCGGTTGGAGATCTGCCGGGCGAACTCGATTTCGTGGGTGACGAAGACCATGGTGGTGCCGCTTACGGCGACCTTGGCGAGGATATCGAGCACCTCGGCCGTCATTTCCGGGTCGAGGGCGCTGGTGACTTCGTCGAGCAGCAGGTAGCGCGGCTTCATCGCGAGAGCGCGGCAAATGCCGACGCGCTGGCGCTGGCCGCCGGAGAGCTGCGCCGGGTAGGCGTCGGCGCGGTCGCCGAGGCCGACGGAGGTAAGGAGGGCGCGGCCCTCCGCCTCGGCTTCGGCCTTGGGGCGCTTCAGTACCTCGACCGGTGCGAGCGTGATGTTCTGCAGCGCCGTCATGTGCGGGTAGAGGTTGAAGAGTTGGAAGACGGTGCCGGAGCGCTTGCGGGCTTCGGCGAGTTCCTTTGGCTTCGACACATCGAAATCGTCGACGGTGATCTTGCCGTCGTTGAGCTTTTCGAGGCCGTTGATGCAGCGGATCAGGGTGGACTTGCCCGAGCCCGACGAGCCGAGGATGGAGACCACCTCGCCGGGGTTCACTGTGAGGTTGACGCCATCGAGGACGGTGGCGGGGCCGAAGGATTTCTTGACGTTTTCGACTTTGAGCATTTCAGAGACCCCGGAAGGCGCTGTGGGCACGCAGGCGCTTTTCAAGGCGCGCGCCGAGCGAGGCGACGAGCTTCGCCGCGAGGTAGTAGAGGATGCCGACCACGGTCCAGACGATGAAGGGCTGGAGCGTGCGGAGGTTCAGCGTGGCGCCGATCTTGGCGAGGTCCATCACGCCGATCACCGAGATCATCGAGGTGACCTGCAGCTGGTTGACCAGGAGCGCCGTCAGCGGCCCGATGGAGAAGGCGAGGGCCTGCGGGGCGATGACGTGGCGCAGGACCTGCCAGCGCGAGAGACCGAAGACGCGGGCGGCCTCGACCTGGTCGCGGCCGATGGATTCAATCGACGACACGGCGATCACGTAGACGAAGGCGGCGGTGTTGAGCGACAGGGTGAGCACCGATGCATTCACCGGCGTCATGTTGAGGTGGAAGAAGGCCGGGAAGCCGAAGAAGACGAGGAAGAGCTGCACCAGCACCGGCGAGTTCTTGAGGATCTCGGCGACGAAGGTGATGAGCTGGGTCAGCACCAGCACGCGATAGAAGCGGACGATACCCCAGAGTGCGCCGAGGAACAGGCCGATCAGCGAGGTGACGAGGAACAGGCCGATCGTGACACCGAGGCCCTGGGCCAGCAGCACGATATCGAAGGGGGTAAACTCGGAGTAGCGCATCAGCTCACCTGGACCTCGAGATCGCGGTTGAGGCGGCGGTGCAGCAGGGTGATGCCGATGGAGACGAGGTAGGTCAGCGCGGCGTAGACGACCAGCAGCACGACATAGACCTCGAACGGCCGGAAGGTGTCGGAGGCGACTATCTTGGCCTGGCCGGTCAGCTCGTTGAGCGTGATGGTCGAGAGGATCGAGGAGGTGAGGATCATGTTGATCAGTACCGAGCCGAGCGGGCGGATCGAGGTGCGGAGTGCGATTGGGAGGACGATGCGGCTGAAGGTGACGCGCTTCGACAACCCGCTGACCTCGGCAGCTTCGAGAATGCCGTTGTCGATGGCGAGGATGCCGGCGCGGATGGCGTCCGAGGCATAGGCCCCGCCGGCAATCGAGAGGGCGACGACGCCGGTGGTGAAGGCGTCGATGTAGATGCCGATCTCGGGCAGGCCGTAATAGAAGAAGAACAGCTGGACGATGAACGGGATGTTCCGGAACAGATCGACATAGGCAAAGGCCAGCCGGTTGATCCACGTGTTCGACGAAGTCCGGGCGATGGCGACCAGCATGCCGAGGATGACGCTGCCGATGAGGGCGAGGGCACAGACCTCCGCCGTCAATAGTGCGCCTTCGGCGAGAAAGCCGAGATGCGGAATGAGAATGGTGAGGTCCAGCCGCACGCGTGCCTCATTGAGTGAAACCGGTTTCAGCGTAGTGCAGGGAGCAGGGGAGTCAAGGGGGAGGCTGGGGATAAGCCCGGTTCCTGCCCCTGTTGCTACCGGGCGATCAATCCTCGCCGGCGACGCATCAAAGTTCATAGACTCGCGCCAAACAGCCACTTACGCTCGAAGTATTGGTGGAGGGATGCCAGATGGTGCGGAGTATTTCAGGCGCGCTCAGTGTCGCGCTACTGAGTGGCATGTTGTCGTGGGGAGCAACGGCGCAGGAGACGGCACCACCGCCAGCCGAGGCTGCCGCCCCGGCGCCGGCGCCGTGGGCGGCCCGCTGCCTGAGCGAGGGCAGGGGCAGCGCGCTCGATTGCGTGATGGAGCAGCGTGTGGTGATGAGCAACACGGGGCAGTTGCTTGTGGCGGTCACCATCCGTATGCCAGCGGGCAGTACCTCGCCGGTGATGATGATCCAGACGCCCTATGGCCTTTACCTGCCGGCCGGATTGAAGCTTGCCGTGGGTGACCAGAGCTTCGACGCGCTGCCGCTGCAGACTTGTGACAACCAGGGTTGCTACGCCGGCGAACAGGTGAGCGAGGCCATGCTCACGGCGATGAAGGGTGGCGAGTCACTGCAGATCACCTTCCAGGACCAGGGGCGTCGGGACATCAATGTTCCGGTGTCGCTGCTCGGGTTCACCGCGGCGTTCGAGAAGATCCAATAACACGGGCATTGGAAAGATCCGGGGCCCGCGTGGGGCCCCGGAAGTATGTGGTCAATAGTCGAACTGCCTGGCGAGGGTCAGCTTGAAGGTGCGGCCCTTGGAGCGATCTGGCGAGAGGTTCTCGCGGTAGTCGGCGTCGAAGACGTTGTCGACGCCGAAGGTCGCTTCGATCCCCTCGAGCGGGCCGCTCTGCGGCTTCCAGGTCGTGAACAGATCGACCGTGGCCCAGCCTTCCGGGAGATCAGTCGGGCTGGTGGCCGCGGTGACCGCCGTCAGGGGATCAGCGGCGACGGTCAGGCGCGTGCCGTATTCGAGCCCGAACTCCTGCGAGCGCCCGCCGAGTGTGAACACCACTTTGTCCTGCGGGATCGAGTCGACATCGTCGCCCGCCTGGATGTTGGTCGAGCCTCCGACGATGTCCTCGGTATAGACGCCGCGCGTGTAGGTGTAGGCCAGCCGGGCGAACATCACGTCGCTCTCATAGGAGCCCTCGAGCTCGATACCCCAGATGCGCATCCCGCCGATGTTGATGAAGTACGGGTTGCCGGCTGACGTCACCGGATTCGACCGGATGCCATCGGTGATGTCGTTGTGGAAGGCGGTCGCCTTGAAGCCCGCCGAGTCGCCGCTGGTGATCAGATCGAAGCCCTGCAGGCCCAGGCCGATCTCGAAATTGTTAGAGGATTCCTTGGTCAGGTCGAGGTTGGGCGTACGCGCATACTGGCCCGCATTGGGGCCGGAGGTCTGGAGCGTGTACTGGTACATTTCATCGAGCGTAGGCATGCGCTCGGTATGCGCCGCAGAGCCGAACACATTGACGTTCTCGTTGAACTTGTAGAGCGCGGCGAGCTTGGGCGAGAAGGCGACGTCCTCGCTCGGCCCCGGCGAGGCGGGGATCTGGGTCGGGGTCGTCTCGGACGTGGTTTCGAGGCGCGAGTAGTCGAGGCGGGCGCCGACGATCACGGTGAAATTGTCGTTCCAGGTCTGCTCGGACTGGGCAAAGATGCCAACCCCAGTCGAGGTGCCCTCGGGGTGGGTGGTGATGAGGTTGCCGGTCAGCGGCTCGGCGGTGCGCAACTGGTTGCTCGCCTGCAGGCCATACGTCAGGAAATTCTCCCAGCCTTCACCGTAGAATTCCGAAGTGTTCTCGACGTTGAACTGCACAGTCTCGTAGCCGTAGTCGGCGGCGAGAATGTTGCTGCCCATGAGGGTCGGGTTCTCCTGGTCCACCGCCGTGTTGGAGTAGGAGAGCTGGACCTTCAGGTCGAGCATCTCGTTGTCCTCAGCGGTGTTCTCGTAGGAGATGATCGCCGTCTGGTCGTCGACGGTGCGGTCGATCAAGCCGAACGCGGATTGCGTCCCGGTCTGGGCGTAGGGCTGCTGGTCGGCGTCGGAATTCCACTTCTGGTATGAAATGCGGACCGTCTCGTCGGCATCGAGATGGATCGTGCCCTTCAACAGCCCCGACCAGGCCTCGAAGTCGGACCCGGTGAGGTCGCTGCCGTCGGCGAGCCGCTGCAGATCGGACTGGCGGAAGTTGCCGGCGGCGAGGACTTCGAAGGTCTCGTTGATGCGCTGGGCAAGGATGCCCGAGACGAGCGTGCCGTTGCCGTTCGAGCTGTAGGAGCCCTTCAGCCGCACCGCGCCGGTCTTGCCGTCCTTGATGAAATCGGACGCGTCCTTGGTGGTGAAGTTGATCACACCGCCCATGGCGCCGGCGCCGTAGAGCGTCGAGGAAGCCGGGCCGCGCAGTACTTCGACGGCCTTGTAGAGCTCGGGATCGGAGAAGAACGAACCCATGCGGTACTGCTCGTAGAACTTCCGCGCACCGTCGATTGTGAGGATGATGCGGGCTTCGTCGCCAGAGGTCTCGGCTGCGCCGATACCGCGGATGTTGAAGCTCTCGCCGAGTACCCGCTCGGAGCCAACGATGGTGACGCCGGGTACATCCTCGAGCACTTCGCCGATCGAGCCGGCCTGCTTGTCGTCGATGTCCTTCTGGTCGACGACAGTCACGGCCTGGGGCGTTTCGATCGCCACCTTGGCCTTGCCGATGCCTACGACGATGCGTTCGAGCAGCGTCATGAAGGTTGTGTTCGAGTTTACGTCCTGCGCCTGCGCGGCCTGAGCCGACGCGATTGCGGCCAGCGCCACCCCGGCGAGCAACGCGCGTGCGTTCGCCCTGACCAGTCCCATTTGAGTCTCCGATTTCTAGAGGGTCCGGCTGGCTGGCTGCACGCTTGCTGGCTGAGCAGACTTCGGCCACAAACATGACTCGAAAAGTCCACTATTGATCCGTTTACAAATCCTGATACGGATAGTCAAGTTAGATGCAGGGCCGTAACAGCGCTGCGTCGCCACGACCCGGCAGGAGATGACGACACGATGACGACCCATACACCCGAGGCGATCCGCGACCTTCGGAGTGCGAACACGAAGATGCGCGAGCGCGATTTTGCCCGCATCCACAGAATCTCCGAAGCTGAGCTCGTCGCCGCCTATGTGGGGCAGGGCAACACGCGGCTCGTCGTCGATATCGCCGCGCTGCTCGAAGGCATGCCGGCCTGCGGCGAGGTGATGGCGCTGACCCGCAACGAATCCGTCGTGCATGAAAAGATCGGCCCATTCGAGAAGGGCCGTGCCAGCGAGCACAGCGCCATCGTCCTCGGCGAGCAGATTGACCTCCGCATTTTCCCGAGCCGCTGGAAGCATGGCTTTGCGGTGGAGAAGCTGAGCGAGGAAGGCGAAGTGCGGCGCTCGCTGCAGTTCTTCGACGGCGCCGGCGAGGCGGTGTTCAAGATTCACGCCAGACCGGCGACCGATCTGGTGGCGTGGCAGGCACTGGTCGAGAGACTGACCGCGCCGGAGCAGAGCCAGGTTGTGGTCGCGATGCCCTATGCCGAGAAAGACCAGGCCGCCGGCACGCCGGCGAGCGCAGAGGAACTGCGGACGTCGTGGGACCAGCTCACCGACACGCACCAGTTCTTCGGCATGCTCAAGCGCCTCAACCTGACGCGCATCCAGGCGATGAACATGATCGGCGAGTCCCACGCCTGGCCGGTGTCGTCGGAGGCGACGGCGAGCCTGCTGCAGGGCGCGGTGGCGCAGCCCGATCTCTCGATCATGGTGTTCGTGGGCAACCCGGGCTGCATCCAGATCCACTCCGGGCCGATCAAATCGGCCACGCCGATGGGGCCCTGGCTGAACGTGCTCGACGAGACGTTCCACATGCACCTGCGCCTCGACCATATCGCGCAGGCCTGGGTGGTGCGGAAGCCGACCGACAGGGGGCACGTCACGTCGCTCGAATGCTACGACGCCGAGGAGCGGCTGATCGTGCAGTTCTTCGGCAAACGGGTCGAAGGCCACGACGAGCGCCCCGCCTGGCGTGCCCTCACAGAGAGCCTGCCGCGCATCCCCCAGTCAACTGCCGCCTGAGTACCGATCATGACGTCTATCTTCCGCAAGCCCCTGCTTGCCGCCGCGATCCTCGCGGCATCGCTCACTGCTGCCGTCGCGCAGGAGGTGAAGCCGTTCGCCGATACATCGCGGCTGGTGTCGATCGGTGGCTCGCTGACCGAGATCATTTATGCGCTGGGTGAAGAGGGCCGGCTGGTGGCGCGCGACCAGACTGCCGTCTACCCGGAAGCGGCGACCAAGCTGCCGGATGTCGGATACATGCGCCAGCTGGCGCCCGAGGGCGTGCTCTCGGTCAATCCGACGGCGCTGCTGATCATCGAAGGCAGCGGCCCCAAGGAGACGCTCGACGTGCTTACCAAGGGCTCGGTCGAGATCGTAACCGTCCCCGAGGGCTTTTCGCACGAAGGCATCCTCGAGAAGGTGCACGTTGTCGGCAAGGCGCTTGGCGTCGACGCCAAGGCGGCGGAACTGGCGACCAGGCTCGATGCCGAGCTGAAGTCGGCGGAGGCGATCACGGCGAACCTGCCGGAGCGCAAGCGCATCCTCTTCATTCTTTCCATGCAGGACGGCAAGGTGATGGCGTCCGGCACCGACACTGCTGCGGACGGCATCATCAAGCTGGCCGGGGGGGTGAACGCGGTCGAGGGCTACTCGGGCTACAAGGCGCTGACCGATGAAGCCATCGTCACCGCCAAGCCCGACGTGATCCTGATGATGTCGCGCGAGGGCGGTCATGCCGTCACCGACGAGGTTCTGTTCGCTCAGGCGGGCATTGCGATGACGCCGGCGGCGGCGAACAAGGCAGTGGTTCGGGTGGACGGTGCGTATGCGCTCGGCTTCGGACCGCGCACGGCATCGGCGATCGCCGAGCTGGCGACCGCGCTCTACGGCCAACACCCGGCGGCCCAGTAAGAATGACCAACCTGACCATGTCGCTTCCCGCCATCGCCGAATCCCGGCGTGGCGGCGATCGTCGGGCGCTTGCGCGTCTGACCCTCTCCGCGCTGGCGGTCCTGCTCGTGGCCGCCGCGCTGCTCAGCCTCACCAGCGGGGCATCGGGGGCGAGCGGCTGGTCGGTCGTGGGCAGCTGGTTCGGGCTCGTCGATGCGAGCGATCCGGTCGTCGCGCGCGACAGGCTGATCATCTATGACATTCGCCTGCCGCGGCTGGTACTCGGCATCCTCGTGGGAGCCGGCCTTGCCGTCTCCGGCGCGGTAATGCAGGGCCTGTTTCGCAACCCGCTCGCCGACCCGGGGCTCGTCGGCGTGTCGGCCGGTGCGAGCCTTGGCGCCGTGGGCGTCATCGTTCTGGGCGCCACAGTGCTCGCACCCGTAGCCGCGGTTCTTGGCATCTTTGCACTGCCGCTGGCTGCCTTTGCCGGCGGACTCGCGACGACGCTGGTGCTCTACCGGGTGGCGACGCGGCGTGGCCACACTGCCGTGGCGACGATGCTTCTTGCGGGCATCGCCATCAGTGCATTCGCCATGGCGATCACAGGTGTGCTCGTCTACCTCGCCAATGACGCGCAGTTGCGCGACCTGACGTTCTGGGGGCTCGGCTCGCTCGCGGGCAGCAACTGGACCAAGGTCGCGGCTGCGGTCATCCCGATCGCGGGTGGCGTTGTCGCTTCGATGACGCTCGGCGGCGGGCTCAACGCGATTACGCTGGGCGAAGCGACGGCGCGGCATCTGGGCGTGCCGGTCCAGCGGCTGAAGTCCACGGCGATCGTGGCGGTCGCCGCGACAGTCGGCGCTTCGGTCGCGGTCAGTGGTGGCATCGGCTTTGTCGGCATCGTCGTACCGCATGTTCTGCGGCTCGTGATGGGGCCGGACAATCGCTACCTGCTGCCGGGTGCGGCGCTGCTCGGAGCCGCCTTCCTGCTCGTTGCCGACGCAATCAGCCGGGTGGTCGTTGCACCGGCCGAGCTGCCGATCGGCATCGTGACGGCGGCCGTGGGCGGGCCATTCTTTCTCTGGATCCTGCTGCGTCGCCGCGGCCAACTCTGGGACTAGCCGAGTGTTCAGCGCTTCGATCGACAGCATCGCAATTGGTGGCACGACCATCGTCCGCTCGGTGGAGTTCATGGCCCTGCCCGGCGAGGTTACTGCAATCATCGGACCGAACGGTTCTGGCAAGTCGACTTTGCTCAAGGGGCTGAGCGGGGATCTGCATTTCAAGGGCCGCGTGGCCATCAACGGGCAGGACAGCCGCAGTCTCAGGTCATGGGAGACGGCGAGCCTGAGGGCGGTACTGCCGCAGCATTCGACGCTGTCGTTCCCGTTTACGGTACGCGAGGTGGTGGCGATGGGGCTGACCGGCGGCCGGTCAGGCGTGTCCAACGCCGAGAGGGAATGGCTGCCCGAGCGGGCGCTGGAGCGGGTCGATCTCGCGGGGTGCTCGGGGCGGTTCTACAGCGATCTGTCGGGCGGCGAGCAGCAGCGCGTACAACTGGCGCGGGTGCTGTGCCAGGTGTGGCAGCCGGTGCTGGATGGCGCGCCGCGCTACCTGCTGCTTGATGAGCCGGTGTCGAGCCTCGACGTGAAGCACCAGATTCTCGTGATGAAGATCGCGCGCGACTTCGCCGACGCCGGCGGGGGCGTGGTGGCGATCCTGCATGACCTTAACCTCGCGGGGCGATTTGCCGACCGGATTCTCGCTATGCGCGCGGGCACGGCGGCCGGCTTCGGCGCGCCGGACGACGTGCTCACGGATGAGCGGATGACGGACGTGTTCGACTGTCCCATCCGCTTCCACCGCGACGACGCCGGGTTGTTCGTCCGGCTGGGCTGATCCTGGCTGGGGCCGTGGCCTACTGCAGCTTGCTCAGATCGCGTACGGCGCCCTTGGCGGCGCTGGTGGCGAACTGCGCGTAGACCTTGAGCGCGGTCGACACGTTGCGCTTGCGCGGGGCAGCCGGTTTCCAGCCGAGCTTGTCCTGCTCGGCGCGGCGCCTGGCCAGCTCCGCGTCCGAGATCTTGAGGTTGATGGTGCGACCGGGGATGTCGATCTCGATGATGTCACCTTCGCGCACGAGACCGATCGTGCCGCCTTCCGCCGCCTCGGGCGAGACGTGGCCGATCGACAGGCCCGAGGTGCCGCCCGAGAAGCGGCCGTCGGTAAGGAGGGCGCAAGCTTTGCCGAGGCCCTTCGATTTCAGGTAGCTCGTCGGGTAGAGCATTTCCTGCATGCCTGGGCCGCCGCGCGGACCTTCGTAGCGGATCACCACGACATCGCCGGCCTTGATCTCGTTCGAAAGGATCGCCTTCACAGTCGCGTCCTGGCTTTCGAACACGCGGGCCGGGCCGGTAAACTTGAGGATCGACTCGTCGACGCCGGCGGTCTTCACGATGCAGCCGTCGAGCGCGACGTTGCCCTTCAGCACGGCGAGGCCGCCGTCCTTGGAGAAGGCATACTCGGCGCTGCGGATGACGCCCTTGGCGCGGTCGAGATCGAGATCTTTCCAGCGGGCGCTCTGGCTGAACGCCTCGGTGGTGCGCACCCCGCCGGGCGCGGCCATGAAGAAGTTGCGCACGCCATCCGAATTGGTGCGGGAGATGTCCCAACGGTCGAGCGCATCGCCGAGGGTGGCGGTGTGGACGGTCGGTTCGGAGCGGTTTATCAGGTCGGCGCGGTCGAGCTGGCCGAGGATCGACATGATGCCGCCGGCGCGGTGGACGTCTTCCATGTGGACGTCGGATTTCGCGGGCGCGACCTTGCAGAGCACCGGCACCTTGCGGCTGAGCGCGTCGATGTCGTCCATGGTGAAATCGACTTCCGCTTCCTGCGCGGCGGCGAGGATGTGAAGGACGGTGTTGGTCGAGCCGCCCATGGCGATATCGAGGGCCATGGCGTTCTCGAAGGCGGCCTTGGTGGCGATCGAGCGCGGCAGGACGGTGGTGTCGTCCTGCTCGTAATAGCGGCGGGCGAGGTCGACGATCAGATGGCCGGCTTCCTGGAACAGGCGCTTGCGGTCGGAGTGGGTGGCGAGCGTGGAGCCGTTGCCGGGGAGCGACAGGCCGAGCGCTTCGGTGAGGCAGTTCATCGAGTTGGCGGTGAACATGCCCGAGCACGATCCGCAGGTGGGGCAGGCGGCTTCTTCGATGGCCTTGAGGTCACTGTCCGAGATCTTGTCGTCGGCAGCGGCGACCATGGCGTCGACGAGGTCGAGCGCCTGCAACTGGCCGGCGAGGACGACCTTGCCGGCTTCCATCGGGCCACCGGAGACGAAGACGACCGGAATGTTGATGCGCATCGCGGCCATCAGCATGCCGGGCGTGATCTTGTCGCAGTTCGAGATGCAGACCATGGCGTCGGCGCAGTGGGCGTTGACCATGTACTCGACGCTGTCGGCGATCAGCTCACGGCTTGGCAGCGAATAGAGCATGCCATCGTGGCCCATCGCGATGCCGTCATCGACCGCGATGGTGTTGAATTCCTTGGCGACGCCGCCGGCCGCTTCGATCTCGCGCGCCACCAACTGGCCGAGGTCCTTCAGGTGGACGTGGCCGGGGACGAACTGGGTGAACGAGTTGACCACCGCGATGATCGGCTTGCCGAAATCGCTGTCCTTCATGCCGGTGGCGCGCCAAAGGCCACGGGCGCCGGCCATGTTACGGCCATGGGTGGTGGTGCGGGAACGGTACTGGGGCATCTCGAACATTCCGTCTGGTTTGGCCACTGCCATTCCACACCAGATCGGAGAGTACAAGCCGCGCAAGGGCCCAACCCGTTCGGTTGGCGCCGGCCTCACGCTGGCATGGCGCCGGCCAGTGCCTGAAATGCAGAACAGCGGGTAAGGGTGAGTCTCAACGCGACGACGCCATCGGCGATTTCATAGTCGCCTCTGACACTATTGCTGCCGGGGCAACATGATGGTGAAGCGCGCGCCGCCGGTGGGCGAGCGGCCGACGGCTATACTGCCCTTGTGCTGGCGGACGATGCTCTCGACAAGACTGAGGCCGAGCCCTGCACCGTCCGAAGACGGGGTGGGGCGGTGGAAGGGCTCGAAGATGCGCTGTTCCGCGCCGGGTGGAACACCGGGTCCTTCATCGCTAACCGCGATGGTTCCGGCTTCGCCGACAGAGACGATGATGCGGCCGTGGTTGCCGCCGTGGCTGATGGCGTTGCGAACGAGGTTGAGCACGGCGCGATGCAGGCTGCCGGGGTCGGCTTCGACCATCACCGCTGTGCCCGGAGCTTCGAGCTCCAAGTCGTAGCCGGCGGCGATGGCGAGTGGAGCGAGATCGGCGACGACAGCGGCGCCGAGCTCGACGAGATCGAACGGCAGCAGCGCCGGCTCGCTGATGGTGAGGCGCTGGACGTCGAGCAACTGGTTGGTCAATTCGCCGAGCCGGGTGACATCCGCGAGCAGCTTCTGGCGGCCCTCGAAGGGGTCGGCAGTCTCGATCCTCGCCAACAGCACCGCGATCGGCGTGCGCAGCTCGTGGGCGGCATCGGCGAGGAAGCGTTCGCGGCGCGAATGCGCTTCGTCGAGGCGTTCTAGGGCGGCATTGACGGCACGAACCAGGGTCAGCACTTCTGCCGGCAATTCCGCTTCGGGGATGCGGATGCCGCGCTGGTTGACGTCGATGCTGCCGGCGGCAGTGGCGGCGGCGCTGAGACCCTGCATCTCCGCCCGGATGAAGCGGGGGACCGCTATGGCGCTAGCGATGGCGAGAACGACGAATGTCGTGATCGCCATGGTCAGGGTGATGGCCTGGATGATCCCCGCAACGCCGAGCGTTGGGCCGCCGCCGGTTGCGATCTTCACTGTCCCGCCGGGCATCGTGACCGTCCGAACGAGCAGTGTCGGACTGCTGGATTCCAGCTCCAGCATCACTTGCATCGACACGACATCCTTGAGCCCCAACCGAAGGACCTGGGCCTCGGGCGGGATAGAGCCGAATGTCACATCGCTTTCATCCGCCGCCACGGCGATGAACCAGAAGCCGGGATACTTTTCGACCAGCTTTGAAAGAGCCGGTGTCGGATGGAGGGCAAGCTTGCCGCCGCTTTCAAATGTCAGTGCGGGTTCGATGGTCGCGAGCACGCTCGGATCTGGCGGTCGAACGTTGCGAGCCCCGGACATCATCGGCAGGGCGAAGATGGGCACGAGGATCAGGCCGAAGAACAGCGCCAGCGTGACCAGTTGCAGTCGGATCATGCGCCGTGTCAGGCGATGGGCGAGTGGTTGGTTTGGGGAGTCGATCACTTCGACGTCCGCAGCAGATAGCCGACACCGCGCACTGGATGGATTTCGACATTGGCGCCTGCATCGGCCAGTTTACGCCTGAGGCGGGAGATGTTGGCGTCGAGCGAGTTGGACTGGATCTCGTCATCGACCCCGTAGACGCTCTGCTCAAGCGCGATGCGGCGCACGGTCTGCCCGGCGCGGCGCATAAGCGCTTCCAGGGCCAGGAATTCGCGTCTCGGGAGATCGAGAATCTTGCCGTCGACCTGGATTATGCCGCGTGTGATGTCGAACTCCATGTTGCCAGCCGTCACGGCTTCGGCCTGGACGCTGGCGGGCCGCCGCAGCACGGCCCTGATCCGCGCGATCAGCTCCTCGATGAGGAAGGGCTTGGCGAGGTAATCGTCGGCACCCTGGTCGAGGCCATGGACGCGATCGGCGGGCTTGCCCAGGGCGGAGATGACGATCACCGGCAGGTTGGGCCGGCGCCTGCGGATGAGGCCGAGCAGCGAGATGCCGTCGCCATCGGCGAGCTGACGATCGAGCAGTGCCACGTCGTGCTCGATCAGGGCGACGGCCTCCTCGGCGACCTCGAGTGTCGCAGCGTGATCCACCACGTAGCCCTGCTTTTCCAGCGTGCCGCGGAGCATGGACGCGAGCTCGGGCTCGTCTTCGACCAGCAATATCCTCATCGATCCTCCATGCCACGCGGGAGGTCCGCCAGACAACCGCATGGCCGCCCTGCAGGTTTGGCGGCCCTTTCGCAATGTTCTCGTAATGCGGGTTTGTCAGAGAGGAGGCGCTTTGGTGCGGCAGCATCGGCCACGGCCAGGATTCAGTCTTCGCCACCATGATCATGCTGGCGAGGTTGATGTTCGGCTTCTGCTCCTATTTGCGCCTGCCCCTCGAGCAGATGCCGAACATTGACACCTCGTCAGCACAACCGGACGGCGTCGCTATCCGATGACGCGCCAGCGCTCTTCGCGCGGCGAGGTGGGGCGGAAGTCGTAGCGGTCCCTGCCAAGGGCATGGAGCGTCGCAAGTTCGATCAGCGAGAAGTCGGCGGGGTTCTCGCGGTTGAGGTTCATCGGCTCCCTCAGCACGACCGGCGGGTTGGTCATGAAGCGTACATTGCCGGAGTGGTTGTTGGACGAGGCGTGCAACATGAAGGGGTGGAGGATGATGAAGTCGCCGGTCTCGCCGGTGATTTCCTCGAACTCCTGGCACTGGTCGATCAGCTTGCCGAACGCGTCGCCATCATCGACGCCCTCGGGATGGTCGGCTAGGTAGTTGGCCACCACCTTGATCGAGTCCGGGGCAACGAAAGTGCCGCCGCCTTTGTGGACGACGTCGGACCAGTAGACGATGGTCAGGAGGCCCTGCTCGCGGCTATCGAGGAAGTGGCGGAAGAAGCTGCCGTCCTTGTGCCAGCCGCCGGAGGCGGGTGAGGGTGGCAGCCAGGGCTTGTCCTCGCCGCGCTTGAAGTTGACGACGAAGGCATCGGACCATTCGGTTGAATCGATCGTGGTGAAATGCTGCGACTCGATCTCCATGATGCGGTGATCGATGCGATCCTCGCCGCCGGTGACGTCGCAGAGCGCGGCCCAGCCTTTGGGCGAGATGTCCTTGATGGCCGCTATATTGTGGCGGTCCATCCAGACGATGTCCTTGGTCCAGGTCGAGCGGTCTTTCGGGTCGTAGCCGAGGCGAGTGTAGGCCTCGTCAGTCCACTTCTTCGCCAGTGCCGGATCGACGCACCCCTTCACGCGGACATAGCCCTTTTCGATGAAATGCCGGGCATCGTCCGGCGTCAGGACCTGAAGTCTATGCGCCATGGCCTTGTTTTCCTCCCATTGGCTTTTGGCCAACTTTGGCGATGGCGGACAGGGCTGACAAGTTAAGCAAAGGGCGAACGCGGCCGGCAGAGTCTCGCCCGCGTTCCCTAGTTTCAGAGGCCGGTGGCTTTTTCCTGCGCTTCGTTGTAGCGGGCACCCTGCACCTCGATTGCGGAGGCGGCGGCGTCGATTTCGGCGAGGGTGGCGGGCGACAGTTCGAGCGCGGCAGCGGCCATGTTCTCGTCGAGGCGGGAGAGCTTGGTCGTGCCTGGGATCGGGACGATCCACGGGCGCTGGGCCAGCAGCCAGGCGAGGGCGATCTGGGCGGGGGTGGCGTTCACCTGGGTGCCGATGTGGGCCAGCAGGTCGACCATGGCCTGGTTGGCCTTGCGGGCACCTGCGGCAAAGCGCGGGATGGTGTTGCGGATGTCGCCATCGAGGAACGCGGTCTTGTCGTCGATCTTGCCGGCGAGGAAACCCTTGCCGAGCGGGCTGTAGGCGACGAGGCCGATATTCAGTTCCTCTAGCAGATCGAGGACCGGCGGGCGCTGGAACCAGAGCGAGTATTCGTTCTGGAGCGCGGTGACGGGTTGCACGGTATGGGCGCGGCGGACGGTCTCGAGGCCGGCTTCGGACATGCCGAAATGCTTGACCTTGCCCTCGGCAATGAGGTCGCGAACCGTGCCGGCTACATCCTCGATCGGCACGTGCGGATCGACGCGGTGCTGATAGTAGAGGTCGATGGAATCGATCCGTAGCCGCTTGAGCGAGCCCTCCAGCGCTTTGCGGATGTTGTCAGGCCGGCTGTTCACGCCGACCGATTTGCCGTCTTTGAAGTGGAAGCCGAATTTGGTGGCGATCACGACTTGGTCGCGCACCGGCGCGAGAGCCTCGCCGACGATTTCCTCGTTGCCGAAGGGGCCGTAGACTTCGGCGGTGTCGAAGAAGGTGAGGCCCTTGTCGACGGCTGAGCGGATGAGGGCGATCGAAGCCGATTTCTCGGGGAACGGGGCATAGGACTGGCTCATGCCCATGCAGCCGAGACCGATGGCGGAGACTTCGAGGCCCCGGCCGAGTTTGCGCTTCAGCATTTTGATCTCCTTGGTTCGATCTAAAGGCGGAGCGGCGCGCAAGCGTGCGTGGCTTCCCTTTCGAATGGCGATCGGGCCTCGTTGTACGGTGGCCGCGAGACCTGCCCTGGAAGTTTCGATCGGAATGTAGCCTCGTGCGTAGCTGCGCATTAGGATGGATAATCTTGATGCGGTTGTGAGCGTGGTTCACGAATGGCGCGTAGTCCGATCGACGACATGCAGGCTTTCCTGGCTGTGGCGCGGGAGCGGAGTTTTACCCGCGCGGCGGCACAGTTGGGGGTGACGCCATCGGCGCTGAGCCACTCGATGAAGGGGCTGGAGGAGCGGCTGGGGCTGCGCCTGCTGTCACGGACGACGCGCAGTGTGTCGCCGACCGAGGCAGGTGAGCGGCTGTTGCGGTCGATCGGACCGCATTTCGAGCACATCGAGGCCGAGATCGCGGCGCTCAGCGATTTCCGCGATCGTCCGGCGGGGACGATCCGGGTTTCATGCGGGGATTCCGTGGTCGAGGCGGTGTTCCGGCCGGTGCTGAAGTCGTTCCTTGCTCAATACCCCGACATCACTGTCGAGCTGGCGATCGACAACGGCTTTGTCGATATCGTGGAGCAGCGGCTGGATGCGGGAGTGCGACTGGGCGAGGCGCTATCGAAGGACATGATCGCGGTGCGGATCGGTCCGGACTGGCGCTTCACCGTCGTGGGAACCCCGGAGTATTTCGGGCGGCGGTCCCCGCCGGAGACCCCGCAGGATCTGACCAACCACAAGTGCATCAACCTGCGGCTGACGACGGCCGGCGGGCTCTATGCGTGGGAGCTCAGGAAGGACGGGCGCGAGCTCAATGTGCGGGTCGAGGGGCAACTGATCTTCAACAGCATCCTGCCGGCGCTGAGCGCGGCGCTCGATGGGCATGGGCTTGCCAATGTGCCCGAATACATGAGCCGGCCGTATATCGAGCGGGGTGAGTTGGTCGAGGTGCTGGCCGACTGGTCGCCGACCTGGCAGGGCTTTCACCTCTACTATCCCAACCGCCGCCAGCCCTCGCCGGCGTTCACCGCCTTTGTCGAGGCGCTGCGCTATCGCGTCTAGGCCAAGTACGCTCGGTGGCGGCAGCGCTAGGCTGGCGCCGGGCGACGATGACGCCGGCGACGATGAGCACGATGCCGCCAAGGGCCGCGGGCGAAACGTCGGTTCTGCTCACGGCCCAATCGAGGACCACGCCGCCGAGGACCTGGCCGGTGATCAACGCTGGAGCAGATGAGCGATGTTACCGGCGGTCGTCAGGGCGTCCGCGCTGATGCTGTCTAGCAGCAGGACACAACGATCGTAATGCTGAACATCGTACAGCCACAACTGTGATCTCTCGAGGCTGAACTGACGTCGCAGGCGCGCTGACTGGGCACACTGCTGCCGCGGCAGTCAAAGATGTCGCGCTATCCATAAAATGCAATACAGTGGTGCCATTGAGACGCAAGATGCTTGGTTTGGGGAATGCTGATTGATCAGAGCCTGCACAGTCTCCTTGAGGCTGCGCATAGTGGAGGCGTCGAGGTTTTCGACGGCGAGAATCCGGAAGAGAGGTTCCCTGGTCTGGCCTGGGCTATAGAACAGGGATTGGTGAAAGACGTTTCGGGCGGTTTTCACTTCTCGAGCAAGTATATCTTGACGGCCAAGGGGTTACGGGCAACGGGGCTGCCAGCGAAACCGCAATCCATCTGGCGTCGGCTGCTCCAGCTTTGGTGAGCGGAGATCGAGTGGGCGAATGCGCCACTCTTACTGCGCCAGCGGTTCGGCCTCGCTGGCTACGGTGAGGGGCCGGCGTACCGTAGTCCGCCAGGCGCGCTGCTGCTCGACAGGATCTCACAAGTTTTGCGCGCCGATGGCCCTGTGGTAAAGCCGAGTTGATCTTCTGCAGAAGACGAGGGCAGCAGGGGCGCAGGTTGGGTCGACTCGATGAGTGATGAGAAGGTCATGCGGCGTGTCGGCCTGGCACTATTGTTCTGATTGCGCTTGGCGCCTGGCGCCGGCTGCATGATCTCGGCGATGACAGCCTGTGGTTTGACGAGGCGGTTTCCTGGGTTCAGTCCAAGGGATCGTTGCAAGAGCTGATCGACCGGACCGCGCGGGACAACTATCCGCCGCTGCACAACATATTTCTGTTTGCGGTCACTCACACGTTCGGCGACTCGGAATTCTGGCTGCGGTTGCCGTCGGTGGTCTTTGGGACCCTGACGATTCCTGCCGTATACTGGGTGGGGTGCAAACCGCACAGTCGCCGGGCCGGGCTGTTTGCAGCCGCGATCCTGTCACTGGCGGCCTTCCACGTCGACTATTCCCAAGGGCGGCAGTGGCGCTACTGGGAAGACCGGGGCTACGAATGGTACGCCGGCATCTGAAGGCTTCAGGTGCCGCGCACCCATGCGCATGGTTGGGTTGATCCTCCGATCCAGCCGGGCGAGGCCAAGCTCAGCAAGTCGACAGTGTGACGATTACATGAAGATCGTCAGTAGATATCGGGCGCCGCCGGCGCTCTGTGCGAAATTGCACAGACCGCTCAATGCATTGCGATCGCCGTCACCTCTGAAGCGTCAAATGAGGCGCGAGAACGACTCGGGCGATCCGGGCGTGACTTGGCCAAACATGGGTCAAAAGTGCGACATCTTCACCACACTCCTGACGAATTAACTGGCGGACATTGAAATTGCTGGGTTTTTTGGCTCGCCTGTAAACGAATGTTACTGGATCGTTGCTGCGGATCGGCGCTTGTATCGAGCACAGTCTGCAACGACAGGTGCAGGTATGCGTTCGTGGAGAACGAGTTCGGAGGCTAGCCCCGAACTTGGCGATACGCTGGTAGCAACAGCGCTTAGGCTGGTAGCGGCCACGGCGCGGTCCTTTTTTGCCTCGCCAGACCGTACCTTGCGAGTCATCGCCTTACCGGTAGTGCTGCAGGGCAGCGTGGTCGCTTCTCCCCAGGCCAGTGCAGGGATGCGAACTCGCATAATCGTGCTTGCCGCAGCGACGGTCTTGCTCTGGTTCGCTTTTGCCGGCGGTGCGCTGGCGCAGTGCAGCCCCGAGGTCGGCGGCGTCGTGACGTGTAGTGCCACGCCGGGCCCGGTCACCTTCACCGAACCGCCCGTCACCACCCTGAACGTCAATGCACTGACTGGAAACATCGCCGCCGCCGGGGCGGGTCAGGCCGGCATACAGCTCACCAGCACGCGCGCCACACCGGGCACGCCCGGTGACAGTCTCGTTGATGGCACCGACGGCACCGCCGGTTCGAGTGCCGGGGCCATCAATATCAACCTGGTCGGCTCCGGACCTGGCTTCACCCTCACGACCAGCGACGGCATCGGGATCGAGGCGCGCAGCGTCGGTGGCGGTGGCGGCAGCGGCGGCGATGGCGTCGGTGGCGCCGTGCTGCCCGGCCTTGGCGGCGATGGTGCCGGCGGCGGCGCCGGCGGTGCCGTATCCGTCATTACGACTGGTGCAGGCACCGTCACGACGGCAGGAGACAACCACCACGGTATCCTCGGACTGAGCCAGGGTGGCAACGGCGGCAATGGCGGCGACGGCGACACTGTTCTCGGCGTTTTTGGATCGGGCGGCGATGGCGGTGCCGGCGGCGCGCCGTCCAGCGTAACGATCTCCAACGTGCTGAACATCAATGCCAATGGCACCGGCTCTGCGGGTATCTGGGCGCAAAGCGTCGGTGCAGCTGGCGGCAATGGTGGCGACGTGTCGGGTTCGGCGTTCGGCGATGGCGGCGATGGCGCGGCGTCGTCGTCCGGCGGCGCGGTCAGCGTCACATCGGGCGGCGTGATCAATACCACCGGCTGGAACGCGGCCGGCATCTACGCCCAGAGCGTCGGTGGCTTTGCCGGCAGCGGCGGCGGTGCTTACGGCCTGTTCTCGTTCGGCGGCAGTCCGGCCAGTGCCGGCAGTGGCGGGCTCGTTACCGTCGAGACGCTGGCGAACAGCTCGATCAATACTCTCGGTCAGAACTCGCACGGCATATTTGCTCAGAGCGTCGGTGGCGGCGGCGGTGCCGGCGGCGATGGCGTCGGTGTGGTCGGCTTCGGCGGTGCCGGCGGCGGCGCCGGCAATGGGCAGAACGTGACCGTGACCAGCCGGTCGGCCATCGACACCGGCGGAAACGGTGCAGGTGGTATCTTCGCACAGAGCGTTGGTGGCGGCGGTGGCACTGGCGGCACCGGCGTTGGCGTCGCGACGATCGGCGGGTTCGGCGGCGGCGGCGGCACCGGCGGTGTAGTCGAGGTCCAGAACTCGGGCGGCATCATCACCCGTGGCGATGGCGAAGGTTTTGAAACCGGCGCCTACGGCATCTTCGCGCAATCAGTGGGTGGCGGCGGCGGTTCCGGCGCGCTCGGCGCGGGCGTCTTTGCTTTCGGCGGTAGTGGCGGCGCTGCCGGTGACGGCCAGAACGTCACCGTTGGCAACACAGCTACAATCACCAGCGGCTGCATCAGCTGTCGCTTCACCGGCGCCATCTATGCGCAATCGGTGGGTGGCGGCGGTGGTCGTGGCGGTGGCGGCGCGGGCGTCCTGTCGATGGGTGCGTCGGGCGGCGGTGGCGGCAATGCCGGCGAAGTACGGGTCACCAATTCCAATACGCTGATCACGACCGGCGAGTTCGCGCGCGGCATCTTCGCCCAATCGGTCGGCGGTGGCGGCGGCGACGGTGGCTTCGGCGGCGGCCTGTTCACCATCGGTGGTTCGGGCGCTGCAGGTGGCGATGGCCGCTATGTCTCGGTGGTCAACCACAGCAATATCACGACGAATGGCGCGGACTCTGCCGGTATCTTCGCCCAGAGCGTCGGTGGCGGCGGCGGCAGCGGCGGCAATACCATCGGAGTTGGCGTGTTCTTCGCCATGTCGATCGGCGGCACCGGCGGTGACGGCGGCGATGGCAGTAATGTCGACGTCAACCGCGTCATGGGCCTCGGCTCTTCCGTCATTAGCACCAGTGGGGATCGTTCGGTCGGCATTCTGGCCCAGTCGATTGGCGGTGGCGGTGGCGCTGGCGGCTTTGCCGTGGCGGCGTCAGGCGGACCGTTCGCGAGCGCTACCCTTACTTTCGGCGGCTCGGGCGGCTCGGGCGGCAACGCGGGCAACGTCTGGGTCGGTGCCAACGGCAGCATCAACACGAACGGTTCGTTCGCCTCGGGCATCGTCGCGGAGTCGATCGGTGGCGGCGGCGGACGTGGTGGCTTTGCCATCTCGGCGGCCGGCTCCAACGGTGTCGGCATCGCCGGAGCCTTCGGCGCTGATGGCGGCGACGGTGGCTTTGGTGGCCTCGTCGACGTGCTCAGTTCGGTCAACATCACCGCGGGCTGCGCCGCCTGTACGCAGTCGAACGGTATCCTCGCCAGTTCGATCGGCGGCGGTGGCGGTACCGGTGGCTTCGCCATCGCGGCAGGTGTCGGCCTCGCCGCCGGCATCGGCGCGAGCTTTGGCGGCGATGGCGGGCTCGGCAATTACGGCCAGGTCGTCAACGTCACCAATACGGGCTTCATTTTTACGCAGGGCACCTTCTCCAACGGTATCCTGGCTCAGTCGTTGGGTGGCGGCGGCGGCAATGCCGGCTTTGCGGCCTCCGGCAGCTTCTCACTGTCGGGCGGCAACAGCAGCTTCTCGTTCGGCGGGGATGGTGGTACGGGTTCCCACGGCTCCAAGGTGACGGTCGCCAACACCGGCAACATCACCACGACCGGCGATTTCTCCAACGGCATATTGGCGCAGTCCATCGGCGGCGGCGGTGGAAATGGCGGCTTCTCCGGATCGATCGGTTTCTCGGTTAACGGCACCAGCTCGGCGATCAGCTTTGGCGGCGACGGCGGCGAAGGCAGCGATGGCGACGAGGTCGTCGTCCACTACAGTGGCGCCATCAACACTTCGGGCAATTTCTCGAGCGGCATCCTCGCCCAATCGCTGGGCGGTGGCGGCGGCAGTGGCGGCTTCTCGCTGGGTGCCAGCGGCACGCTCAAGCAGCCCAACATCAGCAGCAGCGTGGGCGGCGACGCCGGCAATGGCGGGCTGTCGAAGAAAGTCACGGTCACCGACATCGTCGGCTCGATCACCACGACCGGCGAGCAGTCGCACGGTATCCTGGCGCAGTCGATCGGAGGTGGCGGCGGCACCGGCGGCTTCTCTATCGGCGTCGGCTTCTCGTTGGAAAGCGACAATCTCACCAACACCGTTGGCGGTGATGGCGGCTTGGGCAAGCAGGCCGGCGAAGTCGAGGTGGTGAGCAGTGCCGTGATCGAAACTGGCGGGCTCGACGGTACGGGCGTCGCGTCGCATGGGATCCTGGCGCAGTCGATTGGCGGCGGCGGCGGCACCGGCGGCTTCTCCGGCAATGCAAGTTTCACCTATAGCGGCGACACCAAGGCCTTCTCGACCGGCGGCACAGGCGGGTCGTCCGGCAAGGGCAACAATGTGTCGGTCGCCTCGAGCGGCAGGATCACGACCCACGCGGACAGTTCGGTCGGCATCTTTGCCCAGTCGGTGGGCGGCGGCGGTGGCGTCGGCGGCTTCTCGATCGCGGCGGGCGGCTCGTACAAGGGCAGTTCCGATGTCAGCAGTGTCGGCGGTGACGCCGGCGCCGCGGGCGATGCCGGACAGGTGCGCGTCAAGGTTCTCGCGGATATCGATACCTACGGCTCGCTGTCGCATGGCGTGCTAGCTCAGTCCATCGGTGGTGGCGGCGGCTATGGCGGCTTCTCGATCGCCGGCGCCTTGTCGGTCAAGGCCGATGCCTCGACGCAGAGCGTCGGTGGCAGCGGTGGCGGAAGCGGCATCGGCGAGTATGTCGAAGTGCTGGTTGGAACCGAGGGCTTGGGGGGCCCGACCATTCATACGCGCGGGCTTGGCGCGGTGGGCGTGCTGGCCCAGTCGATCGGCGGCGGTGGCGGCACTGGCGGCTTTGCCGGTGCGCTTTCGGTGGCGGTGGACGGCAAGAGTGAAAACGACGTGACCGGCGGCAATGGCGGCGACGGTTCGATCGGCGGCAAGGTTGTCGTCAAGAACTACGGCACCATCATCACCGACAACAATGCGTCGGCCGGCATCCTCGCGCAGTCGATCGGCGGCGGCGGCGGCAATGGTGGCTTCTCGATCGCCGGCGCCTTCGAATCCGAAGGCGATGGGGCGAAGAACTCGGTCGGCGGCGACGGCGGATTTGGCGCCAAGGGTGGCGAAGTCGAAGTCACCAACGGCGGCATCATCACCACCAGCGGCGATTTCTCGCACGGCATCTTTGCCCAATCGGTGGGCGGTGGTGGCGGCAATGGCGGCTTCTCCATTGCCGGCACGATCAGTGACAGCGGCAGCGGCGCGACCAGCAGCGTCGGCGGCAACGGTGGTTCGGGCGGCGAAGGCGGCAACGTCACAGTCATCAACACGGGTACCATCACCGTCACGGGCCAGAACTCCCAGGGCATTTATGCGCAGAGCGTCGGCGGCAGCGGTGGTTCGGGCGGCATCGCCGGTGCGTTCGATTTTGGCGGCGGTGGGATCGACAACCTCGTCGGCGGCGACGGCGCCAAGGGCGGCAATGGCGGCGACGTCTATGTCGAGAGCACAGGCTCCATCCATACGTCGATGGCCAACTCGACGGGCGTGTTCGCGCAGTCGGTCGGTGGCAGCGGCGGCTGGGCCGGGCTGGCTCTCGGCGTGGGCGAGGGCGGTGGCGGCTCGAGCGGTATCAAGGTCGGCCTGGGGTCGCAGTGCAATATCGTTGGCGACGACGATGACGACCCGTGCAACATCGTCTCGCTGATCCCGGTCGATGGTTCGACCGGCAAGGTGACCGTCATCATCAACGGCGTCGAGAACATCACCGAAGGTGCACTGTCCTACGGCATGCTCGCCCAGTCGATCGCGGGCGGCGGCGGTGCGGCAGCGACGGTCATCCTCGATGAACTCGGATTCTCGGGGAGCGATGTCGAGCTGGCGGCCGGCAGCGACGGCTCGATGGGCGGCAACGCGTCCTTTGCCGACAACGACTACAATACCGATCACACCAGTACCGCCGGCGTCGGGGCGATAGGCCTCATCGTCCAGTCCATCGGCGGCGGCGGTGGTGTGGTGGGCAACGTCAACACGGCGCTGGTGCTCAACCCGACCGATCCGCCGGATGATGGTTTCTACCTCTCTGTCGGCGGATACAGCGCCGGCGCCCTCTACGATCTCACCGGCAGCGGCGGCGGCTTCAAGCTCGACGCGGCGGGCACCGTTACGACGACGGCCGCAAACTCCATCGGCATCATCGGCCAGACCATCGGCGGTGGCGGCGGTATCGTGAACCTGACGGTCAGCACTGTAACCAATGACGGCGATGAGCTGGTCATCAACGTCGGTGGCAGCCAGCTCTCCGACGGAACCTATTTCGGCAACGCGGTGGCCGATCCGGTTACCAACCCGGTCTCCACCCTTACTGCGGCTCAGCTGGTTACCACCTCGGGCGCCCTCAGCCACGGTATCGTGGCGCAGTCGATCGGGGGCGGCGGTGGTGTCAGCAACGTCGTGTTCGAGAACGGCGTCGTCCTCGCAAACGGCACGGACATCACCATCGGCAGCGGAGCCGGTGGGGCGGGCGGCATCGGCGGCAATCTCATCGTCAACGCCAACGGCGTGACCACCACCGGCAATGGCGCCTTCGGTATCGTGGCGCAGTCCATCGGTGGCGGTGGCGGCCTCGTCGGCGTGGCAAGCGGCCAGTTCGTCCTCGGCCAGGACGGCTACTCGCTCAATCCGCTGTCGATCGGCGGCGGCACCGGCGCCGGTGGCGACTCTGGCGCGGTCACGGTCGCCAGCACCGGTGACATCCACGCCGCGGGCTACGGCGCGCACGGTATCGTCGCGCAGTCGATCGCGGGTGGCGGCGGCATCGTCGGCAACGGCATGTTCGTCACCGACATCGCCGATGCCTCAGCGAACGGTTCCTTCGCCGGCAGCCTCGGGCATGCCGGCACCGCCGGTGCTGTCGGGATCACCCAGACGCGCAACGTGGTGGTCACGGGCGTCAACGCAGTCGGCATCTTCGGCCAGAGCGCCGGCGGCACCGCCAACGGCAATGTCACGATGATGCTCAACCAGGGCGGGACGAACGGCAACGGCGTCGGCCTCGTCTGGGCCTCCAATGGCACCGGCGCGGCGGTTCAGATCGCTGATGGCGCCACCAACGCCTTCAGCACCAACGGCACACTTTACGCCCAGGGCAGCATCTACGGCTCCGGCCTGCCGCGGCTCGATGGCATGACGATCCTGGGCGGTGCGGGCGACGATGCCATCACCAACCTGGCGCGCGCGGCCGGTGCGACGATCACCAATTTCACCCGCACCAGCAATATCATCGGCAATGTCGATCTCGGCGCCGGCGCCAACAGCCTCGTCAACCAGAGTGGGGCGCTGTTCATCTCGGACGCCAGCGTTATCCTCGGTGCAGGGAACCTCTTGACCAACGAGGGCCTGCTGTCGCCGGGCGATCGTGCCCGCGTCAGGACCACGGGCGTCACCGGCAACACGACCCAGACCGCCACCGGCACCTATTACATCGACATCGACCTCAACGCGCAGAACACGCCCGACCAGGTCAACGACCTGCTCGACATCAGCGGCGACGGCGATTTCGCCGGTGCGGGCGGACTGCTGCTGACGTCGATCAACAAGGCCTTCTCCAACGACGGCTACGTCATCGCCAGCGCCGGCGGCACGATGACCGACAACGGCTTCCTGCCCGATCTCGATCCGCCGGCCGTCGGCTTCATCTTCAGCACCGACGTCGTTGGCTCCGATCTCGTCCTGCTCGCCGAAAAGCCATCGATCATGGGCCTGTTGCAGGATCCCGCCTCCGGTACCACCGATCCGAATGTGTGGCGCATGGGCGAGGGCATCGACAATATCGAGCAGGCGATCGATATCGACGATCCGTTCAACTACCTGATCAACCTGCTGCGACTGCAGCCGGACGAGGAGGCGCTGGGCGACGCGGTCACCACGCTCACGCCGCACGGCGCCCCGCACATGTTCGAACTCGCGGATCGCCGCACGACCGATTTCCTCGATCACGCCGCCCAGTGTGGCAACGGCCTCGTCGGCGACGTCCTCGACAACCGCGGCTGTGTGTGGATCGACGGGACCGGCGGTCAGTACAACCGCACCTCGGTGCTCGACAGCCCCGAGACCGAAGACACCTGGGGCGCGCTGTCCTTCGGCGGCCAGGCCGTGGTCTACGACAAGCTCACCTTCGGTGCTTCGGGCGGCTACGGCCAGATCAGCTCCAAGCAAACCATCGATGGCGAGCAGCTGAGTGCGATGAGCGGCAACATGTATCAGGCCGGTGTCTCCGCGGCGTACGAGGACGGTAGCTTTGGCGTGTCGGTCGCCGCGGCGGGCACGGCCGGCGCCTGGGAAAGCTCGCGCTTCGTCGATGTGGGGGGCTACTCGCAGGGCTACTCGAGCTTCGATGGCATCGCCCAGGGCGTAGCCGATGTCGGCGAGCTGCCGGTCTTCACCGACAAGACGATCGATTTCGAGGGGGTGGGCGGCTGGGCCAAGGCAGATCGCCAGATCTACGCCTTCAATCCGCGTGTCCGGCTGAGCTATGCCACGGACCCGGCCGAAGGGGTGAAGGCCATTGGCCTCTTCGATATCGAAGGCCATGTCTTGTACACGCCCGAAGCCACCGAGACCGGCGCCGGCCTTGCGAACCTCGTCTATCCGGAGATGACGCAGACGGCGGTGACGCTGACGCCGGGCTTCGAGTTGCGGTTGAGCCACGAGCTCGAGAACGGCTACGAGGTCACCGGCTATGTGCGCGGGGGCGTGCAATGGTCGCCGTGGAAGGACGAGTGGGTTGCCGAGACGCAGTTCGCGGCCGCGCCGGACGGCCTGCCGGCGATCGAAATGATCGAGCCCTTCGACGATGTCCGCGGCAAGCTCGACGTCGGCCTGATGTTTGCCTGCCCGACTTCGGGTATGCAGCTGACAGTGAACTACGCCGGCGTCTACGGCGCCACGACGACGCAGCACGCTGTCAAAGGCGGTTTCTCGGTGCCGATGGGCGGGCCCGAAAAGAGCGGCTGCTGACGCCCAGTTGGTGCGCGTTGCCGCCGGAACATTCGCCTGACACTGGCGGCGCCCATACACGATGTCACCCGGGCGCAACCCGGGTCCCACCACGAGGTCTCATCTCGCGATGGATTCCGGCATGCCCCGGACTGACGCCGCGGAGGTGGAGAAGGGGCAGCGGTGTGCCCCCGGTCGTCCGGTTGCATCCCGGCAACACCACCTAGAACGAGCTGAACAGGGCCTTCTGCGCGATCTTCAGCGCGGTAATGGCGTCGTGCCGGCTCTGGGCCTCCTCCAGCGCGGCGACATCGAGGACATCGAGCCCCTTGGCAGCCGCCTTGAGGAAGTCGATGGCATGGTTTGCCGTAGCGACGCTGTCGTCGCGGAATGGAAACTGGTCGAGCTGCCATACGCCTTCCCACTTGTTCTTCCTGAGCACGTAGAAGAACTCGAACAGCTCGATCGGGTGCAGGCTGCCAGCAACGAGGTCGTCGTCCCATGAGCGGTAGTTGTCGTTGACGTCCATGCCGAACAGCCGGCCATAGTCGATAGCGAGTTGGGCGCTGTCGGCGGCAGACTCGCCGCCCATGATGGCGTGGCCGAAATCGAGCAGGATGCCGATATTGGGCAGGCCGATTTTCTCGATGCCGAGGATGGTGCGGGCAACCGAGCCGAAGCTCATGCGGACGCGCGGCTCGCGGGGCTTGTATTCGATGACGAATTTCAGGTCGGGGTTCTCGCTGGCGAGCTGGCCGACACCATCGAGCGAGCGCTGCCACTGGGTGCTGTAGTCGACCTGGAACGGGTAGTCCCAGCCGTCCTGACCCGGCCACAGCTTGACGTAGTCGGCCTTGTGGAAGCGCACCACGTCGCAGGCGCGCGTGATCAGTTCATGCGCGGCGCGGCGCACGCCGGCGTCGGGATTGGTGAAGGCGCCTTTGGAGAATTCGCGGGTGTAGATCTCCGGCGTGATGCCGATGGCGCCGAGCTTGTGCTTGTCGAGCGCGGCCTTGATCTGCGCGTCGCTGAACTCGCCGCCGAAATAGGGCCAGTTGAGATCGACCACGCTGAGGTCGCGGACCTGGCCGGCGAGGTCGATTGCATCGAGGATGGTGCGGGGCGCGCCATATCCGTCGGTCGCGTAGCGGTCGAGGTATGTCGCGAAGTGCCAGATGCCGGCCCCGAAACGTTGCTTGGCCATGTGATGTCTCCCTCGTTCTGTCCGCGGCGCGGATGTTCCAGTGTTAGTTCGTGGTGCGATCCGAGTTGAGTACGCGCCCTACGCCGTCGAGCCAGCGGCCGAGGACATCAGCGCGCTGCGCCGCCGACATGGTCGGCAAGAACTCGCGCTGGTGTCCGCCGATGCTTGGCGGGCTTCGTCCAAGGCCCGTTGCGGCCAGCATCGCCGCGCCGGCGGCGCTGACTTCGGGCAGGTCGCCACGGAGCACCGGGCGACCGATGAGGTCGGCCTGGAACTGCATGAGCATGTCGTTGCGGGCAGCGCCGCCATCGGCGGAGAGCCGCGTCAGCGCCGTGCAGAGATCGGTCTCCATGGCGGAGAACACATCGGCGACCTGGAAGGCGACGGATTCCACCGCGGCGCGCGCCAGATGGGCCGGCCTCGTGCCCAGTGCGAGGCCTGCAACGATGCCGCGGGCATCGGGGTCCCAATAGGGGGCGCCGAGACCAACGAGGGCGGGCACGAACACCACGCCGTTGCTGTCAGTCACGGTGGCGGCGAGTTCGGCGACCGCCGAAGGATCGCCGAGCCCGAGCAGCTCGCCCATGAAAGCAACGGCCTGACCCGAAACGGAGATGTTGCCCTCGAGCGCATAGGCGAGGCCGCCCGAAGTGCTCCAGGCTATGGTCGAAGAGAGGCCACTGCGGCTGGCGATGCGGCCGGTCGTCAGCGTCATCAGTGACGAGCCGGTGCCGTAGGTCGCCTTGACCGTCCCCGGCTCGCGCACGCCATGGCCATAGAGTGCAGCATGGGAATCGCCGACCATTGCGTGAACGGGCGTGCCGGCGGCCAGGGCACAGGTGCCCGCTGCCACCGTGCCGAAGGCGCTGTCCGAGTTTCGCACACGTGGCAGCAGCGTCAGCGGGACATCGAAGATGCGGGCGAGGGCGGGGTCCCACGTCAGCGCTTCGGTGTTGAACAGCTGGGTGCGGGAGGCGTTCGAGTGATCGGTGGCGTGCTCGCCGCCGGTCAGCTTCCACAGCAGCCACGTATCGATCGTTCCGGCCCGCAACGACCCCGAGATCGCCGCGTCGCGGGCGCCGGGCACATTGTCGAGGATCCAGGCGATCTTGGCAGCGGGGAACAGCGGATCGAGGCCGAGGCCGGTCCGCGCTTCGATTTCGGGGGCGTGTCCGGCGGCGCGAATGGCGGCGCATTTCGGCGCCGAACGCCGGCACTGCCAGAGGATCGCAGGAGCGATCGGCACGCCGGTGCGCGCATCCCAGACCACGATGGTTTCGCGCTGGTTGGAGATCGCCACGGCGTCCATGTCGGGGCCGGTGCTGGCCACGACTTTGGCGATGACGGCGCTCACGCTTTGCCAGATGTCGGTCGCCGATTGCTCAGCCCAGCCGGGTTGCGGGTAGCTGACCGCCATCGGCACGGACGCGCTGACGACCACCCGACCCCCGGCGTCGAAGGCGAGGGCCTTGGTGTTGGTCGTCCCCTGGTCGATCGCGAGGATCAGGCCGTTGCTCATTTGCGCTTCAGCACCAGGCGCGCCGCTTCCGCGATGCCCGCCGCATTGAGGTTGAAGTGCTCGAGCAGCCAGTCGACCGAGCCGGTCGGCAGGAAGCCAGGAAAGCCGAGGATGCGCATCGGTACGGGATTGTTCTGTGCCAGCACCTCGGCAACGGCGCCGCCGAGACCGCCGCGCACGGAGTGCTCCTCCACCGTCACCACGGCACCGGTTTCGGCTGCCGCGAGAATCGCCGTTTCATCGAGCGGGTTGACCGTGGACATGTTGATGACACGTGCAGCAATGCCTTCCCCTGCCAATGTCTCCGCGGCCGCGAGCGCTCGGTGCACCATGACACCATTGGCGATGATGGCGAGGTCTCCGCCCTCCCGCAACGTCTCGGCCTTGCCGATCTCGAAGCGGGGACTGGTGCGCGGCAGGTCCGGTACCGGCATGCGGCTTACCCGCACGAAGACCGGGCCATCGAGGGCTGCCGCGGCGCGGATCGCCTGCTCGGTCTCCCAGGGATCGGAGGGGACGATCAGCGTCAGGTTGTTGAGCAGCCGCAGCCAGGCCATATCCTCTATTGAATGATGCGTAGGGCCAAGCTCGCCATAGGCGATGCCGCTCGACTGCCCGATCAGCTTCACGTTGACGTTGGAATAGGCGATGTCGGCCTTGATCTGCTCGAGCGCGCGGGCCGTGAGAAAGCATGAGGCGGCCGAGACGAACGGCACCTTGCCGCCATTGGCAAGGCCAGCGCCGACGGCCACCACGGTCTGCTCGGCGATGCCGACATTCACCATGCGCTCGGGCCAGCGCTTGCGGAAGTTCACCAGCTTGGACGAACCGACGCTGTCGCTGACCACGGTGACGATGCGGGGGTCGGTCTCCGCCAGGGACTCGACGGTTCGCGAGAACGTATCGCGGCAATCGTGCCAGCCCGCGGGAACAGGTGCAGCGGCGCTCATTAGACGAGCTCCCGCATGGCTTGCTCGTATTGGTCCTTGTTCGGCACGCCGTGGTGCCAGGCGACGTTGTCGTGCATGAAGCTTACGCCCTTGCCCTTAAAGGTGTTGGCGATGACGCAGAGCGGCTTGCCGCGCCCCTTGGGCGAGGCGCGGAGCGTCTCGTAGAGGGCGCGATGGTCGTGGCCGTCGATCACTTCGACATGCCAGCCGAAGGCACGCCACTTGTCGTCCAGCGGGTCGAGGGTAGCCGTCTCCTCGGTGCGCGCGCCTTGTTGCAGGCGGTTGCGATCGATAATCAGGGTGAGGTTTTCGAGCTTCCTGTGGCCGGCGGTCAGCGCCGCCTCCCAGTTGCTGCCTTCCTGCAGTTCACCGTCGCCGGTGAGCACGAAAGTGCGGAAATCGGCATAGTCGATCTGGCCCGCCACCGCGATGCCGGTGGCGACAGGCAGGCCATGGCCGAGCGGGCCGGTATTAGTCTCGACGCCCGGGAGATAGTTGCGGTTCGGGTGGCCGTTGAGCTTCGACATCGGTTGCATGTAGGTGTCGAGCTCGGCATCCGGGAAGTAGCCGGCAGCCGACAGCACCGAGTAGAAGGCGCCGGTGCAGTGCCCCTTGCTCATGACGAAGCGGTCGCGACCGGGGTCGCGCGGGTTCTTCGGATCAAAGCGAAGCACGCCAAAATAGAGGGTCGCGAGAATGTCGGCGGCGCTGAAATCGCCGCCCGGATGTCCGAGCTGCGCCTCGTAGACCATCCGGAAGCTGCGCCGGCGTATCCACAGCGCTTTTTCGGCGATGAGCGGAACGGGGTCGTTTGCCGGCCCCGCAGACGCGACGAATGCCACGGTGTTCTCCTCGATGTGGGCAGTTCTTGCAGTCGGCCGCCTCGCAGCCGGCCAGCATAGCTCCGCCTCCTTGCCGGGATACCTAACGCATTGTTTGTTGCTCGTCACTATCGAAAATTTGCGAATGATTTCGTTTGGCGTATAGTCGCTAGCATCCGAAGTGGAAAGCGGGGCGCGCGGGTTGCGGAGGGGCCGGGCATCACGGTACTTTCCGGGTGATCGACTTGAGGCGGCAGAGCATGAACGAACAGAGGATCAACCGGCGGCCCGAGCGCAAGATCGGCCCCGCCGCGGAGGCTGGCGGGACGTTGAGTGGCCTCTTGGCGGAGCCGCGGCGGCGCAAGATTCTCGAATGGCTGCAGGAGGAGGGCAGCGCCCGTGTGCGCGACCTTTCGAGCGCTTTCGAAGTCAGCGAGGCAACCATCCGGCAGGATCTCGAGCGGCTCGAGGTCGACGGCTATGTCTCGCGCGAGCACGGCGGCGCTTACCTCAAGACGCTGCCCCGGCAGGTCGAGACGCTGTCGCTGCAACATCTTGAAAACATGGACAAAAAGCGCAAGATCGGAGTGCGTGCGGCGTCGCTTGTCGGCGACGGTGAAACCATTATTCTCGATGCCGGCTCGACCACCACCGAGGTTGCGCACGGGCTGCAGCAGCGACGCGACCTCACGGTCATCACCAATGCGCTGAACATCGCGCTGATCCTGGGTGCGGTGCCCGGCTTTGCCGTGCATATGCCTGGCGGCCAGTTCAAGGCGCCGACTCTGTCGCTGAGCGGCGACAAGTCGGTCGAGTACTTCCGCGATATCCTTGCCGGTAAGCTGTTCCTCGCTACTGCCGGTGTGTCGCTCGAGGCGGGACTCACCTATCCGAGCTTTGCCGACCTGCAGCTCAAGCAGGCCATGATCAAGGCGGCGCAGCACGTGTACCTCGTAGCGGACTCCACCAAGATCAATCGCACTTCGTTCACGCGTCTTGGCACTTTGGACGTAATTCACTCGTTCATCACCGATGACGGGATCCGCGACGAAGATGCCCGCGAATTCGAGCGGCGTGGCATCGAGGTGATCGTCGCACGCTGAATTAGTTAATCTAAACAGCTGGTTATCGTTTGGTTCGCGCTGCGGTCCATCGCGGCGGGCGAGAGCTGCTGCATCTCCTAATCCCATTTATTGGGGATTTGCGGGCAGGTACCGTCAAAATCGGCATTGACTCGCGGACCATACGTTCGTAATCGTCAGAAATCGCAAACAAAGCGAAGCAGACAGAAATCGTCTGTTTGCGAAGTGCGCCGTGGTGCAGGTGTGCACCTGGGGCGCATGGGGAGCAGGCGAGGAGCCCTTCGATCACGATTGTATTGGCCGGGCCGCGACAGCGGGCCGATCGGACAGTTGTGCGGTGGCGACTGCTGGGGATCGAGATTGGACGCTGAGGCCCGGTCCGGGCAGCGATCCGGGAAGAAATGAGGAGGAGACGGATAATGGTACGGCTTGGCCGATACGTGCTGGCCCCGCTCGCGGGCCTGCTGCTGGCAGGCGCCAGCTTCGCGCAGGACATGACGGATGTGGGGACGCCCCGCAACGAGACCCTGATCGTGCAGACCTTCGACGGCAAGTCCGCCAATCCGGACGCCCAGAACCCACTCAACCAGTATGCGATCTGGCGCGGCTTCCGTGAACTCGGCTGGAGCTGGCTGTGGGAGATGGATACGGCCACCGGCCAGTCCTACCCCGAGCTCGCTGCCGGCCCGGTCGAGGTGCTCAATCCCGAGCACACCAAGTTCCGCGTGAAAATCCGTCCGGGCGTGTTCTGGAGCGACGGCGTCGAGTTCACCACCGACGACATTATCTACACGCTCGATACGACCTTCAAATACAAGGACAAGCTCACCTTCGTCTTCCGCGCCGCCAACTACATCAAGGATGCGAGCTGGACCAAGATCGACAACTACACCTTCGAGGTCGAGACCGTTAACCCGGCCTATGATTTCCAGACCGTGATGGGCGTCTATTCATGGGGCTCGCTGTTCACCATCGTCCCCAAGCACATCTACGAGCCGCTCGGCGATGCGGTGGTGACCTACAAGGCCGCCCCCGCCGTTACCCTCGGGCCGTACAAGATCAAGGAATTCGACCCCAACGGCTTCTGGCAGCTGTGGGAATTGCGCGACGACTGGCAGCGCTCGGGCTGGGGCAATCTCGGCACACCCAAGGCCAAGTATGTGCTCTACAAGGACTTCGGCGCCGAAGAGACCCGGACGCTGGCATTCGTCCAGAACCAGTACGACGTCGACACCTTCATGAGCCCGGACTCGATTGCCGCCGCCAAGGCGCGCAATCCGGCGATCGAGACGTTCTCGCCGACGCTGCCCTATCACGACATGAACGATGCCTGCTCGTACGCGGTTTACATCAACCAGCAGAAGGCGCCGTTCGATAAGCCGGAAGTGCGCTGGGCGCTGGCGCTCGGTCTCGACCTGCAGCAGGTCGGCATCAGCGCGGTGAGCGGCCAGTTCAAAGCCGCGGCGCTGCCGATCGCCGGCACGCCGATCACCGAACCGCTGTTCTACAAGCCGCTCGAGACTTACCTGAACGAGCTGACCCTGTCGGATGGCTACAAGCCGTTCAATGCCAACTTCGGCCAGGAACTGCTGGACAAGCTCAAGGCACAGGGGACACCCGAGGCCGAGCTGCCGACCGGCGACAACATCAAGGCCAGCTTCGGCGCCGGCTGGTGGAAGTACGATCCGGCCGAGGCCGAAAAGCTGCTCGGCTCGGTCGGTATCAAGAAGGGTGGCGACGGGTTCTTCACCCTGCCCGACGGTTCGCCCTGGTCCATCGAGCTGGTCATCCCGGCCGACTGGAACAAGGTGATGCAGCGCACCGGCTTCTCGATCGCCGACAGCTGGAAGAAGGCCGGGTTCAACGTGACGGCGCGCCAGGCCGACAATGGCGAGTTCACCACGGTGCAGAACACCAATGCCAAGAACACGCTGCAGATCAACTGGTCCAACACCTGCGTCTACAACTCCAACTGGCTCAACAGCTGGCAGTCGTTCAGCCCCACCAACGTCAAGCCTGCCGACTCCAATGACGTGCTCAACGGCAACTACATGCGGGTGACCGACCAGTCGATCTTCGACCTCGTCAAGGCCAGCACGAGCATGGAGACCAGCTCGGAAGAGTTCGTCGAGAACGGGCGCCAGATCGCCAAGAAGCTGGTGGACGGGATGCAGGTGATCAACCTGATGAACATCCCGACGACGATCCCGACCAACTCGACCTATTGGACCAACTACCCCAAGCAGGCGAATTTCTACGCCGCGCCCTACACCTGGTGGTCCTCGTTCAAGAAGACGATCGTCAACATCGAACCGACCGGCAAGAAGTAACGCCGGTCGCTGAGATGGGGCGGCGACCTCCCGGCCGCCCCATCCACTTTCGATAATTCGCGTTTATCTCGCGCTGGACCGAGGTGGACATCGAAGGGTTGGACGGGATCAAGTCCATCCTTGTTCCAGCGCTGGCAGTGAAAAGCAGGGCGAAGTATGGGCGTGATCCAGTATGTGGCCAAGCGGGTAGGGCTCTACCTTGCGGTTCTGTTCATCGGACTGACGATTACTTTCCTTTTGCCCCGGCTGATGCCAGCCAATCCGATCGACGGCTATATCGGCCAGATCCAGTCGCGGGCCAGCGGTGCGCTGACGGGCGATGCGATCATCCAGCTACGGGCGAGCCTTGAGGAGCTTTACGGGCTGAAGGGCGATATCTTCACCCAGTACCTCGCCTACCTGAACCGCGTGGTGCTGCATTTCGATTTCGGGCCGTCCTTCACCTACTACCCCCAGCCGGTCAGCCAGATGATATTCAACGCGCTGCCCTGGACGCTGGGGCTGCTGCTGGTCTCGACCTTCATTGCCTGGCTGTTGGGCAACATGGTGGGGCTGGTAGCGGGTTACTTCCACACCAAGAAGGCCGCAACGATCCTCGAGGTGGTCGGCATCCTGCTCTACCCGATCCCCTACTACATCCTCGCGGTCAGCGTGATCCTGCTGCTCGCCTACATCTTCCCAATCTTCCCGCTTTCGCCGACCTTCCCGGTCGGGCAGATGACGCCGCAGAAGTTCGGCATGGTGATCTACAATTCAATCCTGCCGGCGCTCACGCTGGTTCTCGCGGGCTTCGGCTGGAACATCCTCTCGATGAAGGCGCTGGCCGTCGCGACCACGGAAGAGCCCTATGTCACCTACGCGCGGCTGAAGGGTGCATCCAACTGGACGCGCATGACCCGCTACGTGTTCCGCAACGCCATGCTGCCGCAGGTGACGGCGCTGGCGCTGTCGCTCGGCACCGTGTTCAACGGTGCGCTGCTCACCGAGATGCTGTTCTCGTTCCCCGGTGTGGGGCTGATCATGCGAACCGCCGCGAGTAGCGGCGACTACAACGTGCTCTACGGCGCGATCACTATCTCGATCATCGCGGTCGCTACGGCAGGCCTGGTGATCGACCTCATCTATCCCCTCCTTGACCCGCGGATCCGCCATAAATGACCACCGACAGCCCCCCGGCGGCCGGCGCCGCCGCGATCCCTGCCGCAACCAGACCGGCACGCCGCGACAGCTTCCTGTGGCTGCTGAATGCGCGTCTCGCGATCGGCCTGGCGCTCATCGCCATCTTCGTGCTCGGCAGCTTCATCCTGCCGTTCTTCGCCCCGGCCGACCCCTCGCTGCAGGCGACCTACCTCAAGAACATGCCGATGTCGGCGGAGCACCTGCTGGGCACCAACGCCATCGGGCAGGACATCTTCTGGTTCCTCGTCTTCGCCATCCGTAACTCGCTGATCCTCGGCGTGCTGGTGGGCGTCGGCGTCACCATCATCTCGACTGCCGTGGGGCTCAGTGCCGGCTATATCGGCGGCAACTACGAGCGCGTGGTGATGCTCATCGTCGACAGCTTCATCACCATCCCGCTGCTGCCGATCCTGATCATCCTCGGTGCCGTGATCCGCGGCAACACGACCTTCCTCACGGTGGGCTTCATCATCGTCATTTTTGGCTGGGCCTGGGGGGCGCGGACCATCCGCTCGATGGCGTTGTCGTTGCGTGAGCGCGAGTTCATCAACATGGCTCGCTTCTCGGGTGCCAACACGTTCGACATCATCGTGCGCGAGATCTTCCCTTACGTGTCGGCCTACATGGTGGTGGGCTTCATCAACACGATCCTCTTCGCCATCAACACCGAAGCGACGCTGGCGGTGATCGGGCTATCGAAGGTCGAGGTGCCGACGCTCGGCTCCATCATCTTCTGGGCGCTGAATTACAACGCGCTGTTCACCGGCAATTACCCCTGGCTGATCGCGCCGATCGTCGCCTCGATTCTCCTCTTTCTCGGGCTCTTCCTTTCCTCCACCGGCTTCAACGCCGCGTTCGCCAGCAAGCGGGGTGTCGCATGATCCGGCTCAACGACCTCAGGATCAGCTATCGCATCGGCAACCGGGTTATCGAGGCCGTCAACGGCGTGAGCCTGACCATTCCCGATGGCTGTATCGTCGGCATCGCCGGGGAATCCGGCTGCGGCAAGTCCACTCTGATGAAGGCGATCTACGGTGACATCCAGTCGCCCATGTCACTGTCGGGCGGCAGTATCGAATACGGGATGAAGGGCGCCGACGGGCAGACGGTGACGACCCAGAACATCCGCAAGGAGTGGTTCAAGTCGATCTCCTACATCCCGCAGAGCTCGATGAACTCGCTAAACCCGGTGATCCGCATTCGCGATCAGTTCACCGATTTCCCCGGCACCGACAGCAACAAGAAGCGCGTGCTCGAGCGGGCCCGTGCCTATATTGGCAAGCTCGGGCTGCCGGCGGAAGCGCTCGATTCCTACCCGCACCAGCTGTCGGGTGGCATGCGGCAGCGGGTGATGATTGCGCTCGCCACCTTCTTCCAGCCCGAGCTGATCATTGCCGATGAGCCGACCACGGCGCTCGACGTGGTGGTGCAGAAGGAAATCCTGCTGCTGCTAATGGAAGTGCAGGAGCTGATGGGCAACACCATCCTCGTCGTCTCGCACGACATGGGCGTCCACTATCAGGTCACGCACAAGATGCTGATCATGTATGCGGGCCGGGTGGTCGAGTACGGCGACACCGAAAGCGTATTCGCCGACCCCCAACATGCCTACACCAGGATGCTGATCGACTCGCTCCCGGCCATTGGCGACGACAGCATGCGCGGCGTGCTGGCGAGCGCTGCCGGCGCCGGCGGCGACCGGGCCTACCGGGTGGAGCCGGAGCTGATCGAGGTCAAACCCGGTCACTTCGTGGCCCGACCTAGCCAGAGCGTGGGGGTCGCGGCATGACGATCATCCTGAAGACCGAGGGGCTCAACAAGATCTATCGGCAGGGCGGGTTCGTCCGCTCGCGGCAGGTGAAGGCGCTCAACGACGTCAACATCACCATCGAGAGCGACAAGCCGGTGGTGATCGCGGTGGTCGGTGAATCCGGCAGCGGCAAGACGACGCTGGCGAAGACGCTGCTGCGGCTTGAGACGCCGAGTTCGGGTAGGGCGATCGTCTACGACACCGTGGTGACGGGGAAGGGGACGACCCTTTCGAAGCAGCAGTTCCTCGGGCTGGTGCAGCCGATCTTCCAGAACCCGTTCGAGGCATTCAGCCGCTACCGCCCGGTGGATGCGTACCTGCATGAAACGGCGCGGCGCGTAGCAGGCATGGATGGCGAGCAGGCGGAGGCGGCGGTGGCCGAGGCGCTTCTCAGCGTCGGCCTCAAATACGCAGAGGTGCGCGGCAAATATACCAACCAGTTCTCGGGCGGCGAGCTGCAGCGCATCTCAGTAGCGCGGGCGCTGATCCCGCAGCCCAAGCTGATCGTCGCCGATGAGCCGGTGTCGATGATCGACGCCTCGCGGCGCATGATCATCATCAACCTGTTCAGGAAGTTGCGCGACGAAGCCGGCCGGAGCTTCCTCTACATCACCCACGACCTCGCCACCGCCTACTACATCTCGGACTACGTGGCGGTGATGAACAAGGGCGTGGTGGTGGAGTTCGGCGAGGCGCGGCAGGTAATGGGCGACCCGCAGCACGACTACACCAAGCTGCTGCTGAGCTCGATCCCTACGACCAAGACCCGCTGGCGGCCGCGCAAGGCGGCTGCCTGACCTGCTTCGCGGTCGCCGGGGAGGGCGGCCGTATCCCATTGCCGTACTGAGGATTCTGCCGATGACCGATACCGCCACGACCAGCGGCGCCGCGTCGCTGTGGGCCACGTTCGAGCTGACACTGAATGGGCCGGCGACCGGTAACCCGTTCCTCGATGTCGAGCTGGGTGCCACCTTCCGGCAGGGCGAGCGCGAGGTAAGGGTCAACGGTTTCTACGACGGGGCCGGGGTCTACAAGCTGCGCTTCCTGCCCGATGCCACGGGCACCTGGACCTACGAGACCCGGAGCAACGTCCCGGCGCTGGATGGCGTGAGCGGCACGTTCGAAGTCGGGGCGGCCAAGCCGGGTCACCATGGTCCGGTAAAGGTCGCGAACCGGCACCACTTCGCCTATGCGGACGGCACCCGCTACATCAACATCGGCACCACGGCCTATGTGTGGAACCTGCAGGGCGATGCGCTGGAGGGGGAGACGCTGGCGACCCTCGCCGCGGCACCCTTCACCAAGATCCGCATGTGCGTGTTCCCCAAGCACTACCGCTACAACGAGAACGAGCCCGAGCGATATCCGTTCAAGCTGGTGACCACGGGCAAGAGCAGGTGGGACGGCAGCTTCGCCGGCGCCGACAAGTATGGCTGGAAGTTCGATTTCACCCAGTTCGAGCCCGAGTATTTCCGCCACCTCGAGCAGCGCATCAACCAGTTGGCCGAGATCGGGGTCGAGGCCGACCTCATCATCTTCCACCCCTATGACCGCTGGGGCTTTTCGCGCATGTCGCCGGCCGAGGATGACCGGTATTTGCGCTACCTCACCGCCCGCCTCGCCGCCTTCCCCAACGTCTGGTGGTCGATGGCGAACGAATACGACCTGATGCCGCAGAAGACGCCGCAGGACTGGGACCGCTTCATCAACATCACGGCCGACAACGACCCCTACGGTCACCTGCTGTCGGTCCACAACTGCTTCAAATTCTACGACCACAACCACAAGCGCATCACCCACGCCTCCATCCAGCGCTCGACGGCCAACATGTCGGCGGTGTGGCGCGAGAAGTACGGCAAGCCGGTCTCGATCGACGAGTGCTGCTACGAGGGGACGATCGCCGAGCTGTGGGGCAACATCACCGGGCAGAAGATGGTGCGCCGGTTCTGGGACGGCGTCGTCAATGGTGGCTACGTCACCCATGGCGAGACCTTCGGCAATGCGACCGACACCATCTGGTGGGCCAAGGGCGGCAAGCTGATCGGCGAGAGCGTCCCGCGCATCGCCTTCCTCCGCCGGATCATGGAGGAGGGGCCGGAAGAGGGGCTTGATCCGATCAAGTCCACGGGCGCCTACCGGATCGCGATGCAGGGTGGGCTCGACAATGTCGTGCTGCAACAGCTGTTCGTGCCGCCCGCCGGCGAGGAGGGCTGGGCCCCGGCCATGGCCTGGTGGCCGACCGCGGGTCAGCCGCACCGCTACTACCTGAGCTATATGGGCGAGAACCAGCCGAGCGAGGCGACCGTCGCCGTGCCGCCCGGGGAGCGCTACAGCGCGACGCTCATCGACACCTGGAACATGACCGAGACGCAGCTCTCTCCAAGCGTGCAGCGCGGCGACGTCCTTCACTTCGCGCCCGCACCCTACCTGGCGCTGCTGTTCAGGCGCATCGACTGAGGACCAGACCATGACCGCCACCGTCGCCAAGTACGATATCTTCGAAGCGAGCTTTGCCGGCCCGTCCTCGGGTAACCCCTATGTCGAGGTGAGCTTCGACGCCGTGTTCTCGCAGAACTCGCGCGAGGTGCGGGTGCCCGGATTCTATGACGGAAAGGGCATCTACCGGGTGCGCTTCATGCCCGACAACGAGGGCGAGTGGACGTTTCGAACCCGCTCGAAGACCGCGGCGCTCGATAGCAAAACCGGATCGTTTACCGCGACGGCGGCCCGAGCCGGCCAGCATGGCCCAGTAGCTGTCGCGAACAAGTTCCACTTCGCCCATGCCGACGGCACGCCCTACTTCCCGTTCGGCACCACCTGCTATGCCTGGACGCACCAGCCGCACGCCATGCAGGCGGAGACGCTTGAGACGCTCGGCAAGGCGCGGTTCAACAAGCTGCGCATGGGCGTATTCCCCAAGGACTATCCGTTCAACACCAACGAGCCGCTGCAGGACGTCTATCTGACGGGTGCCGATGGCAAGCTCGACTTCGACCGGCCCAACACAGCGGCCTTCCGGCATTTCGAGCAGCAGGTCGGCAAGCTCAGGGACATGGGCATCGAGGCCGACATCATCATCTTCCACCCCTATGACCGCTGGGGCTATTCCGCCATGTCGGCCGAGCAGGACTTCCGCTACGTCGCCTATCTCGCGGCGCGGCTCGCAGCCTATTCCAACGCGTGGTGGTCGCTCGCCAACGAGTACGACTTCCTGCTCGATACCAAGCCGATGGCGCGGTGGGACCGCTACTTCCACATCCTCGAAGAGAACGACCCCTACGGGCATTTGAAGTCGATCCACAACGGCGACCAGTCGATGAACTTCGACCATCGCAAGGCCTGGGTCAGCCACGTCTGCATCCAGAACTGGGACGTGAAGCGCACGCCGGAATGGCGCGAGGCCTACGGCAAGCCGGTGGTCAATGACGAGCCGGAATACGAGGGCAATATCTGGCCGAGCTGGGGCAACATCACCGCGCAGGAACTCACCCACCGCTTCTGGACCACGGTGATGCGCGGCGGCTATGCGGGCCACGGCGAGACCTATGCCGACCCTGAGGACCTGATCTGGTGGGCCAAGGGCGGCAAGCTCCATGGCGAGGCGTGGAAGCGCATCGGATTCCTCCGCGCCATCATCGAGGAGGACGTCAAGAACGGCCTGACCCCGATGGGGCACAACGCATCCTGGCCGTGGAGCCGCATCTCCGGCGCCCGCGATGGGCGGGTGAGCTACATCTATTTCGGCGAGCACCAGCCGAACCAGTGGACCACCGGGCTGCCGAAAGACGACGGCGACTACGAGGTCGATCTCATCGACACCTGGAACATGACGGTGACATCAGCCAAGCGCATCCCGGCGCTGATCCCGCATCCGACACGGCATGGCGACGTGGTGCGCGGCGGCACGCCCGACGCGGCGTTCGGCATCGAGTTGCCCAGCAAGCCCTATCTGGCGCTGCGGATCCGACAAGCCTGATGAGGCCTATTTGGTCAGAGCGCTGCGGGCCAACATGACCGCTCCGGTTACCGGAGGTTCGCGCAGCACGTGGACGGACGCGCTTTGGTCGTGCTCGGCGACAGACCGACGGAAGGCATCCAGCAGTCGCGGCTGGTTGACGATGACGCTGCCGGCGACCACGACGTCGGAGCCAACCGCACCGCGGTTGCGCAGCTGCCTGACAAGCTCGGCGAGATGGCGCGCGCCGTCTGTGATGACAGCGTCGGCGAGGGCGGAGCCGGCCTCGGCGGCGGCGAACACTGCGGGGGCGTGCGGGGCCCAATTGTCGACGGTGGGGTCGTCGTTGACGCGGCGGGTCAGACGCTCGGCATCGGCGACGCCGAAATCTGCCAGCAGGTGCCCGAGGAGTCCGTCATCGGGGCGGCCTTCGTCGTTGGCGCGTAGCGCGGCGCGCGTCGCCTCGCGGACGAGGCCGGCGGCGCTGCCTTCGTCGCCGATCACCCAGCCCCAACCGCCTGAGGAGAGGAACCGGCCATCTGCATCGGCGCCAACGGCGATCGCGCCGGTGCCGGCGATGACACCGATACCTTGCGAGAATCCAGCCGCCGCAACGATGAGCGAGGCGTCGTTCACGGCTGTGGTGGCGTAACCGAGCGCCGCGAGCTCACGCTCGAGGTTCTGCCCGGTCTCGCTGCGGTTGATCCCTTGCGCACCGAAGGCGAGCGAGACGATCCGCGCGCCGTTTGGCGTGTGCCGGCGGACGCGTTCGGCGATCCATTTGGCCGCCGCCGGTTCGGGTTCGGCATCCCACTCGAGGCTGGGCTCGGTGACGTCGAGCACCCGGCCACCGCCGACCTGCTCGAGGATGAGCTGGGTCTTGGTGCCGCCGATATCGAGCGCGGCGATCAGGTCATCCATCTCAGGCGACTTTCGTGTCGGTGTGGAAGAACACGAATGCATCCGGATCAAGACCACGCAACAGGGCCGTCTCGACCGCGATCGATTGCATCACCAGCGCTTCGAGTATAGCGCGCTGCGCCGGCGACAGCGCCGGCAGTCGCACCACGCTCAGATGCGGTTCCTCGGCCACGTCGAGTGCGGTGACGAGCAGCGTCTGGTGTCCGGCGCGGGCCAATGTATGGGCCACGGATGCCTCGCGTTCATCGCCCATCAGGACATGGGCAGTGCCGCCCGCAGACTCCATGGCGCCATGAAGATATTGACGGGTGGAAAGGCCGGTGGCGGGGATGCGCGCCACTTCGCGCAGCAATAGCGCGCCGACCTCAGCGGAACCGGCGGAGGGAGCGGCGGCGGCATAGTCGACACCGGCCGCATTACGGAATAGGCCAGCCAGCGTCCTGCCCCGCCGCAGCATCTCGGCTTCCACTGAACGGAAAGCCGTCGGCAACGCCGCCCACGAGGCATCGATCGTGCCGCCGTCCCAGGCTTCCGCGATCATGCCGAGGGCGGCGACGGTGGCCGTGTAGCCGGTAGTCGAAGCATAACTATCGGGGAGCCGGCCAAGTGAGATCGTCGCTTGCGCCGTGTCTGCGATCGGCGAGGGTGCCACATTCACTACGGCCAGCCGAAGCCGTGGCTCGATCGAGCCAAGCACGGCCAGCGTCTCCGAGCTCCGACCCGACTGCGACACGCCGATGATGGCGTGCTCGGTGGCGGGGAAGGGCAGGGGGTGTTCGCCGGCATTGAGCCGCCAAGAGTGGACGCCGCGCGTGCGGAGCACCCAAACGGCCGCCGCCGCAGCAGCATAACTCGCGCCGATGCCGAGAAAGATCGGCCCGGGACCGCTCAGCGTGCCGGCGGTCTGCGCGCGGCGCACCTCTGCCGCAATGGCGGGGATGGCGCCTTCCAGCAATGTTGCCTGCGAGGCACGTGCCTCGGCGAGGGAAATATAGCCATCAACCAATTTCGTTCGTCTCCTCTCGGCACACGCGAGGCGTGCCGCGGTGGTAAAATTCCTTGTTGTCGCGATCAGCGCGCCGAGCCCTTACGCGAGCGCGAGAAGGAAGTGCGGAGGCGGTAGCGGTCGCCGACATACTGGACGGTCGAGCAGAGCAGCGGCCGGCCGGCCGTATCGACAATGTTCTGCCGCATGACGAGGATGGGCTTGCCAACATCGATCCCCAGATGCCCGGCGAGCTCGGCATCGGCGGCATGCGCCTCGATGGTGGTCTCACCCCGCGCCAGGTCGACACCGCTCGAGAGCAGCAACTGGAACAGCGACGCGGTGCGGAAGTCGACGCCCTCGAGATCGGGCTTCAGGGCCACCGGAAAGAACGAGTTGTCGACCGCTACCGGCACGTCATCGAGCCGGCGGATACGGTCGAGGTGGAACAGCGTGGAGCCCGGCGCGATGGAGAGCTCCTCGGCCTCATCGAGCGTTGCTTGCGCCGCCTCGGCCCGCAGCACGTCCGAGGAGGGGACAAGCCCCAGTCGCGCTGCCGTTTCGCTGAACGACTCGAGCGTGTTGGGGAATTCCTTGGGTACGTCGCCGGCAATGTACCAGCCGCGACCGTGCGAGGCGGTGAGCACGCCGTCCTCGACGAGGCTCTGCAGCGCCCGGCGCAGAGTGACGCGGCTGATCGACAGCTGGGTCAGCAGGTCGCGTTCGGCCGGCAACCGCCCGCCATTGGCGAGCTTACCGGTCGAAATCTGATGCATGATCAGGTCCGCGGCCTGCCGCCATAGCGGATCGGGGGAATCCTGATCGAGCATCGCCAACTGCTCCGCGCCCTTGCTCATCGGCTTTACGCCACCTTTTCCCACTGGCCCGTCTTCATCGAGCGGTAACACGCGTCGATGATCCGGTTGACGATCACGCCATCCTCGAAAGTCTCGGACGGGACGGTGCCTGCCGCGAAGTGGTCGATGAAGTGCCGCATCTGCTGCGAGAAGCCATAGGCCCGAGTCTCCTCGGGCACAGGATATACCCAGCCGGTTTCGGCATCGGCCTTCTCGACGGTGTAACCCACCGGGTTCTCGATGAAACCCCAGACCGGGCCTACCGAGCTATCGGTGACGATACGGCCGGCCGAACCGACCAGCTCGTGCCGAAGCTGCATGCCGCCGCGCTCGATCCACGAGGATTCGATGGTTGCGAGCTGCCCGCCTTCGAACTTCAGCAGCGCAATCGCCGCGTCTTCGCCGGTGGTCTTGTCCTTGTGGGCCATGGTCGAGCCCCATGCCATCACCTCGGTGACCTTATTGTCCTTGCCGAAGAAGTGCCGCGCCGATTCGACCGTGTGGCAGCCCATGTCGAGCAGCGCACCGCCGCCGGCCGTCTCGGCATCCCAGAAATGCGGCGCGTGCGGACCGGAATGGCCTTCGCGGGCCCGCATGGTGAGGAGGTCGCCGATGCCGCCCGCCTTCACTATCTCATAGGCCTTGGCGACATTTGGCGAGAACACCGAGCTCTCGGCATAGCCGTGCCAGATACCGGCCTTGTTGGCGACGTCGAGGATCTGCTGCGCCTCGGCCTCGGTGCGCGCCAGCGGCTTGGTACAGATTATTGCCTTGCCGTGCCGGGCGGCGATTTCCACGGCTTCGAGATGTATTTCGTTGGGCAGCGCGATGATGACGATGTCGACCGCCGGGTCGGCGCACACCGCGTCCATGCTCGGCAGCGCCCGGACCTTCCACTTCCTGGCAAAGGCTTCGGAGCGGGCTGGGTTGCGGGACGTGCAGGCGACCAGCTCGGCGTTGCGAACGTCCAGCAAGGCGTCCGCATAGGACTCCGCAATAAAGCCCGAACCGAGCAGTCCCACACCGATCATGTTGATTCCTCCACGCCTTCGCGCCGTCTGTGGTTTGGCATACCTCATAATGCCACTTTGGCAGAAACACCATACCACAGAATCGAAATTATGCCTCTTGTAGCAAGTGGTATGCTGAGGTATCACAACCCGAGGTTCATCTTCGGTTGGCCAGGGCGTGAAGCCCGGGCGCCGCATCGAACGGGGAGAAATGAATGCGAACGATGTCGTGGGGGACTACTGTTTTCGTAGGTGCGCTGGGCGTGACGCTGCTGACGCTGACCAGCGCTGCGCTGGCCGAACCGGTCACGCTGACGCTCGGCAGCTGGCGCACCGAGGACCTGGCCGTGTGGCAGGACAAGGTGCTGCCCGCCTTCGAGGCGGCGCATCCCGACATCAATGTCGAATTCGCGCCGATCAATACAAATGAATACAACGCCGCCATCCAGAGCCAGATCGAAGGCGGCGCCGGCCCCGATCTCATCACCTGCCGGCCGTTCGACGTGAACAACGAGTGGATCGGCCGCGGCTACTTCATCAAGCTAGATGGTCTCGCCGGGCTCGAGAACTTCACCGATACGGCGAAAGCCGCCTGGAGCACCGGTGGGGCGACCTACTGCGTGCCGGTCGCGGCGGTGCTCGCCGGCTTCTACTACAACATCGACATCTTCAACGAGCTCGGCCTCAAGGTGCCGACGACGGCAGCCGAGTTCATCTCGACGCTGCAGGCCATCAAGGACAATGGCAAATACACTCCGCTGGCCGAAGGCTCGGCCGAGTCCTGGCAGCTCGCCTATAACGGGCTCTACAGCATCGGGCCCGCCTATTGGAAAGGCGAGGAGGGCCGGCTGGGCCTGATCGACGGCACCAAGAAGCTGACCGATCCGGATTTCGTTTCCGCCATCTCCGCGTTCCAGGCCTGGAAGCCATTCCTCCCGGCCGGGCAGGAGAGCCTCTCCTATTCCGACATGACCCAGCTCTTCACCCTCGGCAAGGCCGCGATCCTTCCCGACGGCAGCTGGAACATCAACCAGGTGACGGCCACCGGTTTGAATGTGGGTGTGTTCGGCCCGCCTGCCATCGAAGCCGGTGGCCAGCGGTACCTGCAGGAAATGCCTGACATGGCGATCGGCATCAACGCGTCAAGCAAGAACCAGGACGCCGCCAAGACCTTCCTGACCTGGGTCTCAGGCCCCGAGTTCCAGCAGATCTACGTCAACACCGCGCCGGGCTTCTTCGCCATGAGCAACCAGCCGGTGAAGTACGAGAACGCGCTGGCCCAGGCCTTCGCCGATCTTAAGACCGGCGCGTTGCTGACCCCGCGTCTCGCGCTCGATCGGCTGAGCGCCGGCACGCCGCCGCTCGACGACGAGATCTGGCGCCTGCTGCAGGTGATGATGACCTCGGATACGACGCCCGAGCAGGTCGCCGAAGAACTGCAGACCGGCCTCTCGTCCTGGTACTCGCCGCAGATGCCGCAATAGCGGTCCTTGTGGCAGCGCGTGCCGTACCCTCCCGGTCGGCACGCGCTATTTTCCATCGTCCTGCCCCTCGATCAGGAAGGCCTCGCGAGTGATACGCCCAGCCACGGCGCGCCTCAGCCTCATCATCTTCGTGCTGCCGGCCCTCGCGATCTACCTGGGCTTCGCGGTGCTGCCGCTGATGACCTCGATCTTCATGAGCCTGTTCGACACCAAGTCGGGCAGCACCTTCATCGGGCTCGACAACTATTTCTATCTCTTCACCCAGCCGGTGGTGAGCGCCCGCTTCTGGAACGCGCTCTTCAACAATTTCAAGTACTTCGCCATCCACGTCATCGTCGAGGTGCCCATCGGCCTGCTGCTCGCGGCCATGCTGACCTCCGGCGTGCTGCGCCGCAGCGAAGGCGTCTACCGCACGCTGCTGTTCATCCCGGCGATGCTGTCGGTGGTGATCGTCGGTTTCATCTGGCGGCTGATCATCAATCCGCTGTGGGGCATTGTCGGCTTCCCGCTGCTGGGCAACCAGTTCACTGCGCTGCCGACCATCTCGCTGATGGGCGTCTGGCAGTATTTCGGTATCCCCATGGTCTTCCTCTATTCGGCGCTGATCGCCGTGCCCAACGACGTGGTCGAGGCGGCGCGCATCGACGGGGCAGGGCCCTGGCAGATTTTCTGGGGCATCAAGTTCCCGCTGATCGTGCCGCAATTCGGGCTGATCGTGATCCTCACCTTCATCTGGACCTTCAACGGCTTCGACCTCATTTTCGCCCTCAACGGCTCGGCGCCGGGTCCGAACTACTCGACCGATATCCTCGGCACCCTGTTCTACCGCACCTTCTTCGGCTCGAGCGGTCAGCTTGCCGATCTCGATCTGGGTGCCACCGTCGCCACCGTCATCTTCACCCTGATGCTCTGCGTGACGGCCGCCTATTTCTGGCTGGTCCAGCGCCGGCTCAAGGCTCACGCGGCTTAGGGGCGGGCGATGGCTGTGATGACCACTGAACTCGCCCATCAGGAGCGACTGACCCGGGAGCGGAAGCGCTGGGGCTGGGAGCGGTTCGCTGTGCACGCGGTGCTCCTTGCTTTTGTCGCTCTGGCACTGGGGCCGATCCTCATCGTCATCGTCAATTCGCTGAAGACGACGCCGGCCATCTTCGGCGGCCCCTTTGCGCTGCCCACCGCCGAGACCTTCAGCTTGGCCGGTTACGAGCGCGTCTTCACCCGCGGCAACTTCCTCGCCAACTACTGCAACAGCCTGATCGTCACCGTCGGCTCGGTCGTCCTGACGGTGGCGTTCTCGACCCTCGCTGCCTTCGCCCTCGTCGAGTACCGCGTGCGCGGCGTCGCGGTGCTGGCCGGCCTCTTCATCGTCGGCGTCATGCTGCCGATCCGGCTCGGCACCATCCCGCTGATCAAGATCATGATCGCGCTGAACCTGATGGATAGCCTCGTCGCGCTGATCCTCGTCTACACCGCCATGAGCGTGCCGCTCGGCGTCACTCTGATGATGACCTATTTCCGCACCATCCCGGGCGAACTCAAAGAGGCGGCGCGCGTCGATGGCGCCAGCGAGTTCCGCACCTTCACGATCATCCTGCCGCTGGTGCGACCCGGTCTCGCCGCGGTGGCGACCGTCACCATGCTGCCGATCTGGAACGACCTGTGGTTCCCGCTGATCCTCGCGCCCAGCAAGGCCAACCAGACCGTGACGCTCGGCGTCCAGCAGTTCGCCGGCCAGTTCCTCAACGACTATCCGGCGCTACTCGCCGCGCTGACGCTCGGCGCACTGCCGCTCGTCGTCCTCTTCACCGTGTTTTCCCGCCAGTTCATCCGCGGGCTCAGCGCCGGATACGGCAAATGAGCACGCCCGCTATTTTCCCATCGAGCACGAGGCGATTGCCATGAACCACCTGCACGAGGCCCACAACCACGCGGCCCATGGCCAGCCCACAGGCGTCGCTGCCCTGCCGCCGCCTCGCTACCTGCAGGCGCTTACCCCGCTGACTCCGGACGAGATCAACCGCGCGGTCGCCGCGATCAAAGCCGATGCTGACCTCGGCCCCGGCGCGCTCTTTGGCAATCTCGACCTGCGCGAGCCGACGCCTACCGAGTGGCGCGCCCACCTGAGCGGTACGCACCTGCCGCGCGAGGCGCGGATCAACATCTCCCACAAGGAGCGGCCCGGCGTCTGGATGGTCATCGTCTCGCTCGAGACCGACACAATCGTCTCGCGCCGGCACTTCCCGACCGCCAAGTCCGCCTTCCAGGTTGAGCAGCTGCTCGATGTCGAACGTGTGGTGAAGGCCGACCCGCGTTTCATCGAAGCCTGCCGCAAGCGCGGCATCAGCGACATGACCGGCGTCTGCGTCGACAGCTGGTCAGGCGGCAACTTCGGCGACCCCGACGAGGCCGGCCACATGGTCTCCTACGCCCATTGCTGGCTGCGCCTGCGCGCGAACGAGAATTTTTACGCCCACCCGATCGACGGGCTGAACGTCGCGGTCGACGTCAAGACCGGCGAGGTGCTGCGTATCGACGACCACGGCGGCCCGCCGATCCCGATGGCCGAGATCAACTACGATCCCGAGTTCCTGCCCCCGCCGCGCGAGCCGCTGAAACCGCTGAACGTCACGCAGCCCGAGGGCACCAGCTTTACGATGGATGGCAATGCCGTCGCCTGGGACCAATGGACCCTAATGATTGGCTTCTCGCCACGCGACGGCATCATCCTCCATGATATCCGCTATGCCGGCCGCCCCATTGTCCGCCGCGCCGCCCTCGCCGAACTCGTCGTGCCCTACGGCTCGCCCGAGCGCGGGCACTACCGCAAGAACATCTTCGATATCGGTGAGTACGGCTTCGGCAAGTTCAACCACTCGCTGAAGCTTGGCTGCGATTGCCTGGGTGCTATCCACTATCTCGACAGCCACTATTGTGGCCTCGATGGCGGCCTCATCACCATCGAGAAGGGCATCTGCATCCATGAGGAGGACATGGGGATCCTGTGGAAGCACTGGGATTTCCGCGCCGACCGCACTGAGCTCCGCCGCGGCCGCCGCCTGGTCATCTCCTGCGTCAACACCGTCGGCAACTACGAGTACGCCCAGTACTGGTATCTCGACCAGGCCGGCGAGATCAGCTTCGAAGTCAAGGCCACTGGCATCGTCAACACCATGGCGTGCGAGCCCGGCAAGCCGAGCAAGTATGTCGCCGAAGTCGCGCCGGGTCTCACTGCGCCCATTCACCAGCACATCTTCTGCGCTCGCCTCGACATGGCGCTGGATGGCGGCGGCAACAGCGTCGTCGAGGTCAATAGTTTTGCCGAGCCCATGGGGCCGGGCAACGTCCACGGCAACGGCTTCTACGCCACTGAAACAGTGCTGAAGACGGAGCTCGAAGCCGGCCGCCGCGCCAGCGCCGACACGCACCGCACCTGGCGGGTGATCAACCCCAACAAGCTCAACGCTGTCGGCAGGCCGGTGGGTTATCGCCTGCACGCCAAGGATTGCGTCACGCCGTTCCTCGCTGAGAACGGTCCCTCCGGTATCCGCTCCAACTTCATCCGTAACCATATCTGGGTGACGCCGTACCACGAGGACGAGCGGTACCCGGCCGGCGAATATGTCTGCAATTCGGATGGCTCGGACGGGCTCGCCGAGGTCGTCAAGCAAAACCGCCCGGTCGAAAACACCGATATTGTGGTCTGGCACTGCTTCGGCCTTCACCACGTCGTGCGGCCCGAGGACTATCCGGTGCAGCCCTGCATGTCGGCCGGCTTCGCGCTGATGCCGTCGGGATTCTTCAACCTCAACCCGTCCAACGACTTGCCGCGCGAAACCAATACGGCGAGCGTGCTGGCCGATGGCGACGGCGTCGCCTGCCACTGCTGATGCTGCTCGCCCAGTCCAGCCCGGTCGGCCAGACCACATGGCCCGCTTTCGCCGCCGTTGCGGCGGCGACCGCGGTGGGCTGGGCGGCGCTCATTGCCATCGGCACCACCGGGCTCGAGGCCATCTGCGGCGGCAGCGGCTTGGGTCTCGCCGCGGCGACCGCGCTGATGTGGGGCCTCATGGCCGCCACCATGATGCTGCCCTGCGCCGTCCACGAGATCTGCGACGCCGCGCAGGACGGCTGGCGCTCCGCCACCCGGTTCGCGCTGCGCTGCATCGCCCCATCGACGCTGCTCGCCGTCGCCGCAGGGGCAGCACTGGGACCAGCGCCCATCGGCACCCCGGCCCTGCTATCGATCGCAGGCCTGGCCTTCATCGCCGAGGCCTATTGGTCAGCCCGACCGACCAGCCTCACCCGCCTCGGCTCGGCCGTCGCAATGATCTGCCTGCAACTGATCGGCGGCGCCATGGATCTCGGTTGGATGGCCCTCGTCGCCGTCTGGATGCTCGTCCTGGCCCTCGCACCGGCGCGCCGCCTCGTCACGGCTGTCACCGGCAGCACGCTGCTCGGCCTCGCCGTCTTTGGAAATTTCTGACGTCCGCGTGAGACGGACTGCCGAATGAGGAGGAACCATGCCGCTCAAATCGATCAACCCCACCACCGGACAGCTCATCGCCGACTACCCCGCTGACGGCGCCGCCGACATCGATCAGAAGCTCCAGTCCGCCTGGGACGCCTGGCTCACATGGAGCCGCACCCCGCTCGCCGAGCGCAGCGCCCTGATGACGCGCATCGGTGATCTGCTCGAGCAGCGGGCCGACGAATACGCGGCGTTGATCACCACCGAGATGGGCAAGCCCATCGGCGAGGCCAAGGCCGAGGTGCTGAAGTCCGCCACCGGCGCCCGCCACTTCGCCGCCGAAGGCCCAGCCTACCTCGCCGATCACCCAATCCCCGGCACGCCCTCGCGCGTCCGCTACCAGCCGCTCGGCCCCATCTTCGGTATCATGCCGTGGAACCTGCCGTTCTGGCAGGTGCTGCGCTTCTTCATCCCCACGGCACTGGCCGGCAATGTGGTGCTGGTCAAGCATGCCGAGACGGTGCAGGGCTCCGCCCGCGCCATCGAGGCGCTGGTCCGCGATGCCGGCGGCCCGGCCGGCCTTTACACCAACCTCGCCATCCCCAACGAGACCATCGCCGACACCGCCCGCCGCATCGTGCTCGACAGCCGCGTCCGCGCCGTGACGCTCACCGGCTCGACTGCGGCCGGCCGGGCGGTCGCGGAGGCCGCGGGCTCGGTGGGGAAGAAAGTCGTGCTCGAGCTCGGCGGCTCCGATGCCTTCATCGTCTTCGCCGACGCCGACATGGACAAGGCCGTGAAGCTCGGTGTCGTGTCGCGCTACTCCAACAACGCGCAAAGCTGCATCGCCGCCAAGCGCTTCCTCGTCGAGCGCCGCGTGTTCGATGCCTATGTCCAAAGCTACGCCGAAGCCGCCGGTGCTCTCGTCGTCGGCGATCCTATGGATGCCACGACCAAGCTCGGCCCGATGGCCCGGGCCGATCTCGTCGACACGACCGACCGCCAGGTGCGCGACGCCGTCGCCGCCGGCGGCCGCCTCGTCTCCGGCGGCAAGCGCCGCGCCGGCCCCGGCAACTTCTACGAGCCGACGGTAATCATCGGCCCCGACCCGCACTCGCCGATCATGCAGGAAGAGTTCTTCGGCCCCGTCGCCCTGTTCTTCCCCTTCGACAGCGAGGACGATGCCATCAGCCTCGCCAATGCCACCGAATACGGGCTCGGCGGCGCCGTCTGGACCGCCGACGCGGGCAAGGCGCAACGTGTCGCTGATCGTCTCGAAGCCGGCGCCGTCTTTATCAACGATTTCGTCCGCTCCGACCCCCGTGCCCCCTTCGGCGGCGTCAAAGGCTCCGGATTCGGCCGCGAACTCGGGGCTCTTGGCGCGCGAGAGTTGACCAACGCAAAATTGGTGTGGGGAAGCTGACCAAGCAGAACTCGAGCACCTTACAGTCCCGCGGCGGCGCGCAGCGTCTCAATCGGGCTCTCGTGGAAAGTTTCCGCGTGGTAGGCCGCGAAACGCCCCAAGTGAAAGAAGCCGGCGTCCGTGGCGATCTGCGCTACCGTTTTCGGCTGTCCATCGGGTCGAAGCATCGCCCGGCGCGCCCGGCCCAGCCGGTGTTGTCGCAGCCAGACGCGCGGGCTAACCCCCGTCGACTCGATGAAGGCCTGCCGGAGGACATGCTGCGGCACCCTCAGTTCGTCGGCGAGAGCGGCGACGCTCAGGCCATCGTACGGCATGTCGTCCACGCGCTTGCGCGCACGGCTGAACAGCGCGTGGGCATAGGACTCGCGCAGGTGCACGACGGTGCCGTGGCCTGCATGTCTGCATAGCTCGGATATCCGCTCCAACAGCATGGCTGGAAGCACCCGCTCGAGCGCACCGGGGGACCGGCGCAGCGTTTCGGGCGCTGACGAGATTACCGAGGAAATCCAGCGGGCCAGTTCGTCGGCTTCCGGATAGGCCGCGATTGGGCCGATAGCCGGCAGTTTTCGGAAATCGATGTCTGCGAACGCGGCCTCGTCGGCGACCAGATAGAAGGAAGAGCTCTGGGCTGTTCCTGTCGACAGGTCGATCTGGTGCCCCCCGCGGTGCAGAAACAGCTGCGCCGAGGACTTCTGCCCATTTATCCGGCCGTGGACCATCTCATTGTGAACGATGATGGCAACCTTGCCGGGCGGTGGCGAGGTCGACTCGGCGACATCGACATTCAGTCGCTCCTCACCAACCGAAACGCGCCCGAAATTGAGGAATGCGGCGGCACCCTCGAAGCGTCCACGGCCGACCTGGATATAGCGCTGCTCCCAACCGGCCAGCGCGCCTTCCTGTTCGGATGCGTCGGCGAAGGACCTGGCGATGAAGGTTGCAGAGCGGGGCACGGATTGGATCTCCGATCTAGGACCGTAGCGTCCGCTCAAGACGCGGGCAAGCTGTGGATTTGCCTATTGTATAGGCAAACATTTCTCCGAAAGCGGATTTCCGGACCGTCGGGGCGGTGATTGGGATGCGGTCTTATCGTGATGGAGACCCGAATGGCCCACAAACTGTCAGTTGCGCTCTGCGCTGCATGCCTCATCGGAAACGCAGCACTGGTGGGAAGCGCGCTCGGCGAGGACACCGAGTTCGTGCCCGAGACCGTTTCGACCAAGGAGAGAATGGACCCGGGGCCCAATGTCTTCGTCAACATGCAGAACTGGCGCGGCGGGCCGAGCGCGGTCTACTTCTATTCCGCCGACGACCTCACCCTGAAGGGCAGTGTCTCCGGTGGCGCCCAGAGTCACTTCGCCGTCTCGAAGGATGGGAACACCGTTTACCTCGTGTCCGGGTTCTACTCGCGCCTCGCATCGGGCAGCGGCGAGCACGTCCTCCAGATCTTCGACGTCCCCACCAACACGCTGAAGACGGAGATCGTCCTTCCCTTCAAGGTGACGCAGTACACGGACGACAAGGCGCTGTTGCAACTGAGCGCCGACGAGCGGTTCCTCTACGTGCAGAACGCGACGCCTGCCACCTCGGTGACGGTTGTCGACCTGCAGAAGGGCTCGGTCGCCCAGGAGGTTCCCTCGCCGGGGTGCTTCGGTATCTACCCGACGCTCGAAGGCTACGGCTATTCGACCATCTGCAATGACGGCGCCTTCACCACGTACTCACTCGGCGAAGACGGCACGACCTTCGAAAGCCAGAAGAGCGACAAGATCTTCGACCCCGACAGCGACCCGATCTACCTGGCGTCCGATCGCGCCAAGGGCGACCTGCTGTTCGTCTCGTACCATGCCAATGTCTACCGGCTGTCCGACCGGGATGGGGTGGTCAAGTCAGTCAGCGTCACGCCGATGGCCGAGGGTGTCGAGGGGAACTGGGGCACGAGTGGCTACAGCGTCGTCGCCTACAACGATGCCAACAACATCCTGTTTGTGCCGATGGCGGCCGATCACCATGACGGCAGCCACTATCACGGGGCGACCGAGGTGTGGGCCTACGACCTCGAGAACAAGGCGCTTCTCTATCGCTCCAACGTCGATGACCTCAACGGCATCCACGTCACCGACGGTGCCGTGCCGACCCTGTACGGCGTCAGCATCGGCAGCTCCAAGGTCTTCAAGTACGAGGTTGATCCGGCGGCCAGGTTCGCGGTCAAGAAGGCCGCCGAGCAGTCGGACTTCGGTTTTGCCACGACGCTGACGAGTTCGCCATGACGGAGAGCTCGATCGGGTCGCTGGTGTCCGCGGCGACCACCGTCTTCATCGTCCTGATCTTTGTGCGGGCCGTTTGGCACAAGCTCGGGGCTTTCACCGAGTTCACCGGTTTTGTGGCCGACTACAAGCTGTTCGGCGAACGGCTCGTGCGGCCGGTGTCGATGGGGATCGTGGGGGCGGAGCTCGCGGCTGTCCTGCTGCAACTGGTGCCAGGCGCGCAGGCGGCCGGCCTGCTTGTGGCCGCCGCGTTGCTGGCCCTCTACGCCGGCGCCATGGCCGTGAACATCCGCCGCGGACGCACCAGCATCGAGTGCGGCTGTGGCGGCGCGGTCCAGCCCCTGTCGTGGACGCTTGTCGCGCGCAACGCCATCCTCGCGCTGCTCGCCATCGGAGCGGCCATGCTCGGCCCCTATGCCCTCGACGTCGCCGGCGCGATTGCAGCCATAGCGTGCGGCGTCTCGCTCTGGATTGCCTTCCTGCTCGCCGAGCAGGTTATCGCCAACTCATCCGCAGCTCGGCTCTCGCGCTGACCTGATCCAGGAATCCAAGACATGAACCTCATCATCTTTGCACTTGTTGCGCTCTTTCTGATGGTTGTCGCTCAGACGATCGCCCTGTTGGCCCTTGGCCGCCAGGTCGGCATCCTGTTCGAACGCGTTTCGCCCATGGGTGCGCTGGTCAACGACTCGGGCCCCGAGGTCGGCCAGCAGACACCGCTGTTCAACCTGCCCAGCCTCACCGGCGGCGCAGTCGCGCTGGGACCAAGGCCCGGTCGATCGACGCTCGTCTTCTTCCTCTCCCCGACCTGTCCCGTCTGCAAGAAGCTGCTGCCGATCATCAAATCGGTCCGCAAGGCGGAGGGGAGCTGGCTCGATGTCGTGTTCGCGAGCGACGGCGAGAAGGCGCAGCACCAGCGCTTCATCGAGACCGCCGAACTCTCGAGCTACCCCTACGTCGTGTCCACGGAACTCGGCCTCGCCTATCGCGTGGCCCGGCTGCCCTACGCGGTCCTCATCGACCAGCACGGCATCATCCGCGCCAAGGGCCTGATCAACAGCCGCGAGCAGTTCGACAGCCTCTTCAATGCCTTCGACATGAACGTCGGGTCGATCCAGTCCTACCTGGACCAGCAGCCGGCCGTTCAGCACTAGCGGCGCGGGATACGCGACCCGACAGCCCCTTCAAGACGGAGAGCCACAGTGGCCAGCTTTATCGACAATGTAATGGAATGGATGGACACGATGGCGGAGGCAAAAGCGCGCCGCATCGCCAGCGTCGCCGGCCGCCGCAGCTTCCTGCAAAAGGCAGGCTGGGCACTCGTCGGGGGCGCCGTCCTGCCCATGCTCCCCTACGACAATTCGAACGGCGTTGCCTTCGCCCGAGGGCTGGGTGAGCCCGACGAGCTTCCGACCGACTGCGAGTATTGGCGATACTGCTCGCTGCACGGGACGCTTTGCACCCAATGTGGCGGGTCGGTGACGCAATGCCCCCCTGGTTCGACGCCGTCCAAGGTCGCCTGGGTCGGCACCTGTCGCAACCCCAACGACGGCAAGGACTATCTCGTCTCCTACAACGATTGCTGCGGCAAGGGCGGCAGCTGTGGCGACGGCGGCTGCTCGCGCCAGGAAGGCGACCGGCCCGGCTATCGCATGGGACTCGCCAGCGAATCCAGCTGGTGTGTGGCCAATGGCGATAAGGGCATCCATTGCACCCTCTCGGTGGTCGTCGGTATCGCCGAATGAGACTTTCGCCCATTCCAGTCGTGCTGGCGCTGCTCGCGGCGCCGGCTCATGCGGGAGAGCCCGGCGAGCTGCTCTTCAACGACAACTGCAGCGGCTGCCACCAGCTCGCTGGCATGGGGTCGCCCGGTCTCGCGCCACCACTGGTGGATGGGGAGCTCTGGGGTGCCTTGGGTGACAAAACCGGGCGCTACTTCGCAGGCGTTCTCATGGGCGGCCTGTCGGGAACCATCGTCATCCAAGGCAACACCTATGCGGGACTTGCCATGCCAGCGCAGGAGTGGATGTCGGACGAGGATATGTCGGCTGTGGCGGACTATGTCCTCAACGATCTCAACGGCCTGGACCTAGCCATCTCGCCCGAGCGGTTTGCGGAAATGCGGGCGGCTCCGCTCACTCACGCCGAACTGAGATCCCTTCGGAAGGGATTGCTGCCATGACGCGGACGCTGCTCTTGCTGGCATCGCTCGTCTTCGCGACGGGTGTAGTGGCCGCTGATCGAACGGCTCAGACCAACTATGTGCTGCGCTGCATCGGCTGCCACGTCGCGGACGGTACCGGGTTACCAGGCGCGGGAATACCCAACTTCGTCGATCAGGTAGGGGTCTTTGCGGGGCTGCAGGAGGGCAGGGCGTACCTGATGCATGTCCCCGGCGTCATCGGCTCGAGCCTTTCCGATGTAGAGATCGCGGACTTGCTCAACTACATCATGGAGACGTGGGCGGGGCCCTCACTGCCCCCGAACTACGTGCCATTCTCGGCGGACGAGGTGGCGACGCTTCGTGTGACCAAGGTCGGGAATGTCGTGAAGTACCGGCGCATCGTTGCCGAACGTCTGGCCGCAGCCGGGCTTGAGCTGCCGGAATACCCTTGGCCGTAGGTAGAGACCTGGTCCGACGCTCGGACGAATTTGTCCGGGCATCTGCCATCGGACACTCCCCGGGAGCGCATTTCAAAGCTTTGGATTAAGGGCTAAGCGGCTCGCCCCATCAGGTCTTTCCCTGATGCGTAATTCTGCGGAGGCCGTGGCTTCAACTACGATCGATGCGTCTCTGAGGCCGAGGTACCACCCCGGCCTCATTCTCGGGTCTAGTAGCCCGATTTACCCGGCGGTCCGATCTCTGGCTTCCCTGGGGCGCCGAAGATATCCGGCCGGCCCTTGTCGCCAGGCTCCTTGAAGCGCGACGCGACCAGAACTTTCGGTGCTTCGGCCGGCGACTTCATGACCAGAAATGCGAGTTCATCGCCCGATTGCTCGATCGAGTCGACCTGGGGGATCTTTGGCACGTCCCCCTTTGGAACGGACGCCAAGGCGCCGTGTGACAACAACACTGAAAGTGAGGCGACACCTTTAGCAAATGTCTTTAGCCATTTTGCCATTTGTGTAGGTCTCCTAGGTGGTTAGGGAGGTGGTTAACGCATAGTTACGTCCCGCGGTAGGATCACTGGACCTAGATAAGGTATTGCATTTACGCCTGTACGACAATGTACTGATCCAGAACTTATTGCCGAGCGCTAGTTTACTTGGCATTAACTACCTAGCATCTGTAAAAAAGGGCGCAAAATTGAAGATAATCTTAGTGAACCAGGCGCACCCGAATTTTGGCGGGCCTGGCGGTGCCGAGCGGTCGGTCAAAAGCCTCGCGGAGGGCTTGGCGCAGCGCGATCACGAGGTGATCAGCGTCTCAATGGCGCCCAAGGCCATGATCGAGCACATGTCGATGAGCGGCATCCACAGCGAGCACCGCATCTCGGGTGTTCGAACGATCCTCCTGGGGAAAGTATCCGGGTCTGCCACGGAGGTCGAAATGATGACCTCCATCGTGGCGCGAGAACGCCCCGACCTCGTTCACACCAACACCTTCTGGCACAACCGGGATCTATGGCCCGAAGTCGACAAGCTGGGCGTGCCTATCGTCCATACGCTGCGCGAGTACAAACTGCTGTGCAGCGACAATATGTTCAAGAACGACCGAACGTGCACCTCGTTGTGCGAGACCTGCACGATGAGCGCAAAAGTCAGCCGGGCACGCAGCAAACTCGTGTCGTCGGTCGTCGGCATCAGCCGCTACACCCTTGATCGTCACCTCAGTTTCGATTTGTTCGAAGGGGTCACGAGCCGTCACGTCGTGCACAACTCGGTGTCGGGAAACCCCTCTGCCGACTTCCGCTCCGAACCGGGCGCGGGTCCCCTTCGCCTGGGCTACCTGGGTCGGATACATCCAACCAAAGGCGTGGGGTCACTGATCGACGCCGTCCTCGAGCGGACCGATGGCAAAGTGGTTCTGTCTCTCGCGGGCGAGCTTCAGGACGAGGATTTGGCGCGCAAGGTTACGCAGGCCCAGGGGGATCCGCGCATATCCTATCTTGGGTTCGTCGAGCCGGGCGAGCTGTTCTCCCAGATTGACGTGCTGGTGGTCCCCTCGGCGTGGCCGGAACCGTTTGGGCGAATAGTCGTCGAGGCCTACCTGCACGGCATTCCCGTGTTGGCCGCAAGCAGTGGCGGGCTGCCGGAACTGGTCGTCCAGGGCAAGACAGGCTGGATCTACGGCGACGGCAAGCAGACCCTGGGTGAAGTGATTGAGGCAATCAGCCAGGACGCACGCCGTCCCGCCACGATGCGGGAGGCGTGTCTCGAGGCGGCGCAGGCCTTCAGGCCATCGGTCATCGCCGAGCAGTATGAGGCGGTGTACAACCAGACGCTCGCCTCAAATCAGAAAAGCACGAAAGCGGCCAAGCCGGCCCGCGTGCGAAAGCTGTTCTGGCCCGCCGCCGGCAAGCCCCGGTCGGATCAGGGTGCCCCGGCAACCAAGGTCCTTGTCGTAACCGGCGAGTTTCCGAAGTTGTCGGAGACTTTTGTGCTCAACCACATCACCGGGCTGATCGATGAGGGTATCGACGTCACCATCTTTGCCGAGCGGCCTGGCGCTGCCGACCAGTGGCATGCCGATGTCGACAAGTACCGGCTGATGGAGCGTTGCCTGTGGTACGGCATGCCCAATAGCCTGAAGCCGGCGCGCGACTACCTGAACGAGAACTCCAAGAAAATCCAGCGCGAGATCGGCAAGCTCCTCGAGGGTGCAACCCTGGTTGGCATGCCGCCGCCGCTGGACGCGCTCGCCCGTACGATGGTCGAGGAACAGGTCCGCACCGACGTCAAACTGCGGCTGTTCCACGCCGCCGAGGTTCTCAATCGGGCTCAGAAATCCTTCGACGTCGCGCATTGCCACTTCGGTCATCGCGGATTATTCGCGGCCGAACTCAAGCGGATGGGGGTGCTGAACAGCAAGATCGTGGTCAGCTTCCACGGGATCGACCTGACCGAGCATCTCCGCAAGGAAGGCATTCACGTCTACGACCGACTGCGCGACGAAGCGGACGCTATCCTCCCCATCAGCAATTTCTTCCGCGAGCGCCTGTTGAAGCTGGGTTTCAGCCCGCGCCGGACGACGGTGCATCACGTGGGCGTCGACACCAGCAAGTTTGCCTTCCGGCCAAGAACCAAGCCCCAGGGAGAGACTATCGGCCTTCTCACGGTCGGCCGGCTCGTTCCCAAGAAGGGCGTGGAGTTCGCGTTGCGCGCCCTTGGTGTGCTCAAGCAACGCGGACAACTCAGTCAGTTCCGGTACGATATCATTGGTGACGGTCCGGAGCGCGAGGCCCTGGTTGCCCTCTGTGCCAAGCTCGGACTAAACGAAGCCGTGACGTTCCACGGCGGAATGGACCACGGCAAGATCGCCGAGTGGATGCAGAAGTCAGACCTGTTTCTGGCACCCAGCGTCACCGCCGCCAACGGTGACATGGAGGGCATCCCAACAACCATCATGGAAGCGATGGCTTCGGGCATGCCGATCGTCACGACCGATCACAGCGGGATCTCCGAACTGGTGCAGGACAGCGTCAGCGGCTTCCTGTGCCGGGAGCGGGATTTCGACAAGCTCGCCGACCGGTTGAGGTTCCTCAGCAACAACCGCGAGTTGTGGCCGGAATTCGGACGCGAGGGGCGGCGCACCGTCGAGGCCGATTTCAACATTCGGTCGCAAAACCTGCGGGTTATCCAGCGCTACAACGAGTTGCTGGGCAAGGGCGCGGAGCTGAGGCCGGTCAAGCTGGCGGTCTAGTGAACCGCCTCCGGCAGCGCCTTCATTTTTGCTTGGACGGTTGGCCAACGCGGGTCTTGGGCCAACCGATCCTTTCCGGCATCGCCGAAAGTAGCAAACTCGCGCCGGACGAACTCCGGCAGCGTCAGTACGGAATCCGACTGGGTGCCAGGTGACTTGAAGCAATACGAACCGAGGCGACCCAACCCCGCCCGGCTGGCAAGTTCGGGGTAGAACGGGAAGGCAGACGTGCCGACGAAGTGCGCCGGCACCAGAGCCTCGTGCGGCATCCATTGCCGGCGACTGGCAAGCCCCAGCGCACTCAGGCTCCTCGAGATGACATCGGCCCATCTGTGGAAGACGACCGGGGTAGGGTGGTTCACCACGAACATGCAGAGGTCGGTCTGAACCAGCCCCGCCATCTCTTCGCCGAAGCGGATGTCTGCCGTCTGGTCCGACGTCGACAGCCGCCGGATCGCATCCGCCCAGTTCGCGAAATACCCGGCTGCCTCGTAGGTCTCCTCCGAAAAAGCGGCAACGGTCTCCTCTTCGGACCACCCGGACATGAAGCCGAACAGGGCAATCTTGCTGTGGTATTGGGCGAGTGGGCCGTCTATCCGCCCCTGCGTGCTGCCGAGCGTGACGATGTCCGGGAAATAGCCGTCGAACCACAGGTTGGAGATGAAGAGGACGTCCCTGCCGTGGAAGGTGTCCCGGATCGTATCCCGCGACAGGCAGAAGAACTTCGGGCTCAAGTCGAAACTGAGGAAGAGGTCGTACTTTTCACCGGCCGCCCGCGCCTGTTCGGCGAGATAGGCTTCGGCCGAGCCTGGGGGCAGCGAGTGGACCTGCAGGTGATCGAACGCCATGTCGGCGACGAAGAGGTTCAGCGTCTCGGCGAGGGACTTGACCTGGCAGTTGCCAATCAGGAGTGCCTTCTTGATGGTGGTCATGCGCTCCATCTTGGCTGGGCGAGAGCTCGGTTCATGCCGGTGCTGCCGAAGAAATGCTCGCTGCAGTGCTCAGGGCGGAGAACATCCTGTCGGCCAGCACCGGGTAGAACTCCTCGCGATAGTGGCCTGAATCCACGAGCGCCTGGGCTTCTCCGTGCTCGGCGACGATAGCGGTAGGATCAAACAGGCTGGCCCGCCTGTCTGACCGGCAGAACTGTTCCAGGGTGTCCCTGATGATGGTTCGCTCGGGAAAAGGTTGGCCATTGCTCATCTTCACGTTGAGATGCGGCACGAACAGAACCGGCCGTCCCAGGCGATCGCAGATCAGTTTGAGGTCGCCAAGCAGTTCCTCGCGCGACTGGATGCGCTGTGTCGCCCCTTCGACGTAGCCCACCAGTTCGGGATATCGCTCGGGCTCCCGCACCACCATTTGGGTGGGCCATTGCTGATAGTAGATGCCGTCGTTCGTGGCGATCTTGCGGGAACAAATCTCGACCACAAAGACATCGGCGCGCCCGTAGAAGGTCGGGTGATGTCTTGCTGGGTTCCATTTCTGCGCATGGGACTCGACGACGAGCGGCACGACCTTCGCTGGTAAATCCAGCTGGCGTCGGACGATCTTGAGCTTCTGGAGGGCGTCGCGGGTGCTGTGGGTGTACCACTCCGCACCCTCATGATCAGTCCTTATCCTGTCTCTGGCCAGCATTCTGACCGGAGTGTGGACGCGGCAACTTCCCAGTACGGCAGCCGTCAGCATTCCTGCCTCAGGGATAAGGTGTCTTCGCCGCAGAGTTTGCTGAAAAGCCCTTAATCATCGGCCTATGCAGGCACTCGCATTCGTCGCAAATGCTCCGGGCCGGCGCCCGGCAATCAAGGCGCGGCCTGGCCGGGAGGGCAGAGGTGATGCCGGCGCGCAGCGGAGGCTCGCACGCTTACCGTGCGTTGAGGACGCTCTGGCAGGCTTTCGGCAAGTCGGCCAGCGTCAACGGCTGGGACGGTGGACTGGGCTGGTAGGGGGCCTCGGTGAACCAGTAATCAAGCTCCGCGCCGCACCCATCGCCCGATGGTACCGGATCCTGATCGACACAATCGGTGGCGCCTGCAGGGCAGGCGAGCCGGACGTGGATATGGTCGTCGTGACCATACCAGGGACGTATCCGGCTGAGGAAGCCCGGGTCGCGCCACTTGGTGGCGCACAGCGACTTCTTGATGCCGGGGGCGACGAAAATGCGCGCCACGCCGGGTAGCTGTGCGGCGCGATAGATGAGCAGGCGCTCCGCTTCGCCGAACCGCGTGGGGTCGACGTCGCGTGTACCCTGCTTCAGCACCGATATGGCCGACAGGTTCTCGCGCTCGGTCGCGCTGAGCGTGTGATCGGGCATCGGCTGCAGCCAGATGTCGACATCGAGGCCGACCTGATGTGAGGCGTGCCCGCTCTTCATCGGTCCGCCCCGCGGCTGGCCCATGTCGCCCACGAGGATCCCGGGCCAGCCATCCTGAGCAGAGGATCGAGCGAGCGCCGCGATGTATTCGACGAGTTCCGGCGTTCCCCAGCGGCGATCGCGCGACGGTCGCATCGCCTGCCAACCCGGCCCATCCTCGGGTAACTGCACGGCGCCCGCGATGCAGCCCTTGGCATAGCTACCGACTGGCATGGAGGCGCCGGTGGTCGGATGGTCTACGGCGCCGAAGAAATCACGCGCCGGCTGCTGGGCAAGTCCGGGTGAGGCGAGCAGGAGTAGGCCGAGGATGAAGCAAAAAGGGCGGAACAGCATGCAGGGCCATCGCCGTTGTGAATCACTCCCTGATCATAGCAGGCATGACGAGCGTCGAAGCCTTTCTTTTGGCGCAAGGCGAAAGCGATATCCTTGAACCGTCTCAGCGGTGCGTCCGAACGCTCCACCACGACCGGATGGTGCCCGGTCGCGGCAGGGTTTTGCACTTATCAGGACAAGACGGCCGTCGCCTCGATCTCGATGAGGTAGTCGGGATTGGCAAGTTGGGAGACAATCGCCGTGGTCACGGTCGGAGGGTTCTTCAGCTTGCCGGCGCGGGCCATCCAAGCGCCGAAGCCTGCCTTGAGGTCGGCGTCGTCACGCAGGAGAAGGCCGACGCGGACAAGATCTTCAAGCTTGCCTCCCGCGGCTTCCAGCACCGCGATGAGATTGTCGACCGCCTTGGTCGTCTGCGCCGCCGTGTCTCCCTTGCCGACGACTTCGCCCTTTTCGTCGACCGCATTCTGGCCGCCGATGATCAGCGTCGAGGCGCCGGCGGGGATGACGATCCCCTGCGAAAAGGCTGGGTTCTTGTGCATGCCTTTGGGGTTGATGTGCTCGAGCTTTGCCATTTGTGTCTTCTCCGTTCTTGAGTATTTGGCGATGACGTGATGGCGCTTGCCTCAGCGCGTCAGTCGCCTCAACCGAGGAAAAACCGCTCTATCGCCGGGGCGAGAACCTCTGGCGCGGCGTTGTGCGCCTGCCCGTCGAGCGTCCTCTGCTCGGCATCCGGCAGGATATCCGCCAGCGCCTGAGCCGAGTTGTGGATCCATTGAGGGCTCGACGCGACGTTGCACGAGAGAAGGGTCATGGGACAGGCAGTTCCTCGGCGGCCCCGGGCTGCTACGTGGGCGAACGCTGGCGCCCCCCGCTTCATGCGTCCTTGGCATCAACGGATCGAGGTCAAGCGTGGTTGCAGAGCAACTGCAAGTCAGCGCCGATGATCGCTCGCCTCGCCGACGACCGCCGACACTCGCTGCCTTCGGGCGGCATCGCGACAGGCTCTCAAAACCGGTGGAAATTCCAGAGCATGAAGGCGTGACCGAGATACCCCGCGGCCATGCCGAAGTCGCTCGGGCGCGGCAGGGCTACGCAGCGGCGCTAGCGCCGGCTGCGATCATGCCTCGGAAAAGGCCGGCGCCTAGTGCGCCGGCGCGCCCGCGTTCGGGATATGGATGTCGATCGCCAGGGTCGACATCGTCTCGCCGCGATCCATGCTCACGCGGACATCGTCCTGATCGACCTGCACATGCTTGGTGATCACCGCCATGATCTCCTCGCGCAGCATGGCGACGAGATCGGGTTGGTTGCGGTTGTTCCGCTCATAGGCCAGCAGCACCTGCAGCCGGTCGCGGGCGACGGGTGCGCTGCCGCGTCGTTTGAAAAGATCGAGCAGGTTCACGCCGCCCTCCTGCCGAACAGCCGATCGAAGAGTCCTCTCCTGTCGGTGGGCAGCACCATCGGCACATCCTCGCCGCGCAGCCGTCTTGCCGCCGCGATATAGGCAAGTGCGGCAATGTTGGTGGGCTCGTTGAGCGTCACCGGCGAGCCGACATTGGAGGAGCGGAGGACACCTTCGCTCTCCGGAATGATCCCCAGCAGAGGCGTCGAGAGAATGTCGAGCACGTCGTCGATGTTGAGCATCTCGCCGCGTGCCGCGCGTGCCGCGTCGTAGCGCGTCACGAGGATGTATTTTGAAATGCTCTCGCCCTGCTCGGCCTTCAGGGTGCGGGAGTCGAGCAGCCCGATGATGCGATCGGAATCGCGAACCGAGCTGACCTCGGGGTTGGTTACGATCACCGCTTCATCGGCAAATCGCATCGCCAGCTGGGCGCCGCGCTCAATTCCTGCGGGACTGTCGCAGATCACGTAGTCGAACTTTTCTCTGAGATCGCCGATGACGCGCGCCACGCCTTCCTCGGTGAGGGCGTCCTTGTCGCGCGTCTGCGAGGCGGGCAGCAGGAACAGGCTGTCGAGGCGCTTGTCGCGGATCAGCGCCTGCGAGAGCTTCGCGACGCCCTGCGTGACGTTGATGAGATCGAACACCACGCGCCGCTCGGCACCCAGCACCAGATCGAGGTTGCGCAGACCGACGTCGAAGTCGATGACGACCACCCTCTGGCCCATCTGGGCAAGGGCGGCGCCGAGAGCGGCAGTCGAGGTTGTCTTGCCCACGCCCCCTTTGCCGGATGTGACGACCACTACCTTGGCCATGTTCCTGTCTCCAATCTTCACTAGTCGAGGGCTGCGATCCAAATCGTGCCGTTGTCGAGAAAGGCCTGTATCGGCCGGCCGCGCGAGGACGGCTCCATGTCGTCGGCGGTGCGATACCAGCCATCGACAGCCAGCAGCTCGGCCTCATTCTTCTGGCAAAAGATGCGCGCCTCGGCGTTGCCGGCGGCGCCGGCGAAGGCTCGACCGCGCAGCGTGCCATAGATGTGAATGGACCCTCCGGCGATAATCTCGGAACCGGAGCCCACTGAGCCCAGTACGGTGACGTCGCCCTGAGGGTGAAACACCGACTGGCCGGAGCGGACCGGTGATTTGATGATCAGCGACTTCGGCTCGGCGGCATCGTCCTTTTTGGCGGGTGCGTCCTTTTCCGCGACCCTGCCGGTGCTTGCCGCGGGCCCATCGAGCAACGTCGACTTCGCTCCCTTGAGCAGCGGCGGCAGGTCGGCGCCGAGCGCCTCGATTGCGTCCGCCTCGATCGCATAGACGCGAATTGCGCGATCGGCGAGCAGCGAGACAAGCGTGCCGATCTCGCGCACACTCGGTTTCAGCACATTGAGATCGAGCACCACCGGACGACCCGTGAAGAACCCTGGCGAGTTCTCTATCCAACGATCCAGCCCACGCAGCCACTCGCCCAACGGCGCCTCGGGCGTCAGCGCGAAGGCGACAAACGAGCGCGCGCGGAAACGGATAGACTTCTTCTGGATAGAAGGTGCGGCGGTGTTCACGGAGGGCGATCCTTACTGAGTGGTTAAGGCTAGCCCTGCGTGGTTAACGAGGCGTAAACCGCGGTCGATTGGCATCAGGTTTCGCACCGCCACGGCGACTTCCTCAAGCGAATAACCGATGACGTCCATCAGGATCGCCGACGCCCGTTGCGCGGCGGCAGGCGCATGAACTGCCGCAGGTCTCCGTGGCCTTGAGCCCGCGTTCGGTGTCCATGTAGGGGTCGGTGAAATCGGCGTCGTCACCGACAAGCTCAGCGCGGGGCAAATCACCAGGGATTGCCTGAAAAACGCGGGCAGTGCACGATCGTGTGACGAACATGGCATCGCATCGAGGGGGAATGAAATGCGGGCGATTGGCCTTGTTGAGACCGGTCCCATTGACCGTCCGGACGCGCTGATCGAACGTGAGTTGCTCGATCCTGTCCCCACGGGGCACGATTTGCTTGTTCGCGTCTCCGCAGTCTCGGTAAATCCTGTCGACACCAAGATACGCGGCGCGTTGCCACCACGGGGCGGCACGGCAGCGTCGGAAAAGGTCTTCCGAGTGCTCGGTTGGGACGCTGTGGGAACAGTCGTCGCGACTGGCGACGAGGTAGCGTTATTCCGGACTGGGGACAGGGTATATTACGCTGGTTCGGTCCTGCGGCCTGGCTCGAACGCGGAGTTGCAGCTGGTTGACGAGCGGATCGTTGGCCTCGCTCCCACAACGCTCGGTGATGCAGCAGCTGCGGCACTGCCGCTGACAGCACTCACCGCCTGGGAAATGCTGTTCGACAGGCTTGATGTGAACCGCGCCGTGCCGCGCGACAATCGCACCATATTGATCATCGGCGGCGCCGGCGGTGTCGGGTCGATTGGTATCCAGATCGCCAAGCGCGTCGCGAACATGACGGTCATTGCAACAGCCTCACGTCCTGAGACTGAGGCGTGGGCTCGACGTATGGGTGCCGATCACGTCGTCGATCACTCGTGGCCGTTGGCAGAACAGGTCAAGCAACTGGATATCGGTGCACCAGGCTTCGTCTTTTCGACGACGCAGACGGATCAGCACTTTGCCCAGATACTGGAACTGATCGCGCCGCAGGGGCGACTTGGCGTCATCAGCGGTGTCGGCGACACAACTCGAACGGACCCGTTGAGCGGAAAGTCCATTACGTTGTGCTACGAGCTGATGTTCACCCGATCCATTCATGGGACGCCCGACATGGTCGAGCAGCACCGGGCTCTTTCCGAGATCAGCCGCCTTGTAGACGCGGACGTCCTGGAGTCAACCATGACAAGCAATCTCGGACCGATCTCGGTCGAGAGCCTGCGCACTGCTCACGCGATGCTGGAAAGCGGGCGGACAATCGGCAAGGTCGTGCTGGAGGGCTTCAGCCCGGGCGAACGACCGACGTACTGATGGCCATCGTGGCGCTTGCCGCTGGGCCAACTGCCGGTGGAGACTTACCCTCCGAACGAATGTTCCGCGATCGATGCCGCCTTCATCTCGATGGAGAAGCCCGCCTGCTTTGGCGGCATGTACGCGGCGTTGCGGATGTCGCAGGGTTCGAGGAAGTGCTCGTGCAGGTGGTCGACATACTCGATCACCCGGCCGTCCTTGGTGCCCGACACCACCAGATAGTCGATCATCGACAGGTGCTGGACGTATTCGCAGAGGCCGACGCCGCCGGCATGCGGCCAGACCGGCAGGCCGTATTTCGCCGCCATCAGCAGCACCGACAGCACCTCGTTCAGCCCGCCGATGCGGCAGGCGTCGATCTGCACGATGTCGATGGCGCCGCGGGTGATGAACTGCTTGAACAGGATCCGGTTCTGGCACATCTCGCCGGTCGCGACCTTCACCGGACTGATCGCCTCGCGAATCTTGCGATGGCCCTCGATGTCGTCGGGGCTGGTCGGCTCCTCGATGAAATAGGGCTTGAAGCGGGATAGCTCCCTCACCCAGTCGATGGCCTGGCCGACTTCCCACACCTGGTTGGCGTCGATCATCAGGTAGCGGTCCGGACCCATGATCGAGCGGACGATCTCGAGCCGGCGGATATCGTCGGCGAGGTCGCGTCCGACCTTCATCTTGATGTGGGAGAAACCGGCCTCGACCGCTTCGGTGGCGAGGCGGGTCAGCTTCTCGTTGGAATAGCCGAGCCAGCCGGCCGAAGTGGTGTAGCAGGGGTAACCGTTCGTCTCGAGCTCGGCGATGCGCGCCGCCTTGCCGGCCTCGGCCTTCCTGAAGATGGCGAGGGCTTCGTCGGGGGTGATGGCGTCGGTCAGGTAGCGGAAGTCGATGATCGAGACGAGCTGCTCGGGTGTCATGTCGGCGACGAAGCGCCAGACGGGCTTCTTGGCACGCTTGGCCAACAGGTCCCACACCGCGTTGACGACGGCACCGGTGGCGAGGTGCATGGCGCCCTTGTCCGGACCGATCCAGCGCAGCTGGCTGTCGCCGGTAACGTGGCGCCAGAAGCGGCCGGGGTTCTCTTCGATCCAGTCGAGATCGAGGTCCGTCACGCGCGCGGTCAGTGCCTCGATGGCGGCCACGACCACTTCGTTGCCGCGACCGATGGTGAAGGTGAGGCCGTGGCCTTCGAGGCCGCCGTCCGTCGTCAGCACGACGTAGGCGGCGGAGTAGTCGGGATCGGGGTTCATGGCGTCCGAGCCGTCGAGGGCGGCGGAGGTCGGGAAGCGAAGATCGTAGGTCCGGAGCGAGGTGATCTTGGTCATTTGCTGCAAGCGTGAAATCAATAAATGAATGGGGTGCCGGGCAGGCGAGCCTGCCCGGCGGGGGAGATCAGTCGTAGAGAACGGCTGCGATTTCCGGCGCATCCATGTTGGTCTTGTCGTACCAGAAAAAGCCGGTGTCGATAACCTTGGGCAGGGTTTCGCCCTTCAGGGCCGCGATGGCGGCCTTGACGGTTTCGTAGCCGATGCCGACCGGGTTCTGGGTGATGGCGCCGGCCATCGAACCGTCGATGATCGCGGCCTTCTGGGCAGCGCCCGAGTCATAGCCGATCACGACGATGGAGGAGCTGAGCTCCTTCTTGCCGTTGAGCACGCCGAGAGCCGAACCTTCATTGGCGCCGAAGATGCCCTTGAGGTCCGGGTTGGCGAGCAGGATCGACTTGGTGATTTCGGTCGACTGCAGCTGGTCGCCGGCGCCGTACTGCACCGAGACGACTTCGATCTTGGGGTACTTCGCCTTCATCTGGTTGACGAAGCCGTCGACGCGATCGATGCCGGTGCGGCTGGTCTGGTCGTGGGCAACCACGGCAACCTTGCCTTCGCCGCCGATCAGTTCGGCCATCTTGTCGGCAGCCAGCGCGGCAGCGGCGACGTTGTCGGTGGTGGCGGTGGTCAGCGGGATGTCGCTATCGACGCCGGAGTCGAAGGCGATGACCGGGATGCCGGCATCCTTGGCCTGCTGCAGCAGCGGGGTGGCCGCCTGACTGTCGAGCGCGGCAAAGCCGATGGCCGAGGGCTTGCGGGCGATGGCCGCGGACAGCATGTCCATCTGCTTGTCGACCTGGGCTTCGGTATCGGGACCTTCGAAGGTCACCTTGGCGTTGAATTCAGCGCCGGCCTTGTCGGCGCCGGCCTTCACGGCCTGCCAGAACTGATGCTGGAAGCCCTTGGAGATAAGGGCAATGTCATATTCCTGCGCCTGCGCCGGAATGGCGGCGGCGAGAAGTGCAAGAGCGCCGACGGCGCCGAGCAGAGTACGTCTAAGCATTGGGTGTCCTCCCGGTTTGACTTAGTTGTCGTGGCGACGTTGTTCGCCGTCTCGGTTATTGGCACCGACCTAGCGTCGGTGCAGGGAAAGCCGGCGCCTAAAGTTTGCGGCGCCGCAGGATGTCGGCATAGACGGCCAGAATGATGATCGAGCCGGTAACCACGGTCTGCCATTCCTGCGCCACCGACAGGATGCGGAGGCCATTGGCGAGAACCGAAATGATGAGCGCCCCAATCAGCGTGCCGAGCACGGTGCCGCGGCCGCCGGAGAGCGAAGTGCCGCCAATCACAACGGCGGCGATGGCGTCCAACTCGTAGCCTTGCCCGAGCGCCGGCTGCGCCGAGTTGAGGCGCGAGGCGATGAGGAGGCCAGCGATGCCGCAGACGGCGCCGGCGGAGGCGTAGACGGCGATCTTCCAGCGATCGACGTTGACGCCCGAGAGACGCACTGCCTCTTCGTTCGAGCCGAGCGCAAACGTGTAACGGCCGAGCGCGGTGCGGGTGAGAACGAAGCTGGCGATGACTGCGACGGCAAACAGGATCAGCACGCCATTGGGAATCGGCATGACCGGGAAGACCGAGCCAACGATCGATCCGAGCGAGATCTGGTTGAAGCCGGGCGTTGAGTTGAAATAGATCGGCTTGGTACCCGAGATCACCAGCGAAAGGCCCTTGAGGATCAGCATCATGCCGAGCGTGGTGATGAACGGCGGCACCTTGAGCTTGGCGATCACCGTGCCCGAGACCAGGCCGCTGAAGGTGCCGGCGAGGATGGCGCCGAGGATGCCCAGTGGCAGCGGCAGGCCCCAATAGGTGAGGACGACGCCGGCGATGACGGCGCAGAAGGTCATCAGCGTACCGACGCTCAGATCGATGCCGCCGGTGATGATCACCAGCGTCGCCGCAATGGCGAGCACGCCGTTGACCGAAGTCGCCTGCAGGATGGCGAGGATATTGGCGGTCTGCAGGAAATTGGGCGAGGCCACCGAGAAGACGACCAGCAGCGCCAGCAGGCCGGAAAAGGCCAGCAGCTTGTGATAAGCGCCTGAGCCGCGAATGCCGGCGAGAAGTCCGGGTTTGGCTGCCGTTTCGGTCGTCGCCATTATGCCACCTTGCTGTTCAGTTCGGGCGCCATCGCGCTTTCGCGCTGCGTGGCGAGCCGCATGATCTCTTCCTGGCTGGCGCCGCCCGGCAGGACGCCGGTGAGCCGGCCCTCGCACATCACCGCGATGCGGTGGCTGAGGCGCAGGATTTCGGGCAGTTCGGACGAGATGACGATGATCGCCCGGCCCTGCGCCGCGAGCGAGTTCAGGAGCTTGTAGATCTCGGACTTGGCGCCGACGTCGATGCCGCGGGTCGGCTCGTCAAAGATCAGGATTTCACAGTCGCGCAGCAACCACTTGGCGATCACCACCTTCTGCTGGTTGCCGCCCGAGAGCAGCCGCGCTTCCTGGGTATCCGAAGGGGTTTTGATGGAGAGCTGCTTGATGAAGCGCTCGGCGACCTGCCTCATCTCGCCATCGCGCACGATGCCGCCGGGGCCGATGAAGCGCGATAGCGAAGCCAGCGCGATATTGTTGCGGACGTCGAGCCCGGTGGCGAGGCCGAACTGCTTCCGGTCCTCGGAGAGATAGCCGATGCCGGCCCGCACCGCGTCCTGCGGGCGCCGGATCTCGACTTTCTTGCCATGCACCAGGACTTCGCCGGCCTCGATCGGATCGGCGCCAAAGATGGCGCGGGCGACTTCGGTGCGGCCGGCGCCCATCAGGCCGGCGAGACCGAGGATTTCACCCTTCCGCACCGAGAAGCCGACGTCCCGGATTTCCTTGCCGCGGCGGAGGCCACGGACCTCGAGCGCGATCTCGGCCCTGCTCGTGTCGGGGATGACCAGCGCCTCGTCGGTCAGCTTGCGGCCCACCATCATCGAGATGATCGTCTCGATCGGCGTGTCGGCGGCGGGAACTGTGCCCACGTGTTCGCCGTCGCGCATCACCGTCACCCGGTCCGAGATGCGCTTGATCTCGTCCATCTTGTGCGAGATGTAGACGACACCCACGCCGTCGGCCTTGAGACGGGCGATGATGGTGAAGAGCTCGGCGATCTCGCTGTCGGTCAGCGCTGCGGTCGGCTCGTCCATGATGAGGACGCGCGAGCGGTAGGACAGCGCCTTGGCGATCTCGACCATCTGCTGCTTGGCGATGGTGAGGCTTTCGACCGGCACGCGCGGATCGAGCGCCAGGTTCATCGATTTGAAGATGGCCGCCGCATCGGCGTTGAGCTTTTGCTCGTCGAGCAGCAGGCCCTTGCGCGGCTCGCGGCCGATGAAGATGTTCTGCGCCGCCGTCAGGTCGCGCATCAGCGCCAGTTCCTGATGGATGATGCCGATGCCGAGCTTTTGCGCCTCGCGCGGACCGGCGATCTCGACCGGCTGTCCGTCGACGCGGATCTCGCCGGCATCGCGCTGGTAGATGCCAGAGAGAATCTTCATCAGCGTCGATTTGCCGGCGCCGTTCTCGCCCATCAGGGCGTGCACCTCACCTGCAAACAGCGAAAACCGGGCATCCGAAAGCGCCCTAACGCCTGGGAACGACTTGTCGATGCCGCTCATCTGGACGAGCGGAACCGAGGGGTCCTCATTGGCGGGGAGGCGTCGAGACGCCTGCTCCTGAATACGCAACTGTCCCCTCCCAGGCGGCGCGTTTCCGTGTTAGGCGTATCAGATGGCAAGGCAGACTAGCTGTCAAGTGGCTAGACCAGTAACCACGTTGGGATAAGTTGCCATGCGTCACGAGTTCGCTAGCATCAGCGCCAAGGGCGACGGCCAGTAGGGGTGATATGATCAGGCTTGAGGCTGTCTCAAATCGCAAACTATACATCCAGATCGCTGATCAGATCCGCGACCAGATTCTGGCTGGCGAGGTCAAACCAGGAGAGCAGCTTCCCTCGGAGCGCGACTTGGCCGCAAACCTCGGGGTCTCGCGACCAACGGTGCGCGAAGCGCTCATCGCGTTGGAGGTGGCTGGCCTCGTCGAGATACGGGTGGGCGTTGGCGCCTTCGTCCGCAGGCTGAAAAAGACCCAGAAGCGCCTGCCGGAACAGAGCCGCTCTCCGCTGGAGATCATGACCGTTCGGCTCCTGCTCGAGCCTGAGGCAACCGCGCTGGCCTGCCAGAAGATCGATGTGGCAGGAAAAGAGCGGCTGCAGGCGGTGATAGCCCGCATGAGGTCCGAAGCGAGTGAAGGCGAGTGGTCAACTGAAACCGACCGCGCCTTGCACATGACCATCGCTGACTACGCCGACAACGCCGTGCTGAGAGAGATTCTCGATCAGCTTTGGTCGATGAGATCGGAAGCGGTCGACAGCCGCTTTCACCAGCACCTTGCTGATATCAAAGAGGTACGAGAGCACATCCTTTCCGATCACGAACGCATCGTAGTTTGCATCGTCGACGCCGATTCAGAGGGCGCACGCGCTGCGATGACCGAGCACCTCGACTTTGTGTCCAGAACGATGCTCGATTCGTGGGAATAGCGCTCCGGGACGCTGGTGCATCGGTGCCAAAACGAAGGCCGCTCGAGTGTGCCGTGTCCGCTTTGGCCGAAAGCGGGCCTCGCTCTTTATGAAATCCTTACGCCCGCCCCACCCCTTCGCAATCGAACCCTGACGCGCTGAACGCGACATATCCGGCGATTTCACTCGTCGGAGTTCGACCATGCTCGATCTTGTCTTTCTGGCGCTCGGCGCCGGCATCCTCATGGCGCTCGGGTTCTATGCCCGCGCCATCGGCAAGCTTTGAGGCTCGCCATGTTCGAGCTCGTTCTCGGTATCGTCGTGGTGCTGGGGCTCGCGATCTACCTGATCGTAACGCTCGTCGCGCCCGAGCGGTTCTAGCGGAGATTTCCAATGACCCTTATGGGATGGCTGCAGATCGGCCTGATGGCTGTTGCGGTCCTGCTGGTGGTCAAGCCACTGGGCATTTACATGGCACGCGTCTTTAGCGGCGAGCGGACGCTGCTCTCGCCCGCGCTCGGGCCGGTGGAGCGGCTGTTCTACGGCGTCGCCGGCGTCGATCCGAAGAAGGAACAGGGCTGGCTCGGCTACACGCTCGCCATGCTCGCCTTCTCGATCGCGGGCTTCGTCTCGCTCTACCTGATCCTCAGGTTCCAGGATCTGTTGCCGCTCAACCCGCAGGGGTTTGCCGGCGTCGGGCCGGATCTTGCCTTCAACACGGCGGTGAGCTTCGTCACCAACACCAACTGGCAGTCCTATGCCGGCGAGGCGACGATGAGCAATTTCAGCCAGATGGCTGGGCTTGCCGTCCACAACTTCGTCTCGGCCGCCACCGGCATGGCGCTCGCCATGGCGCTGACACGGGCCTTTGCCCGCTCCGGCAGCGCCACGTTGGGCAATTTCTGGGTCGATCTGACCCGGGCGACGCTCTACGTGCTGATGCCCATCGCCATCCTCATCACCATTGCCTTCATGGCGCTGGGGCTGCCGCAAACGCTCGAGGGCTCGGTGGTCGCGACCACGCTTGAGGGGGCACAGCAGACCATCGCGCTGGGGCCGGTGGCGAGCCAGGAGGCGATCAAACAGTTGGGCACCAACGGCGGCGGCTTTTTCAACGCCAATGCCGCGCATCCGTTCGAGAACCCCAACGCCATCGCCAACTTCATCAACATATTCGCCATGCTGATGGTCACCTCGGCGCTGGTCTACACGTTCGGCGAGATCGTGAAGAACCGGCGCCAAGGCTGGGCCATCCTTTCTGCCATCGCCATCCTGCTCGTTGCCGGCGTCGGCCTCATCTACTGGGCCGAGACGTTCGGCAACCCGATCCTTTCGACGCTCGGCATCGATCCGGCCATGGGCAACATGGAGGGCAAGGAGGTCCGCTTTGGCCAGGCGCTGAGCGCGCTCTATGCGGCAGTCACCACCGGCATCTCCAACGGCGGCGTAAACGGCATGCTCGGCTCGCTCACCGCCCTCGGCGGGTTGGTGCCGCTGTTCCTGATCCAGCTGGGCGAGATCCTCCCCGGCGGCGTCGGGTCGGGTCTTTACGGCATGCTGGTGTTCTGCGTGCTGGCGGTGTTTGTCGCCGGCTTGATGGTCGGCCGCACGCCCGAGTTCCTGGGTAAGAAGATCGAGGCACGCGAAATGAAATACGCCATGATGGCGGTGCTCATCCTGCCGCTCTCCATCCTCGGTTTCACCGCCATCGCCGCGATCCTGCCCTTTGCCGTGTCCTCGATCGGCACCAGCGGTCCGCACGGGCTGAGCGAGATCCTCTATGCCTACTCCTCGGCGACCGGCAACAACGGGTCGGCCTTCGGCGGGCTTTCGGCCAACACGCCATGGTTCAACACCACCCTCGGCATCGCCATGCTGCTCGGCCGCTTCGCCTACGTCGTGCCGGTGATGGCGATTGCCGGCTCGCTGGTCACGAAGACTCGGGCGCCGGCATCTTCCGGTACCTTCCCCACCGACAGGCCGCTCTTCGTCGGGCTGCTCATCGGCATCATCCTCATCATGGGTGGGTTGCAGTTCTTCCCCGCGCTCGCCCTCGGCCCCATCGTCGAGCATTTCCTGATGCTCGCCGGCCAGTCCTTCTGAGGCGCCTCAAATGGCCACCAAAGCAAAAACCCTTTCAATCCTCGATCCGGCGCTGCTCGGGCCCGCCGCCATCGGCGCGGTCAAAAAGCTCGATCCGCGGCAACTGGTCCGCAACCCGGTGATCTTCGTCACCGAGATCGTGGCGCTCGTCGTCACCATCATGTTCGTCCGCGACCTGTTTGCATCGCCCGGCGAAGCCCTGTTCTCCGGCCAGATCGCCGCCTGGCTCTGGTTCACCGTGCTGTTCGCGACGTTCGCCGAGGCTGTCGCGGAGGGTCGTGGCAAGGCCCAGGCCGACAGCCTCCGCCGTACCAAGTCGCAGCTCGTGGCGAAGCGCCTCAAGTCCGGCGACTCGATGGCCTATGACACGGTGCCGGCAAGCGACCTGCGCGTCGGCAATGTCGTTCTCGTCGAGGCCAGGGACATGATCCCCGGCGACGGCGAGGTGATCGAAGGCGTCGCCTCGGTCAACGAGAGCGCCATCACCGGCGAATCCGCCCCGGTGATCCGCGAGTCTGGCGGCGATCGTTCGGCCGTCACCGGCGGCACCACGGTGCTGTCCGACTGGATCAAGGTGCGCATCTCGACCATGCCGGGCGAGACCTTCGTCGACCGGATGATCGCGCTGATCGAGGGCGCCAAGCGCCAGAAGACGCCCAACGAGATCGCGCTGTCGATCTTGCTCTCCGGCCTGACGCTGATCTTCCTCATCGCCGTGGCGACGCTCTCGGGCCTTGCCGCCTATTCCGGCACCATCGTCGGCATCACGGTGCTCGCGGCGCTGCTGGTGACGCTGATCCCCACCACCATTGGCGGCCTGCTCTCTGCCATCGGCATCGCTGGGATGGATCGACTGATCCGCTTCAACGTCATCGCCACGTCGGGCCGTGCGGTGGAGGCGGCGGGCGACGTCGACACGCTGCTGCTCGACAAGACCGGCACCATCACCTTCGGCAACCGCATGGCGACCGAGTTCATGCCGGTGCCCGGCGTCACCGAGCACGCGCTGGCCGAGGCCGCTCAGCTTGCCAGCCTAGCCGACGAGACGCCCGAGGGCCGCTCTATCGTGGCGCTCGCCAAATCCGATTTCGGTCTCGCCGACAAGGACGTCGTGGCCCTGGGCGGTATGCCGATCCGGTTCACCGCCGAGACACGCATCTCCGGCGTCGATCTCGGCGACCGCGCCATCCGCAAGGGCGCGGTGGACGCGATCCTGCGCTTCGCCAACCTCACCGCCGCCTCGGCACCGCCGGCTTTCAACGCAGCGGTCGAGGCGATCGCTCGCACCGGCGGCACCCCCCTGGCGGTCGCCAACGGTCATCAACTGCTCGGCGTTGTGCATCTGAAGGACGTGGTGAAGCCCGGTATCAAGGAGCGCTTCGCGGCGCTGCGCGCCATGGGCATCAAGACGGTGATGGTCACCGGCGACAATCCGACCACGGCGGCGGCTATCGCCTCGGAGGCAGGTGTCGATACCTTCCTCGCCGAGGCGACGCCCGAGCAGAAGCTCGACTACATTCGCAACGAGCAGAGGGGCGGCCGGCTGATCGCCATGTGCGGCGACGGTACCAATGACGCGCCGGCGCTCGCCCAGGCCGATGTCGGCGTCGCCATGCAGACCGGCACGCAGGCGGCGCGCGAAGCGGGCAACATGGTCGATCTCGACAGCAGCCCGACCAAGCTCATCGAAATCGTCGAGATCGGCAAGCAGATCCTGATGACCCGCGGCTCGCTCACCACGTTCTCGATCGCCAACGATATGGCGAAGTACTTCGCCATCATCCCGGCACTGTTCGTAGTGACCTACCCGCAGCTCAACGCGCTCAACATCATGGGCCTGAGCTCGCCCAGATCGGCGATCCTGAGCGCTATCATCTTCAACGCCCTGATCATCGTCGCGCTGATCCCGCTGGCGCTGCGCGGCGTCTCCTACAAGCCGGTGGGGGCAGCGGCGCTGCTGCGCCGGAACCTCCTCGTCTACGGCCTGGGCGGCCTGATCGTGCCGTTTGTCGGTATCAAGCTGGTCGACCTCGCCGTGTCGGCACTCCATCTGGTGTGAGGCAGAAAATGCTGCAGTTCATTCGTCCCGCAATCGTCATGACCGTGTTGTTCACGCTCCTCTGCGGCGTCGCCTATCCGCTGGCGATGACCGGCATCGGCCAGGCCGCCTTCCCGGCCGCAGCCAATGGCAGCCTCATCACCCGCGACGGCGTGGTCGTTGGTTCGGCGCTGATCGGGCAGGGGTTCAGCGACCCGAAGTACTTCTGGCCACGCCCATCCGCGGCAGGCGCCGGCTATGACGGGCTGAGCTCCTCGGGCTCGAACCTCGGCCCCACCAGCCGGAAGCTGAAGGACCGGATCACCGAGACTGTCGCCGCGATTGAGGGTACCGGTGTCACGACACCGCTCCCCGGCGACGCGGCGACTGCCTCGGGGTCAGGACTCGATCCCGATATCTCTCCCGCCTATGCTCGGCTGCAGGTTGAGCGCGTCGCCGCGGCGCGTTCGCTCCCGGCGGACAAGGTGGCCCAATTGGTCGAGCAGCAGATCGAAGCTCCGATGCTCGGCTTCATGGGCGAGGAAAGGGTCAATGTGCTGAAGCTCAACCTGGCGCTCGACGCATTGGCCGCCACTCCGATCAGCTGATGTCCACCCCCGACACCGAGCGGCGTGCGGACCCCGACGCACTGCTGGCTCTCACGGCCAGCAGTGAACGCGGCAAACTGACGGTATTTCTCGGTGCCGCGCCGGGAGTCGGCAAGACTTACTCGATGCTCAATCGTGCCCGGCGGCTCAGGACCGCCGGGGTCGACATCGTGATCGGCCTCGTCGAGACGCATGGCCGCGCCGAGACGGCTGCGCTGATCGAGGGCCTCGAAGTCCTGCCCCGCCGCAAGGTCGAGTATCGCGGGCACGTGCTCGAAGAGTTCGACATCGATGCCGGTCTCGCCCGCAAGCCGCAGATTCTCGTCGTCGACGAGATGGCGCATTCCAATGCCGAGGGCAGCCGCCACCCCAAGCGCTACCAGGATATCGCCGAGCTGCTACAGGCCGGCATCGATGTCTGGACCGCCCTCAACATCCAGCATCTCGAGAGCCTGTCCGACCTCGTCACCCGCATTTCCGGCGTCGAGGTGCGCGAGATCGTTCCCGATATCGCCTTGAAGAAGGCGGACGAGGTAATCCTCGTCGACCTGCCGCCGGCCGAACTGATCGAGCGGTTGAAGGAGGGCAAGGTCTACCTGCCCGAAAACGCCCAACGCGCCATCGAGGGCTTCTTCCGGCCCGCCAACCTCACCGCCCTGCGCGAACTGGCGCTGCGCCGCGCTGCCGACCGGGTCGACGACCAGATGGTCGATTTTCTGCGCCAGGGGGCGATCGAAGGCCCATGGGCGACGGCAGAGCGGCTGCTCGTGCTGGTGGGCAGCGACCCCCTGTCCGAGCGCGTTGTGCGCACCGCAAGCCGTCTGGCCTCCGGCCTCAACGCGCCGTGGACAGCCCTGTCGCTGGCGCGACCGGACGCTGCCACGGGCCCGGCCGAGTCCCAGCGTCTCGACGAGACGATGCGGCTCGCCGAACGGCTGGGCGCCACCACCATGCGCGTCACCGGCGAGGATTTCGTCACCGAGATCTTGCGTATCGCCCGCCGCGAGAACATCACCCAGATCGTCGTCGGCCGGCCGCGGCGATCACTGTTCGCGCGGCTGACGCACCGTGCTCTGCCCGACGAGTTGCTGGCGCGCTCGGGCGAGATCAATGTCCACATCGTTGCCGGCGAGGACGAGGAGGAGGGAGCCGAGGGCGGCTTCACCTTCCACAACCGCTCAACCCGCCGCTGGATCGAGACCCTGGCGCTCGCCACGGCCGCCGTGACGATCGCGACGCTCGTTGGCAAGTCGCTCACCACCTTCCTGCCGTTGCAAAACGTCTCGCTGCTCTATCTCGTGGCGGTCATCGTCTGCGGCGTGCTGAACGGCCGCGTGTCGGCCATTGTCGCCGCAGCGCTGTCGTTCCTCGCCTACAATTTCTTCTTCATCGAGCCGCTCTACACCTTCACCATTGCCCAGCCGCACGAGCTGTTCGGGCTGGTGGTGTTCCTCGCCGCCGCCATTCTGGGCGGCGAACTTGCCGGCCACATGCGCGAGCAGACGGAGCGGGCCCGCCGGCAGGAGCGGGCGACCCAGGCGCTCAACGAGTTCAGCCGTAAGCTCTCGGGCTCGGCCCGCCTCGACACGGTGCTCGAGGCCACCGCTGCCCACCTCTATGCCACCACTGGCATGGGTGCGGCCCTGCTGGTCCCGGAGGGGGCCGAGCTCGTCATCGGCAGCATCTGGCCGCCCGACCTCCAACTCGATGCCACCGACAGGACCGCGGCCCGCTGGGCATTCGAGAAGCAGGAGCCATCCGGCAAGGCCACAGGGACGCTGCCGCAGGTTCCCTGGTATTTCCGCCCGATCCTGCAGGGTCGGATCGCCATCGGTGTTCTCGGCCTGCTGCGGCCAGACGCCGGAGGGCCGCTGCTGCCCCACGAAGAGCAGCTGGTGCGCGGTGTGCTCGAGCAGACGGCAGTTGCCATCGACCGGGCGCGGTTGGCCCGCGAAAATGTCCGCACCGCGGCGCTCGAGGAGAGCGAAAGGCTCAACGCGGCGCTGTTCTCATCGCTCTCGCATGACTTGAAGACGCCGCTGGCCACCATTTCGGGCGCGGCGAGCAGCCTGCGCGAGCTGGGCGATCGCATGGATGCGGCGACCCGCGAGGACCTGCTGAGTTCGATCGAGGAGGAGGGTTCACGCCTCGGCCGCTTCGTCTCCAACCTGTTCGACATGACGCGCATCGAAGCCGGCACGCTCAAGCCGAAGCGCGATAGCATCGAAATCGCCGACGCCGTCAACGTTGCGGTCGAGCGGGCCCGCCGGCTATATCCAACCCATCAGTTCGAGCTCAGCCTCGCGGCCGATCTGCCGCCCGCGAAGGCAGATGGGAACCTGCTCGGCCAGGTGCTGTTCAACCTCATCGACAATGCTTGCAAGTATGGCGGTGAAGGCGCACCGGTTGCGCTGTTCGCGCGGCGTGAAGGCAACGAAGTGGTAATCTCGGTGACCGACCAGGGCAAGGGTATCCCGGAGGGCGATCTCGAGCGCATCTTCGAAAAATTCTACCGCCGCACTAAGACCGACGGTCGCGCGCCTGGTACCGGCCTCGGCCTCTCGATCGCCCGCGGCTTCGTCGTGGCCATGGGCGGCACGCTCGAGGCCGAGAGCCCGGCTGTCAAAAAGCGCGGCACGCGCTTTACGATCAGGCTCCCGGCCGACGGCGGGGCCCGCCCATGAGTGAAGGCCGCATCCTCGTCGTCGACGACGAGCCGCAGATCCACCGGTTCCTCAAGCCGGCGCTGATCGCTGCCGGCTATGACCCGATCGAGGCGCTCACCGCTGCGCAGGCCGAGCGGCTTGCCGCCACCGCTGCACCGGACCTGATGGTCCTTGACCTCGGCCTGCCGGACAAGGACGGCAAGGACGTGATCCGGTCCCTGCGCGGCTGGTCCAAGCTCCCTATCGTCGTGCTTTCTGCCCGAGACCGCGAGGCCGAAAAGATCGCGGCGCTCGACTTGGGCGCCGACGACTATGTCGAGAAGCCCTTTGGCATCGGCGAACTCCTCGCCCGCATCCGCACCGCCCTCCGCCGCCGCGATCCCGGCGCCTTGGCGGCGAGCCGCTACGAGGGTGATGGTCTCAGCATCGATTTCGCCCGCCGCTTGGTGTCTCGCGATGGCGAACCGGTGCATCTGACGCCCAAAGAATACGACCTCCTCACCCACATGGCCCGCCACTCGGGCCTAGTCCTGACCCACCGGCAGTTGCTGGGCACGGTGTGGGGGCCGGCGCACGTTGAAGATGTGCACTATCTGCGGGTGTTCATCGGTCAGTTGCGCACCAAGATCGAGCGTGACCCGACGCAGCCGCAACTGATCCGCACTGAGCCGGGCGTCGGCTACCGCTTCGCCGAGTGACCCGTTGGCGCCGAGCGGACGCCCCGCGGGCAACGCTGCCCCACTCGTGTGCGACGGTCAGAACTTGTTTCCGCTTCGTGACAAAAGATGTCGCAGGCTGCCCGCGGGATACTAATTTGTCGCTGGACGTTGCTGCCGTCGGGGCGGAAAAACCTGGCAGCAACTCTTTCTCAGGCAGCTGCCTCCAATTCACTATTGCTTAACCAGGCGAGATTCGTTGGGCGTTCCAGCTCGGCAGGCATTGCCGGGCTGGCGGCAGAATGTGCCGAGCTAAGACGCTGAAATTGAAACGTTATTTCAGCTTCTCGGCGCCTGAAGCGGTTTGCCCGCGCGTGTAAGGGACATCAAGCCCTTGGGGACGGACATGGCAGTAAGCGCTCAACGATCGACGAACGAGTTCGCAGCCGCGCCGACGCCGCCGGCCGATCAGGACGATCTGCTGCTCGGGCGCATTGCCCACGATGACGAACGCGCCTTTCGCACTTTGGTCGAACGCCATGTCGACCGTGCCTATGGCCTGGCGCTACGCATTCTCCGCAACGCCACCGACGCCGAAGACGTGGTGCAGGACACCATGCTCAAGGTATGGACCCAGCGTGGCAACTGGCAGCCGGGCAGGGCGCGTTTTTCCACCTGGCTCTACCGGGTGGTGACCAACCGCTGCCTCGATATCTGCCGCAAGCCGCGCACCACCGATATCGACGACGCCCCCGAGCCGATGGACGAGGCGCTCGATGCGCTGAGCGCCATCCACGCCGGCGAGGTCAACCTGTTGCTCGAGCGGGCGATGGGGCGGCTGCCCAATCAGCAGCGGATCGCGCTGATCCTCTCCTACAACGACGATCTGTCGAACCCCGAGATCGCCGAGATCATGCAGACCACGGTCATGGCGGTGGAGTCGCTCCTCAAGCGCGGGCGCCAGCAATTGCGGACGATCCTGATGGGTGTCGAGGCCGAGATCCGCGAGACGTTTACGAAGGCTTAAGCATAAGGCCATCGAGGCAAACATTTATTTCGCCTGACCTTGGAGGGGTCGGTCGTTCAACGGGCAGATGCGGTGGACTACCGCGTTCTCCATCCGGCGAAGTTCGGGTGGCCACCGGTATCTCAAGGAGTGAGACCCATGCCCGTGATTTCGACCAACATCGCCGCAAACTCGGCGGTGCGTTACCTCAACATCAACTCGGCCGATCAGACTTCTTCGCTGAGCAAGCTCGCCAGCGGCTCGCGCATCACCCAGGCGTCCGACGATGCTGCCGGCCTTGCCATTTCGACCCGCATCTCGTCGGACGTGACCGCGCTGACCCAGGCCGCGACCAACGCCTCGCACGGTATCTCGGTGCTGCAGACCGCCGATGGCGGCGCCTCGAACATCTCCGACATCTTGCAGCGCATGAAGTCGCTGGCCTCGCAGGCCTCGTCCGGTACCGTGACCGATACCGAGCGCGCCTATATCGACGCGGAATTCTCGCAGCTCATCGACGAAGTCGACGGCATCGCCACCGGCACCCGCTACAACGGCGAGTCACTGCTCGACGGCAGCTCGACCCAGTACAACGCCACCGGTATCGCCGTTATGGTGGGCTCGTCTGCTGCCGATACGATCACGCTGGCTCTCGCCTCGCTCGACTCCGCCTCGCTCGGCCTCACCAGCGGTTCGGCGGCCACCTCGGCCGAGTCCATCGTCGGTTCGGAGATTACCAGCATCGACGCCTCGGGTGGCGATATCACCTTCGACGTCAATGGCGAGACGGTGACGCTCGCTGCCACCGGCGGTGCCGCCGGCGATGGAATCTGGAGCGCGGACGCGATCGCCGGTGCCATCACCCAGGCGCTCGCCGCCGGCGGCGTGACGGACCTGACGGTGACCGCTGATGATGGCAAGCTGAGCTTCTCCAGCACCTCGACCGGTTCGACCTCCTATATCGAGATCAACAACTTCTCGGGCACCACCGCTGCCGACCTGGGGCTGACGACGACCGCCACCTACGGCGCCGATGCCACTACCGGCACCAGCCTGTCGGTTGCCACACAGACCGGCGCCGACGCCGCGCTGACCGCGCTCGATACCGCGATCGACCAGGTCTCGCAGGCCCGAGCCGATATCGGTGCGCTGGAATCGCGCTTCGGCTTCCGCTCCGAGCAGATCGCCACCAGCATCGAGAACCTGCAGGCGGCGAACTCGGCGATCATCGACACCGACGTTGCGGCGGAATCCTCCAAGCTCGCTTCCGCCAAGGTCAAGACCCAGGCCGCCGTCGCCGCCGCGGCGCAGGCCAGCCAGATGCCGCAGGATCTGCTGAAGCTGCTTCAGTAGTCCGCACCTCCGCAGCGGCTAAGAGGCGGGCCGGACGCCACCGGCCCGCCCGTTTCTTCCGGGGAAAGACGCATGGCTTCGGTCAGCAGCACCAGTACTACCGCCTCGCTGATCAGCGCGTCGACGAGCACGTCCACAACCTCGTCGACGTCGTCTACCACTGACACCTCCGAAATCGACTGGGACGGGCTGATCGAGGAAGCCGTCGCGGCCAAGTTGAGCAAGGCCGACTCGATCGATCTGAAGATCACCAGCAACGAGGCCAAGGCCGCAGCCTACGAAAGCGCGGCAGACCTCCTGACTACGATGCTCGAAGCAGCCAACGCGCTGCGCTCACCTTCCGGCACCGAGGGATCGTCCGACGACGTCTTCAACGGCCGCGCCGCGTACCTGACCGCCAACGGCGACGTCGATGCTTCGGCCACCCTCGCCGCGACCGTCGACAGCGGCACCACCACCGGCAGCTACGAGCTGGCCGTCACCCAGCTTGCCAAGGCGCACAAGGTGACGAGCGCCGCGGTCAGCACCAACTACACCGACCTCGGCTACGAGGGCACGATCTCGCTCGGCACTAGTGCCGGCGGCAGCGCCGATATCGAGATCACCACCGATATGTCGCTGGCCGAAATCGCCGAGGCGATCAATGCAACGTCCGGCACCACTGGGGTGAAGGCCAGCGTGCTCAACGTGTCGAGCTCCGGCTATCAGCTGGTGCTCTCGGGCAGCGCCACCGGCACGACCGTCACCGCCAGCGGCGATGTACTCGAAACGCTCGGTGTCATCGACGAGGAGGGGGCGTTCGCCGATGAGTTGCAGGCCGCCCAGAGCGCCATCTTCTCGGTCGACGGCATCGAGATCACCGGCACCACCAACGACATCGAGGACGTGATCGACGGGGTGACGCTGCACCTCTACCAGACGACATCGGACGGCAGCTCGATCACGCTGGAGGTCGGCACCGACCTGAGCGCGGTGAAGGATGCGATCGTCGCCCTGGTCGACGCCTACAACGCCTATCGCGACTACGCCTATGCCAACCAGCAGCTGCCGACCGACGACAATGCCGACACGACCGTGCTGTTCGGCGACTCGACCCTGCGCAACATCAACAGCGCCGTCGCCGACGCGCTCAACACGCGGATCGACTCCAACGCGCTGTCGCTGCTCGGCCTGACCTTCGACGCCTACAACAATCTCGAGCTCGACGAAGACGTGCTCGACGCGGCCTTGCTGTCCGATCTCGACGACATAGAGGCGCTTCTGAGCTTTCAGATGGAGAGCTCGTCCTCGAGCCTGATGCTGCTGCAGCGCGGCACGAGCGTGCCCGCCGATTTCTCCATGGACATCGTCACCGACAGCTCCGGTGCCATCACCTCGGTTTCCGTTGGCGGCGACAGCAGCCTCTTCACCGTGAGCGGGACCCGAATCATCGGCGCCACGGGCACGGCCCATGAGGGCTTCACCTTTGTCTATGCCGGCTCCTCAAGCACATCGGTCGACGTCTCGTTTTCGACTGGCATCGCCGAGCTGCTCTACAATGTCGCCGAGAAGGCGACCAACAACAGCAAGGGAACGCTTACCAACCTCGTCTCCGAACTCGAGGACACCAATACGACGCTCGACGCCAAGAGCGACGACATCCGCGAACGGGCCGAGACCTACCGGACCAACCTGACCAACCGCTACGCGAACTATCAGGCGGCCATCGAGACGGCCAATTCCATGCTCGACTACCTCGAAACCCTCCTCGATACCTGGAACAGCACTTCATGACGCAAAACCTGGCGCACGCCATCGGCGCCTATCGCGTGGCCGCTACGCAGGTTCACCCGCTCGTCGCCGTGGTGAAGCTTTTCGACGAAACCCTGCGGCGGATCGCGCTGACGATTTCCAGCATCGAGGAGAAGCGTCACGAGGACGCTTATGTCCATGTCTCGCGGGCCTCGCTGATCCTGCGGGGGCTCGCCGGAAACCTGAACTTCGAGGTCGGCCGGGACGTCGCCGAGACGCTGAAGCAGACATATGTCAGCAACATGATTGCGCTTCATACCGCCTACGGTAAGAAGGACGCCGTGGCCCGCTACCGCAAGATCCGGTCCGGGCTGCTCGAGCTGCGCAACGCCTGGGCTACTGTCGCCGGGATGTCCCAGCTCGATCGCTAGGCGAACCGCGGCTACCCCCGACGGATCGTCCGGAGGGGTTATGGCGGAGTTCACCATCACCGAGCTGGAAGCGGCGCTCGACCGGCATGGCGCCGATGTCGAACGCTGGCCTACGGACCTGCGTGTGGCAGCCCTCCAACTCATCGCCAACAGCGAGATGGCGCGCGGGATAGTTGAGCGCGCCCAGTCGATTGAACGCACCCTGCGCCAGCCGCCCAAGGCGCCCCGGGACCTCGCCGATCGCATCGTTTCGGAAGCACTGCGCCAGTCGCCGCCCAAGCCCCGGTCCAGGCCCAAGCGCTGACCGAGATTTTTCGCGGCATCACCGCCTGAAAATCCGGCCCCGGCCGTTTCAATTCCATCACAGCACGTGACGACGTTGAAACAATCGCTCCGGTTCGAAGGCCCGACACGGCCGGCTCCGGACATGCCCGAGGCTTGCCATGAGCATCTCATCCGTATCGTCGGCGACGACCTACGCAACGACCAGTGCGTCGAGCAGCTCGAGCACGAGCAGTTTCAGCGCCGATGACTTCCTCTCGCTGCTCGTCGAGCAGCTGCAGAACCAGGACCCGCTCAATCCCACCGACACCAGTGAGATCATGAGCCAGATGGTCTCCTTCGCCAGCTACCAGCAGCAGGCCGAAAGCAATACCGCCCTCTCTGAGATCTCCTCGACGCTGAATTCCATCGCGTCGGCCCTCGACATCTCCGTCTGAGGCCCGCGCCATGTCCCTGTCCGGCGCCATCAACTCGGCAATCAGTGCACTCAACGCGCAGAGCACTGCCCTGGCCCTTGTCTCCAACAACCTCGCGAACACCTCGACAATCGGCTACAAGACAACATCCGCCAGCTTCACTTCGCTCCTCGCCGGCGTCGGCGACACGGCTTCCGCAGCCTCGGGTGGGGTGCTGGCGACGGCCGTGTCCAACGTTTCGCAGCAGGGGCTGCTGACGACATCGTCGGTGAGCACCAACATGGCGATCTCGGGCAGCGGCTTCTTCACCGTTGCCTCCTCGCTCGACGATGGCGGCGTCTACTACACCCGCAACGGTGAGTTCAGCGTCGACTCGGACGGGTACCTCGTCAACAACGGCTATTACCTCCAGGGCTGGGCCACCGATGCCGATGGCAACATCATCGGCAGCGCCACCTCGAACAACCTGACGGCGATCGACACGGACTCGGTGGCGACTATTGCCGCGCCGACGACCGAAATGTCGATGGTGGTGAACCTGCCGGCCGATGCCGCCGTGGGCGACACCTTCACCTCGTCGGTCGAGGTGTTCGACTCACTCGGCACAGCCGCGAACTCCACCGTCACCTGGACCAAGACCGGCGAGAACGAGTGGACCGCCGCCTTCTCCGACCCCGTGCTCTCCTCGGACGGCACGACTGCGATCGGCACGGTCAGCAGCGACCCGATCACCATCACCTTCAACACCGACGGCACTCTCGGCAGCACCGATCCCAGCCCGGCGACGCTGTCGATCACCGACTGGACGACGGGCGCAGCCGACAGCGCCGTAGCCATCGACATGGGTGATGCCGGAAGCGCCACCGGCCTCAGCCAATACTCGACCGGCAGCGAGACGCCGACCGTCGATCTCGTCGCCACGCAGGATGGCGTCGCGATGGGCAGCCTCACCGGCATCGAGATCGGCGACGACGGCACGGTGAGCGGGGTCTACGACAACGGCATGACCCGGGCGCTCTACAAGATCCCGGTCACCACCTTCACCAACGACAACGGCCTGCACGCCATGAGCGGCGGCATCTACCAGTCCACCACCGACTCGGGTGCGGGCACGCTCCGCCTCTCGGGCACCAACGGCGCCGGCACCATCTATGGCGGCCAGCTCGAGCTCAGCACGGCCGACACCAATACCGAGTTCGCAAAGATGATGGCGGCCCAGCAGGCCTATTCCGGTGCGGCGCAGATCGTCACTACCGCCAAGAGCATGTTCGATACGCTGATCTCGGCCGTCAGATGAGTGACACGCTGGCCCCGCTCCTCAACGAACTGAAGCGCCTCGAGCGCGCGACCGTCGCCGGTCGCGCCGATGCGATCGCTCTCATCCACGAGGTGCAGGAGCTGCGGGCCCGGCTCGTCGCGGCACGCGACGGGGTCGGCGCCGAGATAGAAACCGTCCAGCGCGGCATCGCCGCCTTCAACGCCTACGGGCAGACCGCAAGGAGACCCTGATGTCCATGGGGACCGCCAAATTCAGCCTGCCCGCCGCCGCGACCAAACTGGCCCAGATGATCAGCCTGCTCGACGAGCTGCACGAGGTCGTCGGTGCCGAGAACCGCCTGCTCGCGACCGGCTTGCCGGCCTCACTGGCGCAGACCGTGGCGCGGAAGACCGAACTGGCCAACCAGCTCGACGGTTGGCTCGACGTCATGCGGCGCGGCGAACTGGTCGACGAAGTGTCCGGCCCCGAGGACCTGGCGCTGCTGATCTCCAAGCTCCACAGCCTCCGGGCGTTGATGGGCGAGAACACCGTGCGCATCAAACGCTCGATGGAAGCGACCCGCCACCGCATCGACGGCATCATGCTCGCCCTGCGCAGCGACAGTCGCTCCACCGGCTATGGTGCCGACAGCCTGATGAAGCGGCCGGCCAACGAGGCGGCTCCGAGCCGGCTCGCCTGAGGCCGGCCGATGTCCTTTGCCGCCATCCGCTCGATTGCCACCAGCGCCTTGATGGCGTCGCAGGTGCGGATGCAGGTCGCCTCGACCAACATCGCCAACGCGGATGTCGCCGGCTACACCAAGAAGACCACGGTGCAGATCGCGACGGCCAGCACCGGTGCGGGTACCGGCACCGTGGTCACGGCGGTGACCAGCGAGGTCGACAAGTACCTGCTGGCTGACGTCGTCAGCGCCGCCTCGGCCCTCGGCGCGGCCGATGTCACTGACGCGAAGGCGGATGCGCTGCAGGCGCTGTTCGGCTCGACCACCAGCAGCAGCGGCACCGGCACTTCGATCGCCGACACCATTACTTCGCTGCAGACTGCGCTGACCTCGCTTGCCGGCACGGCTGAGAGCGGCACGCTCAACAGTCTCGCCGTTTCGAGCCTCGACGCGGTGGCGTCCGAACTGCGCGAGTTGAGTGCGGGCGTCCAGGGCCTGCGCGCCGATGCCGACAGCCAGATCGCCGATGCGGTGGATGTCGCCAACACCGCACTCGACACCATCGCCGCGCTGAACGAGCAGATCGTTGCCGCCAAGGCGCTCGGTCAATCGACCGCCGATCTCGAGGATACGCGCAACAACGCGCTCGAAACGTTGGGCGGCGTGCTCGATGTCTCCTACATCGTCAAGGCCAATGGCGAGATGCGGGTCTCGACCACCTCGGGAACCGCGTTGGTCGACAGCGCAGTGCATCACCTAAGCTATACGCCGGCTGCGGTGGTTACCGACGACACGGTGTTCGCCGGCATCACGGTGAGCGGCAAAGACGTCAGCAGCGAGATCGGCTCGGGCGCCATCGGCGCACTGCTCGAACAGCGCGATGACGTGCTGCCGGGCGTCCAGTCGGCGCTCGATGCGCTCGCCGGCCAACTGATCGATACGCTGAACGCCGCCTACAATACCGGCTCGAGCCTGCCGCCGCCAACGACGCTGACCGGCACCACGGCGGTCGCCGGCGCCGACCCATTGAACGCCACCGGTACGTTGCGCGTCGCGACCACCGACAGCGACGGCAACATCGTCTCCCACGCCGATCTCGACCTCTCAGGCATCGCCACCATGGACGACCTCGTCACGGCGCTGAACGGCATCGACGGGATCAGCGCCAGCATCGCCTCGGGCACACTGGTGATCACCTCGACCGATGGCAACGGCATCGCCATTGCCGATATCGACAGCAGCGTCGATAGCGCCGGCTTTTCCGACTATTTTGGGCTCAACGACCTGCTTGTTGGCAGCGATGCAGGCTCGATCCGCGTCCGTTCGGACATCCTCGCCGGCACGACGGCCTTCGCCACTGCAACGCTCGACACGTCGGGCACGCCAGATGTCGGCGACGCCGTGCTGAACCATTCGGGCACGTTCGTGCAGTCGCTCGAAACGGCGATGGCCGCCGACAGCTCCTACGCGGCGACCGGCGGGATTCGCGCGTCCTCGACCGATCTCGCTGGCTACGCCGCGCTGATCGTCTCGGACGCCGCCAGCAAGGCCAGCAGTGCCGCGACCGCGCTCGAGACGAAGCAATCGACCTACGACACCGCCTCCGACGCGCTGACCTCGTCGACCGGCGTCAATGTCGATGAGGAATCGGCCCGGCTCAGCGAGCTCGAGCAATACTACTCGGCCGCGGCGCAGCTTCTCGATACGCTGAACGCCATGTTCGATGCGCTGCTCTCGGCGGCGAGGTCGTAGCGATGGCGATGCGCGTTGCCACCTTCGCCAGCCACGAGCGCATGCTCAAGGTCGCGATGACGACGCAGGCGCGCATGGCCGAACTGCAGCTGCAGCAGGCGAGCGGCAGCATCTCGACCGATTATTCCGGCCTTGGCGCGTCGTCGAAGCAGCTGTTCGACCTCGAAGCCAGCCGCAAGGTCTCGCAGTCCTATTCGGACGCCGCGAGCGAGGCGGTCAATCGCATCGAGGTGATGTATTCGACGCTCTCGAGCATCACCGACGTGCTCACCGACTTTCGCGCGCAGCTGACCACCGCGATGAGCACCGACGGCGGCGAAACCGGGCTCGCGAGCCTTGCGACCACGGCGGAGGGCTACTTCGAGGAACTGGCCTCGCTGCTCAACACCACCTACGAGGGCCGATATCTGTTCTCGGGCGAAGCGACACAGACGGCGCCGGTAGACCTGACCGGTTACCTGGCCGATGCCGATACCGCTTCGACCAGCTACTACGCCGGCAGCATCGATGTCGCCGCAGTGAAGATCTCGCGCAACCAGACCATCAGCTATGGGGTAACGGCTGACAACACCGCCTTCGAGCAGGCCTTCCGCGCGCTCTCGATCATCGCGGATGGGCCGGCGCTCGACTCGGAAACCCTGGAGCAGTCCTACGCACTCGTCGTCTCGGCGCTCGATGCGGCGATCGAGGTGCAGAGCGGGCTCTCGGTCAAAAGCGCGACGCTCGAGCGGGCGGTGGAACGCGCGGCGGACCAGGACAGCATGTACGAGGCGATGATCAGCCAGCTGCGCGACGCCGACGTCACCGAGATCACGGTGAAGCTCACCAGCTACGAAACCCAACTCGAGGCCTCCTACGCGGCAATCGCCAAGCTCCAGGGCCTCTCCCTCGTGGACTACCTGTCATGACATTGAGACTGACTTTGAAACCGGGTGAGGCCGTGCTGATCGGCACCACGCGCCTGACCGTGGTCTCGCGGGGGCCGTGCACGGTGATCCTCGAGGGTAATGCGCCCGTAATGCGGGCCGCCGAGTGTATCGACGAGGCGGAGGCGACCGATCCACTGTCGCGCTACCGCTACGTGCTACAGGAGATTTATCTGCGCAACGACCTGCAAAGCTTGCTGCTGGAGTACATCACCGCGGCCTCGCGCCTCATAGCGGCGCAGCCGGAAATGCTGGGGTTGGTCGAACGAGCCAACGCGTACCTGCAGGAGGGTGCCCTGTGGGAGGCGGTGCGGCTGGGGCGATATGCGGGGCGTGGCGGCACGGAATCCACGCGCCGCGCTGCGCTCACTGAGCCTACCCCTATGCCGGCCCGCGAGCGCGCCAACTGACTCTCGCGCAGGCATGCGGCTATGCGCAGGGCAGCATTGCCAATTGTTCATTTGACCGCAATTTGCCGCCAAGGCATAACTTGCACATTGTGCAAATTATGCACGTTGGGCAACAAACCGTGCTAAGTCTGAGGGAACGCCGCAAACTTGAAACGAGCGCGCTGATTCAGCGTGCTGCGCTTGAGCTCGCCCGCGACCATGGGGTCGAAGGCGTAACTATCGAGGCGATCTGCGAGGCGGCCGGCGTCAGCCAGCGCACCTTCCACAACTACTTTCCCTTCAAGGAAGCAGTGTTCGTCGTCGCGCCCGAGCCTCTGCCGCCGGCCGCGGTCGAGAAATTCTTGTCGGCGCCTGGCGACCTGATGGCCGACGTCACCGACCTGATGGTGGCGCACGCCGCGGAACTGCAGAAAAAGCGCTGGCTGACCACGCTCGTCCTTCGTGACGTTGCACGGCTTCATCCGCGCCTGATTCCGTTGCAGATGGCCGAGTTCTTCAAGTTTGATCGCCAGATTAAGGAAGTCCTTGCCGTCCGACTCGGATTTGCGGCTGATCACCCGTCCTGTTCCGCACTAGCCGGTGCCGTGCTGGGGGCCAACCGTTCTACCGTCGACCGATGGCTGGAAGACCCGGATCTTTACCTGCCAGATGCCATTCGCGCCGGCCTCGACGCGATGACCAGCCTCGTGCGCCAACCGAAAATCGCTTCGCCAGGGGACCCCGCCACCGGGCCCTCGGGCTGACGCCCCGCGTCCCGGGCCGCCTCGGCGAGCCTGGGGCGCGGGCAATCCACAAGCGCGGCCTGCTGCCGCGACCACTCGAACCGCCCCACCGAGGAGCAACGATGAAGTACGCCCTGCTTTTGGGCGCAGTCCTCTGCGTCCCTATCGTCAGTTTCAGTTCAATCGCCCTGGCGCAGCCCATGATGGGCGGCATGCCCGGCATGCCCGCCGCAGCCACTGAAGTCGGCTACATCGTCATGGAGCCGCAGACGGTTCCGCTCACGACGACGCTGCCGGGGCGCGTCGTGGCTTCGGCCACAGCGGAGGTCCGCCCACAGGTGGGTGGCATCATCACCTCCGTTAGCGCCACCGAAGGCCAGATGGTCAAGGCCGGCGACGTGCTCTTCACCATCGACAAGCAGAGCCTCGAGGCTGAGCTCGCCTCGGCCGAGGCTAGCCTGGCAAGTGCGGAAGCCCAGTTGCCCTCGGCCCAGAGCAAGGTGACGCGCTACGAGTCGCTGATCGATACCGGTGGCGTGTCGCAGGCCGACCTCGACACCGCCAAGGTCGAGCTGGCACAGGCAGAAGCCGCCGTGGCATCGGCCAAGGCGCAGTTGCAGGTCGCACAGATTACCCTCTCGCAGGCCTCGATCACGGCCCCGATCTCGGGTCGTCTCGGCAGCGTGGCGGCCGAGATCGGCTCGCTCGTGACCGCCGGGCAGTCCGAAGCGCTGACCACCATCCGCAACACCGATCCCGTCTACGTGACGCTGGTCGAGAGCTACGCGAACATTCTCGCGAGCCGTCCCGGGGACGGCGACGCCGAGCCGAGTGAACCGCCGCCGTCGCCCAAGGTGAGCCTCACCCTCAGCAACGGAACCGTGTTCGAACAGACCGGCACCATCTCGAGCGCCGACCTGGTGGTTAGCGAGACCACGGGCACAGTGACGCTGCGCGTAACCTTCCAGAACCCTAGGTCCGTGCTGCTGCCCGGCATGTTCGTACGCGCCTATGTTGAGATCGGCGGGCAGGAGGGCGTGTTCCTCGTGCCGCAGCGCTCGGTGTCGTTCAGTTCGACTGGCGATCCGACTGCCTATTTCGTCACCGCAGACAACAAGGTCGAAAAGCGCGTGCTGACGGCGACGCAGGATATGAACAACTCCTGGGTCGTCACATCAGGCGTCGAGGCCGGCGACAAACTGGTGGTCGATGGCATACAGAATATCTCGAACGGCTCGTCCGTCAGCCCGGTCGAAGTGACGATTTCCGAGAACGGCGTCATCTACCAGGACTTGAGCGAAAGCTCGACTGCTGCCCCCAGTGGTTCGGCTCCGACCGGCGCCCCGCCGGCAGGTGCGCCAGCAAGCGGCGCTGCCCCTGCTGGTGCTGCTCCAGCTGAAGGTGCACCCGCTTCCGGTGCCGAGGCCGCACAATGAGCACGCCCGATATCACCGCCGCCGGCGTAACCGCGCCGGCCGCCCGGCGTTCGCCGGCCAGCTTCTTCATCGGCCGCCCGATCTTTGCGATCGTGCTTGCTGTCGTCACCTGCCTTGCCGGCGTCGTCGGCATCTTCAACCTGCCGATCTCGCAATATCCGGAGATCGCGCCGACCACCATTCGCATCAGCGCCACCTATTCGGGCGCCAATGCCGAGGCGGTCGAGAACTCGGTGACGACGGTAATCGAGTCGGCCATGACCGGTTTTACCGACCTGCTCTATATGGAAAGCACATCGTCGACCGGCTCGGCCAGTATCAGCCTGACCTTCGGCTCGGGCATCGACCCCGACATCGCGCAGGTGCAGGTGCAGAACAAGCTGGCGCTCGTCGAGCGGAGGCTCCCCGAGGCGGTGCAGGACGCGGGCCTGAACGTGAATCGTTCGACCAGCAGCATCCTGATGATCGGCAATATCGTGTCGACCGACGGCACGCATACCACCGACCAGCTGTCCGACATCATGTCGACCACCATCGAGCCGCGCATCGAGCAGGTCGCCGGCGTTGGCGGCATCAGCTCCTTCGGTTCCGGCTATGCCATGCGCATCTGGCTCGATCCGCTGTCGCTCGCCCAGTACAAGCTGACGGCAGCCGACGTCACTGGCGCGATCGAGAAGCAGAATCAGACGGTTTCGGTGGGCACGCTCGGCGACTCCCCAGGCGTCGCGGGACAGGAGCTGCGTGTCACCGTAACCGCGCAGACCCAGCTCAAGACTGTCGACGAATTCGAGAACATCATCCTCGTCTCCGCCGAGGACGGTTCAACCGTTCGTCTCAAGGACGTTGCCCGGGTGGAGCTCGGTCTCGAAAGCTACGGCTCGTCCTCGACCTTCAATGGCATGCCGGCTGCGGGCTTCGGCGTGCAGCTGGCGAGCGGCGCCAATGCCATCGACACCGCCAACAGCGTGCACGCAGCGCTCGATAGCCTCGCCAACGCGCTGCCGGAGGGGGTGGAGATCGCCTACTCGTACGAGACGACGCCCTTCGTCGAACTCTCGATCGAGAAGGTGATCCACACCCTCATCGAAGCCATCATCCTCGTCTTCATCGTACTGCTGGTGTTCCTGCAGAACTGGCGGGCGACGCTCATTCCGATGATCGCCGTACCGGTGGTTATGCTGGGTACGTTCGGCATCCTCGCGCTCTTCGGCTATTCCATCAACACGCTCACGATGTTCGCCATGGTCTTGGCAATCGGCCTGTTGGTCGACGACGCCATCGTCGTGGTGGAAAACGTCGAGCGCATCATGGCCGAGGAGCATCTGTCGCCCAGGGAGGCGACCGAGAAGTCCATGGGCGAAATCACTGGCGCACTCATCGGCATCGCGGCGGTGCTGACCGCCGTGTTCGTGCCGATGGCGTTCTTCTCCGGCTCGGTTGGCGTCATCTACCGGCAGTTCTCGGTCACCATTGCCAGCGCGATGATCCTGTCGGCCCTTGTCGCAATCATCCTGACGCCCGCGCTCTGCACCCTGCTGCTCAAGCAGCATGAGCCGGGCAAGAAGCGGTTCAACCTGTTCGGCTGGTTCAACAAGGGCTTCAGCGCTACCACCAACGGTTACGTCAAGACCGTGGGCTATGTGCTGCGCCGGCCTCTGCGCATCCTCGTCGTCTTCGTCGCGCTTCTGGGCGGCGCCTACTACTTTTATAGCAAGCTCCCTAGCTCCTTCCTTCCCGAAGAAGACCAGGGCGTGCTGATGACCATGATCGGTCTGCCGGACGGCGCCAATGCCGACCGCACCAAGGCGGTCCTTGACCTGGTGGAGGACTATTACCTCACGCAGGAGAAGGACACGGTCGAGGCGGTGTTTTCGACCGTCGGCTTCTCCTTCAGCGGCTCTGGCGAGAACAATGCCATGGTCTTCGTCCGTCTCAAGGATTTCGACGAGCGTACAACAGAAGCCCAGTCGGCCTCGGCCCTCCTTGGCCGCGCGTCGGCCTACTTCGCGAAGATCCGCGACGCGCAGATCTTCGCGCTGCAGCCGCCGGCGATCCAGGGTCTGGGGCAGTCGAACGGCTTCTCCATGGTGCTGCTCGACAACGGCAACCAGGGCGTCGATGCCTTGAATACCGCGAGCAACGAACTGGCCGAGGTCGCCGGGCAGGCGAGCGAGGTCACCGCTGTCCGCGGCAACGCGGGCGAACTAGATAGCCAGCTCAAGGTCGTTATCGACCAGGAGAAGGCCGGCGCGCTCGGCGTCGATCTGTCGGCTGCCAACGCGGTGCTGCAGGTAGCGCTCTCGGGCAGCAACGTGAACGACTTCATCCTCAACGGCGAGATCAAGCCAGTTATCGTGCAGGGCGATGCGCCATTCCGCATGCAGCCGAACGACATCAAGCAGTGGTTCGCCAAGAACAACTCTGGCGAAATGGTGCCGTTTTCATCCTTCGCCACCACCGAATGGGTGCAGAGCTCGGCCTCGCTGTCGCGCTTCAACGGCACCCGCTCACTGTCGATCAGCGGCTCCAACGCCGACGGGGTGAGTTCAGGCGCGGCCATGGACAAGATGGAGGAGCTGGTCGCCAACCTCGACGGCGGCTACGGCACCGCGTGGTCGGGCCTCTCCTACCAGGAGAGGCTGTCGGGTTCGCAGGCACTGCTGCTCTATGCAGTCTCGCTGCTCGTAGTCTTCCTCTGCCTGGCGGCACTCTACGAGAGCTGGACCATCCCGTTCTCGGTGCTGCTGGCGGTACCCGTCGGCATCTTCGGTGCCCTGGCGGCGGCTTCGCTGTTCGGACAATCCAACGACGTCTACTTCAAGGTTGGCCTGCTGACGACAATGGGCCTGTCGGCCAAGAACGCCATCCTGATCGTCGAGTTTGCCCGCGATCTCGTGGCGTCCGGCCGGCCGCTGATGCAGGCGGTGCTCGAAGCTGTGCGCCAGCGCCTGCGTCCGATCGCCATGACGTCCATCGCCTTCCTGCTCGGCGTGTTGCCGCTTGCCGTTGCTACAGGCGCCGGATCGGGGGCGCAGAACGCCATCGGTATCGGCGTCGTCGGCGGCACCATTACCGGCACTCTGATCGGCATCTTCTTCGTGCCGCTGTTCTTCTTCCTGATCAGCGGCGGGTGGCGCAAGTTGGCCCGCACCCCGCGCGCAACCTAGCCGATCCACTCATTTTCACACCGGACCCTCGGGGCCCGGTGAGTCCTGCTGCACGCACGCAGCCGGTACCGCTCCTCCCACACCGATGAGGCCCCCGATGCTTTCTCCGCGTTTCCGCCTGGCCCAGCCGATCCTGGGCACCAGTCTCGTTGTTCTCCTCGCCGGCTGCACCACTCTCGGCGTCGACTATGTGCAACCGCAACTCAACCTGGCACAGAACTATGCCCAGCCCGGCGCGACCGGGTCGGCGGTCACCTCCGCCACGCGCTGGTGGACGGCACTCGGTGACAAGGCGCTCAACGGTTTGATCGAGCAGGGGCTGGCGCAGAACCTCACCGTGGCGCAGGCCATCGAGGCGGTGGAAGCCGCGCGCGCCACGGCGCGGGTCAACGGCGTGTCCTACGATCCTGTCGTCAATGCCAGCGCGTCGTCCACCACGTCGGGCACCTTCTCATCGGGCAGCAGCGCGGTCACCACGCGTTCCGCTGCCATCGACGCCAGCTGGGAGGTCGACTTCTTCGGAACCGCCAAGCGCAACAAGGCGATGCAGAAGGCTAATGTCGACGCCGCCGTCGAGGGCGCTAATGAGGCGCGCCTGACGCTGATCGGCGACATCTCGCGCACCTATGTCGATATTCGCTCGTACCAGCGCCGCCTCGCACTCGCGAAGGCCTCGCTGAAGACGCAGAATGAAACCACCGGCGTCGTCGAAAAGCAGTTCGAGGCCGGCACCTCGACTGCGCTAGCCGTCGCCCGCTCGCAGGGCCAGTCGCAGACCACCGCCGCTTCGCTCCCCTCGCTCGAGGTCTCCCTGCAGCAGTCGATCAACGCGCTCGCGGTTCTCATCGGCAAGGAGCCGGGCGCTCTCGCAGTCCAGCTCGGCACCAGCGGCGCGATCCCGCGCGTCAAGACCGCGATTGGCGCCGGCATTCCGGCTGACCTGTTGCGCAACCGCCCCGACTTGCGCCAGGCCGAGCGTGAACTCGCCGCGGCCGTGGAAAAGATCGGCATTTCAGAGGCCTCGCTCTATCCGAGCCTCACGCTTTCGGGCTCGCTCTCGACCACGGGCACGATCGGCAACTGGTCGCTCGGTCCAAGCCTCAGCATTCCGATCTTCAACCGCGACAAGCTGACCGGTAACGTCGATCTCGCCAACTCGCAGGCCAAGAGCGCCTATCTTGCCTATCGTGCCGCGGTGCTCGCTGCCGAGCAGGACGTCGAGGATGCGATCGTCGCCTACACCAAGGAAAAGACCCGTCGCGCCGCGCTGGCCGAAGCGGTCGCATCCTACAGCAAGGCGCAGGACCTGTCGCAGCAGCTCTACGCAGCTGGCTCCGCCGACTACAGCGAGGTGCTGAGCGCCCAGTCTTCGTTGCAGTCGGCGCAGGATTCGCTGGCCCAGAGCGACGCCAATCTCGCCACGGCCTACGTCACGCTGGCGAAGGCTTTGGGTGGCGGCTGGGCCGCCGGCCAGAAGTAGCGCCCGACGCTCCCGGCGGGATCGAAACGACCGGTTCTAATGCAGTGGACGGCTCCTCCGCCGGCATCGCGATGTGCCACGTTGCGGCGTCTCATGGGGCGCATGATCAAGCTCGGCCGTTGCCACGCGTCGCGGGTTCGTCGAAGACCGGTACGCCCAGCCGGCCCCCGAGGCGTCATAGGCCTATCCGCCAGGGCGTCCCTCGTGGCGCCGACGGCCCCGCCTTACATTGAACACCTTGAGTTGCAGGCTGCCGCGGAGCGTCGTGCCTCCATCGCGAAGTCGCGCGATGCGGAGGCAGAGGATGACGCATGAAAGCAGAACTGGAACGGATCGAGTCGGCACGGTCGCTGGCGCGCTGGGGAGGCGTTCCGCGGGAATATCCCGATGTGGACGCGTTCCTTGCCGCCAATGAGTTGTCGGACGGCGTCCACACGATCCGGGGCGCAGTCGCGCCAATCGATTTCCTGGTGCGCTTGAAGCCCGGCCGACCGCTGATCCTGAGCTTCCACGGCCAGGCACCCCGCAACCCGGACATGAAACTCCCGGTATTCACTGGCATCGATGTCGCCAGGGAACTCGATGCGAGTTTCGTCGCAGTCAGCGATCCAAGCCTGCATCTGCATCCAGACCTTAGGCTCGCTTGGTTTGCCGGCTGCGATGGCCTCGAGCTGCAAAAGGTGTTGCCGACGCTCCTCGACAAGATCATCGCGGCAGGCGGAGCCAGCGACGTCATCTGTTTCGGGGGCGCGGGCGGCGGCTTTGCCTCCCTCTACTACTCTGCCGGCATCCCGAACTCGATCGCGCTGGTATGGAATCCGCAGACCGACATCACCCGCTATAACCCACCCCATGTCACCGAGTATGGTGGAGCTGCCTTTGGCCTTGAGACCCATGAGGCAGCCGTCGCACAGCTGGGCTCGCACGTCGACACGGACCTCACCGCCACCTATGCGGGCGAACGCGACAACAAGATCCTGTACCTCCAGAACAATTCCGACGGCCACGTCGTCACCCACATGCAGCCGTTCCTTGCAGGCCTGGGAGCGGATATCGCCCCCCTGCAGAAGGGGGCGAAGGTCAATGGCGTGGTCGCCGACGGGGTCTGGCTCTTTCTCGACAATTGGGGCGAAGGCCATGTTCCTCCGCCTGTCCCCGCCCTTAGCGCACTGCTCGACTCCATCGTCTCTGATCCGGCACGCTGGCGGGCAGGCTGGCAGAGGTCGTACTGCTGATCTACGACTTCCGGTCAGTATCCGGCGCCGCCAGGTTGCACCCGAGACGGTCCGCTTTGGCGCCACAGCAGCTGCGTGGCAGAGCGACTTTTTGACAGTCTCCACGCAGCCGGCCGCTCCACTCACGGTCTCCTCCCTGCGACCTGCTGCGGTCTTTGCCCGGCGGACTGGAACTGGTCGTCACGTGGCGGGCTGCGAGGGGCAGGTGTGCTGGAACTGGCGCCGCTGCAGGCCAACAGTGCCCGGGTAAGCGTCGGCTGTTGACTAGGAAAGGGCTGCTAACGGCCGGCAATCACCCAAAGCGTGAATTCGACCATCTACTAGCCTCAAGCTATCAGCCAAGCCGGCAACACGCTTCATCAAGATTCGCCACGGTGAAAACGTGGTCGCAGCGAACGATCGAGCAAGGCCCATGTCAAACGGGCCGATCGTTTCGGCACTCTCCAGAAATTCCGGCCGCGGCTAGCGTTGTGCGCGCCCGCGAACTCAAACGCGGCATCGAGATCGCAACAGATTTGTTCTCGGCGTGTCGCGGCGTTGGCGCAACAACATACAATATTTCTTAAATTCGGAATTCGACGTAACAAAATCTACGTTCAATATATAAGCTCAACATAATAATATTGGTGCTTGAATTGGCGCCTTGCTAATACCGTATTCCATCTAAATGCTTGCCACGTCGCCAGATGATTCCCACCTGGTGACTCGCCACGGGACGCGGGACTTTGCGGCCCTTATCGACGATTGGCAGCCGGTCCGCCGGATCGCGCCGCAATGTGGAGTGTATCGCTTGACAGCTAGGGGCAGGAAGCCGTCCGCAAGGGAGGCGTCGCCGGACTTCGATGTCGTTGTCGCAGGCGATATGACCACCTCGGGCGAGCGCAGCTTTCGCATCGCCCAGGAGGTGCGGAGCCATGCAGCGAGCGGGCGACGCGTGGGGCTGCTTCATGCAGCACCGCTCCGCCCCGACTCTCGCATCGCGCCCGAGATACAGACCTGCGTCCGGCGCGGCCTTGCTTCGGTCGTCGAGGCTTCGGAGAAGGGCACAACTGGTCTGCTGCTGGTCCACGGCCCTTCCGAACTGGACTGGCCGCGCAAACCGCTGGCCGGCATTCGCGCCGAACAGGCGATGCTAATCTGTCACCAGATCGCGGACTACGGCGTTACGCGCATCTCGCAACGACTTGGAGTTGGCGTGCAATGGGCGCCGACCAACCCGTGGCTCCGCGACGCGGCGCCGCGCAACCTGAAGCTTATGCCGGACGACCACCGGCCGATGCTCGAGGCCCTGCCGCCCAGGAGTTCGCCCACGCGTCGCAGCAGGGCGCGCATCGGCTGGATCGCAGGCGAGGGGCTTCCGCAGCCTCCAGACACCGAGAAGGCCGAGATTGTGGCACTCGATGAGGCGCAGCTGTCGCAGCTGTCCCTTGATCGGCTGTCATTGCTTGACGGCCTTGCCTACTTCCCCGCGCCCGAAGGCGTGCAACTGCTCGACACGGTCGTCCTCGCGGCAGCACACCTGGGTGTGGCCGTCGCAGCGGCGCCGTGGTTGAAGCCGCACTACAAGGGCGTCGCGGTCTACTGCACGCCTGAGGAGGCGCTGTCCCGGCTGATCGCGAAGGCCTCGCGCAAGCGCCCAACAGACCCTGTGCAACCCGTCAGCCACCCACCCGCCGGCAGTCGTCAGCGCCCGGTCATGTTCGTTGCCTCCAACGGTGTGGGTGTTGGTCACGTCAGCCGGCTGCTGGCAATTGCGCGTCGCATGGATCCGCGCCTGCCGCTCCTGTTTGCAACGCAGGCGCAAGCCGTGTCGGCCATCGAGCGGCTCGGCTTTCTTGCTGAGTACATGCCATCCGCCAGCTACGTCGGCGGCGATTTCGAGCTGTGGGACAGCTGGTTCCGGCACGACCTCGAGACGCTTGTCGACGCCTATGACCCCGCCCTTGTCGTCTACGACGGAAACAATCCATCCCACGGCCTGGTGGGGGCGGTGGCAACCCGCCGCGACTGCAGGCTGGCTTGGATCCGGCGTGGCCTGTGGGGGCCGCTGAGCAGTCCCTTCATCGACAATTCGCGCTGGTTCGACCTCATCATCGAGCCGGGCGAACTCAAGGGGCAGCACGATGACGGGATCACCGCGCGGCGCCGGGACGAAGCAGTGCTTGTCCCACCGATCCGGCTTCTCGATGAAGGGGAGTTGCTCACTCGAGAGGAAGCCGCACGCCGGCTGGGGCTCGACCCCTCTCGCCCTAGCGTCCTGATCCAGCTGGGTGCCGGCTACAACCGTGACGTCGTCGCGCTCGTCGACAATCTGATCTCGGTGCTGCGGCGCGTCGAGCAGCTCCAGATTTGCGTTGCCGAATGGATCAACGGGACACAGCCGCTCAACTACTGGCAGGGCGTCTCCTACCTGCGGGGTTACCCCCTCAGCCAGTATTTCAAGGCGTTCGACTTTTCCGTCTCGGCCGCGGGCTACAACACGTTCCATGAGATCGTGAACTTCGATCTGCCGACGATCTTCATCCCGAACCGGCATCCTTCGATGGACGATCAGGCCGGGCGGTCCAGCCACGCCCAGGCTCAGCAGGCGGCTTTCGAACTCGATGAGTCCGAACTCGGCGATCTGCCCGACCTGGTGAACCTCCTCATGGACGGGAAGGCGCGCGAGTTCCTCGCCGGCAACACCAGGTCCCTGCACCAGTCCAACGGGGGAGCCGACGCTGCGCGTTGGTTGACCCAGCTACACATGGCAGCCCAATGACCAGAGCAAAGAGAGTGAAACTGCGAACGAGCGCGGTGCCGGAACGGGTAGAGCCTGCGGAAATACCTGCTCCCGCGCCGGGCCACGGCAACCACTTGGCCGAACTCAAGCGCATGCGCGCACTCGTGGAACGCTATTCTCGTGCCCACCGGGCACTGGGAGCCCTGGTCCGCAAGGCGGTCGATCCCGAGGGCAAGACCCGCTACGTCGAGATCGGTCCAAACCTGCCGCTCGCCTCGATCGCTCAGCACCCGCGCCGGGCGCCGCGGATCGACAACGCATCATGGCCGGCAGGGCCGCTGCGTCCCGAGCAACCGCTTCACGCGCATCCCGGCGACGAGTGCGCAAGTTCGGCGCACACCATGAGGGACACGGTAGGTATCTCCGTCCTCGGATTTCGGGGGCACGATCTCGAGCAGGTCGTTGCCGAGGTTGCCGCGGATCAGGCGAGGAACAGGAACTTCAAGCCCGTGTTCCTGACAGATTCGCCTGACTTCTCTTCGTTCGTGTCGCGAGGCTATTCCTTCGAGTACGTCTCGAACTTCCGCGACTACCTGAAGCCGGCCGGCAGCATCACTCAGGCTGCGCGGCGCGACAGCATCGCCGCGAAGTGGGGAATCTCGCGCTTCGTCGACCGCGACGACCCACGCAGGGTTACCCGTAACCATCCACCGCTCGCCGCACTGCATGCCCACAATGCCGGCATGTCGCGGGCGGTTCATCGTGATCGTTTCGCCTGGATCATCGAGACGCTGCGGATAGCTATCTCGATGGAGCGTTTCGACACGGCCGAGGGCATGGCAAATTACCTCCTCGCCTTCTTCAACCATCTCGGGAAGGACAGCGTCATTCCGGCGGCCAAGGTGCTGTGCCGGAAATTCATCGCCTTTGGCGAGCTCGAGGCGCTTCGCCATTTCCTGTTCAAGAACATTGCGGCGGTGAAGAAGGACGACAGCCTTTTCACCTGGTTCTCGACCTATTGCACGGGCAACACCGAGTTCCTGCCGGAGTTTGCCACGCTGCCCAGCGGCAAACCCAACAGCTACTACATCAGTAAGCGCATGGCAGTGGCCGGCGATCAGGCGCTGCCGAACCTGCTCGCATCCGGCGAACGAGCGACGCCGGCCACCAATCTGCTGCTGGCGAACTATTTTGCGACGCGCGGCGACGCCTCGCTCTACAAGATGTTCGTCAACCGCGTGCTGGGCAAGCAAGGCGCGACCCTGTTGAGGAAGGTCGCGTTCGGCGAGGACAACTTCCTTCAACACATCAGTTTCGAGCGGCCGCCCCATGGTGCCGATGCTCACGATCTCGTTTCGATCATCATGTCGACGCACAACTCGGCCGCGACAGTGCACTACGCTGCACGCTCCATCCTGGCGCAGAGCTATCGTAACATCGAGTTGCTGATCTGTGACGATGAGAGCTCCGATGGCACCAGCTCCGAGCTCGACAAGCTGCGTAGCGACCCCCGCGTGCGGCTGTTCCGCTCTTGCGGCAACCAGGGGACATACGGCGTACGCAACAGCCTCATTCCCGAGGCACGCGGCGCCTACATCACGTTCCACGATTCCGACGATTTCGCCTTTCCGGATCGGATCGAGAGGCAACTGGCATTCCTCAAGCGAGAGGGAGCGGCGGCGGTCGCGGCGCAGTGGTTCCGTGTAACTCCTCGTGGCGAGTTCGTGTTTTCCTCCGATCAGGCCGTCGCGCGAATAGCAGTGGTCAGTTTGCTTGCCCCCCGCGAAGTGTTCGAGCGGTTCGGACCCTATCGGCAAGCGCGCTTCGGTGCCGACACCGAGTTCTACGAGAAGCTGCGTGCAAGCCTTGGCGTCGATGCCGTTCGGCTTATGCAGTCGCCGGTCATCCTCGGCCTCGCGTCGACGACGTCGCTGACGCGATCACCCGGAATCGAGGCCACCGAAGACGGCTATCGGGCACCGGCCAGGCGTTCCTATGCCGCTGCCGCGGCACGATCGAGACACATGGGTGAGCGTCCTGGCCTGCCGACGGTCGAAGACGCACTGGCAGAGCATGGAATGCTGATGGCGCAAGCCCGCGTGGAAGAGGTGGGAGGTGCCCGATGAAGCGCATCGGTCAACTTGCGACCTATCCTGGTCGCCTCGAGAACCTTCCCCTCATGCTTGAGAGCGTGGCGCCCCAGTTCGACGAAATCCACGTCGTGCTCAACCAGTTCACCAGGCGCCAGCAACTCGCTCTGCCCAAGCTGGCAAACGTCCATTATGAGATTCCGCAAGACGACCTGAAGGACACCGGCAAGTTCTGGCGAAGGCCCGGCACCGGCGAGTACGTCTTCCTGATCGACGACGACCTGACCTTCCCTCCCGACTACGTGGAAAGCATGATCGCCTTTCATCGCCGCATGCCCTCGTCACGCACGGCGATAGGGTTGCATGGCGTGATCTATTCCGACCTGTTTGAGGGAACGCCTACTTCGCGCTTCGTCGCCAAGTTCGACAAGGCCCTGGCAACACCCATACTCGTCAACCAGCTCGGCACGGGCTGCCTGATGCTGCCAGGCGAACTGATGCCGCCATTCGACTTCATGCGCACGTCTCAGCGCTTCGTCGACGTGAGGTTCGCGCGCTACTGCCATGAGAACGGCATCGGCCTCGTCTGCGTCCCGCGCCCGGCAGGCTGGGTCGTCGACCAGCAGCCCGAGGAGTCGATCTTCGAAACCTACACCCGTGAGCGGCACGGGGAACAACTGCCTGAAATCATTCAGTTCGCCGGTTTTGGCAAGCTTGACGTGCGGCTCGCGCTCGCGGTGGAAAGCGCATGAATGAGCTGGCACCAAGCGTGACCTTCCCGGCCGGAGGCAAGCGAGTGACACTCCGCTTTGCCAACGAGCAGGATCACATCGCGCGCACCATCAAAGCCACAGGGGGCTTTTATGAAGCCGAGCTGCTGGCCGATGTCCGCTCGCGCCTGTTTTTCCCCGAATGTGCCGTCGATGTCGGTGCGCACGTGGGGAACCACACCCTGTATTTCTCGATGATGCTAGGGCTCAAGACCATCGCCTTCGAGCCGAACGCCGAGACGTTCGAGCTGCTCACGGCGAACGTGCGCGAGAATGGGGTCGAGTCCAATTGCCGGCTACGCCACGCGGCGGTTGGGGCGTCTGCGGGCAGGGCGCGTGCGATCCCCGCGTCCGAGGGCAATAGCGGTATGGCAAAAGTCGCGTCGGATGCGACGGGAGACCTGCCTCTGCTCTGCCTGGACGACGAGCTCGAGAACGACGCTCGAATCGACGTCATCAAGATCGATGTAGAGGGCTGGGAGCTCGATGTCCTGCGTGGCGCGGCGCGCGTAATCGAACACCACAGGCCGCTGATCTATGTCGAGGCGAGCGACGGCACCTTCCCGGACGTGAGGGCTTTCCTCGCTGGGGGCCGCTACGTCTGCTGGAAGCGGTTCAACGCCACGCCGACGTTCCTGTTCATGCCGAACGAACGGCTCCGAGCTTCTTGAAAATAGGGACTAACCAGTTTGCCGATTGCCGCTCAGCGCTATCGGCTTGCCTCGCCCTACTGGGCACTTCTCCCAGCAACCGTGTCAAAAAGGAGAGACACATGAAACGGAAAGAACTGATGGCCATCGTGGCGCTTGCCGCCGGGCTAACTGCCGGTGTGGCAGCTACGACGCACACCCTCGCTGCACCCAAGACCGATGCAGAGCAGGTTCACCCCGGCCACCTCATCGGCCAGGGTCACTTCAGCCACGGCAACGGCCTCGGCCGTGGCCACGAGCACCACGATCACGATATCTACTGATGGGTGAAGAATGGCCGGCGCAAGCCGGCCATTCTTTCAATCGGTGTCGACTTCTTGCCCGAAGCGGACGTTCGCACTTCTGCACCCAGCAGCGTTACATTGCGCGCCTGATGCTTGGGCGAGCCACTTCCTCAGTGACCACCGAGAAGCCCGCCAGTGCGGCAGGTCCGAACTGGGTCGAAAGCGCCACGTCCGTGGCGTCTCGCCCGCGGGCGATCAGAATCCGGCCGATTCGCGGCTTGTTGTGGCGGGCATCGGCCGTGTGCCACTTCCCGCCCAGATAGACCTCAAACCAGGCGGAAAAATCCATCGGGGCTTCGCTAGCGGGCACCCCGATGTCTCCGAGGTAGCCGGTGCAGTACCGAGCCGGGATGTTCATGCAGCGGCAGAACGCGATGGCGAGGTGAGCAAAGTCGCGGCAAACGCCAACCTGTTGCAGGTACGCTCCATAGGCCGATCTCATGCTGTCGGCCTGCATGTAGTCGAAGCGGATGTGGCGGTGAACGAAGTCCAGGATCGCCTGCACGCGCGGCCAACCCGGCTGCGTTGCCTCGAATTGTTGCCAGGCGAAGCTCGAGAGCACGTCCGTTTCGACGTAACGGGAACCGAGGAGATAGACCAGCACATCGTCGGGCAGGTCCTCGATGTCGTGCTGGGTGGCATCGAGCGGAACTGCGTCCGGCAAGCCCGAGTCGAAGACGTCAAACTCGGTCGAAATCGTCAGCCGACCCGCTGGAGCCGTCAGGCGCGTGCAGATGTTGCCGAAGCCATCGGTGTAGTTGCGTGTCCCTAGGGGAGGCGAGAATGTGAGCGCCTCGGGGGTCAGCAAGTCGGGGCGCCTGGAGGAATGAATTCGCAGCGCCAGAAGTGTCGGCGTGGGCTTGGGACAGTCGTAGCTGATCGAATAGCCGGCATGGATGATCATTGCGGTGTCTCGTTCCGTAGCGTCGCCGGCGCCGCCTCGGTCTGGCCTGCGGCGGTTGAGGCTCGTTGTCGTAACGCATACTCGGCGCGATAGGCTGCAGCGTGGCGCTGCTGGAGCCGCAACCGAATCCCCGCTCCGAACGCAAACGCGGCGAGGCTTGCAACAACAAGCGCAACCGGTTCCGAGAGCATGTCGACGTCGTAGAAGCGGCCATAGACAGCCAGGGTGACCGCCAGAACCGACACGGCGATGAGGCCATATGTCAGGGTCGACCCATCGGGCTTGGGGGCGTATTTCGAGGCAGCAGCCTTAGCATTGGCTTGTCGAATTTTCTCCGGCACGGGAGCTCCTCATGTGGATGGACAGCCTGCAGTTGGCGATACGGCTCGGTTGAGTTGCGCTGCGGGCAAGGACCGTGGGAGGCAGTGGGTGCAACCCGGCGCGAGCCGGCGAAAGTGCCGTGTCCTGGTCAAAAGGCGGCTTGTCACCCGATGGCGGCACGCGACTCCTGATGTCCATCCTTCCGGATGATGTGAGTCCCGGGGGCCGGGCAGAGCGTGAAGGTCAGTCTCCCAGGCCAGGCGGCAGCGTACCCGTTCGGAACAGCACACGTGGTTCGTCGTAGGTGTCGGTTTCTTGATCGATGTTCGCCGAGTAGGCCCAGACGCCCGTGCGGGTCGGTCCCATACGCTCGGCTGCTGCAATGGCCGCCTCGGGACTTCTTGCCGGCTGGGGCAGGTCGGGCTCCAGGTTTCGCCCCTTCGATCTGAAGCCCTGCACGAAGTACATTGTGGTCAAGGAAAGGCTCCTGCTGTGAGGTCGCGCCCAGAGACGAAGCGCGTCCGTTCCTTCGCCGCGACATGCGGCAAGGGCCTAGACGTTGCAAAGCAGGGGGCCAAACAGCCGGTGAACCGGACGATCAAAGCCAACGATGGCTGTAACGTCTGGATTATATCGTCGCCTGCCTCGCACAAAACAAGGCCACCGCGCAAAATATAGGAAGATAGAATCGCGCTACTGCGGCGAACTGGTGCCGATGTTATCTAGTAGATTCTCGTTGTCGGCATGTCTGTCCGAATAAGTTGGACACGGCGTCGACAAGGGTGCATGAGTGAGGAGCTTCCAGTTGCCCAATCAGATTTAGTGACGGGTACCGCATGATTTCATGTGGCGCCGGGCAGACTTAGGATTTTCAAATGATCCTAAAATTTACGCCACTGCGGATCGCGGTGCGGCACGGGCTTCCGGTCCGTCCCTGATCGTTAACCAGCGCCAGCTCGCCGAGCGGGCGTTCGCATCGGCCTGACGTCCGCATCAGTCCTGTTTCCAACCGCACCATCGGTGCAAGGAGTCTGCCATGGCCAAGAGCCAGAAACACAGCAATCGCGAAGCCAAGAAGCCCAAGCAGATCAAGGTGGCAACGCCCGCCGCCACCGACGGGCTGCTGGCCAAGGCCAACCTGTCGAGCTCACCGTCGAACAAGAAACGAACCTGACGCCTCAACCCGTCGCGCCCCACCCAGGAGACACGCCATGACCATGGAACTTGCATCGACCACGGTGGTGCGCAAACCCTGGGGCAAGACCGATCTGCGGCCGTGGAGTGAGCTCGGCCACGACGGCGTCGCGGTAGGGGAGCTGTGGTTCCAGCGCGCCGACCGACAGGCGCCGGAGCCGGAACTGCTGCTGAAACTGCTGTTCACCGACGAGCCGCTCTCCATCCAGGTTCACCCGGACGATACATTCGCGCAGTCCATTGGGCTGCCGCACGGCAAGACCGAGGCCTGGTACGTGCTTTCGGCCAGCTCGGAAGCGCAGGTGGCCCTTGGGCTGAAGCGCGTGCTGACGGCGTCGCAACTGCGCGCCGTCGTCGCCGACGGCACGATTTCGGAGCTAGTCCACTGGCAGGGGGTAGAGGCCGGGGAGGCGATACTCGTGCCGGCGGGAACCATCCACGCCATCGGCGCAGGACTTGTGATCGCCGAGATCCAGCAACGCAGCGATGCGACTTTCCGGCTGTTCGACTACGGCCGCCAGCGTGAGCTGCATCTCGATGGCGGCGTCGGCGCCTCGAAGCCCGGGCCCGCCATTCCGCGGATGTCGCCGTCCCGACTGTCCGAGGCCCGCGAGGTCATGGCAGTGAGCCGATACTTCGTTCTCGAGCGGATCGACCTTGCCCCCAACTCCCACTGGGCCATCGACGCCATAAGTGAAACCTGGATGCTGATTGTTGAGGGCGATGTCACGCTCGACCTGACGCGGGTTGCCTCGGGAGAAGCCATGTTCCTCGACGAGCAGCGGGCGACCGTCCGAACCGGTGATCACGGTGCCAAGGGGCTGATGGCCTATGTTGCTAGCAGCCCGGTCGCCGGCCTGCTGCAAAGCCGAAACGGCATTCCCATGGAGGTAATGGCGGAACGGTTTCCTGACCTCGGGCTGGCCCGGTCGTCAAAGGGTTCTCCGAAGCTGCCGTGGAGGGGCCAGTCATGAGGTCTATCCAGCGCATCGCATTCATCGGCAACTCGCTGCCGCGCCGCTGCGGCATAGCCACTTTCACCACCGACCTGCAGCAGGCGGTCGCCGCCTCAGCACTCGGCGTCGAGACCGCCATTGTTGCCATGACCGACAGCGGCCGCGACTACATCTATCCGCCGGCCGTGACCTTCGAGATCCGGGAGGAGCGCGAGGAGGACTACCGGCGCGCCGCCAATGTCATCAACACCGGCCACTTCGACGCGGTATCGCTGCAGCACGAGTTCGGCATTTTTGGCGGCGAAGCGGGCGCGCATATACTTCTGCTGCTCGATCAGCTGACTGTTCCCGTGGTCTCGACGCTGCACACCGTGCTGGCCACCCCGAGCCCGGCGCAGCGCCGCGTGCTGGAACGCATCATCGCCGTCTCGGCGCGTCTCGTGGTGATGGCGGAAAAAGGCCGCGAGCTGCTGATCGGCACCTATGGCGCGGCAGCCGGCAAGATCGAGGTGATCCCGCATGGCATCCCCGATTTCGCCTTTGTCGAGCCCGACGGCGCCAAGGAACGGCTGGGCTTTACCGACAAGACGGTCATCCTCACCTTCGGCCTCCTATCGCCGAACAAGGGCATCGAGGTGATGATCGACGCCATGCCCGCCGTGCTGCGGAGCCGGCCGGATGCGGTGTACGTCGTCCTGGGCGCTACCCATCCCAACCTCGTCCGCGATCGGGGCGAGACCTATCGCGAAAGTCTCGTGGCGCGCGCCGAGGCGCTGGGCATCGCGGCGCATGTGGTCTTCCTCGACCAGTTCGTCGATCGCCCGACACTGCTCGAGTACATTTCGATGTGCGACGTCTATGTCACGCCTTATCTCAATCAGGCTCAGATGACATCCGGCACGCTGGCCTACAGCTTCGGGCTCGGCAAGGCCGTGGTCTCGACGCCGTATTGGCATGCGCTGGAACTGCTGGCCGACAACCGCGGCATCCTCGTGCCATTCGACGACGCCGCGGCGATGGGTGCCGAGATTGCGGCTCTGCTGGGCAATGAGCCGCTGCATCGGGCCATGCGCCACCGCGCCTATGCGGCCAGCCGGTCGATGACCTGGACGGAAACCGCCGAGCGCTATCTCGAGCTGTTCAGCTCGGTTGCGGTGGCAAAGCAGCCGGCACGGATCCACGTCCTGCCCACACCGGCTGAGGGTCGCCGCCTGCCGGCCATCTCCATCGGCCACCTGCAGACGATGACCGACGACACCGGCCTGTTCCAGCATGCCATCCATACCCTGCCGGATCGCTCGCATGGCTATTGCGTCGACGACAACGCACGTGGACTGCTGCTCGCCAGCTCGCTACACGGCTTTAGCGCCGACGCACTGCCCGACGCCATGACTTCAGCCTACGCCGCCTTCGTGCAGCACGCCTTCAACCGCGACACCGGGCGCTTCCGCAATTTCATGGCCTTCGATCGCCGCTGGCTCGAAGAGCAAGGCTCCGAGGACAGCCATGGCCGGACCCTGTGGGCACTAGGGGTCGCCGCGCGCGACGATGCCGTCGCAACGCGCCGCCAATGGGCCACCGACCTGTTTGCCGAGGCCCTACCGGCAGTGGAGGGCTTCGCGTCGCCACGCGCCTGGGCCTTCACCCTGCTCGGCCTCAACGCCTATTGCGAGGTGCGGCCGCAGGATGACTTCGCCCTGCAGTTCCGCCTGCGCCTCGCCTATCGGCTTGTCGCGTTGTTGCGGCAGGTGGAGACGCGGGACTGGGTCTGGTTCGAGGAAGGCCTCGCCTACGACAATGCCCGGTTGTGCGAAGCGCTGATCGTCTGCGGCCGGGCGACCGGCATCGCCGGATACGCCGAGGCCGGACTGCGCTCGCTCGATTGGCTCCTGGCACAGCAGACCTCCCCTGCCGGATTGTTTAGGCCGGTCGGCACGGCAGGCTTCAGCGACGTCCGGCAGCCGCCCAGGGCCTTCGACCAGCAACCGGTGGAGGCCGCCGCGACGATAGCGGCGTGCCTCGAGGCCCGGAAGACCACCGGCGAGGAGCGCTGGCGTGCGGCAGCCCGATCCGCCTTCGCGTGGTTCCATGGCGGCAACGACCTGGGCGCGGCCCTCGTCGATATCGACAGGGGCACCTGCAAGGATGGTCTCCATCCGGATCGCCCCAACGAGAATTGCGGCGGCGAATCCGTCGTCTCCTACCTGCTCGGCCTTGCCGATATGCGCCGGCTGGAAGGCCTCGACGTGCTGCAGCCATTGCCAACCCTCTATCGCCCAACGAGATCACACCATCCCCAGTTCAGAGGTCGCCTTGTCGCCAGTCACCTTCCTCAACCGGCAGGCACTCTACCTGCGACCTGACCCGGCCCGGGTGATCGTCCGGCCGTTCCGACCCGCGACCGAGCCGAAAGACCTGAAGCCGAACGAGAAGACCCGCGCCAATCACATCGTCGACCGGGTCCTATCGCTCGATGCCGAGAGCGCCGTGCAACAGCTCAAGGACGTGCTGCACAATTTCGACGGACGCCACCGCAACCTGCTGGCCGGTTTCGACGCGCGCGCCACCGAAATGGAAGAGGCATTCACCGATCACGCGGCTTTCACCCCGGTGCAGCGCCAGCTGATCGGAGCCTATTTTCTCCATGAGTACTCGTTCGAGTCCTCGGCCCTGTTCAATCCGAGCATCGTCGTGCACCCCGACCAGAGTCTCGCGCCGGCCGGCGGGCTGCGCTTCATCCTCAGCCTCAGGGCTGTGGGCGAGGGGCATGTGTCATCGCTTACCTTCCGGGCCGGCACCATCTCCAGGGATGGCAGTGTCGCCATCGATCCGACGGCGCGGCTCGCAAGCATGCCACGCCTCAACGCCCCGATTCCGCCGTTCAGCGACGAGCCGGTCGAGTTCGCCTTCAACGCGGGCGAAGACATCAGCGAACGGGTGATCTTCCCGATGACCTCGTTTCAGTCGAACGGCATCGAGGACGCGCGCTTCGTCCGTTTCGAGGACGAGGGGAAACATACCTATTACGCCACCTACACCGCCTATGACGGCCGCGGCATCCGTTCCGAGCTGCTGGAAACCGACGACTTTGTCAGCTTCCGCATGCGCGCACTGCGCGGCAGCGCAGCACGCAACAAGGGCATGGCGCTGTTCCCGCGCAAGATCGGCGGCCGCTACGCCATGATCGGCCGCCAGGACAACGAGAACCTCTACCTGATCTATTCCGATGACCTGCTCACCTGGGAGGGCGGTGAGCCGATCCTGAAGCCGGAATGGCCGTGGGAGTTCGTGCAGATCGGCAATTGCGGCTCGCCGATCGAACTCGACGAGGGCTGGCTCCTGTTCACCCACGGCGTTGGCCCGGTCCGAAGGTATGCCATCGGTGCCGCCCTGCTGGACAAGCACGATCCCACCAGGGTACTCGCCCGCTCCCGCGAGCCGCTGGTCTATCCCGATCCTTCACAGCGCGAGGGCTATGTCCCGAACGTGGTATACACCTGTGGAGCCATCCGCCACGGCGCCCGCATCGTCCTGCCCTATGCCGTGTCGGACACCTTCTCCAACTTCGCCACGATCAAGATCGCCGCGTTGCTGGAAGCGATGGAGCCGGCGTGAGCCCGTTCCATGGAGATCACCATGATGGCCGATACCGACACTACAGTCGAACGGGTGACGTTCCGCCACCCGTTCACACTCCCTGGCCTCGATAGGCCACACGATCCGGGCACGTTCGAGGTGCACATCCGGCGTGAGCGCCTCGACGTCTCCTGGGCCGCCTACGTGCTGACGCGGACGATCATGCTGCCGGACGGCGGTATGTTGGAGGCGCTGGATGTTCGGACCGAGGACCTGACGGAGGCCCTTCGGCTCGATCAGGAGGTGTGACCGCCGCCTCGCCGCAACCAGGCCAGGTGAGATATCGGCCGCGCGATGTTTGTCGGCGGTCGCTGCATATTCATGCTAGCTTCCCCCACTTGTGCGCATTCCGCGCGCTCGTCTGACAAGATCGGACATACTCATGAAATTCCCTGCTTGGTTGAAACCCGGCCTCATCGGCGCGGGCGCAGGTGCCGTTGCGCTCGCAATCGTGGGGTTCAGCTGGGGCGGCTGGGTCACGGGTGGATCGGCCAAGGACATGGCTGCCAAATCTTCAAACGCGGCAGTAGCTACGGCGCTGATGCCCTACTGCATCGAACGTGCCGGCGGCGGCGACACCACGACGACGACCGCGATGACGGAACTCAAGGCCGCGTCGACATACGCGCGCAGGGCTATCGTCGAGAAGGCGGGCTGGGCGACGCCGCTTGGCGCGGAAAAGCCGAACGCCGAGCTGGCGCAGGCTTGCCAGTTGAAACTGGCCGAAGCGTTCTAGGTCACAGGCCCGCGGTGCGGAAGGATCGGCATCCGCATCGCGGCCAATTCGAACCTGAGCCGACCTTGGAGACATGCGCGAAATGACCAGGTGGCGAGCGCAGAGCAGCGCTGGGCAGATAGAACAAGCCACGGTGTTCCAGGTCGTTGCCGAGCTTCACATTGTCGGCCGCCCCACTGTGATCATGATGGGTGACGCATTCACGCTCGCCTATCGAGAGGCGAGCGTCGACGGTGTCATCGTCACGACGAAGCCGGGCCACATCGTTGTGCGCCTCGCAGACGGCCGAACACTACACCTCCGGCCGCGCCAGGCACTGGACGGCGAGTCCGGCTTTACACGTCCACGCGGCAAACTGAGCAGCGACTGGACCGTAGAGCGGGTCTCATGACGTGCAGCCTGGCCGGAGTGCGCCGGGGGGCGCTTCAGATTCGACCAAGGCCGCTATTGGCGCAAAGCGGACGCTTGAGAGGCCACCACATAAAAACCCGATGCCCAACGTCCGCGTCTGGTGCGAAACCGACTTGGTTTCCGCGCCAACGACTAGATCTGCTCTGCGAGCCAAAGCGTCTACTTCCGCGCCGAGATAGCAAACGGTCGTCTGGATCTGTGCGTGGCCGAGAAAGTGTTGCACAGCGCACTCAGGTTGCCGGGCTTCCCCATCTGCGGCGAGTGAGTGCTTCGCTCCTGCCAGCGATCGATGGTATCTCAGGGGGCTGTTTCGGCAGGGAATATCAACTGCTCGCGTTGCGGTTGGAACTGGCTGCGACGATCACGGCGATAATCACCACGCCCGTGAGGAGCAGGCGGACCCCGGCACTTGCGCCATATGTGTTCAGCATGGAGACGACGAGAAACAGGAACAGCGAGGAGCCCCAGATCCCCGGCACGTTTGCGAAGCCGCCGGCGACTGCGGTTCCGCCGAGAATGACTACCGCGATGGAGGTGAGCAGGTACTCAGCGCCCATATTGAGTGCGGCGCCGCCCGAAAAGCAGCTCAACAGGAAGCCAGTCAGCGCGGCGAGCATGGCACACAGCACATAGGTGACCAGCCGCACCCCGTCTATTGGCACGCCGGCAAGGCGGGCAGCCCTCATGTTCTGGCCGATAGCCGAAACCCAGCGCCCGTATATGCCGCGCTCCAGCAGGATCCACGCGGCGATCGAGATCAGCATTGCGATCCAGGCTACGTTGGGGATGCCCAAGGTGTTCGCGGTGGTGAAATCGGCGAGCATCGCCGGCGGCTTGATGCGGATGCCGCGGTTGTACCAGATGGCCGTCGACTGGATAATGAAACTCGAAGACAATGTCGCGATGATCGGCGGGATGCGGAGCAGCTTGATCAGGGCATAGTTAGCGAGACCGACGGCGAGGCCGATGGCGACGATGGAGAGGAGCCCGAGCACAATCAGTGAGGGGTTACCGTCCATCAGTTTGAGCGCCACCGTGCCCGCAAGCGTCATGGTCGCGGGAATGGAGAGGTCGACATTGCCCGGACCCAGAGTGATGACGAACATCTGGCCAAGCCCCACCACGACCGAGAATGCAGCAAAGGTCAGCGCCGCTTGCGTGAGGCCCACTGTCGAGGCGCCGGCGGTAAACAGGATCGTCGCGAGCCACACCGCGGCGGTCGCGACGAACGACCAGATCCAGGGTTTGCCGAACAGGGCGCGAATGGCGGTCATGAGCGCGCGGCCCTCGTTTCGCGGCGGTTGAGCAACAGGCGAACGGCGAGGACGATGATCAGGATCGCCCCCTGCGCGCCTATCTGCCAGTCGGGCGAAATCTTGAGGAACGAGAGGAAGGAGGCGGCAAGCGTTAGGGTAAGCGCTCCGATGACCGCACCGATGGGCGACACACGTCCGCCGACGAACTCACCGCCGCCCAAGATCACGCCGGCGATGGACAGCAGCGTGTAGCGCAGCGCTATATTGGCATCCGCGGAGGTCGTCAGGCCGACAAGCGACATGCCAGACAGCACGGCGAACACGCCGGCCATGGCGTAGGCGGCCGCCCTAGCGCGCAGTACCGACCACCCGGCCCGTTCCACCATGCGCTCGTTGCCGCCCACGCCGCGCAATACCACCCCGAAGCTAGAGCGCATCACCAGCCAGTGTGCCGACGCCGCGATGATAAGGCTGGCGACAATCGCCATCGGCACAAAGGGCGGCTTGGACGTCATCACCGCCCGGATCCAGTCCGGGGCGGTGCCCCCGGGCGAGGGCAGCAGCAGCACCGCGAGGCCGCCCCACACAAAGCTCATGCCCAGAGTGACCACGATGGAGGGCAGCGCGCGCAGGTGAATGACGATGCCCAGCGTCGCGTAGACGGCAACGCAACCGGCAAGGATCAGGGTGCCGACCACAGGGTCGCTGTTCAAGATTGTCGCGGTGACGCAGGCGACGAAGCTGACGAAGGTGCCCATGGATAGGTCGAGGTCGTTGACCATCATGATGAGCATCTGGGCGATCGTCGCCAGCGCGATGGGGACGGCGAGGTTGAACAGCAGGTTGAGCCCGGTGTAGCTCATCGCCCGCGGTTGCAGCCAGAACACCGCCGCCAGCAGGACAGCGAGCGAGAGAGCAGGAACGAGGACGCGCAGTCTTTCGGCCGTCAGAACCGTCATGCAGGCACCCCGGCGAAGGAGGACGCGAGCACATTTTCCTCGTTGACGTCGTTGCCGCCAAGTTCGGCGACGATGCGCCCCTCGCGAAACACGTAGACCCGGTCGCACTGGCAGACCTCGTCCATTTCGGTCGAGTACCAGACGAACGTCCTGCCTTTGTCTGCCTCGGCGCGCAGCAGGTGGTAGACCTCCTGCTTGGTGCCGATATCGACGCCGCGCATCGGATCGTCCATGAGGACCACCGGTGCGCTCGTCGCCAATGCCCTGGCGAACAGAACCTTCTGCTGGTTGCCGCCGGACAGCGAGAGGATGGCGTTGCCCAGGTCCGCCGTGCGAATGCCGATGCGCTCCTGCCAGTCGGCGGCCGCGCGCGCCTCGCCTGATCGGTCGACGAGGCCGAGGCGCGTGAGGTCGGGGAGAAGCGACAGGGTCAGATTCCGCAGGATGCTCCACAGCGGCAGGTTTCCGTCGACGTGCCTGTCGCCGGCAACGAAGGCCACCTGCGCGTCGCGCCGGCGCAGCCAGTCGCCGCCGGCGGAAAGGAAGAGGTCGACCAGCATCCGCGTCTGGCCATGACCGGCGAGGCCAGCAAGGCCGACGATCTCACCGCGATGCGCGATGAAATCGCTCGCGCCGGCCTCGGTAGCCGGGTGCCGCAGGATCGGCGTGGCGTCGGCATTCCGCGTTGCGTCGCGCCGGGCGTCGTGGGCACGAACCACGCTGCCCATGGCCCGCACGAGCGAGTCGACCGAGAACTGGGCGGCGGGCCGGTCGGCCACCACCTGTCCGTCCTTCATGACCACCACGCGGTCGGCCGTGGTGAGTACTTCGCCCAGAATGTGCGAAATCAGCACGACCGAGCCGCCATCCTCGATGAAGCGGCGGATGTAGGCGAGCAGCTGCGCTGCGATGCTGGCGTCGAGCGACGAGGTTGGCTCGTCTAGGATGACCAGCCGGACGGGATGGTCCGAGCGGGAAAAGGCGGTCGCGATCTCCACCATCTGGCGCTGGGCGATGGAGAGGCCGGAAATGGTCTGGCCGCTATCGATGCCGTGGCCGGGGAAGATTTCGTCGAGCTTGTCGCGGATCAGCGATGCCGCGCGTCGCCGCCAGCCCACCCCGCGAAGTGAGGAATGGGCGATGCGGGTGTTCTCGGCCACCGTCAGGTTGGGGCACAGCGAGAGTTCCTGGAAGACGCAGCGCAGGCCATGACGGCGCGCCGCCGCGACGGAGTAGCGTTCTGCTGGCTGCCCATCGAGTTCGATGCTTCCGGCGTCGGGCTCGAGGCTGCCGTTGAGAATGTTCACCAGTGTCGACTTGCCGGCGCCGTTGTGCCCCACCAGTCCCACGCACTCGCCGGGTGCGACCGCAAAGGTCACCTCCGAAACTGCGCGGACGGCGCCGAAGCTTTTGCTGGCGCCGCCCGTCGCGATGACCGGCCGTTTGACTTCGTCTAGGTTCATCGGCCGGTCCGCTATGCCTACTTGCCCTCGATCACGGCGATGGCATCCTCCTGGGAGTACTCCACGTTGGCGACGCCGCCGACCGGGGTCGTCTCGAGGTTTGCCTCGAGCGTGTCCTGGTCGATGCGCAAGAACGGCACGATCAGGTCCTTGGGCACTTCTTTGCCGTCGAGAATCTGCTGCGCGACCCAGAAGGCAAGCGTCGAGACGCCCGGCGCGATCGACACCGACATGGTCTTGTAGCCGTTGGCGTCCTTCTGCTCCTTCCACCAGGCCAGCTCGTCCTGACGATTGCCCATGATGATGAGCGGGGTGGGCCGGCCGGCAGCCGCAAAGGCCTGGGCCGCTCCGTAACCGTCACCCCCCTGGGTCACGACGCCGACGATATCCGGCGGCAGGCTGGGCAGGATGCCGGCGACAGCCTTCTGCGCCACGTCCTGGGCCCAGTCGCCGTGTACCGATCCGACGATCTCGAACTTGGGGTTCTCGACCACCCCCTCGTGGATGCCCGCCGAAATCTCGTCATCCACGAAGACGCCTGCGAGGCCGCGAATCTCCAGCAGCTTGCCGCCGTCGGGCAGGGCGTCCTTTAGGTAGTCGATTTCGCTCTTGCCCATCCCCTTGAAGTCCACCGCGATGCGCCAGGCGCACGGTTCGGTGACGATGCCGTCGAATGAGACGACGGTGATGCCGGCATCACATGCTTCTTTAACGGCGCCGTTCAGGGCGGTCGGCGAGGCGGCGTTGATCACGATCGCGTCGTAGCCCTGCAGTATCAGATTCTGGATTTGCGCAGCCTGCTCGGTGGCCTGGTTCTCTGCGGTAGTGAAGGCGTCCGCCGCGGCGACGACGCCTGACTCGACGGCCGGCTTGGTCACCTTGTCCCAGCTCTGCAGCATGGCTTGCCGCCAGGAGTTTCCGGCATAGTTGTTGGAAAGCGCGATCTTCTTTCCCGAGGTTTCGGCGAACGCGGTTCCAGACAGGAGCGCAAACGCAAGCGCGCCCAGAACGAGTGTCTTGGTCATTGTTGTTCCTCCCTTTGTCCCTCGATGGGGACGAGCGCCTCCTCAAGCGCCACTAGCATGTTAGCATGCACCACCGTTATGCCAAGAGCCGTTGGCGGTGCGCAACGATCCCGTCATGTTGACCGTGTGGTTCCGCACCGGGTCCGATGGCTGGAGCTAGGCGATTGTCAGGCGCCCCGCGAGTACAGCCCGGTTCAAGACACTTGGAGGGGTCAGGCGTCACAGCGGCGATGGGACCGCCGCCGGCAGGCCGGTCAGGGCAATGGTCTGTTCGGTGGTAATATCGTCGTTTCGGACGACGAGGCGCAGGCTGACCGCGTTCAGCGTGCCGGTGTGATTGTTCTTGTCGAGGTCCCACATCGTAAATCGCCACTCGCCGCTTGCCTCGGTGCCCGCAAAGTCGCGTGGCCCGTCCGCGCCCCCGGTAAACGTAACCGGCGTGCCCGAACAGCGCTTTAGCCCCCGGTCCATTACGTTGATCGCGTTGCCCGAGGCCGACGTGACGATGATCCGGTGATCGGCTTCGCATTCGGTGGTGAAACTGAACTGCAGGGCCCAATCGACGATCTTGCCCTTGAGCGGAACCGTGAAGCTTGCGACCAGTCCACCCTCGGGCGTCGCGCTGACGCGGGTGGGCTCGACCGATCGCGCGAGGAGATCCCGCAGCGCTACGCGGGCCATGTCCGCATGGAAGCCCTTGCCGTAAGCCTGCAGGAAGACCTGCCAACCATCAACCGAGTTGATCTGGCGGGCGACCTCGAACGCTTCCGCGACGGCCGGCGCCGTGTCGCCGGCAACGGACTTTGCCGCCGGTTCTGGCGAGAGCACCACTTCCTGGTTCAACTCGTCGTAATATGCGGGCGACTGCTGGTGCCCGACACTCTCGGCCAGCGCCGCGACCTTCCCCCGGACACCTCGCGCGACGTCGCTGATCGATGCGCCCGGCACGGCAAGCTGCTCGAGCAGCACGCGGGTGTAGACCGAGGTGCTGGCCATGTCGTCGGCATTGAGGCGATCAAGCGCCGTCTGCCGGAAACCGGCCGAATAGAGGACGAACGTGCCGTTGGGCGGCGTCGTTATGGCAAGGCCACCCACTCCGCCCACCCCGCGAACCCCACGTTCAGGAAAAGGATTGTTGCGGCAGGCATCGATCACGAAGATCCGCACGGTGGCGCCGCTCTCGGCGATCCGCGTCATCAGGTCGTTGAGATCGATCGATTCTGAAATAAGGAAGTCCTCGGCCCCCATGGTGGGCAGCGGCATGTCGCGCGGCAGCAGGAGGTTGCGGCCGTTGATCTCGACGCCGTGGCCCGAGTAGTGAACAAACGCCATATCCCCCGGCTTGAGGGACTGCCGGAACGCGGTGATCGCAAGGCTGAGGTCGCGCCGGTTGGGATTGAGCACCTCGGTGACGCCGAAGCCCAGTTCTCCCAGCCGCTGCGCCATGGCGCGCGCATCGCCGACCGCCCGGTCGAGGGGCGACAGGCTCTCATAGCTGTCGATGCCGATGACGAGTGCGAGGCGCGCTGCCATCGCCTGCGCCGGCGCCAACAGCAACAACAGGACCAGCAAACCGAGCAACCTTCGCATATGTCCCCCCAACTTGGGCCGACGACTACTTCGTCGGCTTGCCTCCGCCCGCGGCGCTCTTGATCAACGCCAGGAGATCTGCCGATGCCTCCGGCGAACTGTGCCATACCTGCAGCAGGGCCGGATTCTCGCTCAGCAGCTGGGCGTCGACCGCGTCGAGCCCCTCCACACCCCGCTGGCTGCCCGATGGTTCGGCCGCCGCGCGGGCGATGAGCTGGAAAGCCTGCTGCAGCATGGGCGCGTTCGCAGCGAGTGCTGCCAGCGCCGGATTCCGCTCGAGCATCGTGGTCTGTTCGCTCGTCAGTTCGGCCGCGAGCGTCGGCGGCGCGGCGACCAGACCGCCTCCGCTCATGAGGATGATCAGCGCAACGGCGCTAGCCTTGAGCAGCTTCAAGCCGCGTCTCCCTGATGGTTTTTCCGTAGACCTCTTCCATGATCCCTCGCGACGTGATCAGCACCGCGCCGAAGGGCGACCGGATGCGCTCGACAAAGCCCGCCTGCTCGGACGCGAGCAATAGTTTGCGGCAGGTCTCGGTCGACATCACGGTTACGAGAAACCTCGCGAGGTCGGACTGGTCGATCGTCGGCTGCGGGGCCGAGAAATTGGCGAGCAGCTTGCTCATGTTGTCGCCGGTGAACAAGGCTGCGTCCAGGCGTTCGGGGGTCAGCCCATACCTCTGCATGCGCTCGCGGTCGTTGCGGATGTCGAGCAGGTGCTGGTTGTGCAACTCGGCAAAGCGGCGGAGCGTCTCGGCATCCCCGATGCCGTAGCTCTTCAGCGCAAACAGGAACTCGGCGAGTTGGAAGCATGATTCCTGCCGCAGGCTGAGCGTGACGCCTGGATCGGCGGAGGCCGAAGCCGCCAGCAGCCCCAACTGGAATCGCGCCTTCATCCGTCGCAGCGTCTCGATGAAGGTCAGGTCGAGCGCGAGCTCGTTACGATTAGCGTCGTCCGCCGGCACGATCCCACCCCCCCGGTATGGGCGACTGAACACTGGCGCATCGGCTTCCGCAAGGCCCGAAACGGCCGCGAGGTTAAGCCTGGCAGGCCCTCCAATCGGATTGGACAGGTCCCAGCGGGCTGAACTCGCGAAGCCGCGTGGCCTCCGCCTTACTTGGTCCACCGATCGAAATGTCGATCGCAACCGAAGGAGGACTGAACCATGACCAATTCATTCAGCACGCGGCTCGCCATCGCCAAGCCCGGCACGCTACGAAGCAACACCCTGCTGGCCGCGTCCGTACTGCTCGCAATCGCCGCCTCGCCCGTTATCTCGGTCGCATCCGAACCAGGCATCGGCTGCGTGCAGAAGCAACTGAACGCGCTGGGGTTCGATGCTGGCCGCGCCGACGGCTCGATCGGACCGCTGACCCGGTCTGCGGCTGAGGAATACCGCCGCTGGATGACCGGCGGCGCCGGCGGCGAAGGCTGGTCGCAGCCTGCGCTGACGGCACTCAATGGCGAGCTGTGGTGCCGGCAGATTGCCAAGGACCACCCCGAAACGGCGGCTCTTCAGCCGATCCCGGTTACCATCGAGCAATCCTATACCGTCGATGGCAAGAAGGGGCTCGTCGCCACCTTTTCGCTGCCCGTGGAGGGGCGCGTCTCCGACGTGCGCCTTTACTTCGCGTTCAAGACCGAATGCGAGGGCGACCTCTGGGGCCAGCTGTCTTCGCCGACCGGTGCGAGGGTAGTGGTGATGGACAAAGGCCTGCACCGGTGCAGCGGCACCCCTACCGACTTCAACAGCGACAACGAGGAGCTGGGGCAGTTCTTCAAGGGCGGCCCGGCCGAGGGCAACTGGACGTTCGAGTTCAAGGACCTGAACAACAACTTCGAACAGGGCCAGCTCACTGCGGTACGCCTCGAGTGGTTCGTGACCGCCAACGGCTTGACCACAAAGTACAAGGCCGCGCTGGACGGCCTGCCGGCCTTCATCCCAAATCCAAGCTGACGCGCCGCAACATGTGACCCGGGGGCGCGTAGACGCCCCCGGTTAGCAGGGTATCGAGGGCCGAGTCGCTCGATACCAATTGGAATGCGCTGGCGTTATTGGCGTCGTCCTTCTTTGGCCAAACTGGGTCGCATCCCGACGTCCATTTTGCTTCACACTGCAACTGGCCGGTCAGCGTTCCATCGCTACTGGGCGACGTACCGCGACCCGAGCAGCGCTGGGCACCGACCGGGAAGGGGCGCAAGCTTCTGGTCAAATTCGCTGCGAGTTCTTCGTAGGCAGCCGTTGCAGATGGAGGCGACGGTATGTCCCCGCCGCCCGGTCTACTGCGACGACGAGCAGTCCGCATACTGCGCCAAATCGAGGCCGGCACTCGATCCGGAAGCGAGACTATCGCCCCCTGCGTCCGCGGGCGGGCGCGGGTCGACCGTGTCAGTCCGCCTGAGCCATATTCTGGGCGGCGCGTACAAGCTGCGCGATGGTTTTCAGCAGAAGTGGCGTATCGCGCGTGGCCAGCCACTGGTTGAGGATGCCTACGAAGCACGCATAAATGTAGTTTGAGAGTTCGGCTATCCGAGGAGCGTCTTCGGCTCCCACATCGCTCGAGCGAGCGAGGCTGTCGGTATAGAGTTGCTTGATCTCGTGTTCTTTTTCGGCCGCCAGATGTGCGGCCTGTGGAATGCGCAGAACGTAGAGCGTCATCTCCTGCAACACGAGCTGTTCACCCGGCGCGCGCTCGATCTCGCTCCAGATGAAGCTCAGCAGGTCCTCAATGCGGTCATGCAAGGGTTGCGGCTGGGCGAACCGCTCTTCGAGCGTGCTGCGGTAGCTTGACGCCAACACCCCCATGACGCTGAGTATGATCTCCTCCTTGTCGTGGAAGTGGTAGTGCAGGGTGGCCACGTTCACGCCGGCGGCCTCGGCGATCTTGCGCGTGGTGGCGTGATAGACACCCTCGGAGATCATCACCTGGAGTGCGGCATTGACGATCTGCTCGCGTCGCCCGTCGCTATTGGGGCGGGCACGGCTCTTACGGAGAACTTTCTGGTCCATCAACTGATGCTCGTCCATGGCTCGATCAGCCCCTAACGGGATCGATCGGCGCGATCGGTCCGATGTTCTCCTCCATGACCCTGGCCGCAGCCAGGCACCGCTCATCCATAAACCGTCCCGCGACGATCTGCACCCCCGCAGGCACGTTTCGCGCCTGGCCCACAGGGACCGATACGGCCGGCAGCGACAGCCCCGCCGTCGAGGACAGGGGGCTGAATGCCTTCATGATCATTGCCATGATCTCGGCCCCCTCCTGGTCGTGGTCGATGGGAAAGGTGGGCTGGAACGAGGTCGGGGTCAGCACAACCGGGTACTCCGCGAAAAAGACCTGCCATTCGCGCTGGATCGAGAGCCTGCGCTCCCAAGCCTGTTGTACGCCCATTGCATCGAGTACGGGCAGGTTGCCGGCCGTATCATGGAAGGCTTTGCGGAAGGCGTCGTCGCCGACCGACAGCATGAAATCCCGGACGGGGCCGCTGCACTCGGCATAGAGCAAGGCCATCCAAAGCTCAGCCATCTCGGCAAGACGTGGCGGGGCAACCTCGTCGACGATGTAGCCGGCGTCCTCCAGCCACATGGCGGCCTGCCGAACGTTGGCCGCGACCTCAGCGTGGGTGCCGAATTCCGCCTCACCAACGAAAAGCGCGACCCGGCATGGCATGCCCAGTTCGAGGCGCGGCGTGAGCGGAGGGGCCTGCCAGGGGTCACGATGATCGGGGCGTTCCAGTGCACTGAGCCCCGCGTCAATGTCACGAACCGACCGAGCCAACACACCTTCCGTGGCGGCTATCTGCAGGCACAGCGACTTCTCTGCGCCCTGTGCGGGATTGTAGCTGGGCAATCGTCCTGCGGTGGGACGCATGCCATAGATCCCGCAGGTGCTGGCGGGCAGCCGCAAGGAACCGGCTACATCATTGCCGTGCGCGATGCTGCCGATGCCCGCGGCCGAGGCCGCGGCGGCACCGCCGCTGGAGCCGCCTGGTGAAAGGGCCGGATCCCAGGGGTTATGCGTCTTGCCGTAAAGCGAGTTGGTCGTGAACCACCGATAGGAAAAGGTCGGCACATTGGTGCGACCGACAATGACCGCGCCGGCATGCCGCAAGTTGGCGACGGATGCACTATCGTCCGCGGCCATTGCATCCTTGAAGGCGACGACGCCATGCGTGGTGGCGTGGCCAGCGACGTCGACATTGACCTTGGCCGTAACGGGCACGCCGTGCAGTGTGCCCAGTGCGCCGCCCCGCGCTCTGGATATGTCCGCCGCGTCGGCTGCGGCAAGCGCCTCGGCTTCGAGGCTTTCGACAACCGCGTTGAGAGCTGGATTGACGGCATGCATCCGGTCTATCGCCGCTTCGGTCGCTTCGCGGCTCGAGATGCTGCCGGCGCGGATCGCGGCGGCAGTGGCCACCGAATCCCAAGTCCAGATTTCATCATCCATGGCGAACGTCCTCCCCGCTCCGTTCTACGCACCGGGGCCCGAAATCCGGGCGTCGCGCGGCGACTGAACCAAAGTCATTGACTCTGGCAATATCTCAATCATATGATTTGGTCAATTGATTGGATCACTTTAGGAGAGTGGTTCGCGATCCTTGGGAGGGGACATCATGAACGAGACCAAGCTGCCGTTTTCTGCATCGACGCCCTCGCGCCGGACGGTGCTCAGGGGCATTGCCGCAGCCGGCATAGCAACGTCGTTTACGCTGCGCTTTCCGGCGGTGCATGCCCAGGAAACGAGCACGCTGAAGATCGGCTGGGTTGCGGCTCTTTCTGGCCCGGGGGCCTTGTTTGGCGAGGCCACTGACTTCGTCAAGGCGCAGCTCGAAAAGCACTTCAGTGGCGGCATCGAGATTGGTAGCAAGACCTATTCGGTCGAAATCCTCGTGCGCGACAGCCAGAGCTCGGTCAACGTGGCCGCCCAGGTCACCGCCGAACTCATGACCCGCGACAAGGTCGATCTGATCGTGGCCTCGGAGGCGCTCGGCGCGATCACGGGCGGACAGATGGCGGTGATCAACCGCACGCCCATCGTTTCGACGCTGTTTCCATCCGACGCCATGATCGGGGTTCGCGGCGGGCCGGAGGCCTATGGCAACAACGGCACGCCCTGGACCTTCCACTTCCTGTTCGACACGGCTGATGTCGGCGCAGCCTATATCGGCATGTGGGAACCGGTGCGCGGCCGCCTCAACGATACCGTCGGCACCTTCTATGTCGACCAGCCGGCGGCACAGGGCTTTGCCCATCCCGAGTTCGGCCTGCCGGCCTTCTTGTCGAGGGCCGGGTACAAGACGGTCGAAGGTGGCATGTTCAAGGTCGAGACGGACGATTTCTCCAACCAGGTCTCCACCTTCAAGTCAGGCGACGCGCAGATACTCACCGGCTTCATGTTCGCCAACCACTTCGCCTCGTTCTGGCGGGCGGCTGCTCAGGGCGACTACCACCCCGAGATTGCCACCGTTGCCGGGGCCTTCCTGTTCCCGGGCGGCGTTGAGGCCCTGGGCGATCGGGGGGACGGCGTGTCCACTGAGATTTGGTGGTCGCCCAAGACGCCCTTTGCGTCGAGTCTGACCGGGCAGACCGCCGCCAACCTGGCGGCCGATTGGGAAGCGAGCCAGGGAAAACAATGGACCCCGGTCCTTGGCTATACCCACGCCATCTGGGAAGTCGCCATCCACGCCCTGATTGCATCGGGCAACCCCAAAGATCGTGAGGCCGTGCGCAGCGCCCTGGCTGCGGCCAAACTGGAGACTGTGATTGGTCTGGTGGATTTCACCAACACACAGGTGCCGGGCATCACCAAGACCCCGCTGGTGGCGGGCCAGTGGCGCCGGGCGAAATCGGGTCCGTACAAGTATGACCTGGTCGTGACCTACAATGGTTCCTCCGCGCCGTTCGCCCTGGAGGACGAGTTCAAGTTGCTTTCCCAGCTCGGCTGATAGCCCCGTAGTGCACGAGAGGGGCGCCGCGGCAGCGTGGCGCTCTCGACTACTCGATCTTATGCCAGGGAGGGAACTGGTGGGTCCCGTTCTCAACGTCAACGAGGTCTCCAAGCGCTATGGCGCCAAGCTCGTGGTCGACAAGGTGAGCCTTGCGGTCGCGACGGGGGAGTGCCTTGGGATCATCGGTCCAAACGGTGCAGGCAAGACCACGCTGTTCAATCTGCTCGACGGGTCAGCGCAAGCCGATTCCGGCGTCGTGTCGGTTGATGGCCAGGACATTTCGCGCTGGCCGCAATACCGCCGGGCGCGTCTGGGTGTCGGGCGTGCCTATCAGGTACCGCGGCCGTTTACGGGCCTGACGGTCTACGAAAACGTCCTGGCAGGCATCGTTCACGGACCCATGGGTACCGAACGGCCCGAGCAGCGCGCGCTCGATGTTTTGGAAAGGGTAGGCCTCGCCGACAAGCGCAACACCATTGCCGCCGGCCTGCGCTTGCTCGATCGCAAGCGCCTCGAGCTGGCCAAGGCCGTCAGCGTGGGCAGCAAAGTCCTGCTTCTCGACGAAGTGGCCGGTGGTCTCACGGAAGGTGAGGTGCTCGAACTGGTGGAGATGGTCAAGCAGCTCAAGCGCGAGCACGCCGTGCTGTGGATCGAGCACATCGCTCACGCCCTGATGGCGGCGGCCGATCGTCTCCTGGTGCTGCACTTTGGCGCCAAGCTGATCGAAGGACCGCCAAAGGACGTCATGGCCGCCGCCATAGTCAAGGAAGTGTACCTCGGGATATCGATCGATGACCCTGCTGTCGCTTGAGAAAGTCGACGTGTTCTACGGCGATCTGCAGGCGACGTTCGGTGTCGATCTGCGGCTCGACGCTGGCGAGGCGATTGCCCTGATCGGAGCCAATGGCGCCGGCAAATCCACCTTGCTTCGCGCCATCATGGGGATGACGGCGGCGAGGCGCGGGGCGGTCATGTTCGATGGCCAGGATATTACCCGGCTCCGCTGCGACCTGATCGCCCGCCGCGGTATTGCCATCGTGCCTGAGGGGCGTCGGCTCTTTTCCTCGCTTTCGGTGGAGGAGAACCTCTTGATGGGCGGGGCTCGCGCCCGGCCGGGTCCATGGACGCTCGACACGGTCTTCGACCTCTTTCCCGCCATGCGCGAGTTTCGCCATCACAACGCCGCCGAACTCTCCGGTGGGCAACAGCAAATGGTCGCCATCGGCCGAGCGCTGCTGACCAATCCGCGCGTGCTTCTCTGTGACGAACTGTCGTTGGGGCTCGCTCCGAAAGTGGTCGGCGAGATTTATGCCTGCTTCGCCGGCATCCGGGACAAGGGGGTGTCCATCATCCTGGTCGAACAGGACGTCGTTCGGGCGCGTTCGGCGTCGAGCCGGCTCTACTGTCTGCTCAAGGGACGCGTCACGCTCGAAGGCGCGTCCAGCTCGGTGACCCTCGATGACATCAGCCACGCCTATTTCGGGGATCGCCGTTCATGAACTACATCGAACCGATCCTCAACGGCCTGATGGTTGGCGGTCTTTATGGCCTCTTCGGTCTTGGCCTGGCGCTGGCCTTCGGCATCATGCGCATCGTCAACATCGCCCACGGCGAATTTGTCGTGCTGGCTGCTTATCTGGGCGTGACCCTGCTGGCGGCCACGCCGCTGCCGCTGCCCGCAGTCTTCGTCTGCGTGGCGGCCGCTGCGTTCGTGCTGGGCTGGGCACTCCAGGCCACCGTCCTCAACCGCGTGCTGGGTCCCAACCCCGTGCCGGCCATGGTGATTACCATGGGCCTCTCGATCGTCCTGCGTAACGCCCTGGTAAAGCTCTACGGCGCCGACATTCAGTCCATCGACATCGGGCCGTTGCAGGATGCGGGCATAGGCGTTTTCGGCATCTCGATCGGGCTGCTTCCGGTCATGATCTTTGCTGCGTCCGCGTTGCTCTTTGTCGGCGTGAACCTCCTGCTGACCCGCACCACGATCGGCCGGGCCTTTCGGGCTGCGGCGGACGACTATGAGATATTGGAGACCCTGGGCTTCAATCGGCGGCGCATCTACAGCGCCGCCATGGGGCTCGCGGTTGCCCTATCGGCCATCGCCGGACTGCTCCTGGCCATGCGCAGCTCATTTTCTCCGTTTTCGGGAGTCGAGCGGCTGCTTATTGCCTTCGAGGTGGTCATCATCGGCGGGCTCGGTTCGCTTCGCGGCTGTTTCCTGGGCGGCCTGTTCCTGGGCGTGGTTCAGGTGGTCGGGCTCAAACTGAACCCCAATTCCGGTCCACTCTTCGGACACCTCGCCTTCTTCGCCGTTCTGCTGTTCCGCCATGCAAACCTCGGACCATTTTTCGCATGGGGGCGCAAATGAGGGACGGCGCCTGGAAGGCAAGCCTTGGCCTGCCTGCGCTTGGCACGGCGGCCATCACTGTAGCGCTGGTCTTGCTGCCGATTGATCGCCGGCTGGCCATGGAAATTCTGCTGGTGCTTGCCATGGCGCAGGGCTGGAACCTGCTTTGTGGCTATACCGGGCTTCTCTCCTTCGGCCACCAGGCATTCGTCGGGCTGGGTGCCTATGTCCTGTTCATGGTCGTCAATACGACCGGGGTTTCGCCCCTGTGGAGCATACTCGCCGCGGCGTTGGTGGCACTGGCCGTTGCGCTGATCATGTGGGTGCTGCTGCGCAGGCTGCGCGGTGCCTACTTCTCGATCGGCATCTGGGTTTTGGCAGACAGCCTCCGCCTGCTCTTTGCGCAGTGGGACTGGGTCGGCTCGTCACGCGGTATGGTGCTCAGTGCCACCAGCATTGATGCGACCTCCTTTGCCGATACCGTCTTCGTCTTAGCTCTGGGGCTCGCCTTTGCCACACAGCTTGGCGTTTTCGCTTTGCTGCGCAGCCGTACCGGTCTGGCCCTGATGGCGATACGCGACAATGAGGCCGGCGCCGCCAGCGTGGGCATCAGCGTCGCTCGCAACCAGCTCGCCGCGTTCCTGATTTCGGCTGCCGTCTGTGCTGTAGCCGGCGCCATCTACTATCTGTCGGTGCTCTACGTTGATCCAACCGGCGCCTTCGACATCGATTGGCAAATTCGCGTGCTGTTTATCGTGATCGTCGGTGGCCTCGGAACCGTCGAAGGGCCGATCGTCGGGATCGTGATCTATTTCGGACTCCGCGAGCTGTTTCGCGACGCCGGAGACTTGTTCCTGATTTTTCAGGGAGCCACGGCATTCGCCGTCCCGCTGATCATGCCGGGTGGCATATGGGGCCTCATCCACGCTCGCACGGGCTGGCAGCTGTTTCCCACACGGCGGCTCGCTGAATGACAGGGGCAATCTAGGCTGGAAAGCAAAGGGGGAGTACTCAATGAAAATCAACAATCGCCTGTTCCATGCGGGCTGGATCATCATTCTGATCGGTGCGCTGCTTGCGCACTTCATCCAGACATCCGGCGGCGTCAGCATCCGCGATCTGCGCTTCAATGGCGCCAACGGTCAGGTGCTGAGCGGCCTGCTATACGTACCGCCCGGTGTTTCGACCGAGAACAAGGCGCCGGCCATTCTAGCCGTGCACGGCTATTTCAACAGCCGCGAGACGCAAGACGGCTTCGCCATCGAATTCGCGCGCCGCGGCTATGTCGTCCTCGCGCTCGATCAGGGCGGCCATGGTTATTCCGACCCACCGGCCTTTGCCAACGGCTTCGGGGGGCCCGGGGGCCTTGCCTATCTGCGGTCGCTGGACTTCGTGGACACCGACAATATCGGCCTTGAAGGCCATTCCATGGGCGGCTGGACAGTACTTGCTGCCGCCGCAGCCATGCCGGACGCCTATAAAGCCGTCGTGCTGCAGGGGTCGAGCACCGGTGCGCCTTTCGCCAAGGAGGCAGACCCCTCGTGGCCGCGCAATCTCGCCGTTGTCTTCTCCAGGTTTGACGAATTTTCGGGCTTCATGTGGGGCGTCGAACGCGCTCAGGATCTGCCTGGGAGCCCAAAGTTGCAGACCGCTTTCGGTGTCACCGATCCGGTCGTGATCGGCCAGGTCTATGGCAACATTGCCGACGGCACCGCCCGCGTCCTGCAGCAGCCCATCACCACCCATCCCGGCAACCACATTTCCCCCGAGGCCATCGGCGATGCCATCGCCTGGTTCGACCAGACGCTGGTGGGCGCCAATCCGCTTCCGCCCGGTGACCAGATCTGGTTCTGGAAGGAAATCGGCACGCTGATTGCGCTGGTCGGTTTCGTCGTGTTGCTCGCCGGCACCTTCGACATGCTGCTCAAGACCCAGGTCTTCGCCCACCTGCGCAAGCAGCCCACGGGCACTGCCTATGCCAAGCGTACCGGCAAGTGGTGGCTGCATTTTGCCCTCGCCACCTTGATTCCGGTGCTGAGCTATTACCCCTTCTTCAGCTGGGCGACGCTGGTCTTCCCGGCCTCGGCCATCCTGCCGCAGAGCTTTACCAGCCAGATCGCCATGTGGGCGGTGCTGAATGGCATCATCGTCGTGGGCCTCGGCCTCGTGTTCAAGGGCGACAAGGTGGAAGGTCGCGGCGACATCTGGGGCTCGGTCCTCATCGCTCTCGCCACGGTCGGCGTTGGCTACATCTTCGTGGCCGCTACCGATTTCCTGTTCAAGGTGGATTTCCGCTTCTGGGTCGTGGCGCTGAAGCCTCTCGATCTGGTGCGAGCCAAGATCGGCTTGGTCTATCTGGTGCCCTTCACCATCTACTTCGTACTAGCGGTGCGTGGCCTCCATATCGGCATGTCGGTGGCCACTGATAGCCGGGTAGCGCAGTATTTTTCCAACATCGCGGTGATGATTGTCGGCTTCATCCTGTTCCTGGGCTTCCAGTATCTGACGCTGCTGTTTACCGGCCACTTGTTCAGCACGACCGAGTCGCTGACCACCGTGATCGGCATGCAGTTCGTGCCGCTTCTGGCCATCGTTGCCTTCCTGTCGACGTTCGCCTGGCGGCGGACGGGCAGCTACCTGCCTGGCGCGTTCATCAACGCGCTGTTCGTCACCTGGTATATTGTGGGCAGCCAAGCCATTCAGTTCGCCGTACGCTGACATCGCGCAAGCAACACCGAACGGCCGATCACTGTATCGGCCGTTCTTCTTTGCGACCCCGAACGCCTCCGTCACGAAGCGAACCCACCGAAGCCTTAGTGCCGAGTGCGGCTATTGGCGGCGCGTTCTCGCCCTACACCGACGTTCTCGCGTTCGATCGCGCGGCTAGTGCCCTTTGCACCACTTTCGGTTTTGGCATATGAAAGTCAAAACGAAAGGCGAATGAGGTAGCTGTGATCTCGGAGCGACAGAGACAGATTGTGGATTTGGCGCGGGCGCAGGGCCGGGTGCATGTCGAGCAGCTCGTGGTGCATTTCGGGGTCAGCCCACAGACTATTCGCAAGGACCTCAATGATATCTGCGCGGCAGGAACGTTGAAGCGCATGCATGGCGGCGCGGTATTTCCGTCCGGGGTCGAGAACATGCAGTACGAGTCGCGGCGGCAGATCGCATCCGAGGAAAAGGATGCCATCGGGCGTGCGGCAGCGGCCCTCATTCCCAACAACGCCTCGCTGTTCATCAATATTGGAACCACCACAGAGGCGGTCAGCCAAGCCCTCCTGGACCACACCGACCTCATGATCATTACGAATAATATCAATGTTGCCAATAGGATGCGGGTTTTTCCAAAGTTTGAAGTAGCCATCACCGGGGGGATCGTGCGCGCTTCAGACGGTGGCGTCGTGGGCGAGGCGGCTGTCGATTTCATCCAGCAGTTCAAGGTGGATTACGCGGTGATTGGCGCCTCGGCCATCGACGGAGATGGCGCACTGCTTGATTTCGACTACCGCGAAGTGAAGGTCGCCCAGGCCATCATCGCCAATGCGCGACACGTCATACTCGTGTCGGACTCGACCAAGTTCGAACGTACGGCGCCGGTGCGGATCGCCCACCTGAGCCAGGTGGACAGCTTCATCACCGACCGCTGCACCCCGCAGTCCATTCGCCGAATCTGCACTGAGTCAGACGTCCAACTGATCGAAACGTCACTCCTAAGCCGCTGAAAGTTCATCGACTTCTGCCAGTCGCAAGGCGCGCTTTGGTTTCGATTGACATTCGTTTTTGTTTCGCATTAGCTTCGTCTGCTTTCAACAGCTGGGACAAACCGGCGGGAAGCTCGGGAGGGTTAGCGAATTGGTCGGCGACTTGGTCCATGACATCTTTGTCATTGGCGGCGGCATAAATGGGTGCGGAATCGCCCGGGACGCCGCGGGCCGTGGCTATTCCGTGTTCCTTGCCGAGATGAACGATCTCGCCAGCGGCACGTCTTCAGCGGCAACCAAGCTCATCCACGGCGGCCTACGCTACCTCGAGCACTATGAGTTCAGGCTGGTGCGCGAGGCGCTGATGGAGCGCGAGGTGCTGTGGGCCTCGGCGCCGCATATCATCTGGCCCCTGCGCATCGTTCTGCCGCATCACAAGGGCCTGCGGCCGGCGTGGTTCCTGCGGCTCGGGCTATTCGTTTATGACACACTGGGTGGTCGCAAACTGCTGCCGGCGACCAGGGATGTAAAGCTCCGCACCGACCCCGCCGGTAAGGCGCTGAAAGCGCAATTCGAGCGGGCCTTCGAGTTTTCCGACTGCTGGGTCAATGATGCACGGCTGGTCGCGCTCAATGCCCGCGACGCCGCCGATCGAGGAGCGACGATCCGGACGCGGACGACGGTGACGTCGGCCCGCAACGACGGCGGCATCTGGCACGTCGGCCTGAGCGACAGCGCCAGCGGCCAGCGCGAGACGGTCCGGGCGAAACTGCTGATAAACGCGTCGGGCCCATGGGTCGATCAGGTGCTATCCGGCACCCTGGGGCAGAACCGGGTGGGCAACGTCCGATTGGTGCAGGGCAGCCATATCGTGGTCAGGAAACTCTACGACCACGACCGCTGCTACATGTTCCAGAACGCCGACGGGCGCATTATTTTCGCCATCCCTTACGAGGGCGAATTCACCCTGATCGGCACCACGGATCGAGACTATGACGGGGACCCCAGGGATGTACGGATCACCGAGGATGAGATCGACTATCTCTGTGGCATCGCCAGCACGTATTTCGAGCGGCCGCTCCGCAAGGAGGATGTTGTCTGGAGCTATTCGGGCGTGCGCCCGCTCTACGCCGATGGCGCCTCCAAGGCGCAGGAAACGACGCGCGACTATGTGCTGAAAACGTCGGGACACAAGGGCGATGCCCCGCTGATCAATGTCATCGGCGGCAAGCTCACGACCTATCGCAAATTGGCGGAGTCGACCCTCGAAAAGGTCGAGGCGCTGATCGGCGCCAAGGGCGGGAGCTGGACCGGCAAGGCCACGCTCCCCGGCGGCGATTTCCCGCCCAACGGCTATGCCGATGTCGTTGCAGATCTGAAGCGCGACTATCCTTTTCTCGACCTGGATTACGCCAGGAGGCTGGTGCGTCTCTATGGGACGCTTTCGCGCACCATCCTCGGCATCGCCCGCAGTTATGCCGATCTCGGGCAGCATTTCGGCGACGACCTCTACGAGGCGGAGATCGCCTATCTGATGGACCGCGAGTGGGCCATGAGCAGCGACGACGTACTCTGGCGCCGGACCAAGCGGGGCCTGCATGGCAAGGCCATCGACGTGGCGGCGCTCAGCGCCTTCATGGCGCAGGGTGCCGGCCGCCAGATGGCGACAGGCTGAGGGGACGCACAGTGCTCGAGTTCAGAAATGTCTCAAAGCAGGTCGGCGCGGAGATACACATCCGAGATGTGTCGCTGACCCTTCAACACGGCACGCTCAACGTGCTGCTGGGGCCGACCCTGTCGGGCAAGACCAGCCTTATCAGGCTGATGGCCGGGCTCGACAAGCCAACCAGCGGTTCGATCTGGTTCGATGGTGCCGACGTTACGGGCGTCGCTCCGCAGAAGCGCAATATCGCCATGGTGTTCCAGCAGTTCATCAATTATCCGGCGATGACGGTCTATGAGAACATTGCTTCGCCACTGCGCGTCGCCGGCCAGTCGCGCGAGCAGATCGACGCCAAGGTGCGGGAAGCCGCCGAGCTAATGCGGCTCGGGCCGTATCTCGACCGCACGCCACTCAGTCTCTCCGGCGGGCAGCAGCAACGCGCCGCGCTGGCGCGGGCGATCGTCAAGAATGCCAGCATTGTGTTGCTCGACGAGCCGCTCGCCAATCTCGACTACAAGCTCCGCGAGGAACTGCGGGCCGAGCTGCCGCGGATCTTCGCCCAGTCCGGGTCGATCTTCGTCTACGCCACCACCGAGCCGACCGAGGCGCTGCTGCTCGGTGGCAACACCGCGACACTATCGGAGGGCAGGGTGACCCAGTTCGGGCCGACCCTCGATGTGTTCCGGGCGCCGGCGGACCTGCTCACCGCCCGCACATTCTCCGACCCGCCGCTGAATACCATCGTGCTGCAGAAGCACGCGGACCGCTTCCTCCTCGATGGTGGGGTTGCCCTTCCTGTACCGGCTACCCTCCTCGGCAGTGCCGATGGCCTCTACACGATCGGATTCCAGCCCCACCATCTCTCTCTTGAGCGACCGAGCGCAGAGGCGGTGTCGGTGCCGGCCCGCGTGGTGGTAACCGAGATCACCGGCTCGGAAAGCTTCGTGCACCTGCTGTTCGCCGATGCTCGCTGGGTGATGCTCGCGCCGGGCATCCACGACTTTGAGGCCGACACGATGGTCGATGTCTTTATCGACCCCCGGCACCTGATGGTGTTCGACCAAACAGGTCGCGCGGTGAGCACCAATCTCAAAGAGGCGGCATAGATGGCACGGATTGATCTCGAGCACATCAAGCACTCGTACCTGCCGCATCCGAAGAGCGACGCCGACTATGCGCTGAAGGAAGTGCATCACAGTTGGAACGATGGCGGCGCCTATGCGCTGCTCGGCCCCTCGGGTTGCGGCAAGACCACCCTGCTCAGCCTCATCTCCGGCCTTATCCATCCGAGCCACGGCAAGATACTGTTCGATGGCGAGGATGTGACGGAGCTGCCGACTGAGCACCGCAACATCGCGCAGGTGTTCCAGTTCCCGGTGATCTACGACACGATGACTGTGGCAGAGAACCTCGCCTTCCCACTGCGCAACCGCAAGGTTCCCGAAGCGGAGGTCGATCGCCGGGTCAAAGAGATCATCGAGATGATCGGGTTGGGCGATCGTGCCAACCGGCGGGCACGCGGGCTCACGGCCGACCAGAAGCAGAAGATTTCGCTGGGGCGTGGGCTGGTGCGCTCGGACGTCAACGCCATCCTCTTCGACGAGCCGCTGACCGTCATCGACCCGCACATGAAATGGGTCCTGCGCAGCCAGCTGAAGCAGCTGCATCGCCGCTTCGGCTTCACCATGGTGTATGTGACGCACGACCAGACCGAGGCGCTGACATTCGCCGATACGGTGGTGGTCATGTACGAGGGCCAGATCGTCCAGATCGGCTCGCCGAGCGAACTGTTCGAACGGCCCAAGCACACCTTCGTCGGCTATTTCATCGGTTCGCCGGGCATGAACGTCATGCCGGTGAGGCTCGACGGCAAAGCGGCGGTGCTGGGCTCGACACGGATCGAATTGCAGGGCGGTGCGAGTATCGGCGCTGGATCAAAGACCGAACTCGGCATTCGTCCGGAGTACGTGAAACTCGGACGAGAGGGCATGCCTGTCGCCATCCGCAAGGTCGAGGATATCGGCCGGCACAAGATCGTGCGCGCAGCGCTCGAAGGCCAAGAGCTGGCGATGATCGTGCCTGAGCATACCGAGATCCCGGGGGAGCCGCACATCAGCTTCGACCCCAAGGGCATCAACCTTTACGCCGACTCGTGGCGCCTGGATCTGGAGGCCTGACCATGGAGAAAACCTGGAACAACAAGGCCTGGTTCATGGTGCTGCCGGTGCTGGTGCTGGTCGCCTTTTCGGCGATCATCCCGCTGATGACGGTGGTCAACTACTCTGTGCAGGACACGTTCGGGAACAACCAGTTCTTCTGGGTCGGGCTCGAGTGGTTCGAAGACCTGCTGCACTCGAGCCGCTTCTGGGAGGCTCTGGCGCGCAACCTGGTGTTCTCGGCGATCATTCTCGCGATCCAGGTGCCGCTCGGCATCTTCATCGCGCTCAACATGCCCAAGAAGGGTTGGGCGGTACCGGTGTGCCTGGTGTTGATGGCCCTGCCGCTGCTGATCCCGTGGAACGTCGTGGGCACGATCTGGCAGGTGTTCGGGCGCGTCGATATCGGCCTTCTCGGCCACACCCTCGACGCTATGGGCATCGACTACAACTACGTGCAGAATCCCATCGCGGCTTGGATCACCGTCATCATCATGGACGTGTGGCACTGGACGTCGCTGGTGGTGCTGCTCTGCTATGCCGGGCTGGTCTCGATCCCCGACGCCTATTACCAGGCCGCCAAGATCGACGGCGCCTCGCGCTGGAGCGTCTTCCGCTACATCCAGTTGCCCAAGATGCACCGTGTGCTGCTCATCGCCGTGCTGCTGCGCTTCATGGACAGCTTCATGATCTACACCGAGCCGTTCGTGGTGACCGGTGGCGGGCCGGGGAACGAGACAACGTTCCTCTCCATCGACCTGGTGAAGATGGCCATCGGGCAGTTCGACGTCGGGCCGGCCGCGGCGATGTCGCTGGTCTATTTCCTGATCGTGCTGCTGCTCAGCTGGGTCTTCTACACGGTCATGACCAACTACGGGCAGGAGCGGACGCGGTGAGCGACAGCGGCAAGACATTCAAGGTCCAGCGGACCGACATCAGTGCCGCTGCGCCGGTGGCCACAATGGAACGCAGCGGGCTGCGCCGGGCACGTCGCAACGCTCCATCGATCGCCTGGCTGGTGCCGACGCTCTACATCGTCTTCCTGCTGCTGCCGATCTACTGGCTCGTCAACATGAGCTTCAAAACCAACCAGGAGATCACATCGGCCTTCACGCTGTTTCCGGCCAATTTCACGCTGCACAACTACATCGTGATCTTCACGGACCCGAGCTGGTACAACGGCTACATCAACTCCATCATCTACGTGGTGCTCAACACCGTCATCTCGGTGAGCGTGGCGTTGCCCGCTGCGTACGCCTTCTCGCGCTACCGGTTCCTCGGCGACAAGCACCTGTTCTTCTGGCTGCTCACCAACCGCATGGCACCACCGGCGGTGTTCGTGCTGCCGTTCTTCCAGCTCTACTCGGCCTTCGGGCTCATCGATACGCACATCGCGGTGGCGCTGGCGCATTGCCTGTTCAACGTGCCGCTGGCGGTGTGGATCCTCGAAGGGTTCATGTCGGGCGTGCCCAAGGAAATCGACGAGACGGCCTATATCGACGGCTATTCGTTCCCGCGCTTCTTCCTGCGCATCTTCATGCCGCTGATCGCCTCGGGCATCGGCGTCGCCTGCTTCTTCACCTTCATGTTCTCGTGGGTGGAACTACTGATCGCCCGCACGCTGACGACCACCGCCGCCAAGCCAATTTCGGCGATCATGACGCGCACGGTCTCGGCCTCGGGCATGGACTGGGGCGTGCTGGCGGCGGCCGGCGTGCTGACCATCATCCCGGGGGCGCTGGTGATCTATTTCGTCCGCAACTACATCGCCAAGGGCTTCGCCCTGGGGAGGGTGTGATGAACTTTTCCTGGATGGCCTGGACAGTGCCGACGGCGTTGTTTTTCGCCGGCATCTTCGCCCTGCTGGTCGGCATGGCGGTGTGGGAATACTTCTCGCCCGGCGGCAATCCCCGCTACGGCATCCTCAGATTCGAGACAACGCGCGGCGACCGCCTGTTCATCTCGCTGCTTGGCAGCGCCTTCATTCATCTTGCCTGGCTCGGGCTGGTTGGCCCGGACCTTTGGTGGGCTCTTCCCCTATCGCTGGTCTACGCTTTCTGCGTGTTCCGGTTTGTCTAGGGGAGACGAGGCTGGGACGACCGTGGCTAGACGGCCGTCCCGATCGCAAAATATCCATGGGAGGATCACAATGCGACGGTATCTTCTAACATCGACGGCGGCAGTTGTCCTGCTGCTGGCCGCAAGCCCGGCATGGGCGCAGAGCATCGAGGAGGGGAAGAAATTCCTCGATGCCGAGATCGGCGATCTGTCGACGCTGAGCCGCGCCGAGCAGGAGGCGGAGCTGCAGTGGTTCCTGGACGCCGCCAAGCCGTATGTCGGCATGGACATCAAGGTGGTCTCGGAAACCCTGACCACGCATCAATACGAGTCTCAGGTTCTCGCGGCGGCCTTCACGGCCCTCACTGGAATCAAGGTCACGCACGACCTGATCGGCGAAGGCGATGTGGTCGAGAAGCTGCAGACCCAGATGCAGACAGGCGAGAACATCTATGACGCCTACATCAACGACTCGGACCTGATTGGCACTCACTGGCGCTATCAGCAGGCCCGCAGCCTGACCGACTGGATGGCCGGCGAAGGCGCTTCGGTCACCAACCCGAACCTCAAGCTCGACGATTTTATCGGGACGGCCTTCACTACTGCTCCGGACGGCGATCTCTATCAGTTGCCGGATCAGCAGTTCGCCAACCTCTACTTCTTCCGCTACGACTGGTTCAACGACGAGAAGGCCAAGGCCGACTTCAAGGCCAAGTACGGTTACGACCTCGGCGTCCCAGTCAACTGGTCGGCCTACGAGGATATTGCCGAGTTCTTTACCGGCCGCGACATGGGCGAAGGCCCGGTCTATGGCCACATGGACTACGGCAAGAAGGATCCCTCGCTCGGCTGGCGCTTCACCGACGCCTGGCTGTCGATGGCCGGCAACGGCGATCTCGGGCTCCCCAACGGCCGTCCGGTCGATGAATGGGGCATCAAGGTTGACGAGAATAGTCGTCCGGTCGGCTCCTGCGTAGCCCGCGGTGGTGACACCAACGGCCCTGCAGCGGTCTACTCAATCCAGAAGTATCTCGACTGGATGAAGGCCTATGCGCCGCCGGAAGCACAGGGCATGACCTTCTCGGAATCGGGTCCGGTGCCGAGCCAGGGCAAGATCGCTCAGCAGATGTTCACCTACACGGCCTTCACCGCCGACTTCGTGAAGGAAGGCCTGCCGGTCGTCAACGCGGACGGGTCGCCGAAGTGGCGCTTCGCTCCGTCGCCGCACGGGGTCTACTGGAAGGATGGCATGAAGCTGGGCTACCAGGACGTGGGATCGTGGACGATCCTCAAGTCGACCCCGGTCGACCGCGCCCAGGCCGCATGGCTCTATGCGCAGTTCGTGACCTCGCTGACTGTCGACGTGAAGAAGACCCATTTCGGCCTGACCTTCGCGCGTGAATCGACGATTCGGCATCCGAGCTTCACCGAGCGGGCTCCTAAGCTCGGTGGCCTGATCGAGTTCTACCGCTCGCCGGCACGCGTGCAGTGGTCCCCGACCGGCACCAACGTGCCGGATTATCCCAAGCTCGCGCAGCTCTGGTGGCAGGCAATCGGCGATGCATCGTCTGGCGCCAAGACCCCCCAGGCAGCGATGGATTCGCTCTGCGCCGAGCAGGAAAGCGTGCTGGAGCGTCTGGAACGTGCTGGCGTCCAGGGTGATATCGGCCCCAAGCTGGCCGAGGAGCATGACCTGGCCTTCTGGAATGCCGATGCCGTGGCAAAGGGCAACGTCGCCCCACAGCTCGCCATCGCCAACGAGAAGGAACAGGGCGTGACCATCAACTACGATGACTTGCTGAAGAGCTGGGCCGACGCGAACGCCACCCAGTGACCGCTGGTCGTAGCTGATGACACAGTGCCGGGGCCCCGCTGGCCCCGGCATTTTTTCGAACCATGAGGGCTGCAATGAGCGGCTATGTACTTGCCATCGACCAAGGCACTACGTCCTCGCGCGCCATCCTGTTCGACGGCCGGCAGCAAGTGTTGGCGACTGCCCAGAAGGAATTTCCCCAGCTCTACCCTGCCTCTGGATGGGTGGAGCATGACCCGGAGGCGATCTGGGCTTCAGTGGTCTCCACCTGTCGCGCTGCGATACGCAAGGCAAGGATCAGGCCGGCTCAGATTGCGGCCATCGGGCTGACCAACCAACGCGAGACCGCGGTGGTATGGGACCGGGCCACGGGGGCGCCGCTTCACAACGCCATCGTCTGGCAGGACCGGCGTGGCACGGCGCTCTGTCAGGCGCTCAGGCAGCGCGGACTCGAAGAGACGTTCACCAGGAAAACCGGGCTGCTCCTCGATCCCTATTTCTCGGGCAGCAAGCTTGCCTGGCTGCTGGAGAATGTGCCGGGGCTGCGCGAACGGGCGACGCGCGGAGAAGTCTGCTTTGGAACAATAGACACGTTCCTGATCTGGCGCCTGACCGGCGGCCAGGTGCATGCGACAGATGCCACCAATGCCAGCCGCACGCTCCTCTACAATATCGATACGAACGCGTGGGACGACGAGCTGCTGGGTCTGCTGGGCATACCGCGGGCAATGCTGCCGGAGGTTTTCGATTGCGCGGCGGATTTCGGTACCACCACTGTGTTGGGCGCTAGCATTCCGATCCTGGGGGTGGCTGGCGACCAGCATGCGGCGACCATCGGGCAGGCCTGCTTCACCCCCGGCATGCTCAAGGCGACTTACGGAACCGGGTGCTTTGCCCTGCTCAATACCGGCAGCAAGCGTGTTGCATCCAGCAACCGGCTGCTGACCACGATTGCCTACCGGCTGGACGGCAAGACCAGCTACGCCTTGGAAGGATCGATATTTGTTGCCGGCGCAGCAGTGCAATGGCTGCGGGACGGCCTGAAGATCATTCGCAAGGCAGCCGATAGCGGCGCTCTGGCGGTACAGGCCGATCCGGCGCAGGCTGTCTATCTTGTGCCGGCTTTTGTCGGGCTCGGGGCGCCATGGTGGGACCCCGAGGCGCGGGGCGCCTTGTTCGGGCTGACCCGGGCGACTGGTCCTGCCGAGATCGCAAAGGCGGCACTTGATTCCGTTGCGTTCCAGACCGGCGATCTTCTCGCGGCAATGCGAAGCGACTGGCCGGACCGGGGCGACACGTTGCTGCGCGCCGATGGCGGGATGACCAACTCCCACTGGTTCGTGCAGCGGCTGGCCGACCTGTTGAACGCGCCGGTGGACCTCTCGCACAATCTGGAAACGACCGCGCTCGGGGCAGCGTGGCTCGCCGGGCATCGGTCAGGCATATGGCCAGATCAGGCCGAGTTTGCACGGGACTGGTCACTTGCCCGGCGCTTCACTCCGCAGATGGCGCCACTTGAACGCGCGCGTTCGGTGACCGGCTGGGCTGAGGCAGTGCAAAGGACGTTGACCCGCGACGCTTAGCTTCGGCCGAGCGAATGTCTGCTCTTGGCGCAAGCGGACCTTCGTCTTTCTGCTCGAGACGTTGCGCGCTGACGGAGGAGGTACTCGGGGCGGGCTTACTCGGTCCGCGACGTGGAGATCGGCCAGCGCAACGCCTTGAACTCGCGACGTGGCGGCAAGGGCCAATGAGGTTGAGGCGGCTCCACAAGCAGCGGCTCGGTAGTGCGCAACATGCACCTGAGCTAGCGAGAGGCTAAGGCAGACGACACGGACTTATAAGTCTTTGAAAAGCTTGGTAGTGGAGGACCGTCTTGGTCACCGCAGCCGAAACTCAGATATCATTGTGGCGTGAGGCCATGCTTCGGGCCTTGGCATCAGCGACAATCAGCGCAAGGCTACTGCGAAGCGGCTAACTGGCTTGGCAACCGACGACCGCCGGATCGACGACTACCAGCCACCCGAAGTCAGCGCTGCGACTGACAGGCAGTCGCCAGAACACATGCGTTGAAGGCTCGTCACCGCGCACTATGTCCGCGCTAGCTGGGCCATCACCTAGTTGGCGCCGATGACGCCCGCCTTGCTGGGAACAAGATGGATGGGCCGCATCAGCTTGCCGGTCCGCCGTAGGCACCGCCGAGATCAAGGTGGCGATCCTGACCACTGGTGAACCCCAGATTGGCACCCCGACCCTCTAATGCTTGATTCGCTCGAGGACCTCGGCTCCGATCGAGGCTATGTCCTTGATTTCCTCCGGCCGAGCTTCCTTGACCAGATAGCGCACACGGCCCGCTGAGTGGTCAGGAAGCACCCCAGGTATGCGGCCGTGCCCCAACAGCCACGATTCCAGCAGCGCCGAATGTTTCGCATCGATCTCGACGGTGACGTTGGGGAACACTCGCATCCTCAGGTCTCAGCGTTTTTGGGCTTCCGGCCGGCGTGCCCGTTGTGCACCGCATTGTTTGGGCCGATGTCCCGGTCCTCGTGCTGTGCGTCGCCCCCGGGACGTGGGATTCGATCCGCGTGCTCTTCGTTAGCGGGGTGAGGATCGTAGACGTCGTCCTGGCCCGCAGTGCCCCTCCCCGTGGGTTTGCCATCGCCGGTAATTGCTTTGCGCCTCGTATGGGGTGTTGGCATGGTCGCCTCGCGTTGTCATCGTGAAGGACGGGGCCCACCGGCTACGATAAACCTCATGGCTCCCCTGCGATCCTGAACTGCAATCGCCGAACCGCACGTTTGCAACCTGCAGGAACCGGTTCAGTTCCTGGGCTCGCGAATTTCAAAGGTCAGGCCTCAACGGCTCCGTGGAGTTTGACCTGCGATATCAAATGTTAAGCGGTTATGCTTCGAGGACCCTCGACTCAATCGCCGACGTTGTGTCTGCCGGGGCTCTGTTCGACAGGCCGGCGGCAAAGTCGTCAGCATCGTCGACAAGAACGGTCGGAGGTTTACTCTCGAGGAACTGGAAGCGATGCCGGCGTCGCTTCAACGCAATGCTTCTCCCCCGGGCAGGCGCTTGCCAGCGCGCTAAGCTACTGGTGAGCGGAACCAGCGACGGCTTCGAAATCCAGCTTTGTGGTCCAGACGACCTCGCCCTTCTCATTCGAGACCACAATCTCGAACTCATGCGCCAGCCCGTCTACTGCCAGTACCTCACGGGCAATCTCGCTTAGAGCTATGCCGGCCTCGTGCCGGGCGACCTCGTCATCCTCAAGCATCTGCCCTTCGCTGTCGTGAAAGACTTCGCCCTGGTCGATGAGCTTGAAAAAGTACTTGGGCATCCTTCACTCCGCACTGAGCCTCACAACCTCAATGCTGATCGAACCGCAAGTTTCCATTCCATCGGCCGTTTAGCAGCGATCGGCGACTAAGGGCGTCCTTGAAATCACCCAGGTTCTGAGGAAATCGAGGTGCCAGTCGACCTGCTGGCCCAGCTCTTCGGCGCATGCCCAACTCCAAGCTTTGGGGGTACAAGGGTGCTTAGGGGCAGGTATGGCTCGGATGGATGTTGATGCTTGGGCCGTGTCGCAGGGGTGGTCGTGCTGGCTACAGCGGGTGCCTGGACCGTCCATGAGTGGCTCACGTAGCCCGCAAAAACCCAATCGCTGCTTCCCCCGTCATAGGCAAACGGCGCCGAGGTGCCGAAGAGGACGGCCGACCCAGGGCGAGCGGGACGCCTCCAGAGACAGGGAATAGTGCATCGACACAGACTCGGTATGACCGGCGTTTGCCCCCTTGCAGCAAAGCACATCATCCGCAGAATGATCCGCTTATGGAGATTCAAGCAGTGCCCAACAGCGCTTACTGGGACGCCGAAGCATCGAGTTTTGACGATGCGGCTGATCATGGACTGCGCGATCCGCTGGTAAGGGATCGCTGGCGGCAGCGACTTGGGGTTCATCTGTCCGGTGCCGGCCTAGCGCTCGACGTGGGATGCGGCACGGGCTCACTCAGCCTTCTGCTGGCTGATTTAGGATACGGCGTTACGGGCATAGATTCCTCGCCTCGCATGATCGAGGAAGCCCAAAAGAAGGCGTCCGCATCCGACCGACAGATCACGTTCAAGGTCGGTGATGCTGCCCACCCACAGTGCGGCGACCAGCGTTTTGACGTCGTCCTGGGCAGGCACATCCTCTGGGCTCTACCCGACGTCGCTTTGGCTTTAAGTCGCTGGACCGATCTACTGCGACAAGGTGGACAACTGGTTCTGGTCGAGGGGTTTTGGCACACAGGGCTCGGCCTGCATCGGAAGCAGGTCGAGACTGCGCTCCCGGAGAGCGTGGAGATTGTTCAGGCAGAAGACCTTGGCAGCGACCCGATGCTGTGGGGCGCGAACGTTCGGGATGAACGCTTCATGGTCGTCGCCCGATTGCGGAGCTAGGCCAATACCCGTTGGTATCAGCGATGACATTTCTGCGTGCGAGGTCAGCTCGGACGACAGCAAGCCTATCTAGGAGGCCGCCTCGGCAGCTGGCCGGGGCTCTCGTGGAGGCCAACACGTCGCGCCCCGCCCGGCACTAGAACAAAAGGCCCGATCCCTCCGCCTGGGAAAAGTCGGGGCTCCTTCCTTTGTGGCTGTCAGCTAGACCTGCCGCCGGACTCCCACGCCGCGTAGCTTCAGTCTCAAGTGCGAGAAGGCTCGAGCCGGTTGGACGAGCCTTCATTGAAGGGTGTCGAACGGCGACGACAGCGGCTCACGCGGATGGATATCGCCGTTCGATCTCGCTCAAAGTCTTTTCTGCCTCAGGATCAACTCGGCGAAGGATCGCATCGAGCTTGGCTTCGGACCGGTCCTCACTGTCCTTCGACTGCGGCGATCCCACATGCAGGAGAATGGTGAGCCCAACTACCTGCCAGAGCAATTGCAGAAACTCGGACTGCCAGTTCTCGAAGGTGTCGCGCAACATCTCGACCGCATATCCGCCCACGCTGGGCGAGGCCCCGAGCGCCGATTGCTCGTCGAGGTAAGCGAACCAGCCGAACACCCAGTGGCCAGCGAGACTGATCGCCAGAAACCCCAGCGTCACCCATGCAAACCCAAACTTCTTCAGTGTCCACATTCCGGGAACTCACCATGCTGTACGATGCTCAACTGTGCAGCCTCTACATCACCGGCTTGCCGCCGGTTACGGCGATGGTCGCACCGGAGATGTAGCTGGCCTCATCGCTCGCCAGCATCACATAGGGTGGCGCCAGCTCGCTCGGTTGAGCAGGGCGCTTGAAAGGGACCTGCTTGCCGAAATCTGCCACGTTCTGCTCCGGCAGCGTGGCCGGCCCCAGCGGCGTCCACACCGGCCCGGGCGCCACGGTGTTGACCCGGATACCTTTCTTGGCCAGCAGCTGACAGAGGCCGGCGCTGAAGTTCTGGATCGCGCCCTTGGTCACGGCATAAGCCAGCAGCTCCGGGCTGGGTTCGTCGGCTTGCTTGGATGCAGTGTTGATTATGGATGCGCCTGGCTTCATGTGCGGCACCGCCGCCTTGGTGAGGTAGAACATTGCAGAGATGTTCACCGCGAGAGTCTTCTCCCACTCTTCGTCTGGTATCTCCTCGATGCTCTCGAAGTAGCCTTGGCGAGCGGCATTGTTGACCAGCACGTCGATACCTCCGAACGCTTCGACGGTGCTCGCAATCAGGTTTCGGCAATGTTCGGGGTCGGCGAGGTCGCCGGGAAGCAACAGGCATTTCTGCCCGCTGGCGTTGATAACGGCCTGCACCTCCTCGGCGTCCTGGTCCTCATTGAGGTAGGAGATGGCGACATCAGCGCCTTCCCGCGCAAAGGCAATGGCAACGGCTCGGCCGATACCCGAGTCACCGCCGGTAACCAGTGCCTTCTTGCCCTCGAGGCGGTGGGAGCCGACATAACTCTCCTCGCCGTGGTCGGGCACTGGGTCCATCTTGCCGGTAAGCCCGGGATAGGGCTGGCTTTGCTTGGGGAATGGAGGTTTGGGGAACTTGCTTTGCATTGCTGGACCGTCTTGTTGGCGAAAGCTGCGCTTAGGGTCTTAACTTGGCTGGTTTCCCAAGGTTCCGAGCATGCAAACCGGCCTGCTGAGTGCTCGGCCCGTGACCTAACCGCGCCGTTGGGACCAGCGGGAGAGACCCGGATGGTCTTGGCAATGTTCAGTGCGTCGGACGTGGCCGGCTGGGGTGCCATTCGTGAGAGCACCGTTTCGAGCTAGAGTCTGCTGCCTTACACCGCCGCCCCGCGAAGCCATGCGCCATCCACGTCAGCCAATTTGCAGGTGGCGCTTGCTAATGTTTCCGCATGCCGTGGATCCTCTGCATGCCCGACTCTTGGTCGTAGAATGGATGCACGGCACAAGAAGTATGGAACGCCACTCCTGCTTCTTCGGCTCACGAGCCGGCCTCGCAAGGGCGAGGACCCCGAATAAGCATCACCCCCGCCAATCGAGGTCCTCGCCCACCCTTCAATTACTTGGTGTTGCGAAGCCCTTGAACGAAGCTCTAACTTTTCTGATCTCCGACTGACCGCGGACGAGGCGCTTGAGCAGGGCGTGAGGAAGCTCGCCGGTTAGGTCCAGTCCCTTCACAATCTCCTGAGACACCGCGAGCTGTTCGCTTGACAGCTCCACCAGCCTTTCAGCAGCCGCAACCGCTTCCGCGGCGCGCTCCGGCAGGATGACAAGGGCCTTCAACATGGCATCAATCCTCAAGTCCTACCAAGAAGCACGTGGGCAGCAGGCCCGATAAGATGCCTGCTGCTTCAGGAGCTCCAGGTGTTGCAGATACCGGGAGCTTGTGCCGGCTTCTTATGGCCGGTTATCGCATCGCCAATGGACCGCGCCTGAAGCGGAATGGAGCGCTTAGGCCAACCGAGCCGTCCGCCCCTAGAGCAGGTATGCCGCCGTCCAGGCGCTAAGGCATACGAAGTACAGAAGAGCGAGATAGAGCGGTCGAGCCATGACGAGTCCGTTCTGGGATGGGGCGGCGAAAACAGCGGTGTCAGTGCCGGGGGCGAGGTTGGCTACTGTCCATCCGGGACGACGTCGACATTTACCTTGGGCACATCCACATCGATGGTCTGCGAGCCGCCGTTGTTGTTCACGAAGACAAAGAAGCCCACGACGAGCACAACGACGATGAGGATGCCGGCGATCATGGCACCGGCGCCGCCACCACCGCCGCCATTGTCAATTATCGTAGCCATTTGTGGTTCTCCTAGTTTGATCACAGGAGAACGCGAGATCCAGCGATTAGTTCCAAAAAGCCATGTAATAACAATGCTTTAGATAGACTGTCAGGCAGCAACAGCTATTTGTCAGGTTGGACACCGAGCGGCAAGGTCACCACCACCCTTAGTCCGCTCGGCTGTGATCGCTCGAACGTAACGGTGCCTGAGTTCAAGCGAATGATCTCCTTCGCGATTGCGATGCCGAAGCCGGTGCCAGATCTTGTCTCGTCGAGCCGCTTGCCGCGCTCCCCAAGTTGCTCGATCTGACCGTCATCAAGCCCTGGTCCGTCGTCGGCCACAATAAACCGGGCGAGGCCGTTGTGCGGGCCGCAGCTTACCGACACTTCGGACCTCGCCCATTTTGCCGCGTTTTCCAGGAGCGCTCCGACGAGCTCCATCAGATCGTGGCTGTCGATATCCGCTGAAACCCGATCGGCGCTGAGGTGCCAAAAGAGATCGGCCCCGCGGCCGGTTTTGCGAACTACGGCAACGCTGCGAATGAGCGCTCCATCCAGCGAGGTGGCAAGCCCGTGGCTGTCGTTGCGGATACGCAGGTGGGTCAGCCGCAACTGATAATCTATGCGCGCTGCCATCTCTTCGCTGAGTAACTCCAGCGCCGACGCATTGGAGGTGTCGCCGGCACCCCGCAAGCGCTCTGCGGTCGCCTGCATCACTGCGAGTGGGGTCTTCAGTCCGTGTGCCAAATCGTCGGCGCGTTCGCGGGTCAGCCGTACGCCTCTTTCGTGTACCTCGAGCAAGGAGTTGACCTCCCTGACCAGAGGCCCGAATTCGAGTGGAACGGCCTCATCCAGCCGTGTCGCTTGTCCTGCCCTGATCTGCTCGATGCCGCGCTCAATGGCCCGGACTGGTTTCAGGCCGAGCCGAATGATCAGGATGACGGCCAGAAACAGGACACCGGCGACCGTAAGCATAGCGACAATGATCTGGGACGAAAACTCCTCGACACTATGTCCCCGCAGGGCCACGTCTTCGGCCACAGCGACGCGGAGAACGCGGGGTGCACCGTCACCGGTGGTGAACTGCACATCTCGCACGAGCACTGACAGCGTCTGCTTGTCGGGGCCCTTGGCGGTGGTGAGCAAGTCTTCGCCGGGGGGCGGAACCGGCAGAGTGAGCTGTTCATCCCACATAGATCGGGAGCGAAGAACCTCGTTCGTATCAAGCGACTCGACCTGGTAGTAAAGGCCGCCAGCCGGGGCGCGGTAGCGCGGATCATATAGAGCATCGTCGGGGGCAGGGGCGCTTCGGGCGAGCTCGGCTGTCAATACATCCAAGCTGGAGCCGAGATCCTCGAACTGATCGCGGCGCACGGTGTCAGCAAAGATCAGGATGATAGCGGTTGCCGCCAAGCCGAGGGCCAGAACGCTCCACAGCGTCGCACCGAGAACGAGCCGAAGCCGAAGGGAGCCTGGCCTCAACGGGCGGGCTCCTCGGCGATGATGTAGCCAAACCCGCGCCGCGTCTCGATCACTTCGGCACCGAGCCGCTTGCGCACGCGAGCCACCAATTGCTCGACGGCGTTGGGGTCGCGGTCGGCAGCCTGATCGTAAAGGTGATCGGTCAGATCCAGCTGTGAGACTACCTGATTGCGATGGTGCAGGAGGTGCATGACAAGCCGCAACTCGAGCGGCGTCAGTTCGACCGGAACGCCCTCCTTGCTCACCTGCATCGAGCGGCTATCGAGCACATAGCCCTTGAACGGGATGCGCGAGGAAGCGAGGCCATTGGCCCGCCGCACGACCGCGCGCACTCTTGCGAGCAGCTCTTCCATCTGGAACGGCTTGACGACGTAGTCGTCGGCTCCGGCCTCGATCGCTTCGACCTTTTCCTCCCAACGGCCTCGAGCTGTGAGCACGAGGACGGGCGAGCGCCGGTCCGAGTTGCGCCATCGCTTGAGAATGCTGAGTCCGTCGAGTGTAGGGAGTCCCAAATCGAGGATGATCGTGTCGAAGTTCTCGGTATTGCCCCTGTGCCAGGCCTCTTCGCCGTCCGCCTCGACTTCAACGAGGAAGCCCGCGTGTGTGAGCGTGGTGTACAGTGGTTCAGCGATGCGCTGGTCGTCTTCCGCGATAAGGATTCTCAACCTAGTGCTCCACTTGAAGGCCGGTTCTGGCATCAACAAAAAGGTGGAGAGCGATGTTGCCCTCTTCGAGGACCGTGACGTCGTACACCCAACTGCCATTGATACTCACCAGGGTGACGTCAAGCACGCGGCCGGCAGACAATGCGGCCACCGCGGCGCGCAGTTCGACCAGCGATAGAGCAGCGTCCGCGTCCACTTGTGGAAGGACGCGGGTTGCGTCGATATCGGTGTCCGGCAGGACGTCCTTCTTGAGTTGGCCGGGCGGCGACTTGCTCTCAGACTTGTTGCTTCCCTGTCCGGCCGATGCGTTGGAGCCGTTGTTGCTCGACGCGGCATCTTTTTCTGCGGCGAGCGACGGCATGAGCGACATCGCAAAGGCGATGGCTCCGATGAGCAGGGTTACGCGGAGGGCTCTTGGGTACATGACCCAGCTTAGCGCAGCTCACCTTTGAAAAGGCTGTCAAACTGCTGCCGTCTCAGAGACCTCGTTGACCGTACTTCTCAACTGCCGATCTTCAGAAGGCCCGCCACCTGACAGCTACCACCTCCTGACCGTCAGCGCCCTAACAGGAAATGCCTAGTATAGTGCGGGAACGACCGGGACGTTGCGCCACGACCTCCGGGCCAGGGCGCATGACGCCCGACATCGATCCACTCCGACACCTGGGATGACCTGCGCGTGCTGAAACGGCTACCGAGTGAAAAGTCCGTGTCCCCAACGCTGGTTTTGCGCAAGGCGGCGGTTGGTTTCCTTTTCGTGCTGCTCGGCATGGCATGCCTTGTCTGGGCCTTCGTGATGCCGTTTCTCGGCCTGTTCTACACGATCCAATTGCTAACTTAGGCAACGCGCACCGGGCCACTTGGCCGGGTGCAGAACCCCCTCAGCCCTGGGTGTAGCTCGTGTCAGCCAGATCAAAGGTTCGTGGTGCTATAGCAGCATCTGAGCCGGTCGCCACGCAGCCAAGCCTGCGTCCAAAGTGGCGGACGGCTCATCTGAAACGGTCATTCTGGCCGGCCTCGCAGAGGGCGAGAAACCAGCGCCAAAGCCAGCCCACTAGCCCTGCTGGTTTCTCGCCCTCACCCACATGGATCAGCACCGAGTAGCCGAGCCCTCGGCAGAGGACTCGCAATGCCCTGCTTGGATCTCCAATGAAGACACGATGGTTTTTGGTCGTTCGTAGCACTGACCAATGGTGGGTCGACTGTGAGGGCAAGTCCTTCGGCCCATTTGAGACCGTCGACGAAGCGACAACGAGCGCAATACGCTACGCAGAAATATTCACCGACAACACTCGGCAGTCCCAAGTCTGGGCGCCGGACGAAACGGGCCGGATGCAACAAGCATGGGCGGCCGAGTTCGTCCGCTCGTGAGTAGCCACGACGAGGGCAACTGGGCCGGGCGCGAGCGGGCCTCTCTCGCTCGCACCGGAGGCTCAGGATAGAGGCGTCATCGCCTTTCCCAGTTGGAAGAGCAACGCCGCTCTACCGAGGCAGTCCGTCACTGCTGCGGCGTTGCCGGAACGATTTCCCCCATCGGTCCTGCAGGACCGATGGGCCCAGGGTCTCCCTTGGGGCCCGGAGGACCAGCATCGCCCTTGGGACCGGCCACGCCCGGGTCGCCCTTTGGCCCGGCGGGTCCAACTGGACCTACATCGCCCTTGGGTCCAGTGGGACCGGCGTCGCCCTTAGGACCAGCGGGTCCTGTTGGGCCAGTGTTTCCTTTAGGACCAATTGGGCCGGAATCACCCTTGGGTCCGGCGGGGCCGACCGGTCCCACGCTGCCGGCCGGGCCGACTGGGCCGGTTTCACCGACAGGTCCAGCGGGACCCGCTGCACCGGTATCACCTTTGGCGCCGGCAGGGCCGACATCCCCCTTTGGTCCGGCAGGGCCGGACTGTAGCTGCAATGCGGCAATCTGGGCGGATCGGGCACCGCCGAAGGCGTTGACCACTGTCCCCCCGGTCACGCCGTTCCAGATCAGCAGCAAGACGAAGAAAATAGCCGCCCCAACAAATCCCGGCAGAACTCTGCCCACCCACCACTCGCGATCCATGCTTGTCCTCCTGTTTTGACAGGAGCCTGTCACGACGGCGCAGACTTTGCATCTCAGTTTGTTAAGTGGGGCAGGTGTCCCGCGTTTCCCCACAGCGCCAATATCGATGGCGACCTGGCTTGGCCCCCGGCCCCGCTGCCGCAAAGTTTGACGGCGCAGGCGATGGGCCGGCGCCGTCACTTGTGGAGCTTACTTCTCGGCGACCACTACACCCGGTGAATAGACCACCGTGCGGTTGCTGAGTTCGACGAAGTACAGCCGGTCATTCGTATAGAAGTATGCGTACCCTGGATCACCGTCGATCGGATGGAGGACGATGGTTTCGGGAACGACGTAGCCCACATCGATGTCACCCTCGATGATCACGGGTTCCGTCGGATTCAGCCGTGCATACTCGATCGAGGATTCGGATACGACGGTCGCGCCGATCACGGCACCAGTGAAGCCGCCAATGATCGCTCCGATGGGCCCGAAAATCAGCCCGCCGGCAACAGCGCCACTGACGCCACCGGCTGTGCCGCCAACAGCGGTGGCGGCGTCACTCTGAGCCAGAACGGTGCCGCTGCTCAGTGTGAAAACTGCCAATGAGGCAAGGATCAGCTTTTTCATTTTCTTCTTCCTTCTTCTTGGTTTTGAGCCAGCGCCGCTGGCAGAAGTCCTGGGGGGACGATCGGTTCCGCTCGGACCTGCAACTGGCGGTTCGAGGTGCCTCCAAGGCTACGCCCCGTCTGGTCGGTCCCAGAACCTGAGGTCGCCGCATGTGTCGATGAACGCGTCTGCGTCACTGCCCGTCAGGGCAACGAACCCGTCGTCGAGATCGTCGGGCAGTCCAACCTTGGCAAAGAGCTTCTCTGCCGGCGGGGAAAAGCCGATGAACTTGTAGTGGGCGTAGGCGTCCGAGACGAAGTCTCGAGCGGCCGGCAGCTTGAGCAGAGACAGGACGCCTTCGTCGCCGGGTAGAACCGCCACTGCGTCGAACAGCACGGAGGGTCCACCGTCGATCTTGTGATGCGCGGAGAGAATTGTTCCGTCCGCTGCGGTTATCCCGCCTACGCTCGGCGCGATCAGTTCCATCGTGCCACCTACTGCGGTCACAGCGGCGCTGAGGGTGTCGAGCAGCGAAGCATCTACGCCATCGGTGATCAGCACGCCAAGCTTCCGGCCTTTGAACGTTCCCGGCGGGTTCTTGAGAATGCTGAGGGCGTCGGAAGGGGGGAGGTCGGTGCGCGGAGCAACGGTCGGAGGTGCCACCTTTGGTAGCGACGTCAGGCCGAGACCATCTGCGACAGTCTGGGCCAGGCCGTCGTCGATGTTCATCAGGTGCGAGACAACGCGCTCGCGGATCGCCGGCACCTCGACCTTGCTCAGCTCGAACACCAGTGCACCGCCAATGTGTCGCTGCTCGATGAGGGACTGACTGATGTAGAACTGCCGCGCCTGGCTGTAGTGGTCGGCGAAGCTCTCTGAGCGCAGGCGCTGCTTGGGGCCATCGGCGTCCTCGGGAAAGGTCTGAAATCCCGCCTCGGTTTCGCGCGGCCCACCAATCTCGGTGCCCCATGAGTTGGGCTCGTAGTTGGCCCGACCCTTGGGGTTGTGGAACGCCATGTGGCCATCCTGCTGGAAATTGTGGAACGGGCATTTCGGCGCATTTATCGGCAGGTGCGTGAAGTTTGGCCCACCCAACCGCTTCAGCTGGGTGTCGAGGTAGGAGAAATTCCGGCCCTGCAGCAGCGGATCGTTGGAGAAATCGATGCCGGGCACGATGTTCTGCGTCATGAACGCCACCTGCTCGGTCTCCGCGAAGAAATTGTCCGGCATGCGGTCGAGCACGAGCCGGCCGACCGGTGTTGCCGGTAACAGTTCCTCGGGGATCAGCTTGGTGGGGTCGAGCACATCGAAGTCGAACGCGTCGGCGAATTTCTGGTCAAAGGTCTGGAGGCACAGCTCCCACTCCGGGAAATCGCCGGACTGGATCGCATTCCATAGGTCACGCCGATGGAAGTCGGGATCGGCGCCGTTGATCTTCACCGCCTCGTTCCAGACGACCGATTGCATCCCCAGCTTGGGCTTCCAGTGAAACTTGACGAAGGTTGATTTGCCCTTGGCGTTGATCAGCCTGAAGGTGTGGACGCCGAAGCCTTCCATGAAGCGGAAGGAGCGGGGGATGGCCCGGTCCGACATCGTCCACATGATCATGTGCATCGACTCGGGGGTGAGCGAGATGAAGTCCCAGAAGTTGTCGTGGGCACTCGCCGCCTGGGGGAAGGCCTTGTCAGGTTCGTCCTTCACCGAGTGGATGATGTCGGGAAACTTGATGGCGTCCTGGATGAAGAACACCGGGATATTGTTGCCGACGAGGTCCCAATTGCCCTCCTGGGTGTAGAATTTCACGGCAAAGCCACGGACATCGCGCGCCAGGTCGAACGAACCCTTGTTGCCGGCGACAGTCGAGAACCGCACGAACACCGGTGTTCTTTCACCAGCACGCTGGAACAGGTCGGCGCGGGTGAGTTCGCTTAGCGGCTCATAAGTCTCAAAGAACCCGTGCGCGCCGTATCCGCGGGCATGCACCACGCGCTCAGGAATACGCTCGTGGTCGAAGTGGAAGATCTTCTCGCGGAAATGCGCGTCCTCAATCAGGGCCGGGCCGCGCGCGCCCTGCTTCAGCGTGTTCTGGTCGTCGGCAACAGGCATGCCCTGCTGGGTGGTGAGAATGTCATAGCCCTCCTCGACCCGCTGATGCGTTTCGCCGCCTTCGCCGCGCACGATGGTCTGGTCGCCGTATGCGATCGTCGACTTTGGGGTCTTGGGCATGGGAACTCCTTGGCTCGCGGATGCGCGTCTTTCGAGCCTAGCGTCGCTGCCGACCGATCGTTCCGTCGGGGCGACGAAATTGAGTTCCGACGCCACCGGAACGTTGTCGCATTCGACAAGTTGAATCTGACCAGGCACGGCGCGGCGTCTTCTTCGACAGCCCCCGTGCATCCAAAGGAGCAGTGCCATGAGCGCCCCCAACTATCCCAACGATAACGATTTCAGCCCGGAGCGCATTCGGGACGATGCTGCATCGCTCGCCGATACGGCACAGTCGGATCTCACGCAGCTTGGCGATGAAGTGAAACAGCAGGCCGCCGCTATCGGCGAGGAAGCGGTCACGCAGCTTGCTGACGCCACCGAGAAGGCAAAGGGGATTGCCTCGGACCAGAAGGATCTGCTCGCCGACCAGTTGGGCGGCGTCAGCGGTGCCCTGCAAAAAGTGGCTGGAGAGCTGGAGACCAAGGGCGAGCCGGGCGGCCGCTATGTGCGGATGCTTGCCGATGGCGCTGACAAGCTGACGTCCACTGTACGCGACAACGATGTCGACCAGATCATCGGCATCGCGCAGGACTTCGGCAGGAAGCAGCCTGCGGCCTTCATGGGCGCGGCTGCACTGCTTGGCTTCATTGCCTCCCGCTTCGTCCTCGCCTCCGCTTCGCGCAAGCCCGACTCAACGTCGACCCCAGCGTCGAACCCGTCCGGTCCGAGCTACGGGGCGAACCCTCCGGGGTCGGGCCAAAGCTCAATGCAGTCGGGTTCGAACCCCTCGGCCGCCGTGTTCAACGAGGGAGGCCGAAATGGCGGATACTGAGCGACCCCACACCCTCACGGATCTGCTCGGCGGGCTCGCCGGCGACATTTCCGGACTGTTCCGCAAGGAAATCCAGCTGGCCAAGACCGAGGCGTCCGAAAAACTCGGCGATGTGCTGGCAGCCTCTAAGGGCCTGGCCATTGGAGGCGTCCTCGCCATCGGCGCCGTCGGCGTCTTTCTATCGGCACTGGTGATCGGGCTCTCATGGATGCTCGTCGCCATTGGGATGTCCGAGCAGGCATCAGGTTTCATTGCCTCCATCGTGGTGGCCGGCGTCGTCGGCATCATCGCCTGGAGCTACATTTCGAAGAGCCTCGAGGCCTGGAAGGCGACCACCTTCGATCTCGACCGCACAACCCATTCCCTCGCGCGCGATGCCGAGGTCGTTAAGGAGAGCCTGTGATGAGCAGCTACGGAAAAGATTCTGCCCAGCTGGAGCAGGAAGTTGAACAGCAGCGCCAGCGCATCGAAAACCGCATCGGCGAAATCAAGGATCGGCTGTCCCCCGGGCAACTGGTGGACGAGCTGCTGAGCTACAGCAAGGACGGCGGCCAGCACTTTGCCGCCAACCTTGGCCAGACGGTATCGAATAACCCGCTGCCGGCGGCACTCCTCGGGATCAGTCTTGTCTGGCTTATGACCGGGCAGGGACCCAAGCTCTCGGCGCCTGCCTCCGTTGCGCAACCGAGCCGCAGCAGGGGCGACTATGCCTATGCAACTGTCTCAGGCGGCCTTCGCCGCGTGAGCCATGCAGCCGACGATACCGGTACCTGGTACAGCGAATTCGAAGACGCCGGCGGAAAGAGATATAAGGCCGAGTCCAACGAACTCGGCCACCGCGCAGGCGAATTCATCGACGACGCGGGCCGGAAGTTCGGCGGCTTTCTCGATGAAACCGGGCATCGGATCCAGGACTTCCAGGACGAAGCGGGCAACCGGATCGATGAAGCGGCCGGCTGGGCCTCGCAGGCCTGGCACGACCTGCGCCATCAGGTTGGCGATGTGCTGGGAAATGTTCAGCACCAAGCCCAGCACCTGGGTAGCAGTGCCCAGCACCAGACCGACCGCGCCACTCGCGTGATCATGGACTCGTTCCAGAACCAGCCGCTGGTCGCCGGTGCACTGGCCTTTGCGGCCGGCGCCGCACTCGGTGCGGCGCTGCCGCACACCGATCAGGAAGACAGCGCGGTGGGCGAACTGGCCGACGAGGTCAGGGGCAAAGCCATCGACGTCGCCGCCGACGTCTATGAGGAGGGCAAGTCCCGCGTCGCCGAACTTTACGAGAAAGGCAAGGATGGCGCTGCCAAGGTCTATGACGAAACCGTCAAGGCCATTGGCGACGGCAACGGCACGGCGGACCTGCACTAGCAGCTTGACCCTTCCTCTCAATCAACCCGGCCGAGTGGGGCACCTCACTCGCCGGGTTCGGTTTGTTCGCTCGACCACCCGAAGGGCAGTCGAGTTGCGATTCCGTCCGTTCTCGAGCTCGAGGGCTAAATGGCCACTAAAGAAGAAACCCAGTACGACGTGTCGGGCTTACCGCGATGCCACCCGTGTGCGGTCTGGGTACTGGACCGAAAAAAGATGGCGCCTCGCTGCGATGAAGCTCAACGTCCCGTGCGTCAGCTGATCCGCGCGTGGATGCAGCACGAAGGAACGCATGCCGCCAACACCCGTTTCCCTGACGCACCAGCAGTTGGGCAGGTGCGCTTCACTCGGGATTGAAATGATCTATTTCTTCGACGTCCGCGATGGGGCTGACCTGTCGCGCGACGATACCGGGATCGATCTTCCCGATTCTGCCGCCGCCAGGCTGCAGGCTACGCTTGCACTCACCGAAATGGCCCGGGACAACCTCCCGTCGAACGGCGACGAGCGCAAACTCTCCATCCACGTTCGCACCGCCGAGGGACCTCAGTTCGACGTGTCGCTAGACTACGAACTCCAGGTCATCAGCGGCCAAGCCCCAGACGCACAATAGCATGGCAAAACCAGACCTCAGCACCTTCGGCCCATTCTTCTCCATGGTGTCGGTGAGAGATGACCTGTCGGATGAGGAACGGGCAGCCATCCTTTCCGCCGCCGGCACAGCCCATATTTTTGCGGCCGGCGAGGATCTTGTCACGCAAGGCGAGCGCCCCAGCTTCAGCACGCTGGTCGTAGCGGGAATGACGGCGAGGTACTCGACAGTTGAGGATGGCGGGCGGCAGATCACCGGCCTCCATATCCCCGGCGACTTCGTCGACCTCCACTCATTTCCCTTACAGGTGATGGATCACTCAGTGACCGCCATCACGGACTGCGAGGTGGTGACCTTTCCGCACAAGAGTTTGATGCGGATCACCGAGACCTACCCGCACCTGACGAGGGTGCTCTGGCTGCTTACACTGCTCGACGGCGCAATTCACCGCCAGTGGATGGTGACGAAGGGTCGGCTGACCGCGGATGAACAGATGGCGCACCTCTTCTGCGAGCAGTTTGTCCGAGCGCAGATGGCTGGACTGGCCCGCTCACAGAGCTATCCGTTTCCCCTGACCCAGGCCCAGTTCGGCGATGCCCTGGGGCTGTCAATCGTGCACACGAACCGGACCCTGCAGCGGCTGCGGCGCACCGGTGCGCTCGAATGGGAGGATGGCTTCGTCGAGATCGTCGACTGGCCGTTGCTGCGTGAGCTGGGGCAGTTCGATCCAACCTACCTGCACCTCGAAAAGCTGCGACGATAGCTGGCTTAACCTAAGGTAATGCGCCGCGGCGGCAGACCTTCTAGACCGACTTGATGCATGAGAAGACCACGCAACGAACACGTTCCGCTGGCGCCGTAGCCAACCAACAGGCAAGGGCGATACTTGCGCCGCTTGTTCCCATGTTCAGTCGGTGGAATCTGGCGGCGGCTCGCCTTGCTGCCAAACAGGCCTCCCGGCTCAGCACCGAAACAGAACTGCTCTTGGTGGTTCAGCAGAAGCGAGCGCTGGCCGCCGAAATCCGCAGAGCAATGGATCAACTTCACGCGGCTCTTGCCGGCGAGCCGGCCAATCCGCGGATTGCTGACCTGGAGACATCATTCCGCCGATTACTGGAGATGCTGAGCGAATAGCGCAGCTCTGCCACCGAAATCATTCAGACGTGGGGTGCATCCATTGGCTCGACGACCCGTTGAACAACGGTCATCAATGAGGTTGCAATGTCCACAAACGAGGAAATTGTCGAGCGGCTGCAGCACTTCGGAGCGAACATCCACAAGTGGAATGCCGAGGCGGCCCGCCTGACTCTGCTGGCCGCTGCCAGTCGCCAGAATCCGGCTGACGAGGCGCAACTGACGGCCGTGGAGGAGACCGCAGGGTCGATCTACAACGACATCAGCGCATTCAACGAAACCGTCACCGAGGTGGCCGCGAAAAGTCCGAAGGCCGCCTCCGAGCTTGCACCGGTTAGCGATGCCATCAGACTGGTACTTCTCGAAATCACCGAACTCGGTGTGAGGCTCTACAGTACCCATTCGGGAATGCCGCACACCTCGGATGACGGTGCCACGGAGTCATGACCTGGTGAGGGACCGCGGACTACGGGATTGAAGTCGGTGACGATAGTTCGCGTCGTTTGTGACATGTCGGCCGATCCGTTTGGTGGGACTGCGGGTATCTCCGCCCGGCTCACAGCGGAAACTAGAGCCAGCCGTCGGGCTGGCCGCTCAAGCCGGTCATCCATGATCGCGCCTCGCCGGTAGGGGATGGTACGAGATGCGCTTTCCCTTCTCGTCGCTAGGCAAAGAACCGTCGCGCCTCATCCTCGCTTGGCATACGGCCGTCAGGAGTCATCTTGTCCACCGTATCGGGAATGGCCGTCGCGAGGCGAGCGAGCAGGTCCTCTCGTGTCAGGCCGGTGGCCCGAGAGAGTTCGGCAAGGTTTTCTTCGCCTATCGCCTGTTCCACCTCTTGCGTGGAAAGGCCCTTGGTCGGAACGCTCGGATCTACCCAGGAATCTGCGGTTTCGGCCTGCCCTGAATTCTTGAAGGTGTTGAGAAGTTCACCGAGTCCGCCGGCTAGGCCACCGCTGCCTCCGGCCCCACCGAGCAATCCACCCAGTCCACCCAGAAGGCCCTCGAGGCCGCCTCCCGGTGCGCTTCCGGGAGTTTTCGACTGGAGTCCCTTGAGCGCATCCGAGATCTTGTCGCGGTTCTGATATCCGGCGACCGCGAGGAGGCCCAGCAGCGCCAGCATTGATGGCATTCGATTGGCCATGACAGCCTCCTTACGCGCGACGGCGGGACACAGCGCCCCAGATCAGCAGGACGACGATGGCCCCGAGGACTGCCCCAATAAGACCGGCACCCTCGCCGGCCGAGTACCAACCCAGCGCCTGACCCACATAGGAGGCGAGGACGGCCCCCACAATTCCGAGTATCGCGGTAAGAACGAAACCGGAGGGTTCGTTGGGTCCTGGCACGATGAATTTGGCGATCACGCCGGCGACGAAGCCGATGAGGATAGTCCAGAGAATTTCCCATGGGTTGTCCTTACTTATGTGCGCCACAAGCGGCGCCACTTAAGCAAGCTCCAACGGTCCAAAGGGTTGCGATCGAGCCGATATATCTTGTGATCGCCCGATAGCGGCACCCCATCGACGCACGCCGCGATGCTCCGAAATACGACCGTCGGCTTCAGGCGCAAAGCGGACTCCCAGCGATGGCCCCCTTGAGTCAAAGCCGCTCAGGCCGTCCTTCTGTCAATGCCTTCCTGCGCTGGCCGGAGAGTCTTGAGTACAGCGGCCCACCTATGAAGTTCCTCCAGTTGTTTGGTTATGCCGTCGTTCGCTGGCATGTTTCCGCGGAAGACCCCAACTTCGTCGATGAACTGGGTGAACATCAGGACCGGCGTAGGAACACCAAGCCACCCGGCAAAGCCAGATGCCCCCGGTGAGCCCAGCAACGATATCGGGACAGCCCCCGATTGTGGCAATACGAGTCGAATCGACGCGACCGCCAGGTATCTGAGGGGAGCTGTGGCCGCTCCACGTAGCGGCCACGCTGCTACACGCGCCGGCCGGAGAATGCGCGGCCAAGGGCTATCAGAATGCAGGCGCCGATGAACCCCGCCACCAGATATCCCAGCCATCCGCCGAACGAGATGCCCAGCAGGCCGAGCAGCAAGCTCGCCACAATCGCACCGACGATACCCAAAACGATGTTCAGGAACACGCCACTTCCGGCATTCATGAACCGGCTTGCAAGCCAACCCGCCAAGCCGCCGATAATGATCGCAGCCAGCCAACCAACTCCGTCGAAACCCATTTGCGTCTCCTGTCTCGGGTACTGAATCGCCAGGAACTCTGGAGCAACTTCAACGCGTTACGCCTGCTTTCGATCCGCAGATTTGGTACGCCGCAACGCTACCACGAGACTGCGGACCAGGGGCCGAGGCGCAGCACGTCGCCAACGTGCGAGAAGCTGCCCGTGGAAACGAGGGGCCCGTCGATAACGCAGGCCATATCTGCCGGCGCACCGGTGGGGTTAATGGCCATCGATATAGGACCCGCCTCGAACATCCAGGTAATGATCAGGCTGTTGCCCTGACGGGCGGTGGTGGCCTCGAGGCAAGGCGTTGCCGCCATCGGCCACACCCGCTCCCGTCGCCAGCTGGCGAGGGTCCGGAAGCGATCGAGCGCAGCCTGCTTCTTAGGCGGCGGCAGTTCGGTAATCCGCCGATCGACGCGCAAGAACATGTCATTCTCCTCGTAGGTGGAGAGAGGGCAACTCAGCTCGCGCGGTTACGTTGCCAAATTCATCGAGGAAGCCGAGTTATTGGAATGAGCCGAGTGCCCGACGCACCCATTTCCATTGGCGGGAACGCAACCCCGCGGGCCATGTTGATCCCACCTGAGAGCGTCCGCGGTGAAGTTCCCCGGCCGATTCTGTCGAAGCCGATTAAGGAGCCACCACTGCAATCCCATATCGGCCCCGCTTGCGCCAACTGTGAACTATTTCGATCCCGTCTGGTTCATCAGGGATGACTCAGCCCAGCCTGACGGCCGACGAGCGCCGCGCAAAGAAAGCTGAAAAGCGCAACAAGCAACGCGAGATTGCGGTCTTGCGGGCGGGCAAGATGCACAACGCCCGCTTGCGCGCGGCAGAGTTGGGGATCGCGCCACAGGCCTCGACACCGCCGGCCCTGAATGTCGGGTGCTCAGGCTGGTTCTATTGGCATCTGAAAGGCAGCTTCTATCCGACGCAGTTGCCGACCAAGGACTGGTTCTCCCACTATGCCGACCACTTCAGCACGGTCGAACTGAACGCGCCATTTTATTCCTGGCCGACTCTCAGGACCGTGGAGTCCTGGCGTAAGCAGGCCGAAGGCCGGCCGATGGTCTACACCGTCAAAGCTTCGGAACTCATCACGCATCTCAGGAAGTTCGAGAACACCGAGACCCTCGTTAGGGACTTTGGGTACATCGCCGACCTGCTGGGGCCCCGGATGGGCTGCTTCCTGTTCCAGCTGCCGCCCAGCTACCATTACTCGCCCGCCCGGTTGCACAATATCCTGGACCAGTTGGATCCTGCACGGCGCAACGTGGTCGAGTTTCGCCACCCGAGCTGGTGGAATGAACAGGTCTACGCGGCATTCCAGGCGGCAGGGACGATCTTCTGCTCCTGCAGCGGGCCGCGCCTGCCGGACCAAGTGATCAAAACGGCGGACGACATCTACATCCGGTTTCACGGTGTCGAGAGGTGGTATCGCCATGATTACAGCCACGACGAACTGACTGACTGGGCTTGTCGAATCCGCAAAGCCAAGGCCAAGCGCGTGTGGATTTACTTCAACAACGACTTCGACGGATACGCGATCAAGAACGCGACGACGCTGTCGAAGATGTTGACGGGACCTAAAGGTCACCCAACAGTCGCACTGTGACAGGGGCAACCCCGCTCCCCTTGCGAGAGCCGCTTCGCTATCATGTCGCGGCCGCTAGATGACGCCTTCCAGCTGGGAGGCGAGCCGACTGTACGACTTCATCAGGTCGTCGATCAGGCTGTGATGCGGAAGCCCAGCGAGCGCTATGCACATCTCGCGCTCGTACTGGCGAACATTCGACAGCAGTATTGCCGCCTTCATATGAGCCTCGGCACGCTGGGCCGAGCTGAGATGCGAAGAAGCAAGCAGACCACGGAGGCGCGCCGCCTCAATGTTCCAACCGCCAAGAGGCTCGGAGAATGGCCCCGTCGCCGCCTTTGCCGTTCGTTTTGCAGCTGACTGCAGCGATGAGTTCCGATGTTTGACCTCACTCATTCAAGCCAACCCGTTGTTCTGCGACCCCGGCAATAGGCATCGTGGCCAGCCGTGTGCCGGACGCGTCCGCAATATCTATCCAGTAGGTCGAAAGGTCACCGTCGAGGGCGTCCTCATTGATGAGGGACCGTGCGTCGGTCATAGCCCAGGCCCGCGCTGCCGGCAGGCCGGACAAGGCCTTGCCCCGAGTATCCTCGAAAAGCACATTGTTGCGCCGAACATGGAAGAAGAACCTCTTCATTGCTGTCACCAGAAGGTAGAGAGCGCGGACCCGATCCAAATCGAAAGGCCGACCGCGCAAACGATGAGGGCGAAAGCGGTCAGCCACCAAGTCGTCTTGCGATGCCTGCCACGAGTCACTTCTGAAGGGTTAGCCATCGGGCCTCCTGGCAAGCTGCCGCAGGTCCCCTGCGGCATCTCGGACAAAGCAGATCACGCGGCCTGACCTGTTGGGTCCGGCTGACTCTCGACACGTGAGAGAGGATGCTTTCTGCGGGCTTGCTGTGCACTAACAGCGCTCGACATCGCCTGAAGTCAAAGGAATAGGGAGTTAGCGGGGCACTCATTCTGCTAACATTGATACCCCTCGGCAGAGGCGTCGTTACGACTCGCGGCACGCGCTTCCTTTGTAGGAGAGGCGAGGCAAGCATTGGAGAGGGTGGGTTCTGCCGCGGCATACGCACCTGCGCAACATGATCGCTAGCACGTCATTCCCGCCGCCGGCGGAGCAGTGGGCGAATGGAACCGGTTCGGCGGTTGCTAAATCGCAATAGTCTTGCGTGTGTGCAAATCGTTCGGACCTGGAACTGACTCGTAGCCCCGCCATTGTGTGAATGATGTACCCGAGTTCGCCATGTCGGCAGTGACGCCCTCACCAAACAAAAAGCGGTCCATGCACCGCCACCTCACCGAAGTGAAGGAAAAGCTCGGCCATGACCCGGTGAGCGCCGACGACATCGTCGTGATGGTGTCCGACGTGCTTTACGACTACCTGCCGTCCGACAGCGGCATCAGCGCGCAGGAAGCACTCGGCCGCCTGATAGAGATAATCGAAAGTCCGATGGCACTCGAGGTCTACGAGAACGAGATGCAGCGCCGGAACCCGCGGGATGCGGATCGGTGGCATTGATGAGCCGACCGAAACTACCTCACAAGCCCCCAGCGCCGAGCGTTCGCGATACCGTCAGCCAGGCAATCGCACGGGCGCGCGGACTGCCGAGGGAAGAGCACCCGATGACGCAGCAGCAGGTCGTGTTGGACATTCTCAACAAGGTGAGTTTGCCGGAGGCTTTTCGGCGGGACCTACGCAGGCGTCACGGCATCGAGCAGGAGACCCGGCCAAACGGGGACAAACGTCCTTGACCGAGGACACGAAGCGGGAGCTGTGGCCGGCTATTGTAAACGGCCTGCGCTGTAGGTGCCCTCGGTGCGGTATGGGCCGTCTCTACCGCAAATATCTGAAGGTCGCCGACCGATGCTCCAGTTGCGACCTGGAACTAGGAAGGGCACAGGCCGATGATTTGCCCGCCTACATTGCGATCACAATCGTGGGCCACATCCTGGTCATCGGACTGTTTCACTTCCAGGGGGACGGAGGCGGCGTTCCACCTTGGGTTTACCTTCTTGGCATGAGTTTTGCGGCCGTAGTGTTGCCACTGGCCTCGTTGCCCTCGATCAAAGGCGCAGTCGTAGGATTGCAGTATGCGAACCGGATGCACGGACTATGACGGTGTTCCGTGTCCCCGGGTTTGTTGCCTCTTCCAAACCGTGAGCCGACACGAGCGGTTTTTGGCCTTCCTACCCCTCAAGTCGAAGCTGATTGATTGCCTTGAGGGGCGAGTGGCCTGCATGCGCCGAAGCGCATACAGGCCTGTGGCATTAATTGCGAAAGACCGGGGGCGGGACCAGGCCCGCTCGATAATCCCGGATCTGGTCGGGCTGGTAGGGTTCGGAGTTCTCGTCGAACCCTTCCCAACCTTCGGCCTCGTAGTCCCGTCGGCGGGCTTCGATGTCGACGTGGTTGGCGTGGCGCAGAATGGCCGCAGCGGCATCGGCACGATTGTCGTCGACGCGGGCGGTAACGAGCGTACCGCCGCGGCGAATGCCTTCGGCATAGACGTGCGCATCGCGCTCATCGACGCCAGCCTCGGTCAAAGCCCCAATGATGCCGCCAGCTGCGCCGCCCACTGCGGCGCCGGTTACTGCGCCGATCGCGGTGGCGATAAGCCAGCCGCCGGCCACTACAGGCCCCACGCCGGGGATCGCCAGCATGCCGAGCCCGGCTAGCAACCCACCGGTGCCGCCTACAACGGCCCCCACGCCGGCACCGGCACCAGCGCCTTCGGCAACGCTGTCGCTGTCATCGGCGCCGTGGCGGCCCTCCGCATTGTTGGCCACGATTGAAATGTCGTCGCTCGAAATGCCCGCATCCCGGAGTGCGCGCACTGCCTGTTCGGCCTGGTCGTGGCTATCAAAAAGCCCTGTAATTGTTCTCAATGTTTTTCTCCTTGGGTGGGACCTGACCGAATCCGCGGCAAACGAGCCGCCCCGTAAAGGTCCCCGAGCTTGGGGTTGGAGTGCAGAGCGGGTAAGAAAAGCGCTCGTCTGCGATTTTGTTGACCCCAGGGGGAACCGAAAAACCACAAGGCTCGCCATACCACCACGTCCGGGTGACGCGTCTCGACACTCACAAGCGTAACCTCGTCGAAGCCAACGGGTTCCGTAGACAACGGCGGCGGCCAGGCGTTGCGGCTGACGACGAAAGTTAGACGCCTATCGGTTTGCAGGGGGCGCTAGCGGCCGACAGCAACCTTTTCGCCGCACGTTTCATTGATTTGTCTCAACAACAATGGTCGCAGCATGCTTCTCACCGTTCCTCCCGACAAGAAACCCAAAGCCGCCTTCCGTGACGCGAAGGCCGTCGGGACCCGCGAAAGCGACGTCCAGGTCCGGGCTGCCGGCCCCGAAGCAATGCGGGACCGCCCAAAACGGCCATGGACGGCGCTCGACGAGGCCTCAGACGAGTCGTTTCCGGCCAGCGATCCACCGGCCGCCAATCGGTTCGACTAGCGGCTGCGAACACTCTGGCGGATCGTTCATGCAAAGTCCGTTCAGAAGTGGAGCCAAACCATGTACCACGATACCGACAAATTCGTTGATCTCGACTTCGAGCAAAGCGTGCGGCGGGTGGCCTACCACCTTTGGGAGCGAGACGGTCGGCCCTTTGGACGCGAGAAGGACTATTGGTTTCGGGCCCTCGAAGAACAGCTCGCTGCTCGCGAGAGGACAGACAAGCCTCCTCTCACCGCGGCCAACGACTAGATAACTCGGCCCACCCCCCTCACATACCCATGAAGCAGAGAGCGAAGAGCGACGCGACCAACCAACTTCAGAATTGTTGGCCTTTGTCCTATGCGGCGACGATGGGCTCCTCGGTCAGGTCTAAGGGGGTCTTTCTCGAGGTCCGCGCCCGGCTTCCCAACTCTGCAAAGAAAGCACTGTCGGTTCGGTCACGGGAATTGACGCTTGTCATGCCCGAGGAAAGGGGGCGCGAGTTCGAAGAAGCATCGGCTATAGTCGCGAAGGTGCTGGAGGGCGTTGAGAAAAAGCCCGTCCTCCCGCGCGAAGTTGAGGACATCCTGTCGATCAAATCGACCGAGAGGCACCGGTGGCTCAAGGATGGCCGCTTGCCCAGCGCCGGCACACGAACAGTTAAACTCCGCGGCCGCGCCAGAAAGGTTACATTCCATGTTTTCGACCCTCGGGTGGTGGAGGACATTCTGGACCGAGCCTTGATCGAGCAATGGCGCGAGGATGACGCGAAGGCTGCGCGAGAAAACAGACGACGCGCAGCGTGGAAGGCACAGGTCACGCGAGCCGAGAAGGCTGACACTGCGGGCACACCACCCCCTGAAGGTCAGGATGAAGAGGATCGCTTCAAGCTCCTCGGCTGGGCCGAATTCGAACGAGACGGGCTTCTCCGCTAGGCACGGGCGTCCGGATGGTCGATTAGCGCCTTTCCACGTGGTCCCATCCGGGTACTAACTGTTGTTACTAGAACAGCGCGCCCTGGTCGGGCACCGGTTCTAGCGTAAGGCAGCCATCGCCAAACCCCTCCTATCCCGAGAGTCGGGCCCTCCTTGCTTCGGGGGTCGGCCGCCACCCGGTTACCCGGTTCCGTCCTGCGGCCTTGGCATCGTAGAGTGCGACGTCCGCCCGGGCGACCAACTGCTCTGCACTTCGGCGACGAGCTCGGCCTGGGTAGGTCGAGATGCCCGCACTGACTGTGACGACGCCATGCTCGCTTCTGGTGTGCTGCAGCCCGAGATCGAACAAGGAGCTGCGGACACGCTCCGCGATGATGTTGGCGCTGTCCTCGTCAGTGTTGGGCAGCAGGGCAGCGAATTCCTCGCCGCCATAGCGAACAGCCATATCGTCGTGACGAAGCAGCGCCCCCTTGAGACAGCGCGCAACAGCCCTCAGACACTCGTCCCCCGCCTGGTGCCCGTAGTCGTCATTATATGTCTTGAAGCGGTCCACGTCGCAGAGGACTAAGCTGAGAGGCCTGCGGTTGCGCTCGCTACGCTCCACTTCCTCGCCGATTGCCGCGTCAAAGGCGCGCCGGTTCATCAGCCCGGTCAGCGCATCAGTGCTAGCAAGGACCTGGAGCTGGCCGGTGAGCGTCATCAGCTCGGCTTCCGCCTTCTTCATGCTCGTCACGTCGGACACGACCACCAAGGACGCTCCGTCAAGGGTCGGTCGCGTTCGGACCTGCAACCAGCGGCCATCGAGCAAGCTCACCTGCTCTTCACCGTTGACCTGCATGGAGGTGATCACGTCATTAATCCACTTGTCGGGGTCGCCGAGGTTCAACTGCTCGCCCTTTTCGACCACCGCTTTGAGAATATCGCGGATGTTGGAGCCCAACCTTCGCTCCTCCGAAGTGAGCGGAAACATCGAGCGGTAGCGGTCATTGCAGTAGACTAGGTGTCCCGCGCGATCGAACATCGCCAGACCGTCCGACATCTCCGACACGGCGTACGACAACAGGTTCCGGCTATCTGTTAGCTCCGCCTCCAGGCGCCGACGGGCAGTAATGTCCCGCGTGACGCCAGCCAGCCCGATGATTTCGCCATCAGCGTCCCGCAACGGCACCTTCGAGGTGGAAAACCACTGCTCAGTGCCTTCGTCGTCGACTAGTCTTTCTTCAAGATCGAGCTGCGGCCGACCGGTCCGCATGATCTCCTGTTCCTTTGCATAGAGCCGCTCGGCCCTTTCGGCGTCGGTCAGGTCGAAGTCGGTCTTGCCGATCATGTCGGCGGGTCGGGCATAACCATTGAAGGTCGTCACGCTCTGGTTCACTGCGGTAAACCGACTGGCCGGGTCCTTCAAGTAGTGGAAGTCGGGAGCCTGAGTGAGGGCAGCGCGCAGCAGCACACGGTCTCTGGCCAGCCTGCTCCCTACATGGATGAACAGCCCGGCGACGACCGTCGCAACGAAGGCCAACAGCGACAAGGAGATGCCGAACCGGGACACGACCTCTGCCGCGATTGGTAAGGACGAGATGGCGACAAAGTTGATGATTGAGACCGCCGCTCCCAGCGCAAGGATACCGCCTGCCGTCACCGGCTTGCCACGGCGAAGCAGCGAGCCCGCGATGCCGATCAGCGCCGCCAGCCCGATGACAGTGAGACCAGCAACTGCTCCTGGTCCTCCCACCGACACTCGGTAGAGTGCGGCCATGGCGCCTGCCACCAGCGCGGCTACGGGGCCACCGAAGAACCCTGCGACCGCTATCATCGAGGAGCGAAGATCGACGAACATGCCCGGCTGCAGCTCCACCGACAAAAGCATCGAGGTGACCGCTCCGATTCCCATACTGACACCCAAAGCGAGGTGTCTCGCCGGCCGCCGCTGATCTTCGAGTAGGGGCTGGGCAAGAGCCCACAAGGCAAAGAAAAGAGCGGCTACTGCGAGATTGGTAGCTAGGGCATGCCAGATCGGGGTCATAGGCGCCTGTTCCGAAGTCGAGAGCACTATTCTGGCATCAAATTGCCCCACGCATCGTTACGCGCTCGGTAGCAAATACCCGCTCGAGACTTATGCCCGTCAATAGGGGGCACGCGTAGAATGACGGCGTCAACCGGGTACGTTTTGCGGCGTGCGCTCGAGAAGCGGAGACGCTCTGAGGGACTGAGACGAAGGCTACAGGCGCTTGGCCTGCATCAAGGTCTCAAGCGTGCCGGCCTGTCGATGAGTGACTTGGACAAGGTCGAGGAATCCGCCGCCGACTAGAGATTGATGAGTGACGGCCTTGGCCAAAGCGGACGTTGCGAACCCACAAGGCTAACGTCGTCGAAACAGTCCACCGCCACCGCCGCGCCGCACGAGGCCGATGATGACGAGAAGGATGACTGCACCGATAGTCGCACTCACTATGGCCGCGACCACGCCGGATCCTAAGGCGATGCCAAGTTGCGGGAGCAGCCAGCTACCGATCAATGCCCCGACAATACCGACGGCCATGTCGCCGATTAAGCCAAGTCCAGAACCCTTCACGATCAGGCCGGCCAGCCACCCAGCGATCAGGCCGACGAGGAGTATGATCAACAGACTTTCAGTGCTCATTTGCATGTTCCTAGACCCCCACAAGGAAGAAAGCCGCCCCGCGGGTGGCGGAGCGGCGACAGGTCCCCGAGGGCATGGGGTCTGTGGACCAGAAAGGTCACGTTGGGAACGTTGGAGCTCAGGCTTTCGTTCCAGCTCCGTCGTTGTCAGAACACGTACACAATCAGCTGCGTATTGCGACGCTGGACAGCGACCACATCGCTGGCGCCGTATCCGCTACGGCTAAGCGTGGCCATGGCTTCGACGTTTTGATCGCCGAGTCCCCCGATTGCATCTCGCGCGACATCGCTGATCGAGCCGGGCATCCGCAAGATGCTTGAGTTTCGCGGCATCGAAATGAACTGCGTCAATGGCGGACGCATGGATACCGTGCAGATCGGTATGTATGGCAACTGCGAACACCGAGATCGCCCGCACCGTGGCATCAATCGCAAGAGGCCTCATCTCAGATGCGGAGGCCGCTGCTATCCTAGTGCCGGCCCGTAAAGAGAAGAACCGTATAGAAGCGGAACTGGCCACCGCCGACACCGTGACCAACGTTGTCGAGCTGCATCCGCAGGCCGTCCAGCGGTTCGCTGACAACTTGGAGGCATTGGCCGCGATCATCGCCAACAAGGAAGCGCTGCCGATCTGGAGATTGCCGGCACCTTCCGGTCACTGGTCGAAAGCGTTGTAGTGCGCCCAAGAAAGGCAGGAGAAGAGTATGAAGTGAAGACCCGCGGACACCTGTCCAGCCTCATGGGCTTGGATGTGTCGGCTTTTATGATGGTAGCGGAGGAGGGATTTGAACCCCCGACACACGGATTATGATTCCGCTGCTCTAACCAACTGAGCTACTCCGCCCCGGTTGCGGGCGGGTTGAGGACCGGCCGGCGGCGCGTGGCGCGCGGCCTTATTAGGTTTGGGTGGGGTGGGTGTCAAGCGCGGAAGGGGCGAGCGGGGTGAGCCAGGTGGTGACGGCGCCTTCGCCGACCGGGCCGCGCCAGCTCAGCCGGGCGGCCGGGAGCTTTTGCCCGAAGCGCGGCGAGCCCCAGCCGCCATCGGGACGGTCCTCGCCAATGGCGATTGCGATGTGCGAGCTGGGGAAATCGAGCCGCAGCAGGCGGTCTTCGTTGCGGCGCACCAGCACCGAGCTGCCGTCCGCCTCGGCTACCAGTCCGGGCGCCAGCTGGAACACGATTTCCGCGTCGAGGGGCGGGCCGCCGAGCAGCTGGTCGGTCACCGCGATCCGGCCGGGATGGATTTCGATGGTGCGCTGATGGCGGCGGCCGAAGCGCTTGAGGTAGCCGTCGTGGCTCATCCGCAGCCAAGTGTTAGGTTCATTCCCCGATTCATCAAGCCGGGCTATGGCCTTGTGCGACCAGTTGAAGGCGCCCGACATCGTGCTCTGGCTCTGGCCCTCGAGGTTCAGCGTATTGTGCGCCGGGGTTGAGCGGAACCAGCTGCGCCATGCGCCACCTGAGCCGTAGAGATAGGTGCCGGGATCGACCAGCACCGGCTCGCCGTCGAGGCTGAGGGTCAGCGACAGCGCGTCGGCATGGCCATGGGCGGCGATCGAGAGGTAGCCGAGCGGACCATGATCGAGCACCAGCCGGGCGTCTCGGCCGTTCGTGCGACCATGCCAGACGCTGAGCCCGCCATCCGGGAAGGTGGTCAGGCCCTTGCGGCGGCTGGCGACCAGCGGTGGCGCGCCGAAGATCAGCGCCCGGAGGTCGCCGGGGCGCGGGGCTGGGCCGGGCCGGCCGAGGAGAACGGCGATGGCCGACGCCACTGAGGCGGCATAATCCGGCTCCGGGCCGAGGGTCAGCACGCGGCCTTCGTCATCGTCGCCATAGCCGGGCGTCGGTTGCCCCAGCGCGACGACGAAATCGGCGAAGGCCCCAAGCCGATCGAGAGGGGCGCGCGGGAAGGGATGGCCGGTGGTGCCGCCGATCGAGGCGGCGAGGAGGATCATCTCGGCGGTGAAGGCGCCATAGGTCGGGGTCTGCTCGGCGGGCGTGCCATCGGGCAGGATCTGGCGGAACGTCTCGGCGACGAGCTTGGCCCCGGCATGCCTTGTGCTGTGGTCGAGGGTGTGTGCCAGCAGGTATTCGCCGGTCAGCTCGGCGACGAGGTGATTGTTGGCGGAGGAGTATTTCGAAGGGTAGCGGGGCAGCCAGAACGCACTCGCGGCAAGAATCTCGCCGATCTGCCGGGTGCATTGGCGCGACACTTGCGGGCCGGCAATGCCGGCGACGAGGATCAGGCTGATGGCGCGCAGTGCGACCTCGATGCCCGAGGCCCAGCCGACACCGCGGAAGGGTGGATTGGCGGCATGCCAGCTGGCAATCGCGGCCTCGATGGCGACGATCGGCTCGCGTCGCTCGGTCAGCATGGCCTCAGCCGCCAGGGCAACAAGGAACTGCAGCCGGTTGATCTCCCACACATACTTGATGTCGCCGAGGCTGCCGTCGTGGCGGAAATCGATGTCGAACGCGTAAGCGTTCGGCCCCGGCCACAGCCCGCCGGTCACGGGATCGAGCCGCCACAACTCCGGGGGGAACAGGTTGTCCGGCGAACGATCCGGCCATTGGCGGCCGAGGGCGCCGAAGCGTCCGGCTAGGATGTCTGCCGCAGCCGCGCCGATCGCCGCCCGGTGATCTGGACCGGCCCCGCGAATGCGCTCGCGCACACCCGGTATGGGCACGATGCGGAGCGGGGCAGGGTAGCGCTCCCAGCCCTCGTGGCGGCCGCGCGAGGCGCGCTTCTTCGCCGCCTCGACGAAGCGGTGCGCCACTTCGGCCGGCTCCATGCTGCGCAGGCGGTTGATATACCAGCCGAGCTTCATTCCACGATCCGCTTTTGACCTCTGATACACCATGCCGCCGATTTCTGCCGACGGTGAAACCTGCCTTTTGCATCAGGCGGTTAACATCGGAGCCTGAGATGGAGATTCCGATGCTGCGCCTAGCCGCCACACTCGTCGCCCTGTTGCTGAGCGTCACCGCCGCGGTCTCGACTCCGCCGGTGCTGCATCGCGGTGTCGGGCTGCACCAGTGGCTCAACTGGTCGCCGCTCGCGACTGATGGCAGCTATCGCTGGCCGCCGTACCGGACGGTCGACGAGTGGCTGGCAAACGATCGTCCGGCGACCGATTGGCCCGCCGGTGATCCGTTCGCGGCGATCAAGGCCCTCGGCTTCGACTTCGTCCGATTGACAGTCGATCCCGGCCCGCTGCTCGCGACTGACGGCGAGCGCCGACAGGAGGCGCTGGCGGTGCTTTCGGAGGCGACGAAGAAGCTCCTCGCGGCCGACCTCACGGTGGTGTTCAACCTCCACTCGGTCACGCAGGTCGCGCAGTATGGCGTCGACGTGATCAATGCCCCCGCCGACACGCCCGAGAGCGCGCGCTATGTCGCGATGACCGCCGACGTAGCGAAGATGCTGCTGCCGCTGGGAACCGACCGGGTGATCTTCGAGCCCTATAACGAGCCGGCGCACTACCCCTGCGATGCAAGCGGCAGCGATGACTGGCAGACCATCATGGCTGAGACGGTGGCGACGATCCGCGCCATCAGCGCCGAGATCAGCATTGTCGTCACCGGCGCCTGCGGAGGCAGCATCACCGGGCTGACCGACCTTGTCCCCTCGTTCGACGATCCGAACCTGCTCTATAGCTTCCATATGTACGAGCCGCATTCATTCACCCATCAGCGCTCGGAGACCGAGGGTGGCTTCGCCTCCGGCCTGCCGTGGCCGGCCAGCGAAGGCACGCCGGACTCGGTGGTGACCATGCTGGAAACGCAGATGGACATTGCCGGGCTCGATCCCGCCGAACAGGCGCGCAACCTCCAGGCGGTGGCGCCCTTTATCGCCGAGTATTTTGCCGAGGGGTGGGGCGAAGCGCAAATGGTGGCACGGGTCGGCGAGGCCGTTGCCTGGGCCAAGGTGAATTCCATCCCGACCTCCCGGCTGTTCATGGGCGAGTTCGGTGCCATCCTCATGTCCGCCGATGGCCGGATGGGTGCCTTCGATGCGGACCGGCGGCGATACCTCGCGGCACTGCGCACCGACGCCGAGCGCCACGACATCCCCTGGGCGATCTGGGAGTATTCCAACCCTTACGGGATGACGGTCATTCTGCCGACCGGGCCGGCGGTACCGGATGCGAAGATGCTGAAGGCGCTCGGGATGTAATGCGCGACGGGACTTTGCCCCCGTCGCGCTAGTACTTCGAAATGTCCAGCCGCTGGTCGATGAAGGCGCGCTTTCCGGCGCGGCCACCGGCGAGCCGGTCGACCTTGACAGCGTTGAAGATGATCTGGCTGTGGGCGCGCTCGCCGAGGCCAGTCGCCACACGCAGTGCATCCTGCTCGGTGCCGTCTTCGGTCGGGATGTAGCGAATGGTGCAGTAGCCCGGGCGATCCTGGTAGAACTGGTATTCCTCGATACCCTGGAAGTAGCGCGGGTTTTCCGGCGTGAAGTCGATGGTCACGACGCGATTGCCTGTTGCCGAAACGAGGAAATCCGGCTTGCGGCGGGGGATCAGTCGCTCGACGCGCAGCCGCTGGCCGTTGGCGTCCGAGGGCAGGGCGACGAGCGTCGCGCGATCCTCGGTGTCGTAGCGGAAGAACGGCATGGCCTTGCTGGTCAGGCTGGTGCCGATCAGACGGCCTTCGCGGCCCGGCTCGGTGATACGGATCCCGTCTTCGTCCACGAGTTCAGCGACGCCGTAGAGCGGCTCGAATTCGTAGCGACCCTCGTTGTCGATCTCGCGAGCGAAGAGGACCTTTTCGCTCAGGCCGTAGAAATTGGCGAACGGCACCGGCCCGAACACCTCGGTGATACAGCGTCGCTGGTGCGGGTAGAGCGGCTCGGAGATCGGCATGATCCCTTTGAGCGGCAGCTTGGGCTGGCGCCCGATGCGGCACATATGCCGGGCCATCAGCTCCATCGCCGAGGGATAACCGTAAAGATACCGGATCTTGTGCTGGTCGATCAGGTCGAGATAGTGCCCGACATCCTCGGGCGACATCGGAAACACCGACAGGCGCAGCTCACGCAGGGCCGGCTCCCATTCGGTGATGTACATGCCCTTGGGATCGAGGCCGAAGCCGCGCAGCACGGCCTTGGGCGTCGACTCGGTGAAGCCCACCCGGCTCCAGTTGTCGTAGACAAAGGCCATCTCGCGGGCGCTGCGGTCCTTGTCGAGGTAGAACGAGAACGGCTTTTCGCCATTCGAACCACTGGTGTCGCCGCGGTCGGCCGTAGCGCGGGGCACGGTCAATGCACCATCGCCGGCGGCCCGCATTTCTTCCTTGCGAAGGATCGGCAGGCGTTCGAGGTCGGCCAGTTCGAACCTCGACAGATCGAAGCCGGCACCCAGGGCCTTGTCGAGCATGTCGCGATAGAACGGGCTCGAGGCGTGGGCGCGCTGCACTGACTCGCGAAGCGCGGTGAGATGCTCGGCCGCGGCCCAGGAGTTGTCGGCGTGGGCGCGCGCGATGCGCTTGCGCCAGTGCTTGTAGGTCCGGCCGAATTTCAGCCCGGTCGGCACCAGCGATACCAGCGGCGCCAGCCCGCGGCGCAGGAAAGTGGGGCTTCGCACATAGGCGCCACGCGCCACATCCATCAGGCTCATCGGTCCCTCTCCGCCAACGATGCGCTCTACGAACCTTGCGTTCGGAGGCGCGACCATCAAAAACTGCCCTAGAAACTCATCCACTCGCCGGCGAGCTGGTATTCGTCCGGCTTCATCGTGCGCTTGAAGCGCGTATAGCCGTCGCCCGGCTTCAGCCCGCCGACGTCGAAGATCGCGACGCCGCGCCGCTTCAGTTCGCGCATCACGTTCCACATCAGGAAGTTGCCCGCGTTCAACTTACGGCCTTCCGGCCCGAACCAACCGATGTGGTACTCGGCATGGTTACCGAAGCGGACAACCGACATCCCCGCCACGGCCTCGCCCGCCTGCATCAGCTGAAACACGGTGACGTTGTCTGGCGACGTCTCACGGAGCGTCCGGAGCAGCACTGGGCTGGCTGCATCGAATCCTTTTTCGGCCATGTTCTCGATATGCCGCGCGATCATCCATTCGAACGTTGCGGCATCGCCGGCGATGCGCAGTTCCGCGCCGGCCTTTTCGGCCTGGCGCGTGCGGTTGCGGAAAGTCGAGGCCATGCGGCTCCACAGTGCGTCCTCGCCGACAGTCAGGTCGATGCGGCCCGATTGCCAGGATTGCCGATGGCGCAGCAGGTAGCCGGCGCGACGCAGCAGTGCGTCGCTCTGTTCCCCGGTGGGAAGGGCAGGGGCGATCGAGAGCGGCGCGGTCCAGATGCGGCCCCAGCGGTTGCGGATGGCGCGGTAGACGGCCAGTACCTGCTCGTCCGCAGGCTCAATGAGAAACACCGGTCCGCGATTGATGCGGTTGAGCAGCGTCACGCCGAAGCGGCGGAGATGCAGCACAGTGGCAAAGGCGATGGCGCGGCCAGAGGCCTCGAAGACAACGCGCGTCACCGTCCAGCCCGTCGCAGCCTTGCCGGCGCCATAGGCGAAATCCTGCGGCAGATGCGGTGTGGGAGCCAGCGCGACGAGCCGATCCCATTCGGCCTTGTCGGTCACGAAGCGCAGCCCGATCACGCCAACCGCGAGCCCGCCCACAAGAGCTGGCACAGCGGTATTGGCACTGGTGGCTTCGATGCTCATCGCCTGCGTCCTGCGGCGTCGGAGTCGCCCGAGCACCTCATGTTCTTCCTAGAACCGGGCGGCGAGACTGGGTACCGAAAGGTTACCTTAGTGTTAACGCGCGGCCTCGAGCCAGACGCGTTCGACGGCGGCCGTGAACGGGGCAACGTCGAGTTTTTCGCGATGGAAAGCCTGTGCCGCGGCGCCGAGCCGCCGGCGCAACTCAGGATCGGTGACAGTGTGGGTCAGCGCCTCTGTCAGGCCGTCGACATCGCCGGGCTCGACCAGCAGGCCGGTTTTCCCGTCCGAGATGATGTCGCCCACCGCGCCGACGGGCGTTGCGACGATGGCGAGGCCCGAGGCCATGCCCTCGATGATCGAGAGCGGCAGGTTCTCGGCGAACGAGGGCAGCACCAGCACATCAGCGGATGCGATGAGCTCGGCGACCTGTTGGGGGCCGACCCAGCCGGGAATGTCGACGCGATCGGCGAGCCCCAGCTCGATCGCCTTGGCCCGTGCGGCCTCCACGTTGCCGTCGCCGGCAATGGTAGCGCGCCAGTTGGGCAGGTCGCGCATGCGATGGAGCGCTTCGCCCAGCTGCGGGGTGCCCTTGCGATCGCCGATACGGCCGAGGAACAAGATGTGCGGAACGTCACCGCCACCGCGATGCGGCAGGGTGGGTTGTGGCGTCGCATTGGGCACGATGGCGATACGGTCCGCCGCCTCCGGGGCGCGGCGCATCACCAGGTCGCGCCATGTCCGGCCGAGGACGATGATCCGCGCCGCGCCCGCGAACATCTCGCGGATGGAGCGGCTCAGGTGGCTGTCGTCGCCCGTCCAGAACTCGGCATAGTTGGCGCCGTGCAGATGCAGGACGTAGGGGATGCCGAGCCAGCGCGCGAGTCGCGCGATCTGGAGCTTCCGATAGGTGCTGCCCTCGCTGGCGAGGTTGATGTGCACGAGGTCGACGCGCCCGCCCAGCCGCCCACCGAGCATGCGCAGCAGGAACGCGCCGAGATAAAGCGGCGAGAGCGCGACGTGTCCCGGCCCGCGCGTTGCGGCGAAAGTCGCCTGCAGCGCGCCGCTGTCCTGCCGCTCGAGCTCGTCGCGCAGCGAGGTCATGATGCGGTCGATACCCCCTTGGCCGCCACCGCCCGAGGGCGTCGCGACAAGGACATTCAGCGTTCTGGCCGACTGGGGATTGTGCAGCATAGACGACGCATAGCGGCGCTCGGCCAAGCGGCCAAGCACAGCCTGCCGAAAAGGTTTACGGCAACGTTCGGTTACTAAAATTGCGTCGATTTACCCTCTCGGCGCATAGCGCTGGAGCCGTGGTCGCGCGAAGACTAAGGAAGGCTCCACGCACGCCTCTCAAGTGCCTCGCGGACTATCCACTTTGCTGCTGCGCTCCACTCTTATCTATGCCCCGGCGATCCTGCTGACGCGCCTGTCGGCGCTCCTGCTGCTGGTCATCGCCACGCGGCTGATCGATACCACCGAGTATGGCCTGCTCACGCTCGTCGTCACGGTCGGCGAGCTCACCGATTCCGCCGTTACCAACTGGCTGCGGATTGCGCTGCTGCGGTTGGGCGGCAAGGGCGACATCAGTCGTGGCAGCGTGATGCTGGCGGCCCGCGTGCTTCTCGTCACCACGCTTGCCGGCCTCGTTCTTGCGTCCGTTGCTGCCGGCCTGATCGTCCCCGAGCGCTGGGTCGATTTCGCCATCGCGGTCGGCGTCTATCTGGCGGTTGGCGCCGTCAGCCGCTTCGGGCTGACGCTGTTGCAGATGCAGCAGCGGCACAGCGTCTACTCGATGCTCGAATTCCTCCGCGCCATCTTGCAGCTGATCCTGCCGGTCGCGGCGATCGCCATCTTCCATGACAGCTTCCTCATGGTGTCGCTGGCCTCGAGCGTCGCGACCCTGTGCGCCGGCGTCGTGGCCCTCTGGTATGCTTCAGGCCGGGTCGTGGCGGGCCCACCGCGCTTCACCTATCGCGAGCTTTTTGCCCTCGGCATCCCGCTCATGGCCATGGCGGTCGTCGGTTTCGGCATCAACAATGCCGAACGCGTGCTGCTGAAGCTCTACTACGATGCCGGCGCGGTCGCCGTATTCGCCGCCACTTACGCGCTGGCGCGCCAGCCCATCGATACCGTTGCCAATGCTATCAACATGGGCGCCTTCCCCGAAATGGTGGCTCGCTTCGATAGCCACGGCCAGCACGCCGCGGCCGAGTTCATCAGCCACCAGATGGCCCTCATGGCGCGGCTGTGTTTCCCCATCGTCGCCATGCTGATCGCGCTCAGCCACGAGATCGGCGTGCTGCTTCTGCCGGCCGAGTATCATGCCCATGTAGGCGAGCTGTTCCCGATCATCGCTCTCGGCGTGCTGGCCACGAACTTCTCGTCCTTCGGCTTCGAGAACATGTTCCACGCGCACAAGAAGCCGTGGCTGCTGATCGTCGCCATGCTGCCGGCTTCGGCGCTGACCATTGTTCTGTCGATCGTTCTGATCCCGAACCTGGCGGAGGTCGGCGCCGCGCTGGCCCTGCTGGGCGGAGCCTTGGCGAGCCTCCTCGCCAGCATGTTGCTCAGTCGCCTGCTAACGCCAATCCCGCTGCCCTATCGCGAGCTGGGCATTGCGCTCGGCACGGCCGTCGCCACCGGCGTCGCGGCCTGGGTTGCAGCCGCGCTGACGGGCGATGCGTGGGTGGTGTTCAAGCTCGCTGCCGGCAGCATAGCCGGTGGCCTCGTCTTCCTCGGCCTCCAGTCCCTGCTGCACCCGGCCGAGACCCGCGCCATCATCGGCCAGGTCCGATCCAAGCTCGGGATGGCGTAACCCAAAAAACAAAAGGCCCCGCTCGCGCAGGGCCCCTTGCTCCTCCTCCCAGAGTCCGTCACGCCGAGCGTCGGCGGTTCCAGTATTCTCGCCACAGCAGGCCGGCATAGGCCGTGTTGGTCTCGTAGTACCGGCGCCACAGCCGCCCCGGCTCCTGCACGACGCGGAACAGCCACTCGAGCCCGAGCTTCTGCACCAGCGCAGGGGCCCGCGCGACCTTGCCGCCATAGACATCGAAGCTGCCCCCGACGCCCATGACGAAGTTCGGCTTCAGCCGGCCGCGATACTTCTTGAGGAAGCGCTCCTTGCGCGGCGTCGGCATGGCGACGAACAGGCAATCGGCGCCCGAGGCATTAATCGCCTCGATGACTGCTGCCTCGTCTTCGGGCTTGAAATAGCCATCGCGCATCCCGGCGACCCCGAGCCGCGGATGTTCCCTCGCCAGCCGCTCGCTGACCGCCTCCAATACGGATTGCTCGGCCCCCAGCAGGTACGGCCGGAAGCCGTTCCGCGCGCAGTGCTCGAACAGGTTGGTCATGATGTCGACGCCGGCCACGCGCTCCGGCACGTCGATCCCGAACAGGCGCGCGCCCCAGACGACGCCGGCGCCATCGATATTGATCACGTCGGCGGTCGCCACGTCTTCCATCAGCTCGGCGTTCTTGCGCATGTTCACGAGCTTGCTGACGTTGATCACCGTGTGGTGCAGCGGCTTCCGCTCGACCATCGCCTCGTTGGCGAGGGCAAGCGTCTCCGGCATGGTCAACACATGCATGGGCGAGCCGAGAAACTCCCGGCGTCGCTCGGTAAGCAGCAGGTGGGTGGACCAGGCGGACATGGTCAGGCTGCCTGGCGATCGGAGGCGCGGCGCAGCGGATGGCCGCGTTCGCGATCCTCGCGGGCCTTCTTGCCCTCGATGCGGGCGTCGGGCTTCTGCGCCTTCTTCCAGGTCCACAGGCCGCGGGTATCGACCAGCTTCTTGTCTTCCAGTGCCTTGGGATCGATCAGGCCGAGCTGGCGATGGTCGACCAGCAGCACCACGATCTCCGCCCGATCGATAGCGCTCAGCGCATCGGTAAAGATGATGCCCTTGCCCTCGAGCTCATGCGGTAGCGCATCGATATGCGGCTCGGCCGCGATCAGCCGGATGTTGGGGACATCGGCCAGCGCCTTGACCACATCGACAGCCGGGCTCTCGCGCACGTCGTCGATGTTGGGCTTGAAGCTGAGGCCGAGGCACGCAACCGTATTCAGGCGGCCCGGTTCGAGCAGCGACACGATCTCGTCGACCACCGTATGCGGGCGGGCGTTGTTGATCCGGCGCGCTGCCTGCATCAGCTGGGTGTGCTCGGGCACCGCGTCGATGATGAAATAGGGGTCGACCGCGATGCAGTGACCGCCGACGCCCGGACCCGGCTGCAGGATGTTGACGCGCGGGTGTTTGTTGGCGAGCTCGATCACTTCCCAAACGTTCAGCGATAGCTCCTGGCACACCGTCGCCAGCTCGTTGGCGAAAGCGATGTTGACGTCGCGGAAGGCGTTCTCGGTCAGCTTCACCAGCTCGGCGCTTTCGGCCGTGGTGATGTAGAGGTCGCCGACGATGATCTTGGAATAGAGCGCCACGGCGCGTTCCGACGAGGCCTTCGACAGCCCGCCGATCGAACGGTGGTTGTTGATCAGCTCGCTCAGCACCTTGCCCGGCAGCACGCGCTCGGGGCTATAGGCCACCATGACGTCGGCATCCTCGCCCGCTTCGAGCGGGAAGGTGAGGTCCGGGCGCACGCGGGCCAGCTCTTCCGTCATCTGGCGGGTCGTGCCGACCGGCGAGGTCGATTCCAGCACCACCACGTCGCCGCGCTTCAGCACCGGCGCGATCGACCGGGCGGCGGCCATCACGTAGCTGACGTCGGGCCTGTGGTTGGCAACGAACGGAGTCGGCACGGCGATGATGAACGCATCGGCCGGCTGCGGCGTAGTGAAGGCGCGGAGATTACCGTTGGCCACCACCTTGTGGATCAGGCCGTCGAGATCGGGTTCGACGATGTGGATCTCGCCGCGGTTGACCTTCTCGACCACCGCCGGGTTCACGTCGATGCCGATCACGTCCATGCCCCTGCTTGCGAACATGGCGCAGGTGGGCAGGCCGATATAGCCCATGCCGATAACGGAAACGGTGGTCAGGTCAGACATGGCGTGCGAGCTCCTCGACGATACGGGCGCTGGCCCGGCCGTCGCCATATGGGTTGTGCGTTTCGGCCATGCCGCGATAGGCGGCCGGGTCGTCCAGCAAACGAATTGCGTTGGAAGTGATCTGTTCAATATCGGTGCCGACCAGCCGTGCGGTGCCGGCGGCGACGCCCTCGGGACGCTCGGTGTTCTCGCGCATCACGAGCACGGGCTTGCCGAGTGAGGGCGCCTCTTCCTGCACGCCGCCGCTGTCGGTCAGCACCAGGTGGCTGCGCTTCTGCAGATAAAGGAACGGCAGGTAGTCCTGCGGTCCGATCAGGTGGATGTTCGGCACGCCGCCGAGCTGCGCTTCGACGACGCTGCGCACGTTCGGGTTCGGGTGAACGGGATAGACGATTTGCACGTCGCCGCGCGTCGCCAGCACCTTGAGCGCAGTACAGATGCGATCGATCCCACCATCGAAATTCTCGCGCCGGTGGCCCGTCACGAGGATCAGCTTCTTGCTCTGATCGAGGAATGGGAAGCGGGCGCCCAGTTCGGCGCTCAGCAACTTGTCCTCGTCGAGCGTCGTCGAGAAGTGCAGCAGCGTGTCGATCACCGTATTGCCGGTGACATAGATGCGCGCCGCATCCTTGCCCTCGGCGACGAGGTTCTGCTTGGCCTCGATGGTCGGGGCGAAATGCCAGGTGGCGATATTCCCGGCGATCAGCCGGTTCAGCTCCTCGGGGAAGGGGCTGTCGATATTGTGGCTGCGAAGCCCAGCCTCGATATGGGCAACGGGGATGCGCTTGTAAAAGGCAGCGAGCGCGGCGGTCATCGCCGTGGTCGTGTCGCCCTGCACCATGACGATATCGGGCTTGGCCTCATCAAGTACCCGCTCCATGCCTTTCAGCACCTTGGCGGTCACGTCGAACAGGCTCTGGCCCGGCGACATCACGTCGAGGTCGTAGTCGACCGGCATGCCGGTCAGTGCGATGACCTGATCCACCATCTCACGATGCTGGGCGGTTACGCAGATTTGGGTGTCAAAATGCGGGCTGCGAAGCGCCGCCTGCGCCACCGGGAAGCACTTCAGTGCCTCCGGGCGCGTGCCGAAAACGATCAGCAACCTCTGCCGGTTCGGCCGAGGAATGGGGGAGACGAAGTTCATGTCGCAAACACCGCAAGTGTCTCGCGCTTCGCAGGCGCGTCCTGTGTTACTTTCTAGCCCAAAATCGACGGGTGTCGCCCGGACACTTAAGATATGATTAATTCCGAACGGGCATTTACCCAGACTACATTCAGTCGTTGTGGGTATCCGCGTTCCTCAATATCCAACACCACTGGACGTTGAGGGGTGGTCTGCAACTTGATTACAATTTTAATCATCTGCAATCCAGATGACTGGCGGAGCTGGCAATCAGAACTACTACGACGGTTGATGCGCGCGGGTTATGCGATCGCCGTGCGCTACCATCGTGCGAACGCCGACACCCGTGCCCTTGATGCCATTCTCCGGCTCGAGGGCCGGCGCTCGGCGGAATCCCTCGCCCGCCGCGACATCGCCCCGGTCGAGCTCGTTGCCGGCGAACCCGATCTGGTTCTCGATCTGGTTGGCGGGGCCGAAGCGGGCAGCACGCCGCATCTGACTATCGATTTCAATGGCCAGCCCGATCTCACTGCCGGGCTGAGCGTCATGCTCGGCGGCGGAGCAGACACGCAGCTGGTTGCCCGGCTGGACCGCAAGGCAGTGGCCATAGCCCGCCCGATGCTGGACGATCGCGTCTGGCTCGGCCGCGCCGCCTCCGGCATGCTGGCGGGTGTCGCCACGTTTATCGAAATGTGCGTCCAGCGCTTTGCCGCCGGCCTGCTCGTGCCCATCGCCGAGCCGCAGCCCGATTGCGGCATCAAGGCCGGCGAGCTCGGTTCACGCTATGCGCGGCATCTGGTGTTCGCGCTCGGGCGCCGGACCTGGCGCAAGCTGACCCGACGCCGTCCGTTCTACTGGCGCACGGCCTACCGCTTCATCGACGGTCCCGGAATTGCCGAGACGGGACAGATCGGCGGCGCTGCCTTCATCGAACTCAAGGATGACGGCGCGCGGTTTTACGCCGATCCCTTTGCCTTCGAGCACGAGGCGAAACCCTACCTGTTCGTCGAGGAGTATCCCTACGCCCAGGGCAAGGGGATCATCTCGGTCGCCGAACTTGGGCCGGACGGCCGCTTCGGCACGCCGGTGCCGGTGATCGCGGAGCCGCACCATCTTTCTTATCCGCAGGTCTTCGCGCGCGACGACGAGATCTACCTGATCCCCGAAGCAAGCGCCGCCCGCGAGCTGGTGCTGTACCGAGCTGTCGCCTTTCCCCACAAATGGGAGCGTGCGGCGGTGCTGGTCAGCGGTCGCCGGCTCAACGACATGACCCTCCTCGAACACGATGGCCGGCTGTGGCTTATCGGCACCGAGCAGGTTGGCCGGGGGAGTGCATCGGACACCATGGTCGCCTGGTCGGCCCCTGCCATCACCGGTCCGTGGGCGCCGCACCGGCTGAACCCCATTCGCATCGATCACAGCGCGGCCCGGCCTGGTGGCCGCTTCATCGAGCGGGACGGCAAGCTGCTGCTGCCGTTCCAGGACGGGTCGGCGAGCTATGGCGGCGGCCTCGGCCTCGCCGCGCTGCTGGTGCTGAACGACGACGAAGTTCGCTTCGGTCCCGTCACGCCGATCGGCGAAGGCGAGGCGTGGCCCGGCCATGCCGTACACACGCTCACCCGCGCTGGCCGGCTCGAGGCGATCGACAGCGCCAGCCGTGGTCCTGGCGCGCGACGGGTCAAGTCCGTCGTGGCGGCAAAGGAGCCTCAGACCGCTCGGGCGGAAGGTGTCGCGCCTCGCCTCGGGGCGTAGGCGAGGATCAGGATCACGAACAGCGCGATCACCGGCGTCTTCGACGACAGCGTATTGTTGGAGAGTGCAGCGATCAGGAACACCGCGACGCCGATCCAGGCCGGTCGCGGCACGTGGCGCAGCAGCCGCCAGTAGAGCCAGAACAGCAGCACGAAGACAGCGGCGGCCAGCGGTGCGCCGAGCAGGAAGGTGAAGTAGACCGGCGAGCTCTCGATGAAGGGCAAGTTCAGCTTCTCGTTCACGATCTTCATGATCGCGTCCATGTCGGCGCCGAAGACGATGTCCTGCCAGCCGACCATCGAGAAGATCGAATAGATATCGGTGCGGGCAAAGAAGTTCTGGTCGACGATGCCGCCCTGGAAGCGCTCCAGCGCGCCGCCCGCCGCGAGCACCGCGAACAGTCCGGTGCCGCCGACCAGCGCCAGTAGGAGCACGCCAAGCTTGGCCTTGCGCTCGTTCCGGCGCTCCATGCCCCACGGGACGAACAGGATGAGCGCCAGCACTTCGAGCACCGCCAGCACCAGCGCGAAGCGGGCGCCCGATGCGGCAGTGCCGACGAGGAAGATGACCATGGCGAGCACCTTCACCCAGGGCTTCCAGGTGGTCAGGGCTACGAAGGCGAGCGAGGCGGCGGAGATCATGCCGAGGTTGAGGGGGTGGCCGGCGAGGCCGTTGGGGCGGAAGGTCAGCTCAACAAGCTGGCTCGGCAGGAACCGGCTTCGCGTCGCAAATTCCATGATGCCGACCATGGCGCTCAGCAGGCTGAACACCAGGATCGTATCGCCGATGACGCGCCGGCCGTCGCGCGCCAGCGCCAGCATCAGGAGGCCCGCTGCCCCGGCGACGAGATAGGTGTCGATAAACAGCCCGCCCGCACTCATGGGGCCAAGCAGGATCAGCACGGCGATGAGCAGCAGGATCAGGAGGCTGAACCGCAGCAGGTCCTTGAACCGCCCGATGTCGTCGCCCTCGAGATAGAAGGGCCGGTTGAACAGGACGACGGGGACGAGCAGCAGCGTGAGATAGGTGCCGAGATGGATCTTCTCGTAGAACGCGCCGTATTCGGTCGTGTACTGCCAGACACTGTTCATCATCTCGTCGTTGACGAAGACGCGGATGACGAAGGCGGTGATCACCGCGAGGGTCAGCACCACCGAGATGGCATTGTGCCGCCGGTCCTCGCCCGCTTCCCGACGTTCAGGTCCGGCGGCGGAGTAGCTCACGAGGGCAAGCCCTTTCGCGGGTGGCTTGTGGCGAGGGATTTACCAAGAAAGCCCATTCCCGAAGCATCCGGAGGGCGCTGGTACTATAACGCCCCGACACTAGGCCAGTTTTAGGTAACGAGTTCTTAACATCCATGACCAGCCTCACCGACAGCTCGCATCCGGTCAACACCGTTTCGGGTGCGCGCGCCTTCGCGCGGCTGGGGATGCGGACCAATGTGCCGGCAAATGATGCCTCGGTAGCGTCGGCCGAACCGGCCCCTGCAGTCCCTGTCGAGACCGTCACGCTGGGCAGGATCGGGGATTTCCTCGAACTCGATTTCGGGCGCCTCTTCACCTGGCTCCGGCAGGGCCTGTGGTTCGCTCTTGGCCTCGCCGTGCTCGGCGCCATTGCCGGTGGTGCCTATGCGGTGTTCAGCCCGCCGCGCTACACAGTGTCGACCGACATCCTGATCGACCCCGCGAACCTCCAGGTGGTGACGGACGATCTCTTCCAGCAGCCGGGCCAGACCGATAGCGCCGTGCTCAATGCCGGCAGCAAGCTGCGCGTCCTGACCTCGGGCAATGTGCTGCTGCGCGTCGTCGATGCACTCGAGCTGACCAAGGACAAGGAATTCTACGATCCCGAGCCGAGCGGTTTCTCGCTGAGCTCGCTGCTGCCGGGTGGCGGCGCCGATGCCACCGAGTCCGACCCGCGCCTCGCTGCCCTCGCAAGTCTTTCCAAGAAGGTGAGCACCCGCGCCGACGAGACTTCGTTCGTCGCGAGCCTCTTCGTCTCGTCGGAGAATACCGACAAGGCCATCCGCATTTCCGATGCCATGGTCGATGCGTTCAAGGCCGAACTGGCGACCGCGGAAGCCGATGGGGCAGGGCGCACCGCGACTGCCCTCAACAACCGTCTCGACGAGCTCAAGGCCGAGGTCAAGACCGCCGAGGAAGCCGTCGAGACCTACAAGCGCGAGAACAATCTCGCCGCCGTATCCGGCGAACTGGTGTCGACGCAGATCATGACCCAGCTCAACCAGCAGGTAGTCGAAGCGCAGGCGCGCGTCATCGCCCTGCAGACGAGCTACAACGAGCTGGTTTCCGCCGGCCCCAACGCCACCACTGCCGACACGCAGGCCTCTTCGACTATCGCTTCGCTCCGCGCCGCGGCGGGGAGCCTGCGCCAGCAGCTCGACGCGCAGTCGACCGTCTACGGCGCGCGCCACCCCTCGATCGTCAAGCTGAACACCGAACTCGCCGCGGTCAACGCGCAGATCGCCACCGAAGTTGGCCGTGTCGCCTCCGCCGCCAAGGTCAGTCTCGATGAGGCCAATGCCAACCTCGCGGGCCTCACGGCCAAGGCCGACGCCATGCGTTCGTCGATCTTTTCCGACAATGCGGCCATGGTGACGCTGCGCGAACTCGAGCGCGATGCGACCTCCAAGGCGGCAATCTACGAGTCCTTCCTGTCGCGGGCCCGGCAGGTCACCGAGCGCGAGCAGCTCGATACGACCAATGTGCGCGTCATCTCGACCGCCGTGCCGCCGCCAGCCCGGTCGTGGCCGCCGCGCACGGTGGTGATGCTCGGGCTCGGCGCCATCGGCGGCCTCCTCGCCGGATTGGGCTTCGCGGTGATCGTCGGCGTGCTGCGCGACCTGCGCCACCCGCCGCGCCGCGTCGCTGCCGCCATCGCCTGATCAGACCGGGATGGGCAAGCGTCTCATCTTCCACGTCCCCTCGATGCGGGGCGGCGGCGCAGAGCGGGTCTTCGTGCTCATGGCCAACGAGATGGCGCGGCGCGGCCACGACGTCACGCTGTTCACCTGGAACGCCGAGGGACCCAACGCCGCCCTGCGCGACGAGGCGGTCAAGCTGATCGACCTGGGGATACCGATCCGCGGCGAAGGTTTCGGCAAGCCTGCCACGATCCGTGGCTTGATCCGCAGCGCCTCCATCTACGCCCGGCTCCGCCCTGACGCCGTGTTCAGCGGTCCCGAGTTCGCCAACCTCGTCACGGCGCTCGCCCTTAATCTGGGGCTCAGCCCGGCGCTGTTCTTCCCAAGCTTTCATGCCGCTGCCGCCATCGGTTCGGACGGCACGGGTTCGCGCCTTGCGGTCCTCCTGGCCGGCGTCGTCGGTGCCCGCGCCACGCGCGCGATAGCCGTGTCCGAGGGCGTGAAAGGCGACATCGTGGCGCGCGGCATTCCGGCGAGAAAGGCGGTTGTCATCCACAACCCGCTGCCTCCCGCCATCACCCATCCGGCGGGACACTACCCTTGGCAGGCCGACATCGAGGCGATGGGTGATGGTCCGGTCATCGTCACCGCTGGCCGGCTCGTTCCGGTCAAGGATCACAAGACGCTGCTGCGCGCCTTTGCCGAGCTGCTGGCGCGCCGTCCGGCGCGGCTCGTGATCTTTGGCGAGGGGCCGCTGCTTGGTGCGTTGCGGGCGGAAAGCGAAGCGCTCGGAATCGCTTCGCGCGTTCTGTTCGCCGGTTACGTCAACGACCCGGCCGCCTGCTACGCCGTCGCCGACCTCTTCGCCCTGACCTCGCTGACCGAGGGCTTTGGCAACGTGCTGATCGAAGCGATGGCCGCAGGTGTGCCGGTCGTATCAACCGATGCGCCGCACGGCCCGCGCGAGATCCTTGCCGGCGGCACCTACGGCCCGCTCGTCGCCGTCGGCGACGCCGAGGGATTGGGGCAGGCGATGGAGCAGGCGCTGGACCATCCACCGGCCGCCGCCACGCTCAGATCCCGCGCCGCCGACTTTGCCATCGAGCGGATCGGGGACAGATACGAAGCGCTGCTGGCGGATTGAGGCCGCTGCCAGAGGGGCCGTTAACCCCAGCTTAACCAGCCGCTTCGGAGCCGATGGGGGACGTGCTAAGCGAAGGTTGCGGGTAACGACTTGTGCCTACAAAGGTACGCCGCCCACCGCTTATCGAGAGCCAGTCGCAGTGTCGCAGGACGAAGTCATCTTCACCGGTATCGAGCGGCGGCAGTCGCGGCGCGTGGTGGCCAATCATATCGTGCTCTGTGCCGCCTTCGCGCTGGGCGAGGGGCTGCTGGCAGCGCTTCTGATGCTCGCTCCGGCGCTCGTCTACCACTTCCTCGTGATGCACCTCGATCCCACGGAAATTCCGTTCGCGCTCTACGCCGCCTATGCCGGTTTCATCGGCCTGCTCTATGGCAGCTTCTCGGCCTTCTCGGCCGGCCGCTTCCTCGAGCGCGAGCGCCAGACCCATCTGATCCTGACCGAGAGCCTCCTCGGCTGGACGGCGGCGTTTGCTATCGGCCTGTTCGTCGCGTTCCTCCTCGGCGTGGCCGGCGACCTGTCGCGCGTCTCGCTGATAACAGGCTATTTCGCCGGGCTTCCGGTCCTGCTGTTTGCGCGTGGCGCGGCCTATGCGCTGGTGACCCTGCGCATCCGGGCCGGCCAGCTCCAGTTCCAGAAAGTGGCGGTGGTCGGCTCGCGCGGCGACACCGTGCGCTTCCTCCTCAACGGCAACCTGTGGAAGGCCGGCTACCGGCTTTCCGGCACGCTCTATGTTGACGATCTCCTCGATGGCGATGGCCGCGTCGATCGCCCCGCTATCATCGAATTCGCCCAGGAATGGGTGGGCAAGGGGGCCGAGTTCATCGTCATCGTCGGCGATATCGGCGACATCGACGCGCTCGAGCGTATCGCCAACGAACTCAAGCGCTACGCCATCAACGTCGTCTGCGTGCCCGCCACCGACAATATCAGCTTCAAGTTCCTCGATGTCGTGCCGATCGGGCCGAACAACGCCGTGCGCTTCCTGCGCAAGCCGATGAGCGACGGCGCCGTGCTGCTCAAGCGCGTGTTCGATCTCGTCGGTGCCGCCATCGGCCTCGTGCTGCTGTCGCCGCTGTTCGCGGTCGTCGGCCTGCTGATCAAGCTCGAAACGCCGGGCCCGGTGTTCTTCCGCCAGGAGCGGCGCGGCTTCAACGGCGAGACCTTCCACATCTGGAAGTTCCGCTCGATGCGCGTCACCGAGAGCGGCCGGAAGATGACGCAGGTGCGTGGCACCAGCGACAGCCGCATCACGAGGATCGGCGCCTTCATCCGTCGCACTTCGATCGACGAGCTGCCGCAGCTGATCAACGTCATCCGCGGCGAGATGAGCCTTGTCGGCCCGCGTCCGCACGCCCTCATTCACGATGACGAGCTGGGCGAACAGCTCGCCAGCTACGCTCATCGCCAGCGCATCAAGCCGGGTATCACCGGCTGGGCCCAGGTCAACGGCTATCGCGGCGAAACCTCGACCTTCGAGCAGATCGAGGGCCGCACCAGCCACGATCTTTACTATATCGACAACTGGTCGATCTTCCTCGATTGCTGGATCATCGTTCTGACCGTTTTCTCGGCCAAGACCCGCCGAAACGCCGTCTGACCGAGTTCCCATCCTTGTCCCTCCGCCTCCTCCGTATCCTCGCCTGGTCGCTGCTTGCCGCCATCGCCTTCGTCACCCTTTCGCCGATCGGGCTTAGGCCCAACAGCGGCCTGTCTCCCAACTACGAACGGCTCTTCGCCTTCGCCGCTGTAGGCCTTGCCTTCGCGCTCGCCTATCCGCGCCACATCTGGCTTGTGCTGGCCCTGGTGCTCGGAGCGGCGGTAGGCCTCGAAGCCCTGCAACTGGTGATCAGCGGCCGCCACGGCCGGATAATCGACCTCGCCGCCAAGCTGCTCGGCGGCGGGGTGGGGGTGATGGGGGGAATGATGCTCCACAGCGCGTGGACCCGGATCACCGCACAGCGCGCCCAGGCTGGGCAGTAGTCCTCTTCATCCTCCCCTGCGAAGAGGGGGAGGATCACCAACCTCACCCCTCCGGCCCATCCTTCAACCACTCGTCGAACCGCCGTTCGCGGCGATGCTGGTCCAGCGCCCGGAGGTAGTATTCGTCGTGGCGGCCATCGGGCCGGCCGTCCTGTTCCCAAAGGAAATACGCAGTCTTGCGGACGGCCTCCAGGAAGGCCTCGTCCTCAACATTATCTCTGGGTTCGTCTCCAGCCATCAGGTCCTCGCGGTGCCTATTCGCAACGCGGTCGCGATGGTGCGGTTGCATTCCTGCAACAAGATGACGTAAGTCTGGTATGGTACGACGAAAGGCGACCCCTGCGCCGGCATATCTGCCTTGAACCGAACGCAAATCAGCGCGAATAGATGATTATTCCTCTGGTTCTTTAGGGCCGAGTCTGCACGCCAGTAATGGCGAGGGCAGGCCCAATTGATATGTCTGGACCCACAAATTGAGCTCGAGTGCTCCCCGCGGCGCCTATTCGCCTGGCGATGCCATGTCACATGTCATAGCGGCACAGCAGGGCAAGGGGCTCACCACCCTGTGGCGCATCATGGTGCTGACCTGGCGCCACCCCTGGCAGGTGGTCATCACCATCCTCTCCTGCTTCATCGCGTCGGCGCTCCAGCTGTGGACGCCCATCCTTCTGGGCCAGGCCGTCGACCGCGCCGAGGGCGTGCTCGATGGCGGCGTCGGCGCCGCGGATGCGCTGTGGACGATCGCCTTGATCCTCCTCGCGGTATCGGTGCTTCGCGGCCTGTTCACGATGTCGATGAACTATTTCGGCGAGGCGGTCGGTCACCACACGGCCTATGAGCTGCGCCTCGCGGTCTACGAGAAGATCCAGCGCCTCAGCTTTTCCTATCACGACAAGGTTCATACCGGCGACCTCATCACCGTGGGCATGCTCGATCTCGAGGGCGTGCGCATGTTCTTTGCCACGGGCCTGCTGCGTGTGATCCTGCTCGGCACGCTGATCGGCGTCGGCGCGTACATGCTGATCTCGACCGACTGGATTCTCGGCCTCCTGGCGCTGAGCTTCGCGCCCTTCGTCGGGGTGAACTCGTCGTTCACCCAGCTCAGGCTGCGCGCCACCTGGCTCACTTTGCAGGAGCGGCTGCAGGATCTCAGCCGCGTCATGGAAGAGAACCTCGGCGGCATCCGCGTGGTCCGGGCCTTCGCCGGCGCCGACCATGAGATGAAGAAGTACAACGAAGCCTCCGATGCGGCGCTCGAGATGGCCCATGAGCGCGTCAACATCCGCGTCAACTCGACCTCGCTGATGAACATCAGCTTCTTCGTCTCCATGGGGCTCGTTCTCTGGTACGGCGGCGAGCGCGTCATCTCGGGCGAGATGACCGTCGGCACGCTGGCGGCTTTCCTCACTTTCATGACGATCCTGCAGATGCCGGTGCGCCAGCTTGGCCTCTTGGTCAATTCCTTCGCCCGCGCCTCCACCTGCGGTAACCGCCTCTTTGCCTTCCTCGATCTCGATATCGAGATCAAGGACGAGCCTGGCGCCAAGCCGCTAAAGCTCGGCGATGGCGTCCTGAAGTTCGAGAATGTCGATTTCGCCTACCCGAGCGCACCGTTCCGCCCGGTGCTGTCCGGCGTGTCGTTCGAGGGCAAGCGCGGTGAGACGATCGGCATCGTCGGCAAGCCCGGCTCAGGCAAGTCGACCATCGCCCACCTGATCCCGCGCTTTTATGACGTGACGGGCGGGCGCGTGACCATCGACGGGCAGGACGTCCGGGCGCTGACGCTCGCCAGCCTCCGCCAGGCCGTGGCCGTGGTGCAGCAGGACAGTTTCCTCTTCACCACCAATATCGAGAACAACATCGCCTATGGCGACCCGTGGGCCAAGGAAGCGCGCATTGCCCGGGCCTCCGAGTTCGCGCAGCTGCACAACTACATCATCGGCCTCCCCACCGGGTACGAGACCATCGTGGGCGAACGCGGCGTGTCGCTCTCGGGCGGCCAGCGCCAGCGCCTCAACATCGCGCGGTCGCTGATGCTGCGACCGGCGGTGATGGTGTTCGATGACTCGACCGCCGCCGTCGATGCCGGCACCGAGCAGCGCATCCGCACGGCGATGAAGCGCTTCGCCAAGGACCGCGTCACCCTCATCATCTCGCACCGGCTCTCCTCGCTCATGCATGCCGACCAGATCCTCTTCATCGACGAAGGCAAGATCGTCGAGCGCGGCACGCATGAGGAACTGCTGGCGCTCGGCGGCCGCTACCGGGCGCTTTACGACCTCCAGGTGAAGCCTGGCGACGACCAGCTGGAGGCCGCCGAATGACCGAGGCAACGCTCAACACCGAACACGACAGCGAGGATCGCAATCGCCGCCCGCCGCGCGCCGTCGTCGGCTCGAGCCTCGATCGCGAGGAAGAGGTTTTCGGCAAGGTCTACGACCCCAGGATCGTGCGTCGCATCTGGGCTTTCGTGAAACCCTATCGCAGCCAGATATACCTGTCGGTGGCCGCCGTCCTGGTGTTCACCCTCACCTCGCTCGCTTTCCCGCTGGTCATCCGTTACGCCATCGACAACGGCATGGCGCAGGGCGGCGGCGGGCGCGCCGTCCTGCTCTGGTGCATCGTCGGGTTCGCCGGGCTGATCCTCATCAACTTCGTCGCCTCCTGGATTCAGGAGACGGTGGTCGGCAAGGCGGCCGAGAACGTGCTGTTCGACATGCGCCGCGCCATGTTCGCGCACCTGCAGCGCGTGTCGCTCAGCTGGATGGACAAGACCGAAGTCGGCCGTCTCATGTCCCGCCTGATGGGCGATGTGAACTCCATGCAGGAGTTCCTCGAGACTTCGGTGCTGTCGGTCGGCGACATCGTGCTGCTGTTCGGTATCGTCGGGGTGCTGCTCTGGCTCGATCCGATGCTAGGGGCCATCACCATGGCCACGATGCCGATCCTTTTCATCGTGCGCCTGTTCTGGCTGCCGCCGGCCAAGGTCAGCTTCATGGCCGCGCACCACACCAATTCCTCAGCCAACGGTGCGCTGGCTGAAGGCATCAACGGCGTGCGCACCGTGCAGAGCCTCGATCGGCAGCAGGTCAACTTCGACCTCTACGAGGAAAAGGCCCGCGCCAACCTTCGGGCCCATCTGCGCGCCGCCAAGTTCGCCCAGGTCATGGTGCCGATCGTCGACACGCTCACCGGCATCTCGATGGCGACCGTCATCGTCGTCGGTGGCCAGATGGTGCTAGGACGCGAGCTCGACGTCGGCGTCATGGTGGCGTTCCTGTTCTACATCCAGCGCTTCTTCGATCCGATCCGCTCGCTCACCATGCAGTACTCGGTGTTCCAGCGCGCCATGTCGTCCGGCCAGCGCATCACCGAAGTGCTCGATGTCCCCGTCAGCATCGAGGACAAGCCCGATGCCTTCCCGCTGACCCGCGACATGGATGGCTCGGTCGAGTTCAAGGACGTCACCTTCGGTTACCGCAAGAACCAGCCGGTGCTGAAGAACGTCAGCTTCCGCGTCAACCCGGGCGAAACCGTCGCCATTGTCGGCCCCACCGGCTCGGGCAAATCGAGCTGCATGTCGCTGGTCCACCGCTTCTACGACGTGTGGGACGGCTCGGTGACGGTCGGCGGCCACGACGTGCGCGATGTCACGCAGGATTCACTGGGCGAGCAGGTCGCCATGGTGCTGCAGGAGCCGTTCCTCTTCACCGGCACCGTCATCGAGAACATCCGCTACAACAAGGAATCCGCCACCCGCGAGCAGGTGATCGACGCGGCCAAGGCCGTGGGCGCGCACGATTTCATCGTGTCGCTCGCCAATGGCTACGATACCAAGCTCGAGCAGCGCGGCGGCAACCTGTCCCTCGGCCAGCGCCAGCTGATCAGCTTCGCCCGCGCGTTGGTGGCCGATGCCAAGATACTCGTCCTCGACGAGGCCACGGCGAACATCGACAGCTATACCGAGATGCTGATCCAGAAGGCGTTGCGAAAACTCCTCGAAGGCCGCACCGGCCTTGTCATCGCCCACCGCCTCGCCACTATCCGCGGCGCCGACCGCATCATCGTCTTACAGAACGGCGAACTACTGGAATCGGGCAACCACGACCAACTCATGGAAAAGCAGGGCCTCTACTCGCGCCTCTACACCATGAACTACTCGAGCTTCGACGACCTCCCCGAAAACGCCGAGGACATGGCTGCCACCGCCGTAGGCAAGGCGACGTAGAACCGGCGTCCCCGCTCTTATCCTCCCTCGCGGGGCGGGGGAGGTGGACCAGCGAAGCTGGTGGAGGGGGCCGCGATCTCACTGTGATCACCAACAAGCCCGCATCGGGCAGCCCAACAAGGAAACCCGCATGCCCAATCTTCCCGACCATACCCTCAACGACGGCACCACGCTCCCCGCCATCGGCCTCGGCACTTACGCGCTGCGCGGCATCCCCGGCGCCGAAGCGATGGCCGACGCCCTGCGCCAGGGCTATCGCCTGCTCGATTCCGCCGTGAACTACGAGAACGAAGGCGCCACCGGCAAAGCCGTCCGCATGTCCGGCATCCCGCGCGAACAGATCCGCGTCGCCTCGAAGCTCCCGGGCCGGCACCATAAGAAGCCGAACGTCACTTGGGCCATCGAGGAGTCGCTCTTGCGCTCCGGCCTCGATTATCTCGATCTTTACCTGATCCACTGGCCCAACCCGAGCCAGCAGCTCTTCGTCGAAGCCTGGGAAGGCATGATCGAAGCCCGCGAACGCGGCCTCGTCCGCTCCCTCGGCGTCTCGAACTTCCTGCCCGAGCATCTCGACCAGCTGATCGCCAAGACCGGCGTCACCCCGAGCGTCAACCAGATCGAGCTCCATCCCTATTTCAACCAGCCCGAGCAGCGCGCCGCCGACAAAGAGCGTGGCATCCTCACCCAGGCCTGGACTCCGATCGGCAAGGGCACCGCGCTCCTCGCCGAACCCGGCATCACCGATATCGCCAAGAAGCACGGCCGCACCCCGGCTCAGGTCGTCCTCCGCTGGCACACCCAGCTCGGCGTCATGCCCATCCCGAAATCCGCCAACGCCGCCCGCCGCGCCGAAAACCTCGACATCTCTGGCTTTGAGCTCGATGCCGAGGACATGGCCTCGATCGGCCGGCTGTCGCGCTCGGCCGGCCGCCTGTTCGACGGCGACCCACGCACGCACGAGGAGTTCTGAGCGGACGGTCCGCTTTTTTTTGTGGGGGCGCCCTACCCATGCCGACGTCGCTGGCCGACGCGGTTGATCCTGGTCAAGCCCACCACCTCCACCTCGGCCTAAGAGCAATCAGGAGAGGTGAAACATGCTTGAATACAGGATCGACGCCACTCGTCCGGCCGGTGACGGCAGCACGGCCGTTTCGCATGGGGCCAGCGTCGAACTCGACACCACGCTTGCCGGGCGCACGGATGCGTTCAACCCCGTGGAGCTGCTACTGGCGGCGCTTGCCGCCTGCATGCTCAAGGGCGTCGAGCGCGCCGCACCGATGCTGAAATTTCAGTTCCGGTCCGCGAAGGTGAGGCTGCACGCCGTGCGCCAGGATGCCCCGCCCAAGCTCGTTTCGATCGATTACGAACTCTCGATCGATACCGACGAACCGGATCGTCGCCTCGAACTGCTGCATGTCAATGTCATCAAGTACGGCACAATTTCAAACACCCTTGCCGCCTCGGTGTCGCTGACGGGCACCATCGGGCGCATGGGCCAGCAAGAGAACTAACAGCTGCCAGTACCACGGCGACCACGCACTCACGAGGCGTTCCGGGAGTTCGCGCTACCCGCGCAGAATTTTAGGTGTGCTAAAATTCCGTCCAGACAGCATCACATTTTCCCCACACAAATCAGCGACCCGTGCCACAGTCTTGGCACGGGGGCAGTAATGGCTGAACTTGACGATATCCGCGGCCGCATCCGGGGCGCCATTCTGGCCGATGAGGCCGAGACCATCGCGCGGCTCACTGCCGATGCCGCGCTTTCGGACGCGGAGCGTGCCGCCATCGGCGGCCAGGCGGCGGCCTTTGTCGAGAAGGTTCGCTCCGCCCAGTCGGCCGGCATGCTGGAATCCTTCCTCGCCGAGTATTCGCTCTCGACCCACGAGGGCATCGCGCTCATGTGCCTTGCTGAGGCGCTGCTGCGCGTGCCCGACACGGCCACCATCGACGACCTGATCGAGGACAAGATTGCGCCGTCGCACTGGCACGAGCATCTCGATCGGGCCAACTCGCCGCTGGTCAACGTCTCGACCCTGGCGCTCACCCTCACCGGCCAGGTGCTGCGCGATCGCGAGGGCATTGCCGGCATGATCCAGGGGTTCGTGCAGCGCATCGGCGAGCCGGTGATCCGCTCCGCCGTGATGCAGGCGATGAAGATCCTCGGATCGCAGTTCGTGCTCGGCCGCGATATCGAGGAGGCGACCAAGATCGCCCGCCGCGCCGAGAAGGACGGCTTCACCTATTCCTACGACATGCTCGGCGAAGCGGCCCGCACCGAGGCCGACGCCAAGCGCTATCGCGCCGCCTATGCCGAGGCGATCGCCGTGCTCGCCACCCGCTCCACCGCCGGTTCGGTGCGCGACAACCCGGGCGTCTCGGTCAAACTCTCCGCCCTCCACCCGCGCTACGAATTCATGAAACGCACGAGAGTGATGGACGAGTTGGTCGAGCGTACGCTCGCCCTCGCCATGATGGCGCGCGGCGCCAATATGGGCTTTAACATCGATGCCGAGGAGGCCGACCGGCTCGACCTCAGCCTCGACGTCATCGCTGCTGTCCTCGCCGACGAGCGCCTTGCCGGCTGGGACGGGTTCGGCGTCGTGGTGCAGGCCTATGGCCAGCGCGCCAGCCAGGTCATCGACTGGCTCGAAGCACTGGCGACGCAGCTCGATCGCCGCATCATGGTCCGGCTGGTCAAGGGCGCCTATTGGGACAGCGAGATCAAGCGCGCCCAGGTGCTCGGTCTCAAGGGCTTCCCGGTCTTCACGCGCAAGGCGGCCACCGACATCAGTTATGTCGCCAACGCCAAGCGGCTGCTGTCGAAGACCGCGCGCATCTATCCGCAGTTCGCCACGCACAACGCTCACACCGTCTCGGCCGTCCTGCAGCTGGCGAAATCGCTGGGCGTCGGCAATGACACTTTCGAGTTCCAGCGCCTGCATGGCATGGGCGAACGGCTGCACCACATTCTCCACACCGAGCACCAGACGCGCACCCGCATCTATGCGCCGGTCGGCCGCCACTCCGATCTCCTCGCCTATCTCGTCCGGCGCCTGCTCGAAAACGGCGCCAACGGCTCCTTCGTCAACATGATCGCCGATCGCGACGTGCCCGCCGCCGAGGTGGTGCGCGACCCGTTCGACGCCATCGCCACTGCGCGCGCCAAAGTTGTTGCTCCGGCAAACCTGTTCCAGCCGAAGCGCGAGAATTCCGCGGGCCGCGACCTCACCGATCCGCTCGAAGTCGAGTACATCCTCGCCGATCGCAACCGCTTCCGCGCCTCGGAGAAGCGCTGGCACGCCGTGCCGGGCTCGCTCGTTGCCGGCAGCGAGGCGGAACAGTTCTCGATCGCCAATCCGGCCAATGGCGAGACGGTCGGCGACGCCATCGGCTCAAGCCCCGAGACGCTCGAACTCGCCATTTCCACCGCTCGCGACGCCGCGTCCGACTGGGCGGCGCGGCCTGTCGCTGAACGTGCCATCCTCTTGCGGCAGGTGGCCGATCTCTACGAGACCAACAGCGCCGAGTTCTATGCCCTTTGCGCCCGCGAGGCCGGCAAGACGCTCGCAGATTCAGTGAGCGAACTGCGCGAGGCCGTTGATTTCCTGCGCTATTACGCCGCCGAAGCGGAGCGTTCCGAACCGCGCCAGCCGCTCGGCGTCTTCGCCTGCATCTCGCCCTGGAACTTCCCGCTCGCCATCTTCACCGGCCAGGTCGCCGCGGCGCTGGTCGCCGGCAATGCCGTGCTGGCCAAGCCCGCAGAAGCCACGCCGCTGATCGCCGCGCTCGCCGTCCGCCTCATGCATCAGGCCGGCATTCCCGAGGAGGTCGTGCAGCTCGTGCCGGGCTCCGGCGCCGTCGTCGGCACGGCGCTCACCTCCGATCCGCGCATCGATGGCGTGGTGTTCACCGGCTCGCTCGCCACCGCCAAGCTCATCGACCAGAAGATGGCCGATCACCTCGCGCCCGGTGCTCCGTTCATCGCCGAGACCGGCGGGCTCAACGCCATGATCGTCGATTCCACCGCGCTGCCCGAGCAGGCGGTGCGCGACATCCTCGCTTCCGCCTTCCAGTCCGCCGGCCAGCGTTGCTCGGCGCTCCGCATCCTCTATGTCCAGGCCGATGCGGCCGAACGCACGCTCGAGATGCTGAAGGGCGCCATGGACGAGCTGCAGCTCGGCGACCCCTGGGATCTCTCGACCGATGTCGGCCCGGTCATCGACAGCAAGGCGAAAGCCAAGTTCGAAGCCTATATCGACGAGTTCGCCGCCCGCGACGCCGTGCTGCACCGGCTGGCAACGCCGGAGCAGGGGACCTTCGTCGCCCCGGTCGTCCTGAAAGTCTCCGGTATCGCCGAGATGAAGGAAGAGATCTTTGGCCCCGTCCTCCACGTTGCGACCTTCAAGGCCGAGGAACTCGATGCCGTGATCGCCGCGATCAATGCCTCGCATTACGGCCTCACCTTCGGCCTCCACACCCGCATCGACGGGCGTGTCGAAGACGTATCCGAGCGCATCCGTGCGGGTAACATCTACGTCAACCGCAACCAGATCGGCGCCGTGGTCGGCTCGCAGCCCTTCGGCGGCGAAGCCCTGTCGGGCACCGGTCCCAAGGCCGGCGGTCCGAACTATCTCAAGCGCTTCTGGCGCCCGGCCGAACGCTTCGAGCCCTCGACCGGCGTCAACCCGCTCTCCGGCCTCTCCATCGGCTTCGCCATCGCCGCCGTCGACCAGGTCAAGATCGGCATCGAGCGCGTCGGCATCGAGCCGGCCGCTGAACTGCTGCCGGGTCCGACCGGCGAGCGCAACACGCTCTACACCTGGCCCCGCGGCGTCGTCCTCTGCCTCGGCCCGGATACCGCGAGCGCACGCCTCCAGGCCGAACTTGCGCTCGACCAGGGCAACGGCGTCCTCGTCTGCGCGCCGGGTGCCACCCGCATTGCCGAGGAACTGGGCAGCAACGGCGAACCCATCGGCGGCCTCGACAAGAAACTCGCCCCCGCCGCCATCGAAGCCGGCCTCTTCGTCGACGCCGTCATGCATTTCGGCACGGAGGCGGACCTCAAACCCTGGCGGCAGGCATTGGCCCGCCGCGACGGGCCGCTTATCCCGCTGATCACAAGGCCATCGGATGCGGAGCACCTGATCCGCGAGCGGCATGTATGCATCGACACCACGGCCAGCGGCGGCAATGCGGAGCTGCTGGCGGGGATTTAGCCGAGACAGACGGCCCCCTCCATCCTCCCCCACAAAGGGGGAGGTGCCTGCCGGTGCGTTAGAGCCTCTTCTCTTCACCTCCCCCTTTGGGGGAGGATGGGAGGGGGCCGTCTCTATCGGTCGAGCACTAAATCGCCCGCCCATCCTGCGCGAACACATGGTACCGCGCCGGATCGACATAAGCCGTCAGCGCCGAGCCCACCTCCAGGGCCCGCTGCCCGTCCACCGCGATCGTCATCGCCTGCCCATCGCCGGTCGTGGCGTAGACCATCGTCTGCCCGCCCAGCTGTTCGACGAGGTCGACCTTCACCTGCGCCAGCGGTACGCCCGAGCCCTCGGTGATGCCGATATGCTCCGGCCGCACGCCGAACGTGATCGCATCGCCCGCGGTGACCTTGCGGTTGACGACGATTGAGCTGCCACCCGCCGTCAGCTTGGCGCTTGCCCCGTCGGCGCTCTCGACCCGGCCATCGAGGAAGTTCATCTTCGGCGAGCCGATGAAGCCCGCGACGAACCGGTTCCTGGGGTTGTTGTAGAGCTCGAGCGGCGCGCCGACCTGCTCGATGATCCCCGCCTGCAGCACCACGATCTTGTCGGCCATGGTCATGGCTTCGACCTGGTCGTGCGTCACGTAGATCATGGTGTTGCCGAGGTCCTGATGGAGTTTTGCGATCTCCACCCGCATCTGCACGCGCAGCTCGGCATCGAGGTTCGACAGCGGCTCGTCGAAGAGGAAGATCCGGGGCTCGCGCACGATGGCCCGGCCGATGGCGACACGCTGGCGCTGACCGCCAGAGAGCTGCTTCGGCTTGCGCTTCAGCAGCGGCTCGATCCGCAAAATCTCCGCCGCCTTCTGCACCCGCTGCTGCACTTCGGGCTTGGGCACGCGCGCCGTCTCCAGCCCGAACGCCAGGTTCTGGTACACCGACATATGCGGGTAGAGCGCGTAGCTCTGGAACACCATGGCGATGCCGCGCTTGGCCGCCGGCACCTCGTTCATCCGCACGCCGTCGATCAGCATGTCGCCGCCCGAAATCGGCTCGAGCCCCGCGATCATGCGCAGCAGCGTGGACTTGCCGCAGCCCGATGGCCCGACGAACACGGTGAACTCGCCCGGGTCGATGTTGAGGTCGATGCCGTGGATCACCTCGACATCGCCATAGCGCTTCACCACCTTCTGCAGAACGACGCTTGTCGACATTACCTGAACTCCTCCGGCAGCCAGCTGCGGTATTTCGGATGCGCCGCACCCAGCGGGAACTGCACCTCCTGATGCGTGTCGCTCGAGTGGTAGAACGCCGTCACGATCTCCAGCGCCCGCCGCGAATCGCTCGACGTCACCGGCATCGGGCCGATCCCCTCGAGCGCATCCCAGAACAGGCGCATCTGCGTGGTGAACCGGCTCGGCACATCCTTCCAGCCCGCCAGCAGCTTCTCGATCGCCGCCTTGGTCGCGTCATTGCGCGGCAGGATCTTCCAGATGGCCTTCCCCGGATTATAGGCCTCGTGGTCGCTCTCGATGGTCACATTCTCGAAGGCCAGCCGGATGCGGCTGATCTCATCGGCCGACCCCAGCGTCGCGGTAAAGCTCGCGAGTGCGCCCGATTCCATCTCTAGCGAGGCCGAGATGCAGTCCTCGACCTCGATGTCGTTGACCCGCGTTGCCACCCTGCCAAACAGCGATTTCGGCTCGCCCATCAGGTAGGTGAAAATGTCGTGCGGGTGGATGGCATGGGTCATCAGCACGCCCCCGAGCTCGGTCTTCCACTTGCCGCGCCACGGTACGTCGTAATAGTCCGGCCCGCGCCGCCACAGCGTCTCCACCGTGCCCACATAGGGCTTCCCCGCCAGCCCCGCATCGATGATGGCCTTGGCCTGCTGAATGCCGTTGCCGAAGCGGTACTGAAACACCGGCATCAGCTTGCCCTTGGATCGCTTCTCCTCGGCCATCACCTCGTCGACCTCGGCGAGCGAGCCAACCAGCGGCTTCTCGCAGATCACGTGCTTGCCGGCCCTCAGCGCCGCCATCACCATGGGCAGATGCACCATGGGCGGCGTGCAGATATCGATGATGTCGAGATCGTCCATCGCCAGCAGGTCGTCGAAATTCGCCACCTTGCGCTCGATCGTGAACTCATCGGCCAACGCGTTCCGCCGCCCCTCATCGAGGTCGCAGATGGCGATCACCCGAAACTTGTCCTTGTTGGGCTCGTAGCCCTCGATGATGTGGCTGCGCCCGATGCCGCCACCGACGACGGCGACCGTGTAGATCCTGCTCATTGCTGCCAAACCGTCCCGACTTCAGCCATTTTCTGCGCCGTCAGCGCCAGTTCCATCGCCTTGAAGGCGCGCACCTGCGGCATGGCCGTCTCGGTGCGGTTCAAGACGTCCGCAATCAGCTGCCGCGCGTAGGGCAGGTCCCCTTTCGAGCAATCGATCCGGTGCGTACCCTTCTTATCGACGAGGAACAGGTGGTCGCCTCCCGGCTGCCCGGCGATGTCGATGTATTTCCTGAGCTCGATGTACCCTTCGGTCCCGAGGATGGTCAGCCGCCCGTCGCCCCAGGTGCCGAGTCCATCCGGCGTGTGCCAGTCGACCCGCACATAGCCGGTGGTCGTTGGCGTCCGAAGGTGCATGTCGCCGACATCCTGCAGCCCTGGATGCGTCGGGTTGGCGCGGTTGTTCACGGTCGCCGAGATCACCTCGGCGTCGGTGTCGGTGCCCGAAAAGAACAGGAACTGTTCGCACTGATGGCTGCCGATATCGCAGAGAATGCCGCCATAGCGCGGCCGGTCGAAGAACCAGTCCGGCCGCTGGTTGTTGCGGATCGCATGCGGGCCAAGGCCGACCGTATGCACGACGTTGCCGATCGCGCCCGCCGCCACCAGTTCCCCGGCCTTCACGGTGGAACGCGTCTCGAAATGCTCGGAATAGCAGACCGAGTAGATCCGCCCGGTCTCGGCCTGTACCCGCTTCACCTCGGCAAGCTGCTGCAGGGTCGTCATCCCCGGCTTGTCCGACATCACATCCTTGCCGTGGCGCATCGCCTCGATCGAGATCGCGGCCCGCTCATTGAGGATGGCGGCGGTGAGAACGAGGGCGATGGATTGGTCCTCGAGGATGGCGCGCTTGTCGGAGACGCGCTTCGCCTGCGGATACTTTTCTTCGAACTGAGCCGCGAGATCATCCTCGGGCGAATGAAACGCCACCAACTCCGCGCCCTCGCGGAGGAGGCAGTTCACCTGGCCATAAATATGGGAATGGTTGAGGCCAATGGCCGCGAATTTGATGGGCATCTACAAGGCTCTACTGGTGGACAGGGACGACGGCGAAGCCGCTTCTTCACCTCCCCCTTCATGGGGGAGGCCGGGACGGGGACGTCTGCTTCGGGTAGGCACGCTTCCCTCAAGCGCCGAACTCACGGCGGCGAACACACCATCGGGGTTGGTCAGCACGTCGTCATTGGTCAAGCGGAGAACGCGGTAGGCTTCGTGGCGCAGGAATTCGTCGCGCAGCGCGTCTGCTTCATCGCCAAACCGATGCGTCTCGCCGTCGATCTCGATGATCAGCCGTGCCGAGTGGCAGGCAAAGTCAAGGTAATATGGCCCGATCTGTTCCTGCCGCCGAAAGTGATATCCGGCCGCGCGGATGGGATGCAGCAACCGCCACATCCGCCTCTCAGGCGCGGTGGAGTTCGCGCGCAGTTCCTTCGCCCGGTGCGTGCTCATGAGGCGAAAGAGCCGAAGCAGACGACCCCCTCCCATCCTCCCCCATGAAGGGGGAGGTGCCGCACCGAGTGTCGGGCGCGATCAAGCCACAAAGTCCTCCTCACCTCCCCCCTCATGGGGGAGGCCGGGAGGCGGCCGTCTCTCTCAGTCAGCACCAATTCAATCGGAACAAGCAGCAAACCCCTCACCGCTTCATCCCCGTAGTCGCAATCCCCTCGATCAGCAGCTTCTGGAAGAACAGGAAGAACAAAAACACCGGCACCAGCGTCAGGATGCTCATCGCAAACAAGCCGCCCCAATCGCTCTCCGCCGACGAATCCACGAACGTCCGCAGCCCCAGCTGCACCGTGTACGTCCGGATGTCCGACAGGTAGATCAGCGGCCCGAAGAAGTCGTCCCAGGTCCAGATGAAGGTGAAGATGGCGGCCGTGGCCAGCACCGGCATCGATAGCGGCAGCAGGATCTTGTAGTAGATGCGCCAGGGCGAGCAGCCGTCCATCGCTGCTGCTTCGTCGAGCTCCTTGGGGATGCCGCGGAAGAACTGCACCATCAGGAAGATGAAGAACGCATCGGCCGCGAGGAACTTCGGCACCACCAGCGGCAGGAAGGTGTTGATCCAGTTGAGCTGGTGGAACAGCACATACTGCGGGATCAGTGTCACCTGATAGGGCAGCATGAGCGTGCCCAGCATCAGCGCGAACCAGATGCGCTTGCCCTTGAACTCAAGCCGCGCAAAGGCGAACGCCGCCAGCGAGCAGGTGATCAGGTTGCCGATGATCGAGAGCGTCGAGATGATCAGCGAGTTCAGAAAGAACGTGTCGAACCCGATGCGGAGGCCGTGCCAACCACGGAAATAGGCGTCGAAGCTGATCGCGCTCGGCCACAGGCCGCTGCCGGAGAAGATTTCGTTCTCCGGCCGGAAGCTCGCCGAGAGCATCCACAGCAGCGGATAGAGCATGATGATCGAAGCGCCGATCAGCACCACATGCGCGAGGATCGAGCCGATACGCCGCAGCAGCTTCTGCGCGGGGGTTTTGTCGCCGGTGACGACGGTCAGGCGGGGGGCGGCGGTGACGGTCATTGGTGGGCTCCGTCGCTGGCCGTGCCCAATGCTCGGTGCCCCACGCGCCGGACGAGTTGATCAATCATCATAATGCACCCAATACTTGCTCGTCAGGAACGAGAACCCGGTGAATAGCGCGACGATGATCAGCAGGATCCATGCCAGTGCCGAGGCGTAGCCCATGCGGAAGAACTCGAACGCCTCCTGGTAGAGGTAGAGCGTATAGAACAGCGTCGAGTTGATCGGATTGCCGGTGCCGCCCGAAATGATGAAGGCCGGCGTGAAGCTCTTGAAACCCTCGATGGTCTGGATGATGGCGTTGAAGAACACCACCGGGGTCAGCATCGGCAGGGTGATCTTCCAGAACACGCGCCACTTGCCGGCGCCCTCGAGGCTCGCCGCCTCGTACATGTCCTGCGGGATCGAGCGCAGCCCGGCGAGGAAGATGATCATCGGCGAGCCGAACTGCCACACGGCGAGGATCACCAGCGTCCATAGCGAGAAGCGCGGGTTGGAAATCCAGCTCGGCCCCTGGATGCCGAAATTGAGCAGGAAATCGTTCACCAGCCCGTCGCCTGCGAACAATGTGCGCCACAGCACCGCGATCGCCACCGAGGCGCCGAGCAGCGAGGGCAGGTAGAACACGGCGCGATAGAGCGGCAGGCCGCGCATGCCGCGGTTGAGCAACAGCGCCACGCCGAGCGCGAAGGCGAGCTTCAGCGGCACAGAGAAGATGACGAAGAAGAAGGTGACCTGCATCGACTTGGCGAACTTCGGGTCCGCTGTGAAGATGCGGACATAGTTCGCGGCACCCACCCATTCGGGCGAGGTCAGAAGATCGAAATCGGTGAAGCTCAAATAGAGCGAAGACACCATCGGCCCGAGCGTCAGGCCGAAGAATCCGATGAACCAAGGCAACAGGAACAGGTAGCCCGGGGCGTTCTGGCTCCAGATCCGGGACCAGACAGAAGGCGTAACCGCGCGCTCCGCGTCGCGGTAGTCGGCAGCAGAGCGCGCGGTCATCGTCAGACCTTTAGGTACGAGCGAGGATTTCGGTCACTTCCTTGAAGAAGGCCGGACCGGCGTCCTGGGGCGATTGACCACCGAAAGCCACTTCCTGGCTCTTGGTCTTCAGCGCCTTGTTCACCTCACCGGCATTGGCCGGGGGAGAGGGCGGGAGCGGCCCGAGCAGGTCGCCCAGGTTCGACACGAAGTTGAGCGCGATCTGGCTCTGTGCGTCGAGAGTCGGGGCGATGTTGTCGCGGGTCGAGCTCTTGCACGGAATGCCACGTTCGACGCCCAGCGCCTTGGTCGCTTCCGGATCGGAGATGAAGAAGTTGATGAACTTGGCGCCGTCGGCGAGCTTCTGGCTGGTTGCACCGAGCGAGAAGAACATCGAGGGCTTGCGATAGTGGCCACCCGTCGCACCCGGCTTGTAGCGCGGGTAGTGGATCATCGTCAGCGGGTCCTTGTTGACCGCCTGGAATGCCACCAGCTGGTTCGAGTTCGCGGCGGTGGTCGCCGCTTTGCCGAGCGTCACCATGGTGTTTTCGATCGCGTCGGTCGCGTCGAGCGCCTGGTCGTCGGGCGAAACCGTCACGCCGGCGGCGCGCAGGTCGGCCCAGAGCTGGAACCACTCGACGAGGTCGGTCTCGTCGAACAGCGGTTTGCCGTCGGCGCCGTAGAGGCCCTTGCCCTTCGAGCGCAGCCAGTTATCGAGCGCCGGCTCGACGCCGGAATTATCCGACCAGAGCTTCATCCCGGCGCGCTTGTTGCCCGAGTTGAACTTTTCGGCCAGCGCCGGCAGATCGGCATAGGAGAGTTCGGGGCCGGGCAGTTCGACGCCCGCTTCCTCGAGTGCAGCGGTGTTGACCATGGTCGCCACCGAGTTGGCGCCGAGGCTGATGCCGTAGAGCTTGCCGTCGACCTTGCCGCCGTCGAGCTGGTCCTGGTCGAAGTCGGCGAGGTCGAGGCCGTTGCCGACGAACTCGTCGAGCGGCGCGATGGCGTTACGCTTGGCGTATTCGACGATGTAGCGGTAATCCATCTGCAGGATGTCGGGCGCGTTGCCGCCGGCGACCTGCGTGCCGAGCTTGGTCCAGTAATCGCCGAAGGCCATGAACTCGCCGTCGAAGACGGTGCCCGGATTGGCCTTGGTGTAGAGGTCACTGGCGGCATAGGTGCGGTCGGCGCGGGCCTGGCCACCCCAGAACAGCAGGCGCAGGCGGTTTTCCTGTGCCAGCGCGGCGGCCGGCGACAATGCGGCGGCGCCGAGCAGGGCGGTCGTTCCCATCAGGAATCGACGGCGATCGAGTGCAATAGTCATGAAGGTTCCTCCCGTTGATCCTCCGGGCGGCTTCGCCGTCCCGAACTCGTTTGCGCTCTTTTCGGCGCTAAATAACTAATTGGTTACAACCATGGTCCGGGGCGACCGGGCTGTCAAGCGGCCACGTACCGGCAGAAGTTCATGGCCTGCGGGCGGTCCGATCGCGGACTTCTGCCGGTCGAGAGCCCTGAGTTTCAGCCCGATCCAGCGTTCAGAATGCGTTCATCTTAGGGGCAAACTGGGGGTGGCGATATGACAGCGGCGCTGCCGCAAGCCACAATCACCGGCGGGTGCGGAGGTAGTCGACGACCATCTGTACGGCCTGCGCCTCGCGGTCCTGGATCAGGGCGAACTGGCTGAGATCCTTGCCGAAAACCACGCTCAGCGTCTGCATGTTCGAGACGTAGAAGTAGCAGAGCGAAATGATCGAGATGTAGAGCTGCATCGGATCGACGTCGGTGCGGAAAGTTCCCTCCGCATGGCCGCGCTTCACGATCTCATGCAGCTCGGCGACGATGGGTGAACGGATCGCGTCGAGATCCTTTATCTGCTTGACGAACCTGGCATTTTGCAGGTTTTCCACAGACAAGAGGCGGGGGAACCAAGGGTTGGCCAGGAAGTGCCGGAATGTAAACCGGATGATCCGGTCTACCGCCTCGATCGGATCATACTGGCTGATGTGCAACTCGCGCTCGCCGCGCCGGATTTCCTGGTAGGCATCAAGCAGAACGGCCTGGTACAGGGCCTCCTTATTCCCGAAATAGTGATAGAGCAGCCGCTTGTTGGCCTTGGCGCGGTCGGCGATCGCATCGACCCGGGCGCCGTTGAAGCCTTCCTCGCAGAACTCGTCGCGGGCTGCCCTGAGGATCGAGGCCTTGGTCTTCTCGGCATCGCGCGGGCGTACGGGAACGGCGTCCGGCGCGACCCTCGCCGCGCTCCGCTTCGCCCTTACCGCCGTCGCCTCGCCGTCCATCAATCCCCTCCCGCACCGTTGCGGTTACAATGCCCCAGTGTGTCGCAATTGGCACCGGACATCAGCGGCAGCAAGCTACGAAGCGAACGAAAATCGTTCTTTCGTTCAGTAGCCGGGCGCCACACTTGACGCTCTATCCTAGCCTTGTGTATCCAAGTAACCAAGCAGTTACAAAGATGCAGGACGAGGGAGGGTTCGATGGCCGAGCGCAGGCTGGGGCTGATCATGCACGGCGTGACCGGCCGGATGGGCTACAACCAGCATCTGGTCCGCTCCATTCTCGCCATCCGCGATCAGGGTGGAGTGGTGCTGTCGAACGGCGACCGGCTGATGGTCGATCCCATCATTGTCGGGCGAGATGGCGATAAGATTCAACGGCTTGCGGCAAAGCACAACATCGCGCGCTGGACCACCGACCTCGAGGCGGCGCTGGCCAATCCGGACGATACCGTGTTCTTCGATGCCGGCACCACGCAGATGCGGGCCACACTTCTCGGCCGCGCCATCGATGCGGGCAAGCACGTTTATTGCGAGAAGCCGGTCTCGGACGACCTGCACTCGGCTATCGCCCTGGCAAAGAAGGCAAAATCGGCCGGCATCAAGCACGGCGTGGTACAGGACAAGCTGTTCCTGCCGGGGCTGCTGAAGCTCAAGCTGCTCCGCGATTCCGGCTTCTTCGGCCGCATTCTCTCGGTCCGCGGCGAGTTCGGCTACTGGGTGTTCGAAGGCGATTGGGGCCAGCCGGCGCAGCGCCCGAGCTGGAATTACCGCAAGGCCGACGGCGGCGGCATCATCCTCGATATGCTCTGCCACTGGCGCTACGTGCTCGATAACCTCTTCGGGGAGGTCCAAGCGGTAAGCTGCCTTGGCGCCACGCATATTCCCACCCGCGTCGACGAGAAGGGCAACACCTACACCGCGGACGCCGACGACGCGGCCTATGCCACCTTCCAGCTCGAAGGCGGTGCCGTGGCGCACATCAATTCGAGCTGGGACGTGCGCGTCCGCCGCGATGATCTCGTGACTTTCCAGGTGGACGGCACCCATGGCTCGGCCGTCGCCGGCCTCCACAAGTGCTTTACCCAGCACCGCGTCAACACGCCCAAGCCAGTATGGAATCCGGACGAGCCGTCGAAGTTCAACTTCTTCGACCAATGGGAAGAAGTGCCCGAGAACTACCCCTCGCAGAACGGCTTCAAGGCGCAGTGGGAGATGTTTTTGAAGCACGTCGCTGAGGACGCGCCATGGCCCTACGGCCTCGAGGCCGGCGCCAAGGGCGTCCAGCTCGCGACGCTCGGGCTGCAGAGCTGGAAGGAACGGCGTTGGCTGGATGTGCCGGCGCTGGGGATCTGAGATGGAAATCCAGCTCCCCAATGCCGACCGCAGCATTACCGCCTACCGCTTGACCGGCGCGCCGATCCCCTTTGTAAAACATAGCGCTAGCGACTTTCCGCGTATCGCCTATGCGGCTGCCCACGTCGTCGCCGACCCGCTCGCCAGCAACGATCCCTGGCTCACCCCGGCGATCGACTGGGACACCACGCTGAAGTTCCGCCACCGCCTGTGGGACCTCGGTCTCGGTGTCGCCGAAGCCATGGATACCGCGCAGCGCGGCATGGGCCTCACCTGGAGCGACGCGCAGGAACTGATCCGTCGCGCCCAGGCCGAAGCCCGCACCCGCTCGGACTCGCTCATCGCCTACGGCGCCGGCACGGACCATCTCGCGCCCGGTCCGAATGTCACCATCGACGATGTCATCCGAGCCTATGAGGAGCAGGTCGGCTTCGTCGAAGGGCAGGGCGGCCGCGTCATCCTGATGGCCTCGCGCGCCCTCGTCGTCGCGGCAAAATCACCGGACGATTATGCCCGCGTGTATGCCCATGTGCTAAGGCAGGTGAAGCAGCCGGTGATCCTTCACTGGCTGGGCGAAATGTTCGATCCGGCACTGGAGGGCTACTGGGGCAAGGCCACGCATGACGAGGCGATGGGTGTCTGCCTCGACGTCATCGCGGCCCATGCCGACAAAGTCGACGGCATCAAAATCTCCTTGCTGAGCAAGGAGAAAGAGATCGCCATGCGCCGCCGTCTCCCGGCCAGCGTGCGGATGTATACGGGCGACGATTTCAACTATGCCGAGCTGATCGCCGGCGACGAGCAAGGCCATTCCGACGCGCTGCTCGGCATTTTCGACGCCATCGCCCCGGCCGCCTCGGCTGCGCTCGCCGCGCTCGGCCGCGGTAGCGACAACGAGTTCTTCGAACTGCTCGAGCCCACCGTGCCGCTCAGCCGCCACATCTTCGCGGCGCCGACCCGCTTCTACAAGACGGGCGTGGTTTTTCTGGCCTATCTCAATGGGTTACAGGACCATTTCGCCATGATCGGCGGCCAGCAAAGCACGAGATCACTGCAGCATCTTAGCGAGCTGTTCCGGCTGGCGGACAGGGCGCGTGTCATGGCTGATCCGGCGCTGGCGGTCGAGCGGATGAAGCGGGTGTTGGCTGTGAATGGGGTGGTTTGAGGTGCTGACCGAAGCAGACGCCCCCCTCCCATCCTCCCCCGCCGATGCCTTTGGCACAATCGAGCCCCAGCCTCGACTCTTCACCTCCCCCCTTGTGGGGGAGGCCGGGAGGGGGCCGTCTCTATCGGTCTGGCACCGCTAATGTCTTCCGGCCAGCTCTCGATGAACCTCGCCACCCTGCGCAACGGTTCCAGCTTCCCGCAGATGATCGACGACTGCCTCCGACATGGCGTCACCGCCATCTCCCCCTGGCGCGACCAGGTTGCAGCCATCGGCCTCGCGGAAGCAGCGCGTATCGTCCGCACCAACAATCTCCGCGTCACCGGCCTCTGCCGTGGCGGCATGTTCCCGGCAGAGACCACCGCCGGCCGCCATGCCAATATCGACGACAACCTGCGTGCTATCGATGAAGCCGCCGAGCTCGGTGCCGATTGCCTTGTCCTCGTCGTCGGCGGATTACCCGGTACTTCCAAGGACATAGCGGGCGCGCGCCGAATGGTCGCCGACGGCATCGCAGCCATGCTCCCGCACGCCCGGGCATCCGGTGTTCCTCTCGCCATCGAGCCGCTGCATCCGATGTATGCGGCCGACCGCGCCTGCGTGAACTCCATCGATCAGGCGCTTGATATCGCCGGGCAACTCGGCGACGGCGTGGGCGTCGCCATTGACGTCTACCACGTCTGGTGGGACCCGAACCTTGCCGCCGCCATCGCCCGCGCGGGGCGCGAGAACCGCATCTACGCTCACCACATCTGCGACTGGTTGGTCCCCACCGCCGACATGCTGCTCGATCGCGGCATGATGGGCGACGGCGTCATCGACCTTAAGGCCATCCGCGCCATGATCGAGGCCGCCGGCTATCACGGCCCGCAGGAAGTCGAGATCTTTTCCCGCGATAACTGGTGGAAGCGGGGGGGCGACGAAGTCGTCCGTGCATGCGTGGAGCGCTTCGAAACCGTGTGCTGACGGCCCGCCAAGCGCACCGTTCGTCGGGCTTGCACCCGATACTCCAGCCGCTAATCTCCCCGCCAAACGCGAGGAGACTTCATGCATATCCTGATTATCGGTGCGGCCGGAATGGTCGGCCGCAAGCTCACGTCCAGCCTCATTTCCGCTGGCCAGGTGGGCGGCAAAGCGATTGAGAAACTGACGCTGGCCGACGTCATCGAGCCGGCCAAGGTTGCCTTCGATGGCTCGGTCGAGACCATTGCTTCCGACCTCTCGGCGCCCGGTGCCGCGACCGGGCTGATCGACGGCCGGCCGAATCTGATTTTCCATCTCGCCGCCATCGTTTCTGGCGAAGCCGAAGCCGATTTCGAAAAGGGCTACCGGATCAATCTCGACGGCACACGGTTCTTGCTCGAGGCCATTCGGCTGGAAGGCCTCAAGGCGCCCTACAAGCCGCGGCTGGTTTTCACGTCGTCCATCGCCGTATTTGGCGCACCGTTCCCCGAAGCCATCGGTGACGAGTTCTTCAACACGCCGCTGACCAGCTACGGCACGCAGAAGGCCATCTGCGAGCTTCTGCTCAATGACTACTCGCGTAAGGGTTTCGTCGATGGCATCGGTATCCGCCTACCGACCATCGTGATTCGGCCGGGCAAGCCAAACGCCGCCGGCTCGAGCTTCTTCTCCAGCATCCTGCGAGAGCCGCTTGTGGGTCTGGAGGCGGTGCTGCCGGTCCCCACAGATGCGCGGCACTGGTTCGCCAGCCCGCGCGCCGCGGTGGGCTTCCTCACCCATGCGGCCGAACTCGATACCGCCAAGCTCGGCTGGCGCCGCACTCTCTCGGTGCCGGGGCTGTCGGCCACCGTGGGCGAGGAGATCGAGGCGCTACGCCGCGTTGCCGGGGACAAGGCGGTCAAGCTCATCCGCGACGTGCCGGATCAGCGAATCATCGGCATGGTCGACGGCTGGCCGAAAAACTTCACGGCCAAGCGCGCCGAGGCGCTCGGGTTCAAGGCCGAAAAGAGCTTCGACGAGATCATCCGTATTCATATCGAGGATGAACTGGGCGGCAAGATCGGCGGCTGAGCGCTGCCGTCAGAACTTCCGGACCAGTTTGCGGCCAAGCCAGGAGATGCCGTGACGCGTCGCGCGGACGATCACGCCATAGCGGGTCTCTTCGATTTCAATCGGAGAGGCCACGTCGAAGGCGTGCTCCTCCTCGTGCAGCAGAACCTCACGGCCGTAGCGGATATTGACGTGGCAGGTGTGCCCCGTCGTCCACACAGTGACGACCTTCACCAGGTCGTCGTCGAGTTCGAAGCTGAACGATTGCGGCGACAACACCGCAATCGAGGCATCCGCCCCGGCAGTGTGCCGCCCGTCGTCAGCAATACACACGTCCCACGGGGTCATGCTGCGCACTCCCCGCCCACCAAAAATAACAAATCGAGCCCCATAGCGGCTACTCTTGAGTCAAGTCCTCCCGCCGCGCCGGCATAATAGCCGTTACCAAAGCGTTAACTCAACGGCGACCTTGGTCCGTAGTAAACGACGCTACGTGAAGGGGGCGCATCAGTACTAGTGCTTAGGCAGCCACTTCTTGGGTATTTTGCAGACCATCGTGTAGGCCGGGTCGTAGACGTTGCCGACTTCGTAGCGCACCACCTGGCCCATCAGGTGGCTGGCAGCGGTCTTGGACAGCCCATAATCGGTGCAGAGCCAGTTGAACATGTCGTTGGTGGCGTGCTGTAGCGCCTGGTCGAGCGGACGGGCGTTGCCGACCGAGTAAATCTCGTCGGCGCTCTCGCCGCGCGGCCACACGAGGTTCTTGCCCTTCTCGACCGTTAGCCGCACCTCGACCTCGTAGCTGGTCTCGATGCCGGTGCCGACGATCTCGCCATCGCCCTGGATGGCGTGGCAGTCACCGAGGAAAAACAGCGCGCCCTCGACGGCGATGGGGAACCACACGGTCGCGCCAGGACCGAAGCCGCGGTAGTCCATGTTGCCGCCGTTCTCGGCGCTGGTCGCAGTGGAGAAGGCTTGGCCGCCGGCCGGGGCGACGCCGAAGCAGCCGATCATCGGCTCGAGCGGCAGGATAAAGTGCTCGAGGCCGGCCAGCGGCGTCTGCAGCTGCGCCGTGCCGGCCTGCCGGTCGATGGCCCAGGTGACCGGGTCGCGCGGCGGCAGGTCGCGCACGGATTCGGGGTCGACGACGTTGCCGGCGAGTGAGGAGCGGGTCCAGCCGGTGGCGCGGTTCGGTGTCATTCGGACGATTTCGACCTTCAGCGCATCGCCGGGTTCGGCGCCCTCGACGAAGATCGGCCCGTTCATCGGGTTCGGGCCGGGCTTGCGCTTCTCGCCGTCCTTGTCGATGCCCCAGGCATCCAGTGTCTCGGTGATCACGGTGTCGCCCGAAGCGACGGTAAACGCCGGCGGCAGCGTGCCTAGCACATTGTGCCACTCGGTGGCGACAAAGCGATGCGTGGTCATAGGTTCCTCCTGCTGCCACAAGGGGTAACGGGGAGAGCAGGGGTTGTCACGTCAGACGGAAGGCGGGGTTCGGAGTCCCGCCAGCCACTCTGCATATTCCGCCTCGTGCGTCCCCTCGAAATTCGCCATTCCGCGCTTGGTCAGCAGCCCGCGCCGGGGCGGGATGAAGGAGGTGATGCGGCCGCGGCGATGTTCGCGCCAGTTGATGTTGACCGCGGCGAAGCGGGGGAAGAACTCGAGCTCGTCATAGGGCAGGTGGTCGTGGATCCACCATGCCAGCGCCTCCCAGCGCCCGGTGGTCTCGTAGTAGGGGATCAGCGCGTGGACGATGACACAGGCGGTGGCGCCGATGCCGCCATCGGCGTCGCGGCGATCCCAGATGTGGCCGGCGAAGTTGGTCTCGTTGCGCCCGCAATTGAGGTCGTGCTCATTGCCGAATTGGTTGACCGCAACTGAGCGGAAGGCCGAGCGGATGGAGATGCGGCCAAAGCGGGCGCGCAGTGGTTCGAGGCACTCCTCGCAGAGGCGACGACCCGCCTCGATCGCGAGGTCCGGATCGTCGGGAATGTTGGGGATGCCGTAGAAGGCCGCGATCTCGGAGTGAAGGAAGTCGCGCATGACGAAATTCTCGCTGAGCCGAACGCGGCCGAGTTCCTCCAGTGCCTTCATGCTCTGCGGCTTGCGCATGGCCCGGTGCCCTTCTTGTCGACACATAGTCTGCGCTATCAATGGCTTGGCGGACCACCCGTTTCCAACGAGGAGTTGAAAATGCTGAAGATCATTGCCGGCCTGATGCTTGCCCTCTGCCTATCGATCGCTCCAGCGCTCGCACAGACCGACGCCGATACCGATGCGGCCATCGACAGCAACCTGGGCGACCACACGCTTTATCGCGCAGCGTTCGATGCGATCCAGAAGGCGGTCGCGGACGATGACAAAGCCGGGTTTGCCGAGTGGGTCAGCTATCCCATCACCGTCACCGCCGACGGCGAAGAGATGTCGATCTCCGAAGCGGCGCAGTTTGTCGAGCACTACGACAACATCCTCACCGACGAGATCAAAACCGCTATCAACGACCAGGCCTGGGCAAACCTGTTTGCGAACTACCAGGGCGTGATGTTCGGCAACGGCCAGGTCTGGCTCAACGGCATCTGCAAGGATGACACCTGCGCCGAGTTCGACGTGAAGATCATCACTATCCAATCGACGGACAATATCCAGCCTACGGCCAACTAGCCCGGCAGGCGATTCGTCTGCTCTAATCACCCCGAGGGAATTCCCCGGGGGACGCGATGCTGCTGCAGATCATCTTCTATGTCGCCATCACCGCCGAGGCGATGACGGCGGCCCTGGCGGCCGGGCGCCGCAGCATGGACTGGTTCGGCGTCTGCGTGCTCGCCTGCGTCACCGCACTCGGCGGCGGCACGGCCCGCGACCTCGTCCTCGGGCACTACCCACTGATCTGGGTCGAGAACCCGTACCTGCTGGTGCTCTGCTGCGTTGCGGCCTTCATCACCATCGCGTTCGCCCGCTACATGGCGGCGCTGCGCTGGCCATTCCTGCTGCTCGATGCGATCGGTCTGGTCACCTTCACCATCATTGGCTGCAACGTCGCGCTCGAGATGGGGCAGCAGCCGATCATGGTCGTGGTCGCCGGGCTTCTCACCGGCATCGTCGGTGGCATCCTGCGCGATGTGCTGTGCAACGACGTGCCGCTGGTGTTCTCGTCCGAACTCTATGCCACCGTCGCGATCGTTTCGGGCGTGCTATACTATTTCGGGCACATCTCTAACCTCAACCACGACATGGTGATCATCGGGGTCATCATAGTCGGTTTCGCGCTCCGTGTCCTGGCCATAGTGTTCAAGCTTCAGATGCCCAAGTTCATCTACGACAAGGAGCTGCGCTAATGCCCGGGCTGGCACACGGGCCCAAGCCACAGCGCATGCAGTTGTCGCGGCGCGGCGGATTCAACCTGCAGGAAGCGTCGCTCGCGCTCAACGGTCTGCCGGCAAAGCTCATCACGCGGCCGGGCAAGTGGGGCAATCCCTTCACCATCGACGATACAGCCACGCGCTATGGTCTCGACCACGATGCCGCGCAAGCCAAGGCCGTCGACCTCTGTGGGCAGTGGTTGCGGGGCAACATCGATGTGGCCCTGTCGCCCGGAGCGGCACCTTCGCGAGAGGTGATCCGGGCCGAGCTTGCAGGGCATAATCTCGCCTGCTGGTGCAAGGCTGGGACGCCTTGTCATGCGGATGTCTTGATCGAACTGGCAAACGGGTAACCCATGGCACGCATCAACTATCTAACCGGTATCGAATTCGGGGCAGGGGCGATCGCCACACTCGCCGACGCGCTCAGGGAGCTGGAGATCACCCGCCCGCTGCTGGTCGCCGACAAGGGTGTGCAGGCCGCGGGCCTGCTGGCGCGAGCCATGGCGCACCTGCCGCCCGACCTGCCGGTCTTTCTCGATACGCCGCCCAACCCGACCGAAGGTGCGGTCCTTGCCGCACTCGAGCTTTATCGGGCCGAGGAGTGCGACGGCATCATCGCGCTAGGCGGCGGTTCGCCGATCGATCTCGCCAAGGGCGTGGCGCTGCTCGCAACGCACCCGGGGCCGCTCGAGCAGTATGCAATGATCTATGGCGGGCTCGACCGTATCAGTGCGCGAGTCGCGCCCGTCATCGCGGTGCCGACAACCGCCGGCACTGGCGCCGAAGTCGGCCGCGCCGCACTGCTGACGCTCGAGGACGGGCGCAAGCTCGGCTTCATCTCGCCGCACCTGATCCCGCGCCGGGCCATCTGCGATCCGGAACTCACCCATGGCTTGCCGCCCGGTCTGACGGCGGCCACCGGCCTCGACGCGCTCAGCCACTGCATCGAGACCTTCTCTTCCCCCCGTATCAATCCGCCTGCCGATGCCATCGCGCTCGACGGGGCGGGGCGCATCTGGCGCAACATCGAGACGGCCGCCAAGCGCGGCACCGACCATGCGGCGCGCTCCGAAATGATGATGGGCGCGCTGATGGGTGGCCTCGCCTTCCAGAAAGGGCTGGGCGCCGTGCATGCGCTCAGCCACGCGCTGGGCGGGCTCAAGGACGTGTCGCTGCACCACGGCACGCTCAACGCCATCCTGATGCCGCCGGTGCTGCGCTTCAACCAGCCGGAGATCGGCGAGAAGCTCGGGCGGCTCAAGGCGGCGATGGGCTTTCCGCCGGCCGCTGATCTTGCGTTCGAGCTCGATGCCCTCAACCGTCGGCTCAGCATCCCGCAGGGGCTGCGTGGGCTCGGCGTGCGCGAGGACCACTTCGACTGGGTAGTCGAGCGGGCACAGGCCGACCATAGCCACGGCACCAATCCGCGCGTACCCAGCGCTGCGGACTACCAAGCGCTGCTCGAAGCGGCGATGGACTGATCACGCCTCCCCAGGTCGGGAGGGCGGACCGGCGCTCGCATCTTACTCGTCGGCAAACAGCTCGGCGTACTCCTCTGCCAGCTTGGGCAGGGAGGGGGCGAGTTCGTTGAGGTGGCGGTGCATCATGGTGACGGCACCTTCCGGATCGTTGCGCTCGAGCGCATCGACCACCAGCGTATGCTGTGCCACCACTACCGGACGCGGCGTCGCTGCCGGGAAGCCGAGATAGCGCACGCGGTCGAGCTGGGCCTTGAGGCTGACGATGTGGCGCCAGGCGTGCTCGACGCCGGCATGGGAAGCGATGGCGCAGTGGAAATCGTCGTCGAGCCGCAAGAAATCACCGAGTTTACCGGAAAGCGCAACCTGCTGGGCCGCGATCAGCTCTCGCAGGTCGGCAACCCCGGCCGCGTCGATCTCGACGGCGGCCTTACGTACCACGGCCAGTTCAATCGATTCGCGAATGAAGCGCGAGTTCTGGACCTCGCGGATCGAGATCAGCTTGACGAAGGTACCGCGCTGCGGCCGCACTTCGACCAGTCCCGCTTCCGCGAGCTTGATGAAGGCTTCGCGCACCGGCTGGCGCGAAACCCCCATCTGCCGGGCCAGTTCGGCCTCGGACAGCAGGTGTCCCGGCCTCAGCTGCAGTTGCACGATGGCATTACGAACCGTCTCGTACACCCTGAGGCTGATCGAGGTCTGGCGCGTTCCGGCGATGACGGGCTGGTTTGCCAGCTCCAGTTCAATGGTCATGTTGACTCCCCCAACGCTACCATACTAGCACCGAAGATAGCCATTTGAAGAGCCCGGAAGGGGGAGCCACATGAGGCAGACTTGGCGCTGGTTCGGACCAGCCGATCTTGCGAGCATCGACGACATCGTCCAGGCAGGCGCCGAAGGCGTTGTCACGGCGCTCCACCACGTGCCCAACGGGGTTGTATGGAGCGCGGAGGAGATCGGCAAGCGCCAGCAGCAGGTTCGGACGCGCAGGGACGGTTCTTCCTCTGGAATCAGCTGGGATGTGATCGAAAGCCTGCCGGTTTCCGAGGATATCAAGAAACAGAAGGGCGACTGGCGCCAGCATATCGAGAACTACAAGCAGAGCCTGCGCCACGTTGCGGCCGCCGGGCTGCGCGTCGTCTGCTACAACTTCATGCCGGTACTCGACTGGACGCGAACTGACCTGCGTTACACCGTGGCGCATGGCGGCACCTGCATGCGGTTCGACATCAACGACTTCGCCGTGTTCGAAATCCACATCCTGAAGCGCGCCGGCGCTGCCGAGAGTTTTGCGCCCGAGGTTGTCGCTGAAGCCGCCCGCCGCTTCGCAGGCATGGACAATGCGGCCCAGCAGCAGCTCTCTCGCAACGTGACGATGGGGCTCCCGGGCTCGACAGAGAGCATGACCCTTGAGGACGTGCGGGCGCATCTGAGCGAATACGCCGGTATCTCGCCTGATCGGCTGCGCGAGCACTTCGTCGATTTCCTGTCGGAAGTCGTGCCCGTCGCCGAGGAAGTCGGCGTCCGCCTTTGCTGCCATCCGGACGATCCGCCGTTCCCGCTGCTCGGCCTGCCGCGCATCATGTCCACTGCCGCGGACTACCGGCACATTCTCGGTGCGGTCGACAGCCCGGCCAACGGCATGACGCTCTGCTCGGGCTCTCTCGGCGCCCGGCCCGACAATGACCTGCCGGATATCATGGACGAGTTCGGGCCCAAGGTGCATTTCCTCCACCTGCGCAATGTCCGCCGCGAGACTGATGCCGTGGTCGGCTCGTTCTATGAGGACGAGCACCTCGCCGGCAGCACGGACATGGTGCCCCTGATCGCGGCGATCCTCCGCGAGGAAACGCGACGGAAGACGGAAGGCCGCGAGGACGCGCAGATCCCGATGCGCCCCGACCACGGCCAGGACATCCTCGACGACCTCAACCGCCGCGCCCAGCCGGGCTATCCGACCATCGGCCGGCTGAAGGGGCTGGCGGAGTTGCGTGGGGTGATGACGGCGCTGAGCCACGCGGAGTTTGGGTTGAGGTAGGGCGGACTTATCCTCCCCTGCGAAGCGGGGAGACCAAACCCTCAGTCCTCCAGCAAATACGCGCCCTTGCGTCCCGACAGTAACGTGGTGCCGACGATCTTCATGATCCCGGCGCCGCGCGGGGCGTATTTCGCCATGGCGCGAGCCAACACCAGCCCGTCCGTGCCGGCGAAGATCGGCGTGCGAGCCATGAAGGCCTCCGGCCCGTCGAGCGCGATCAAGTCGGCCACCGGCTGGCCCTTGGTCACGCGTTCGCCTAGCGACACCCGATAGGCGACCAGCCCCGGCCGCTCGGCGCGGATGATCTCGGTCGCCTCGAACGGCGTCGCCAGAGACAGCGGGGCCGGGCGCTCGCCCGGGTCGGCGTCGATGAGGTTGCGCTCGCAGAGGAACCCCCAGAGCCGCCGTGCATCGTCGGCACCCAGTTCGTCGAACACATCGGCCTGCCCACGATACTCGAGCGTCGCCGTGGCACTCGCCATCGGGACGGGCTTGCCCGGATTGGCCTGCGCCACCTTGCGATAGAGCTGCGGCAGCACCTCGTCGAATGAGCCGCCACCGGAATCCGCCGCCGTCAGCGTCGCGGCCGCGCCCATCCAGTCGGCGAGATCCTGCAGCTCGGGCATCAGTTCGGGAGAAGTAAAGATGTGGATCAGCGAGTCGTCGTCGCAGTGGAGATCGAGGACGAACTCGGCGTCGTGCGCTTCCTTCAGCACCAGGAGGCGCAGCTGCTCGTTAGCGCTTCGCGGCTGCTGGTTGTCGATCCAGGTGGCGACGGTCTTGCGGATCAGGTTGACGTTGAAGCGCTCGTCGTCGCTCAGCCGGCCGTTCAGTTGCTGCCGCACGGCCTGAAAGAGGTCGGGCCAGCGCCGATTGAAATTGATGCCGGTATTGGCGTCGTAGCGGCCGATATGCCGGCGCAGCGAGAAGGTCGCCATGCCGAGCGGATTGACCAGCGGCATCACGGTGAAGCGGGCGCGGAGCAGGCCTTGATCGTCAGCTTGCCGCAGCATGGGCAGCAGGTGGTGCAGCACCATCGTGCCGGGGTGCTCGTCGGCATGGAGCGCGGCCTGCAGGTGTACCTTCTCGGGCGCGTCCTTGGGGCCTATCACGTAGTAGACGAACTCGGTCACTGCGCCGGGCGTATCGCCTTTGAGCGGAACCACCTTCCTCTCGAATGCCATCTCCTACCCCCGGATCCAGCGCGGCGAGAATCGGATCGCCGGCGCCTGCGGCAGGTGTCGCATGAGATGGCGGTAGATGCGTCCGAAAATGAAGAAAACCAGCATCGAGATGCCGAGGAAGTAGAGCCCGGCGACCGGGAAGTGGAGGAAGGCATTGTAGTCCTTCTCGAACAACTCGCCCGCCTTGTTCATCAGATCTTTCTCGTCGTTGATCACCGGCAGGGTGAAGTAGACCAGCGCCGTGGTGTGGAACAGCACCACCACCTCGTTGGTGTAGGCCGGCCAGGCGAGGCGGATGACGTTGGGCCAGGTCACGGCGCGAAACATCTGCCAGCGGCTCATACCGAAGGCGCGCGCCGCTTCGATCTCGCCCTTGGGCACATTCATCAGCGCGCCATGAAGGATGTTGGCGGTGTAGGCCGTTGTATTGAGCACCAGCACGGCCGGGCCGAGGACCAGCGGGTTGAGCACGATCCAGTCGATGCCGAGCGGCTTCCACAGGCTCAGGTTGAAGGCCAGCGCCAGCGAATAGAACATGAAGAGCTGGATGAAGAAGGGTGAGCCGCGGAAGGCATAGATGAAGCCGCGGCTGAGGCTTGAGATCAGCCGGCTGCGCGAGGCCTTGCCCAGCGCCACGAAGATCGCGAGCACGAAGCCGATCGGGATCGATGCTCCGGCGAAGTAGAGGTTGAACAGCGCGGGCTTGGCGAGGATCGCGAGGTCCGTCGCGATGGCGGTCGGCAGCTCCATCACGTTGTCCCCGCTATGGCCATGCCGCGGCTAGCCCAGCGCTGCAACGCCGCGAACAGCTTTTCGGAGAGGAAGGTGAGTAGGATGTAGAAGATCAGCAGCACGAGGTAGTAGCCCCAGCGCCAGTCGGGGTGGACGAGCCCGGCCGAGCGCGTGAAGTTCGGCGACCCGAGCCGGTCGGCCCACAGCACGATGTCGGCAATCTGCAGCAGTGAGAGCAGCGAGGTCGCCTTGATCAGCAGCATCCAGACGTTGGAGAGACCGGGCAGGGCGTAGGCCCACATCTGCCGGATATGGATGCGCACCAGGACCTGCATCGAGCTCAGACCGAAGGCGCGGGCCGCTTCCAGCTGGCCGCGCGGCACGCTGTTGAGGGCACCCGAGATGACGTTGCCGGCAAAGGCACCATAGACGATGCCGAGCGAGACGCCGGCGAGGATCAGGTACTCGGCGCTGCCGAAAATCAGGTTGGCATCAGGGCAGATTGGCCAGCCGCCCGCCGCCTTCTCGGCGGCAGTGCAGACGGCCTGGGCGCGGATCCATTCCACCGCCTGCTCGAAGGCGAGGGGGAAGAACAGGAAGAACAGCACGTCGGGAATGCCGGGCAGGGCGTTGGTGTAGGCCTTGCCGACAAACCGGGCGAGGCGGAAGCGCGAGTTGCGGCCGGCGGCGGAGAGGACGCCCAGCGTCAGCGCCACGACCGCGCCGATCACGCCTGCGGCCAGCGTGTACTGCACGCTCGCATACCAGCTCAGGTGCTTGCCGTTGGTGAAGTAGCCCAGCCAGAACAGTACGTCCTGGCCGAGGATGTCCCGGAGCCATTGGGGCAGAAGGTCGACCATTGGGGTCCTGTAAAGCAGAGGGGCGGGTTGTGCCCGCCCCCGCAATCATATCGAGGCTCAGCCGCCGGCGAAGATCGGGCCCGGCGCCTTGTCCGGGAACCACTTGATGATCAGCGCGTCGAGCGAGCCGTCCTTCTTCATCTCGTCGATGACGCCGGTCAGCTTGTCGCGCAACTCGGTATCGGACTGGCGGAGGCCGGCACCGACGCCGCCGCCCAACATCACTTCCGGGCCGATCACTTCGATGGCGCCCGAGGAGCCGGCGACGATTTCCGAGATGTACGAACCGTCGGCGAGGACGACGTCGACATTGCCGGCATTGAGGTCGGCCAGCGCCTGGTCGGCGGTTTCGAACGACTTGATGGTGTTGGTGGCACCGAAGGTGGTCTCAGCATAGCCGGCCTGGATCGTGCCGCCCTGGACGCCAATGTTCTTGCCCGAGAGGGCGGCGAAATCGAGCGTGGTGCCGGTACGGACCATGTAGTTGGACGGATCGGGCGGGAAGTAGTTGGTCGAGAAGTCGATGGTCTGCTTGCGCTCGTCGGTGATCGACATGCCGGCCATGATCACGTCGTAGTTGCCGGCGACGAGGTTCGGGATGATCGAGTCCCATTCGTTGACCTGCCAGGTGCATTCGAGCGCGGCGCGCTTGCAGATCTCGTTGCCGAGGTCGATCTCGAAGCCGGCGGGCTTGCCGCTGTCATCGAGGAAGTTCCACGGGGCATAGGCGCCCTCGGTGGCGATGCGAACCGGGGCAGCGGTCGCAACCGAGGCGAACATGGCGAGTGCCGCAGCAGCCGCCAGTACGATCTTGGACATGTGGGTCGTCTCCTGTATCGGCCTTGGGCCGAATTTCTTGGGCTTGGGCCGGGGCAATTCCGGCCGTGGGTCCGCTCCCTCCCGCCAGAAGGAACATTGACGCCACGCTAACGATTTTTTTACCGGACGGTCAATCGTTAGAGAATTGTTGCAGGGGAGAGGCCGATCGCGGTCAGCCGTGACCCGCGGCGCTCAGGAACTGCCTGAGACGGGGCGAGCGGGTGTTGCCGAACACCTCGGCGACCGTGCCCTCCTCCTCGATCCGCCCCTGGTGCAGGAAGATCACCTTGCTGGCGATGGTCTTGGCGAACTGCATGTCGTGGGTAACGAGGATCATCGTCCGCCCCTCGTCGGCGAGCAGCTTGATCACGCGCAGCACCTCGACTTCGAGTTCGGGGTCGAGCGCCGAGGTCGGCTCGTCGAACAGCATCACCTTGGGATTGACGCAGAGCGCCCGGGCGATCGCGGCGCGTTGCTGCTGGCCGCCGGAGAGCTGGCTCGGATAGCTCTGCGCCTTGTCGCGGATGCCGACCTTGGCCAGCATCTCCAGCGCTTCGGCGTGTACCTCGGCCTTGTTGCGCTTCTGTACGTGCAGCGGTGCCTCCATGACGTTGTCGAGCACCGTCATGTGGCTCCACAGGTTGAACGATTGGAACACCATGCCGAGCTCGGAGCGGATGCGGCGGATCTGCCGCTCGCTGCCGGGACGGCGCTGCGGTCCCTCAGGCGTGAGTTCGATCTGCTCGCCGGCGATAAGAACATCGCCTTGCTCGGGCACCTCGAGCATGTTGATGCATCGAAGCAGGGTCGACTTGCCGGACCCCGACGAGCCGATCAGAGCGACCACGTCGCCCTCGCGGGCGGTCATGTCGATGCCCTTCAGCACTTCAAGCGGGCCATAGGACTTGTGCAGGTCGATGAGCTCGACCACGGGCTTGGCGGCAACAGCGTTCATCGGCGCACAAAAGCCAAAGCGCAAGCGCGTGGCAAGGGATTTACGGAACTGCGCACCGGCCCAGACGTTTTCCAACCGGAGCCAACCTATGTGGCGGCTCCTTTCCCAACCATGAGAGAGGAGATTTGCGATGAATTGGAATCAGGTGGAAGGCAACTGGGAGCAGTTCAAAGGCAAGGTGCAGACCCAGTGGGGCAAGCTGACCGACAACGATCTCGACATCATCAAGGGCAGCCGCAAGCAGCTCGCCGGCAAGATCCAGGAGCGCTACGGCAAGGCCCAGGAAGAGGCCGAGCGCGATGTCGACGAATGGTTCAACCGGCTGCACTAGACCCCTGACAACACAGGAGAAAGGCCCCATCCGGGGCCTTTCTTTTTGCGCGCCGTTCACAAGCAAACGGCCCCATCCACTCGGATGAGGCCGCTGCCACCTCGAACCGCGGACCCGGCAGGGACGGTCCGAGTTTTGCGGGGCGCTTAGGAGGCGCGCCTGAAAAGGCCGACGATCAGCGAGATGACCAGGAAGGCCAGGAACAGGAAGAACAGGATCTGCGCGATACCGGATGCTGCTCCGGCGATACCACCGAACCCGAGCACGCCGGCGATAATCGCGACGACGAGGAAGATGAGAGCGTATCGCAGCATTTTGCCATTCTCCGTTGGACGCCTCGATAGTTCCTAAACGTGCAGCTGCCCGGCCGGGTTCCCAAAAAGGCGAGAGCCGGGCAGGACCCGGCTCTCGAAAACAGTTGCACTGCAGGCGTTTAGGCCGCAGCGCGGGATCCTTCGTCGAAGAACAGCGCCTGGCTGATCAGCGCCCGCACCATGTCCGGGTTGAACGGCTTGGTGACGAGGAAAGTCGGCTCCGGACGCTCACCCGTAAGCAGCCGCTCGGGGAACGCGGTGATGAAGATCACCGGGATCGGATGGGTATGGAGGATGTCGTTGACCGCATCGATGCCGGAAGACCCGTCGGCCAACTGGATATCGGCGAGGATCATGCGCGGCTGGGTCTTGTGATAGAGCGCCACCGCTTCCTTGTGCGTGCGGGCAATGCCGACCACCCGATGGCCGAGGCCCTCGACCATCTGCTCGATATCCATGGCGATAAGCGGCTCATCCTCGATGATAAGGATGTCGGTCGCCACTTGCTTCGAGATCTCGGTCGAGGCCTGCTGGAGCAGTTCGGCGAACTGGCCCGGGCTCACACTGAGCACTTCGGCCGCTTCGTCGTGGCTGAAGCCCTCCACCGAAACGAGGAGGAACGCCTGGCGCGGTTTGGGAGACAGGTTTGCGAGGTTGGCGGCGGCGCGCGCCTCCCAGGCGAAGTTCGAGGTGGGCGGAGGTACTGAGACAGCCGAACTCGAGAACAGGCCGGAATAGAGCTTGTAGAGCGCGATGCGATCGTTCGACGCATTGGGAAAGATCGAAAGATCGGCGATCAGCGCTTCGAGGGTCGCCGCTACATAGGCGTCGCCCGAGGTCTGCGAGCCGGTGACCGCGCGCGAAAACCGGCGCAGATAGGGAAGATGCGGGGCGATCCGCGTGGATAGAGACATGGATTCACTACTCCCGTGACGCTTCTTGAGCTTACCATGCCTTAAACAGAATGATCAGGGGAATGGTTCCCGGATATATTTGGAACTTTTCGGGCCGGGGCGCATTGAGGGCCTACGGCTGGAAAAGTGGGCGTCAAAATCCTGCTGTGGGGCTAAGGGTTTATGCGAGACAAAACGACAATGAATGAACTGGGTATGCTAGCGCGGAGGCGAGACGACGGGCTCGGTCCGAACTCCGACATCGGCAATAAGCTGCGCGCGCTCTACGGCGCGGTGCAGCAGGAAGAGGTGCCGTCGAAGCTTCTCGACCTTCTGGAGCAGTTGGACGTCGTCGAAGCCAAGTCCAAATCCGCAAAGGGCGAGTGACCTCATGACGGACGAGGCTCCAAGCTTCAAGCGCGAATTGCTGTCTACTCTGCCGAGTCTGCGCGCCTTCGCGGTGTCGCTGTCTGGGCGGCATGACAAGGCCGACGATCTGGTGCAGGACACTGTGATGAAGGCCTGGGCGAAGCAGGACAGCTTCGAGATGGGCACCAACATCAAGGCATGGCTCTTTACCATCCTCCGCAATGAATTCTACAGCCAGATGCGCAAGCGCGGCCGCGAAGTGCAGGATAGCGACGGCGCGTTCACCGAACGGCTGGCCGTGCATCCATCTCAGTACGGCGCGATGGACCTCGCCGACTTCAAGGCGGCGCTCGACAAACTGCCGGACGATCAGCGCGAGGCCATTATCCTCATCGGCGCGTCGGGCTTCTCCTATGAAGAGGCGGCCGAGATCTGCAAATGCGCGGTCGGCACAATGAAGAGCCGCGTCAGCCGTGCCCGCACCAAGCTGCAGGAAGTGCTGAAGGTCGCCGGCGAGTCCGACTACGGACCGGACGCCGTTTCGGCCCAGGTCACGACTACGCCGCGCTACACCTGAGCAGGCGCCTTGCCCATGCGGCGGGCCGCCTCGCATGCGGCCAGCAAGGCAGCGTCGTCGAAGGGCTTGGCCAAGGGGACAGAGCCAGTGAAAAGCGATGCCGCGGCGAGATCGGCAGAGGTGACCACCACCGCGACGCCGGCCTCCCGCAGGGACGTGGCAAAGGCAATCGAGGCCGGTGCGCCAAGCTGGGCCTCGATAATCGCCAGGTCGATCGGCGGGGCGGGCGTTGCGAGGTCGTGCACATTGCGTGCCATCAGCACCTGCGACGCTCCCCTCGCCAAGAGGGTCGCTTCGATTTCTGCGGCAACAAGGTATTCCTCCTCGACGACGAGGACAGTCAGGCCAATCATGCGGTCGATTCCATGACGCGGTGGAAAGCGGCCGCATGGTGTGTGGAAGCGATCGCGCGGTCATTTAACAATGACACGTGTTCGGCGCGCGTTATGCGCCTGTCGCGGTTGCCGTCTCGCGGGCAGGGGGCATGATGGCGGCAAGCCAGGTCCTCAGCATGTCCCTTACCAATACGCCCGCCCGCCGTGTTCCCTGCGAACAGTGTCCGCTCCGCGCCAATGCCTATTTCCGCGATTTCACACCGGGCGAGCTGAAGTTCGTCAGTGGATTCAAACGCGGCGAGCTGGTGCAGGAGCCCGGCTCGATGATCCTCGCTGAAGGCTCGCACAGCGCCCAGTTGTTCACGCTGCTGTCGGGCTGGGCTTTCCGCTACAAGATGCTTGAGGATGGCCGGCGCCAGATCCTCAACTTCCTGCTACCGGGCGATCTCGTCGGGCTGCAGGGGTCCATCATTGGCAAGATGGAGCATTCGGTGGAGTCGCTGTCGCCGGTCGTGTTGTGCGTGTTTCAACGCGACAGCCTGCCGACGCTGTTCGAGCAATACCCGTCGCTTGCGTTCGACATCACTTGGCTCGCCTCGCGCGAAGAGCGGATGCTCGATGAAAACCTGCTCAGTGTCGGCCGCCGCAGCGCCCTGGAGCGCGCTGCCTATCTCATCGCCTTCCTCTATCAGCGGGCTGAGAAGGTCGGCATGGCCAAACGGCCCTTGATCCCGATCTCCCAGCAGCATGTCGCCGACACGCTGGGGCTGTCGATCGTTCACACCAACAAGACGCTACGCAAGCTCGCCGATCGTGGCCTGATCCGCTGGCACGACCGCGCCTGCGAGGTGCTCGATCCGGAAGGTCTCACCGAGCTGTCCGGCTGGGAGGGTCTCGGTGAGAGCCGGCGGCCACTGATTTGAGCCGCACTACTGCCATCGGTCGAGTGCAACGTCGCCGGGGAAACACGACCGGGGGGCCGGGATGCACTTCATCGGCGTTCTGAACAAGGATGGCGGCACGTTCCGCACCATGGACATGGCAGCCTTCGCCGCGGCGGCGGAAGCGACTTTCGCGGCGCGGGGGCACAGTCTTGAATGCCGGATCGTCGGAGCGGACGAGCTCGAAGGCGAGCTCGAGCGTGCCGCGCAGGATCCAGCCTCGGACGCGCTGTTGGCCGGGGGTGGGGATGGGACCATATCGGCGGCCGCAGGAATTTGCTTCAGGCACAGGATGGCGCTTGCAGTGCTACCTGCCGGCACGATGAACCTGTTTGCCCGCTCGCTCGGCGTGCCGCTTCAGCTCGACGCTGCGGTCGAGGCCATCGCCAGCGGCGAAGTCGGCGCGGTGGACATCGCTACGGCCAACAGGCGCCCTTTCGTGCATCAGTTCTCGGTGGGCATGCACTCCCGGTTGGTTAGGATCCGCAACGGCCTCACCTACAGCAGCCGTTGGGGCAAGATGCTCGCAAGCCTCAGGGCGGTTGCCCTGGCGCTGTCGCGTCCGCTGGTGTTCGACGCCGATATCACAACGGGGCGCGGCACGGTGCGCCGCAAGGCCACCGCCATCGTGGTCTCCAACAACGTGCTGGGTGAAGGGCATGTGCCTTATGCCGAGGTGGTCGATCGCGGCGTGCTCGGGATCTATGTGGTCAAGCCGATGCCGGCCCACGAGCTAGCCCGCCTTGCGCTATCGCTGGTTTTCGGCAACTGGAAAGCGCATCCGCTGGTGTCGGAGAGGGAGGTAGCCCAGGTGACCCTGAACTTCCCCCGCCGCAAGGCGTCGGCCCAGGCGGTGATCGATGGTGAGCTGATCCCGCTTGAGCGCCATGTCGATCTGCGCGTCCATGCTCGGGGGTTGAAGGTCGTGCTGCCGGGATCCCCCAAGATCGAGCCGACGGCTGATCCGGCGACCGAAGCGGCATAGAAAAGCCCCGCCGCGTTACGCCGGGCGGGGCTCTGAACTCATGGGCCGAGACTAAAGGCTGGCGGCGCCCGCCTCTACTGGTTCCTGGCCGAGCTTGCGCAGGGCGTTCTCGATGGTCTTGAGGTCTTCGCCGTCGTCACCGTCCACCGGGGTCATCCCCTCGGTGGCGCTACGCTCCTTTGACAAGGAGTCGGCTTCGAGTTCGCGAAGCATGGTGATCTTCTCACCATCGGGAATGTGCTCGTTGGTCAGTATGGTAACGATCTTCCGCTTGATGTGGGTCATAGCTCACACTCCTGGAAATTCTTCGTTCCTTGGCCTCTCCGCCTCCTCATGGTGGCGGTGCTCTAGGTAACGCAAGGCCGCTCCCGCGGTTCCCTTAAATCAATCGGTATCGTGACCGTTCGCGCGCCGATCGTGCGAGCCGGTGGGTTTGGCGAGCAGGTAAGCGGCGGCCAATGCACCACCGATCGGAATGCCCACTTTCCGCATGAGGTCCGACTTCAGCACCAATGGCAGCGCCGTGAGCGCCGCAGTCGTGACGAGCGCGGTCTTCTCGGCGCTGTTCCGTCGTTGGGCGGCCTGCCGGCGGGCGATATTGTCGGAGATCGTGACAGCCGCCCAGATGGCGATGGCAATCATCGTGGCTGCCGCACCGATCACGAGCGGGGCGACGATCGGCCCCCATAGCAAAGTAAGCCAGGCATTCAGCGCCACGAGAAGGAATGCCACGCCGACAAGCGCGAACAACGCCACGGCCGACCAAGCCATGGCGTTTCGCTTGAAGTGCTCGAGGAGTTCGTCGACCTCGATCCCGAGGACCGAGGCGGCGAGAGCGAGCAGATGCATCGGCCTACCTCGAGACGACCGCGAGCACGAAGCCCAGCGCGATGGCGCCGGCGACGGCCGTCAGCGGCTTCTCGCGGATGGTGTCCTTGATCTGCTTTTCGAGCTGGCCGAACTCGTCCTGGGCGTCTTCCAGCACATGCTGGCCGGCCTTGGCGACGTTTTTGACCTCGCGCTTGGCCATCGACTGGGCATCGTTGACCTTGCCTTCGGCAAGGCTCGCGAGCGTCGATGCGATGGACTTCAGGTCGTCCTGCAGCTGCTGCACCTGGGCAGAAAGATCATCCTCGCGGGAGGCTGCGGCGCGAGCCGCGGCAGTAGTGCGAGCCGCAGCGCGGCGCGGGCCATTGGCGGCGCGGCGGGCAGGGGTCGCGGTCGTGCTCCGAGTGGGAGCCATATCGGTCGTGGAAGCCATGTTCCAGTCTCCTCGTAAGTATGGAATTGCAACGCGTCCGGCAGGTGTTGGGTTCCAGCGTAGCGCCGCCGAAAGACTGGCCGCTTGCGCTAAGTCAAATGAAGTGCACCCCGGTTCGGGCGCGAACCGGGGTGCCTAATGCGAGCCGAAAGGGGGGCGACCTTGGCTCGCTGGGGTGCTCGTCAGAATACGCGCATCAACACGAGGATGATGACGATGACGAGCACGACGCCGAGAATACCGGAGGGGTAAGCTCCCCAGGAGCGGGAGTAGGGCCAGGCCGGTATGGCGCCGATCAACAGCAGGATCAGCAGAATGATGATGATCGTGCTTAAGGTCATGGTCGGGCGCTCCTAGATGATGGACAGCAGGAGCGTCGCTGCTACTGCAAGAATACTGACGGCCGGCACAACTGCGGCCAACAGCACGCCGAAATTGTTGCTGCCGTGATAACCTTCCGGGACCCAGGCGAGGGCCGAGCGGCTGGCATTTTCGAGGCTGGCGATTTCGCTCGACGTCATCGCTTGCTCCTGTCGTTCGACCAGGGGACCGGTGGGACACGCGTAAGCGCGTTTGGCACAACAACGGAGGCTGCCTTATTTGGTTCCGGCGACAGCGAGGATTTTCAGTCTATTCGACGCGAACTACGTCGACTGACTGCTTGGCCGAGTGCCCGCCGCTAGTGCGGAGCACGCCGACGATCGGCGACACGTCCGAATAGTCCCGACCGTGCCCGATGGTGATGTGGTCGGGGCCGGCCATCATGGCATTGGTCGGGTCGAACTCGACCCAGCCGGCATGCTGGCCGCACCAGACGCGCACCCAGGCATGCATCGCATCCGAGCCTTCGAGCCGCGGCTGGCCCTTGGGCGGAATCGTGCGCAGGAACCCCGAGACATAGGCGGCGGGGATGCCGGCGCCACGCAGCCCGGCGATCATCACATGGGCGAAGTCCTGGCACACACCACGCTTCAGCGCGAAGGCCTCGACCGGTCCGGTGTCGACCTTGGTGGCTTCCTTGTCGTAGCTGAAATCCCGGTGAATCCTCAGCGCAAGGTCCATAGCCGCGGCGCGCACCGAGGGCGTGTCGGCGATAGAGACCTGCGCATAGGCGGCAATCGCCGGGTCGAGCGGCACGCGGGGCGAAGCGGCGAGGAAGTGCTGCGGCGAATCCGGGGCGACCGACCACAGCGCCCGCAGCTCGTCTTTCAGCCCGGCAACGCTGGGCGACAGATCGGCCGGGCCGATGAAATCCTCGACCTGCACCCGCGCCGAGAGCCGCACGTCGAGATGATCGTGGTAGCCGGAATAGGCGATCGTGGTGACGAGATTGCCAAAGTAGTCAGTGAAGGATGTTTCCTGCTCAGGGCGCGGCTCGAACGACAGCGACGCAGCAATGACGCGCTGCACCCGGGGGATCGAGACCGGGCTTACGCGCACAAGGTGCCGGTCGCCATGGACCGAGGCCTTATAGTCGTAGTGCAGTTCGAGCCGGACGTCGTAAAGCACGGCCCGCTCCCTCAGACGAAATACGCGTCGGCGATGAGGCCGGCGAGATTGCCGATATCGATGCCAAGCCGGTTGAGTCTCGGGGTCGTCAGGTCCTCGGGTTCGCTCACCCGCAGGTCAGTATCGAGCGACAGGGCCGCCTTTGCCGCCATCGACAAATGCCCATCCTCGACACCACCGGGGAGCCGCTCCAGCTGCTTGTGGAGCTCGGCGATCTGGAAGCGCACCGAGCGCGGGTTGAGCGGATCGAGAACCAGGAGGTCGATGTAGGAGTTGACGCCAGCGCTTACGGCATAGCGGCGGCGATGCGTCATCACGCTGTCGCCGGCCTCGAGCAGGAGGTCGAGTGCCCCCTCCGGCGCCCCCTTGCGCGTCAGCCAGGCGACGGCGCCTGAAATCTGGATGCCGCGTTCGAGGCGACGACCGATCTCGAGGAAGCGCCAGCCGGCGAAGCGGTACATGTTTTCGTGCACGAGACCCGAGAAGCCGGCGAGCTTGCGCAGCAGCACCGTCATGGCGCGGGTCGCGTCATCGCCGGGCTGTACGCGGGTGGCGAAGGCACGGGCGGTCTTGCGCAGGTCTGCCAGGGCGAGCCAACCATCGGGCGAGAAGCGGTCGCGGATCTGGCTGGCGCTGTGCACCGCACTGTCGATCGCCGCGAGCAGGCCGGCCGGCAGGGGCTTGGATGCGTCGACGCCGAGCCCATCGAGATAGGCGCGGGTATCCTTGAGGATCGGCAGACTCGGGTTGGAGCTCTCGGCCAGCCGGGCGTTGTAGGCGCGGAGGATACGGATAGTCGCCTCGCAGCGCTCGGCGTAGCGGCCCAGCCAGATGAGATTGTCGGCGGCGCGGCTCGGCAGACTGCCGGCCGAAACGCGCACCAGCTTTTCGTCATCTCGCGGCAGCAGCGTGACGCGCTCGACCGGCTGACTGCTCACCACCCAGACGTCTGCCGCCTGGCCGCCGCGCTGCATGGCGATGGCCGAGGAGTCCGCCGTGGAACCGATGCGGGCAAAGCCGCCGGGCATGATCGTCCAGCCGTCGCGCGTACGTGCAGCATAGACGCGCAGCGTCATCGGCCGCGGTTCGAGCTTGCCGCCCTCGTAAAGCGGCGCGGTCGAGAGGTGCACCTGCTCCTGGCCGACGAAAGCGCCACCCTCGGCTTCGAGACGCGACAGCAGCGCCGCCCGCTCCTCGGCATCAAGGCTGCCGGCGACGACCGTGCCCTTGGTGTCCTCGATGGCAAGGCCCGTGGCGAAGGCTGAGCCGACCATCATGGTATCGATATTGTCGATGACGTGCCGCCGCTCGGTGTCGCCGCCGCACCACCAGGTGGCAATCGTCGGCAGTTCGAGTTCGCTGCCGGTCAGGGCGCGACAGAGATTTGGCATGAAGGCGGCGAATGCGCGCGTCTCGAGGATACCCGAGCCGAGCGCGTTGACCATGGAGATGGTCCCCTGCCGCACGGCCTCGGTCAGGCCGGGGGTGCCGATATGGCTGTCGTAACGGAGCTCGAGCGGATCGGCGAAGCTCGCATCCATGCGGCGCCACAGTACGCTGATCGGCTTCAGCCCCGAGACGGTCCGCACCATCACCCGGCCGCGGTCCACCACCAGATCCTCGCCTTCGAGCAGGGCGAAACCCAGGTAGCGGGCGATATATGCGTGTTCGAAATAGGTCTCGTTGTGCTGCCCCGGCGTCAGGATACCGACGCGGCCGTCGCTATCGCCGGCGATGCTGTTTAGCTCATCCCGGAAGCCGCGGAAGAAGCCCGCCAGTCGGTGGACGTGCATCTTGCCGTAGATGTCGGACAGCGCGCGGGTGGTTGCGACGCGGTTTTCGAGCGCGAAGCCAGCGCCCGAAGGGGCCTGCGTGCGGTCGCCGAGCACCCACCAGTTTCCGTCCGGCCCACGTCCGAGCTCGAAGGCGCAGAAGTGGAGGAAGTGTCCGCTCGCCGGCCGGATCCCGACCATCGGGCGCAGGAATTCGCTGTTCCGCGCAACCAGCTCCGCCGGGAGCAGGCCGCGCTGCACGAGTTCGTTGTCGCCATAAATATCGGCGACGATGGTCTCGAGCAGTTCGGCGCGCTGGGTCAGGCCGCGGGTGATGGTCGCCCACTCGGCCTCGTCGATCAGCAGCGGCACATGCGCCAGCGGCCAGCCGCGTTCCTTGCTGTCGGCGCCGTCGTACTTGCGGTAGTAGACGCCGGAATCGCGCAAATACTGGTCCGCACGCTCGAAACGCGAGGCAAGCTCGGTAGGGCCGAGATCGTCGAGTGCGCCGATCAGTTGGGCCCAGCCGGGCCGCAGGTTGCCGGCGGCGTCGAGCATTTCGTCCGGAACGCCGGGCAGGGAGCTGTAGCCCGTCACGAGGCGTGATGCCCCGCGCTTGCTCGCCTGCCGTTGATTCCGTGTCTTCATGACAAAATCGCTAGCCGAAGCGGCCGGAATCGCAAGGAGATTCCGACCGGCTGGTCAAAAATGCCGCTGCAAAGGCCATTCGGCGACTATAGCGGCACACGCAGGTCCAGCGTCAGCGGGAATTCGGCCGAGCGCTCCTCGGTTGGCGGCACGAAGGCACCTGGCGTGTGGCCGCGCGGCTCGAACCGGGACAGCCGGCGCGCTTCGGCCTCGTTGCCGTTGACCGGGAAGGTCTCGTAGTTGCGTCCGCCCGGGTGGGCGGTGTGGTAGGTGCAGCCGCCAATCGAGCGCCCCGACCAGGTGTCGTAGATATCGAAATGGAGCGGCGCGTTGACCGGCAGTTTGGGGTGCATGCCCGAGGCGGGCTGCCACGCCTTGTAGCGCACGCCGGCAACAGCAACGCCGCCCTCACCGGTTGCAGTCAGCGGTGCCAGCCGCCCGTTGCAGGTCACGGCGTAGCGGCCGGGATTGAGCCCCTCAAGTTTCACTTGAAGTCGTTCAACCGATGAATCAACGAACCGCACAGTACCGCCAATGGCGCCGGTTTCGCCCATCACGTGCCAGGGCTCGAGCGCCTGGTTGAGGGTAAGCTTCATGCCCTCGACCTCGACCTCGCCGCAGAACGGGAAGCGGAATTCGAGTTGCGCCGCGAACCACTCCGGATCGAGGTCGAAGCCGTTTTCCCTGAGATCGCTGAGCACGTCGAGGAAGTCGGCCCAGACATATTGCGGCAGCATGAACCGATCGTGCAGCGTCGTGCCCCAGCGGACGAGCTTGCCCTGCTTGGGCGACTTCCAGAATCGGGCAATCAGCGCCCGCACCAGCAGTTGCTGGGCGAGGTTCATCCGCGCGTTGGGCGGCATCTCGAAGCCACGGAACTCGACAAGACCCAGCCGGCCGGTCGGGCCGTCCGGCGAGTAGAGCTTGTCGATGCAGATTTCCGAGCGGTGCGTATTGCCGGTGACGTCGACGAGGAGGTTGCGGAACAGCCGGTCGACCAGCCAGGGCAGGGGTGCTTCGCCCTCGCCGGGCGGCGGCACCTGCTTCATGGCGATCTCGAGTTCGTAGAGGCTGTCATGGCGCGCCTCGTCGAAGCGCGGCGCCTGCGAGGTCGGTCCGATGAACAGCCCCGAAAACAGGTAGCTCAGCGACGGATGCTGCTGCCACTGGAGGATCAGGCTCTTGAGCAGGTCGGGCCGACGGAGGAACGGCGAGTCCGACGGAGTCGAGCCGCCGACGACGACGTGGTTACCACCGCCGGTACCGGTATGCTTGCCGTCGATCATGAACTTGTCGGCACCAAGCCGGGAGGCGCGCGCCTCCTCATAGACCGCCGTCGTCGTCGCGACGCATTCCTCCCAGCTCGAAGCGGGGTGGATGTTGACCTCGATCACGCCAGGATCGGGCGCGACGCGAATGACGTTGAGCCGCGGATCATAGGGCGGGGCATAGCCTTCGACATGGATGGGCAGGTCGATGGTCTCTGCCGCTTTCTCGGCCGCCGCGATCAGCTCGAGATAGTCCTCCACCGTCGAAACCGGCGGCAGGAACACACAGAGCCGGCCTTCGCGCAGTTCCACCGTGATGGCGGTGCGGACGACGCTGTCGATCTCGTCCAGCACCTGCTCGTTGATCTGCTGGTTCGCGGTTGGGTCGGCGGTGAAGGTTGATGGCTGGGCGTGGTGGCCGACGCGGACCTCGACCTTCTGCTGCAGCAGTTCCTCGACCTCGGGAAGGTCCGATACGGCGATCAGCGGATCGCGCGGTACGACGTGGGGGTAGGCCGTGGGCGACACGTGCTTCAGCGAGCTAAGCGGTAGCCGGTAACCCACCGGAGAGTCGCCCGCCGCGAGGAATAGCTTGCCGCGCCGCGTCTTCCACTTCTCGGTGATCCAGCGCTGCCCGGTGGCCTGTGCGTTCCAGCGCTGCACCGGCAGCACGTAGCCAGTGGCGTTGTTCAGGCCGTGGTCGAACACCTTGGCCATGCGGGCCCGGGCTTCGGGGTCGGCAAGCTCGGGGTTGGCCGGATCGACATTCTCGGGCAGCCGGGCTTCCTTCACCAGCCAATCGCCCGGATCCTCGTAAGCAGCGTCGATAGTCTCGGTCCCGATACCGAGATTGGCCGCGATTTCGGTGAGGAGGCGCTGGTCATCGCCGGCCTCGGCATCGGTGGGCACGCCCTCATGGGCGAAATACTTCTCGTTCTGCCACACCGGCTTGCCGTCGCGGCGCCAGTAGAGCGAGAAGGTCCAGCGCGGCAGGGTTTCGCCGGGATACCACTTGCCCTGGCCGTAATGCAGCAGCCCTCCGGGAGCGAAGCGCTGGCGCAGTCGCCGGATCAGGTCATCGGCTTTGGCCCGCTTGGTCGGTCCGACCGCATCGGCGTTCCACTCGCCGGCCTCGAAGTCGTCGATCGAAACGAAGGTTGGCTCGCCGCCCATGGTGAGGCGCACATCGTGCTTGACCAGCTCCTCGTCGACCTTGCGGCCCAGCGCATTCAGCCGATCCCAGCTCTCGTCGGAGAACGGCTTGGTGATGCGCGGGTGCTCGGCGACGCGGTTCACCCTCATGTCGAAGGCGAATTCGACATTGGCGAAGCTGGTGTAGCCCGAGATCGGCGCCGCGTTGCGATAGTGCGGGGTGGCGGCCAGCGGAATGTGGCTCTCGCCGGTCAGGAGGCCTGAAGTCGGATCGAGGCCGACCCACCCGGCGCCGGGCAGGTAGACTTCGCACCAGGCGTGCAGGTCGGTAAAATCATGATCGGTGCCGGGCGGTCCATCGAGCGAGATAAGGTCGGGTTTCAGCTGGATCAGGTAGCCCGAGACGAAGCGCGCGGCGAAACCGAGGTTGCGTAGCACCTGCACCAGCAGCCAGCTCGAGTCGCGGCACGAGCCCTGGCCGCGCGTCAGCGTCTCGTCGGGCTCGAACACTCCGGTCTCGAGCCGGACGATGTAGCCGATGCGCTGCTGCACGTGGGCGTTGAGCGCGGTGATGAAGTTCACCGTGTTCATCGGCGTGCGATCGATGGTGTCCATAAATTGCTGCAGCATCGGGCCGACCGGCTGCGGCTTCATGTAGATCGAGAGGTCTTCCTTGAGATCGGCCGGGTATTCGAACGGCCAGGTTTCCGCACTCTCCTCGACGAAGAAATCGAACGGGTTGTAGACCGTCATGTCGGCGACGAGATCGACTTCGATCTTCAGCTCGGTCACCGGGTCCGGGAAGACGTGGCGGCTCAGGTAGTTGCCGTATGGGTCCTGCTGCAGGTTGACGAAGTGCTTGGCGGGCGTGACCCGCAGGGAATGGCTCAGCACCTTGGTCTTGCTCTGCGGCGCCGGCTGCAGGCGGATGATCTGGGGCTGGAGGACGACGGGGCGATCGTATTTGTAGTGCGTCAGGTGATAGATCGCGGCTTTGATCGACATACGGTCAGACGCTCGCTACTGAGGCACAGAAACTTCCCGAAGCGACGATAGCGGCATACGCGTCGTGCCGCTAGCCATCGTGGATCGGGTGAGGGGCAGCTATGAGCGGACGAGTCAAAGCCCTGTTCACGCGCGCAATCCGGGTGGTCGGGCGGTTCATCGTGGCCGTCGCGGTCGTCGGCTACACCGTGCTCGACGAGTTGCTGTTCCCGCTGTTCCACCCGCTGATCCGTTGGCTCACAGGACTGCGCCTGTTCCAGCGCATCGGCGAATGGCTGGGCCGCCTGCCGTCCTATGCCGCGCTGGTGGCGCTGGGCATCCCGTTCGTCATCATCGAACCTATGAAGGTCGTCGCCATCTGGTGGGCAGGGACGGGGCATATCATTTCTGGCACCATCGCCCTTCTGATGGCGCACATTCTGTCGCTGCTGGTGGTCGAGCGCATCTTTCATGCCGTGTATCAACCGCTGATGCGGATCGAATGGTTCGCCAAGCTGCTTGGCTGGCTGTTCGCCATTCGTGACCGCGCGATCGAGATGGTGAAGGCAACGGCGGCGTGGCGCTCTGCATCGCAATGGGCGCGTGGCTTGCGCGCGTGGTTCCGGCGCGTGTTGGCCCGCTAGCCCTTTTTCTTCTTCTTCCGCTCGGCGTGCATCGCCTCGCGTGATTCCTCGAGGAAGGCCTCGACCTCCTCGAGGGATGCCGAGAAGTCATAGCCGGCGTTGCCGAAGACGATCGCGGATGTCTCGTCGTCGCGGACCATGTAGCCGCCATGCGCCTCGATCTTGGGGTTGCGCTTCTGCGCCACCAGCAGGCTCACGCCGAAGGGGCGGCCCAGCCGGCGGACGCGGCGTTCCATGGCAGCGAGGGTATGTGCGCGGCTCGACATGATGGGCTCCTTTCATCCTCCCATAGCGATTGAGCAGGCCCGCTGCCAATGCTTAAGTGCGCCATGGCGTTCACCTTGCGGCAGCTGCAGTATTTCATTTCGGTTGCCGAGGAGGGAACGGTCTCCGGGGCGGCACAGTCGCTGTCGATCAGCCAATCAGCCGTGACCGATGCGATCAAGGATCTCGAGAGCGATCTCGGCGTCACTCTGTTCGAGCGGCACCGGCGCGGGCTGACCATCACCCACAAGGGCCACCAGTTCTACCGCCACGCCACCCGCATCCTCGCTGGGGTCTCCGATGCGCGGCGGACCTTTGCGCAGGACGATGAGCCGGAACAGGGGAAGCTCCAGCTTGGCGTGACCTCGCTCGTTGCCGGCTATGTGCTGTCGGACCTCCTCGCCCGCTACCGCCGCGCCTATCCGCACGTCAACGTCTCGGCCATCGAGGATAATGGCGACTATCTCGAGCACCTGCTGATTGGCGGCGAACTGGACGTCGCGGTGATGGTGATCTCGAACCTCCGCGACCGCGTTGCGCTGCAGGCGGAGATTTTCGAGACCTCGCCCTACCGGTTGTGGCTGCCACTCGGGCATCGCCTCGCCAGCGCCGACATCATCGCCGTCTCCGATATCGTGACCGAGCCGCTGATCATGCTCACGGTCGACGAGACGGAGGAGAATACCGGGAAACTGCTCGCCGCCTTCAGCGTCCGGCCGCATGTGGCCTTTCGCACCCGTTCGGTCGAGGCCGTCCGCAGTCTCGTCGCCACAGGCGCCGGCATTTCGCTATTGCCCGACCTCGTGTACCGGCCGTGGTCGCTCGAAGGCGACCGGATCGAGAGCCGTGATGTGTCCGGCGCCCTACCGGTGGTGCAGGTGGGCATGGTCTGGCGTCGCGGCAGCCAGCTGACGCAGGCGGCCCGCGACTTCATCGGGCTGGCGCAACAGCAGCATCTTTCGCGCACACGTGCTCCGGCGGAACGGTGAGCACACTGATGCATCCGGCGGCCACGGGCCTCGGAGGATGTCAAAGAGCAGGACGGTGACCGGCGCGGTTTCAGGCCACGCGGTTAGTCCGCAAATGAAACGGCCGTCGCCGCGCCGGTCTGGATCGGAAATGCGTTAGATCTGGGGGATCCAAGGAGCATGCCCCCATCTCTCCTCTCGTCCACATTACTGTGTCGGAGCCTGAATGGGTGGTTGGTTGTCGGTCCCACAAACCCGTCACGACACGACTGTCGTGACTTCCGATACCCGCGCACCGTTCGTTCGTCGCGAACGCCGCCCAGTGCGAGGACGGGTTGACGATATAGCCGGTTGGAACGTGCGGGGATAAGATTTCTAGTTCGCGATCGATCGAGCGATACCGAACTTGTCACTCTGCGACACTATGGTATCGGAAACTCCGATATCTCCCCACGGTCGAATGAATTTGCGAATGTTACCCCGTTCGATAACGTCCCATGCAAGGGCCGGATGCGCATTTGGGAGCGCGGCCTGATCAGGGAGAATCCGATGAAATCCATCCTCAAGACATGCACGGCCTTGACCATGGTTGCGACCTTCACGGGTCAGGTGGCTGCACAGGAAATGCTGCAGACACTTGGCGCCGGTGAGGGCGAAGTCTCGATCGTCGCCTGGGCAGGCTATATCGAACGCGGCGAGACCGATCCGGCCTATGACTGGGTGACCAAGTTCGAAGCCGACAGCGGCTGCAAGGTCACCGTCAAGACCGCCAACACCTCGGACGAAATGGTGGCGCTGATGAACGAAGGCGGCTTCGACCTCGTCACCGCCTCGGGCGACGCCTCGCTCCGCCTCATTGCCGGCAAGCGCGTTCAACCGATCAACACGGCGCTGATCCCGTCATGGTCGACCATCGACGAGCGGCTGCAAAATGCCGCCTGGCACACGGTCGACGGCAACCACTACGGCACGCCGTACGTCTGGGGCGCCAACGTCCTGATGTACAACACCGACGTGTTTGGCGATAAGCCGCCGACCAGCTGGAACGTGGTGTTCGAGGAGACGACTCTCCCCGACGGCAAGTCCAACAAGGGGCGCGTCCAGGCCTATGACGGCCCGATCTACGTGGCCGACGCCGCCCTCTACCTGATGGCGCACAAGCCCGAGCTGGGGATCACCGACCCCTATGCGCTCAACGAGGATCAGTACAAGGCGGCGCTCGATCTGCTCCGCGTGCAGCGCACGCTGGTCGGCCGCTACTGGCATGACGCCTTCATCCAGATGGACGATTTCAAGAACGAGGGCGTCGTCGCCTCTTCGTCCTGGCCGTTCATGGTCAACGTCTTGAAGGCCGAAGGCGCGAAAGTGGAGTCCACCTTCCCCGAGGAAGGCATCACCGGCTGGGCCGATACGACCATGCTGCATGCCGAGAGCGCGCATCCGAACTGCGCCTATATGTGGATGGAGCACTCGCTCTCACCCAAGGTGCAGGGCGATGTGTCGGCCTGGTTCGGCACGGTTCCATCCGTTCCCGCGGCCTGCAAGGGCAATGAGTTGCTGACCGACGAAGGCTGCTCGGCCAATGGCTACGACAACTTCGACAAGATCCGGTTCTGGCGTACCCCGACGGCCAAGTGCGAGGCGGGCGAATGCGTGCCCTATTATCGCTGGGTCTCCGACTATGTCGGAGTGATCGGCGGACGCTGATGCGAAAGGGGCGGGGCGGCTTGGCCTGTCCCGCTTCCGTCCCCGGTGTCACTCCCGCGAAGCGCGGAGGCTACGCACGTGGTGGGCTCGGATGACTCGCCGCAGCTTCGCGGGGGTGCCCGTGGACATACAGCAAGTGAAGAAATGACCGCAGCCGTATCTCTCCAGCAGGTCTCGCGCCATTTCGGCGCGGTGAAGGCCCTCGATCAGGTCGACCTCGAAGTGGGGGAAGGCGAGTTCTTCGCCATGCTCGGCCCATCGGGCTCGGGCAAGACCACTTGCCTCCGGCTGATTGCCGGCTTCGAGCAGCCAACCATCGGGCGCATTCACATCTTCGGTGATGCGGTCGAGGGCGTGCCGCCTTACAGGCGCAACGTGAACACCGTGTTCCAGGACTACGCACTGTTCCCGCACATGAACGTGCGGGAGAACGTTGAGTTCTCGCTGATGCTGCGCAAGGTCGACAAGGCCAGCCGCGCCCGCGAGGCGGACGCGGCGCTCGAGCTGGTCAAGCTCGGTGGCTACGGCGACCGCAAGCCGGGACAGCTCTCCGGCGGGCAGCGACAACGCGTGGCGCTGGCGCGCGCCATCGTCAACAAGCCCAAGGTGCTGTTGCTCGACGAGCCGCTCGGCGCCCTCGATCTCAAGCTGCGCGAACAGATGCAGGAAGAGCTCAAGGCCCTGCAGAGGACCCTCGGCATCACCTTCATCCTCGTCACGCACGACCAGGGCGAGGCCCTGTCGATGGCCGACCGGGTGGCGGTTTTCAACTTCGGCCGCCTGATGCAGGTCGGGACGCCCGAGGAAATCTACCGGCGCCCCAACACACGCTTCGTCGCCGACTTCGTCGGCTCGTCCAATATCCTGGCACCGGACTTCGTCCACAATATCGTCGGCGAGCGCCGGTGGGCCTCCCTGCGGCCGGAGGCCATCCACGTCATTCGCGCCGGCAGCGGGTTGTCGACGCTCAGCGGCAAGGTCACGTCGCGCTCTTATCTCGGCGCGACCACGCGCCTCGGCATCGACCTCAGGGGCACGTTGCTGCACGCCGTAGTCCCATCCGCCGACGACAATCCGGTGGAAGGCGAAACCGTCACCCTCGGCTTCGCCAAGGATGCACTGCATCTTATGGAGTCCGAGGGATGAGCGCGGTGGCCGCGACCGCTTCCGGCGCGATCCTGCCCAACCGGCGCGGCCTGCTCGGCGCGCTGAGCGACGCGTTCTGGCGCCAGCCGAAGCTGTTCGTCTTCCTGCTGCTGACGCCGGCGCTGCTCTGGCTCGGCATCGTCTATATCGGCTCGCTGTTCGCACTGCTGTTGCAGAGCTTCTTCTCGATCGACGAGTTCTCCGGGCTCATCAACTACGAGTTCACACTCAAGACCTATGCCGAGCTGTTCCGGCCGCAGAACCTCGATGTGATCCTGCGCACCGTGACCATGGCCGCGGCGGTGACAGTCGCGTCCGCCATCGTCGCGTTCCCGATCGCCTACATGGCCGCCCGGTACGCCAAGGGCGGGTGGAAAGCCGTGTTCTACCTGGGGATCATGCTGCCGCTTTGGGCCAGCTATCTGGTCAAGGTCTATGCGTGGAAGCTGATCCTCGCCAAGGAAGGCATCCTCAACTGGGTGTTCGAACAGCTGCACCTGACCTGGCTGCTCGATGCGTGGCTGAGCTTGCCGGTGATCGGCGGTAACTCGCTGTCGATCAGCTACACCGGCACTTTTCTCGTCTTTCTGTATGTCTGGATGCCTTACATGATCCTGCCGATCCAGGCGGCGATCGAACGCGTCCCGACCAATCTCACCGACGCCTCAGCCGACCTCGGTGCAACGCCGATGCAGACGTTCTGGAAGGTGATATTCCCGCTGGCGCTGCCGGGTATCGTCGCGGGCTCGATCTTCACCTTCTCGCTCACGCTGGGTGATTACATCATCCCGCAGATCATTGGCACGTCAGCGTTTTTTATCGGCCAGGCGGTCTACTCGCATCAGGGCACAGCAGGCAACATCCCGCTTGCCGCGGCCTTTACCGTGGTGCCGATCGTGATCATGGGCATCTATCTGTGGCTGGCCCGGCGCATGGGGGCATTCGATGCGCTCTGATGCCAACCGCGCACCATGGGGCCTGAAGTTCGCCGCCGGGGCAGGCCTGTTCTTCCTGCTCGCGCCGATCGCGCTGATCTTCCTCTACGCCTTCTCGTCGGAAGAGCGGACCTACCAGTGGCCGCCGCCGGGGCTGACGCTCAAGTGGTTCGAGGTCACCTGGAACCGCGCGGACGTGTGGCAGGCGCTGACGCTTTCGGTGCAGGTCGCGGCCATCTCCACAGCAATAGCGCTGGTGCTGGGGACGCTTTGCGCGGCAGCCGTCTCAGGCTCGAAGTTCTTCGGTCGGGAGACCATCTCGTTGCTGGTGATCCTGCCGATCGCGCTGCCGGGTATCATCACCGGTATCTCGCTGCGGTCGGCGTTCAGCCTGATGGATATCCCGTTCTCGTTCTGGACGATCGTCCTCGGCCACGCGACCTTCTGCATCGTCGTCGTCTACAACAACGCCGTCGCCCGCTTCCGGCGGACCTCCGGCTCGATGATCGAGGCGGCGATGGACCTCGGCGCCGACAAGTTCCAGACCTTCCGCCACATCATCCTGCCCAACCTCGGCACGGCGCTGCTGGCAGGCGGCATGCTGGCCTTCGCGCTCAGCTTCGACGAAGTCATCGTCACCACCTTCACTGCCGGCCAGCAGCAGACGCTGCCGATCTGGATGCTCGAGGAACTGGTGCGGCCGCGCCAGCGCCCGGTGACCAATGTCGTCGCCATGGTGGTGGTGATCGTAACCCTGCTGCCAATCCTCGCAGCCTTCTATTTCAGCCGCGGCGGCGAACAGAGCGTCGCCGGCATGGGCAAGTAACTCGTTCGGGAGAGAGACTATGAACACCGAAATGCTGATCGGCTCGCGCTTCGAAGCGGGTACGGAAACCGAAGAGCAGGTGCTTGACCCCCGGACGGGTGCGCTGATCAAGGCGATCCCGGAAGCGTCGGAGCAGCAGATCGATGCAGCCGTCAACGCGGCTTCGAAGGCGTTCGCCACGTGGTCGCGCACCACGCCCGGCCAGCGCTCGAACTACCTGCTCCGTATCGCGCAGGCGATCGAGGACGATGCCGATGCCTTCGCGGCGCTCGAAGCGCTGAACTGCGGCAAGCCCATTAATGCGGTGAAGAACGACGAGATCCCGGCGATCGTTGACTGCTACCGCTTCTTCGCGGGCGCCGTCCGCAACATGCATGGCGCAATCGCGGGCGAATATCTGCCGGGCCACACGTCGATGGTCCGTCGCGATCCAATCGGCATCGTCGCCTCGATCGCACCGTGGAACTACCCGCTGATGATGATGGCGTGGAAGCTCGCCCCGGCCATTGCGGGCGGCAACACGGTGGTGTTCAAGCCATCCGAGCAGACGCCGCTCACGGCGCTGAAGCTGGCCAAGGTCATGGCCGACATCCTGCCCGAGGGCGTGGTCAATGTCGTGCTCGGTCGCGGCGACAGTGTCGGCAACGCGCTGATCAACCACCCCAAGGTCAACATGATCTCGATCACGGGTGACGTGGCGACCGGCAAGAAGGTGCTGCAGGCAGCTGCCAAATCGGTGAAGCGCACGCATCTCGAGCTCGGCGGCAAGGCGCCGGTGATCGTCTACGACGACGCCGACCTCGAAGCCGTGGTCAACGGCGTCAAGGCTTTCGGCTACTACAATGCCGGACAGGACTGCACCGCGGCCTGCCGCGTGTACGCGGGGCCGAAAATCCACGACAAGCTGGTGGCGGACCTCAGCTCGGCCGTAGCCTCGATCCAGTACAATCAGCAGGACGATACGCTGAACGAGATCGGGCCGCTGATCTCGAAGCGCCAGCGCGACCGAGTGGCGAGCTTCGTCGAGCGCGCATCCGAGCTACCGCACATCAAGATCGCGACGGGCGGGCACACGTCCGGTGACAAGGGCTTCTACTACGAGCCCACGGTGATCGCGGGGGCGCTGCAGACCGACGAGATCGTGCGGCGCGAGGTCTTCGGACCGGTGGTCTCCGTCACCCGGTTCAGTGAGCCCGAAGATGCGATCGCCTGGGCCAATGACAGCGACTACGGCCTCGCGTCATCGGTGTGGACCAAGGACATCGACAAGGCCATGCAGACGGCGGCGCGGCTGCAATACGGCTGCACCTGGATCAACACGCACTTCATGCTGGTCAACGAGATGCCGCATGGCGGCCTGAAGCAATCGGGTTACGGCAAAGATATGAGCGTTTACGCGCTGGAGGACTATACTGCGGTGCGGCACATCATGATCAACCACGGCTGACGGACGAGGGAAGCGTTACGAAAGGCCCGCCAGCCTCAACACGAGGAGGGTGTCATGGATCGTCGTTCGCTGCTGGCCGGCCTGGGTACAGCCGGTCTTGGTGTTTCCCTGTTGCCGATCGCCAAACTATCCGCTGCCGAAGGGCAGGGCGGAGCCACAATCGTCTACAGCTACCTGGCGGCGTGGAACTTCCACAGTGTCGAGCGTGCCGCCCGCTACTTTTCGGACGATGTCGTCTATTTCGATGCCTCGGTAGGTGAGCCGGTTGTCGGCAAGGAGGCGGCGACCAGCGATGTCGTCGCCAACTTCATCAATGCGGTACCCGATCTGACCTGGGGCATCCGCGGTGCGCCGATCGTCATGGGCGAACGGGTAGCGTTCGAGTGGGAGTTTGCCGGCACCAACACCGGAGCCTGGGTCGACGGCACCGCGGCCAGCAACAAGCGCTTCAGGTTCCCTGGCGCCTCGGTGTTCGAGATCCGCGACGGCCTGATCGTGCACCAGGCCGACTATTACGACGCGCTGGGCTTCTACAAGCAGCTTGGCTGGATCTAGGTCGAGGCGTTGCCGCTCGCCACGTGCGAGCGGATGTCCAGTTCCGTGCTCTTGAGGTGGGCGCGCATAGCGTCCACGGCCGCGCGCTGGTCGCCGGCCTTGATGGCGTCGAGTATGGCCTGATGCGCCGAGAGGGTCTCGTCGCGACCGGCGTTGCGCAGCGTCTGGCCGCGACGGCTCATCACGAAGCTCTCGCGCAACGGCTGCGCCATGGCTTCGAAGATAAAGGCGATGACCCGGTTGCCGGTCGCCATAGCGACGGCCTCGTGGAACTGCAGGTCGGCCTCGTGGAAATGCGCCTCGGCCTCCGCATCCTCGCCGGTTGCTTCTGCTGCGGTGCGGCGCATGCTGTCCATGGCGCCGTCGATCGCCTGCAGGCCGGCGCGGCTGGCGCGCTTGGCGGCAAGTCCGGCCGACAGCGTTTCGATCGCCATGCGCAGCTCGATCAGGTCGAAGAGGCCCTTTGGGTCGTTGCGGACGATCGAGACCAGCATGCCGGCGAACACCGAACTGTCGGGCTCCCGTACCACGGCGCGGCGGCCGCGGCCGATATGCAACAGCCCGCGGCCGACGAGCATTTTCACGGCCTCGCGGATGGTGAGGCGGCTGACTTCGTAGCTCGCGGCCAGCTCGGCTTCGCTGGGGATGCTCTGGCCGGGGGTAAGGTCACGCAGGATGGAATCGGCGAGTTGATTGGCGACGCTTTCCGCCGCGGTCGACGAACCCGATCGGTCGACCCCACCTTCGGTTATGGTCATAGCCCCTCCCAACATATCAGACACGTTTCTTACACCTCGACCCCGAGTTGACCCTCGTGTGCCGTGCGTCCTGGCGGCGGAAACTACTCGTATGGTAGGCATTGCGGCAAGCGTGAATGTAGCTGGAAGCATTCCGATGGGACCAGAAGATCGGCGATCTTTACAGAGATATCTGATTGCTCTAGGTTCCGCGCCGCTCGTTGGAGGACGAGCGGCCCGCTCCAGCAAGAAGCGGGCAGGGAGGCAGAACTGGCCCGGCGAGCGCTAACGCGCCCCACCCGTACCGTCGTCCTTCCATCGACATCCTCCCCACGTGCCGGCCCGTCAAGCCGGACGCGGCAACACAACGGTTTACCCGGGAGGAAACCCAGTGAAAGCTTTCAAGCTTCTTATGACTGCCGTTACGGTTGGCGCCATCGCGCTCGCCGGCCAGGCATTTGCCCAGGACAAGGGTGCCATCGGCATCGCGATGCCGACCAAGTCGTCGCTCCGTTGGATCTCGGACGGTGACTCGCTGAAGGCCGCCCTCGAGGGCAAGGGCTACACCGTCGACCTGCAGTACGCGGAAGACGATATCCCGAACCAGCTCGCCCAGATCGAGAACATGGTGACCAAGGGCGTGAAGGCCCTCGTCATCGCCTCGATCGACGGCACGACCCTGTCGGCCGTGCTGCAGCAGGCAGCGGACGCAGGTATCAAGGTCATCGCTTATGACCGCCTGATCCGCGACAGCGCCAACGTCGACTACTACACCACCTTCGACAACTTCCAGGTCGGTGTTCTCCAGGCCAACTCGCTCGTGAAGGGCCTCAAGGAGCGCTTCCCGAACACGAAGCCGTGGAATGTCGAGCTGTTCGGCGGTTCGCCGGACGACAACAACGCCTTCTTCTTCTACGACGGCGCGCTCAGCGTCCTCCAGCCGCTCATCGACTCGGGCGACATCGTGATCAAGTCCGGCCAGACCGGCATGGACAAGGTCGGTACGCTCCGTTGGGACGGCGCCGTGGCGCAGGCCCGCATGGACAACATCCTGTCGGCCAACTACTCGGACGGCAGCCGTGTTGACGGCGTGCTGGCTCCGTACGACGGCCTCAGCCGCGGCATCATCTCGTCGCTGCGCGGCGTGGGCTATGGCTCGGCCGACCAGCCGTGGCCGATCGTCACTGGCCAGGACGCCGAGACCCCGTCGGTCAAGGCGATCATCGCCGGCGAGCAGTACTCGACCGTGTTCAAGGACACCCGTGAACTGGCCGCAACCACTGCCGCCCTCGTTGACACCGTCATCAGCGGTGGCACGCCGGAAGGCCTCGACACCACCACCTACAACAACGGTGTGAAGGTCGTGCCGTCGATCCTGCTCGTCCCGCATGACGTCGATGCCACCAACTACAAGGCCCTCGTCGTCGACTCGGGCTACATCAAGGAATCCGACCTCCAGTAAGGTCGATGCCTTAGGAGGGGCCTCGCTCACCAGCGAGGCCCTTTCCGCGTTCTATCCCCTCAAGTAAAATCCGGTCCGAGGCGCCGAACGGCGACCGGTCCAACCAGAAGGCCGCCCATGACAGACACCATCCTGGAGATGCGCGACGTAATCTTGCAGATGCGCGACATCACCAAGACCTTTCCTGGTGTGAAGGCGCTCCAGAACGTCAACCTGGACGTAAGGGCCGGTGAGATTCACGCCATTGTCGGCGAGAACGGTGCCGGCAAGTCGACGCTGATGAAGGTTCTTTCCGGCGTCTACCCGCACGGCTCCTACGAGGGCCAGATCATCTACAACGGCGAGGAATGCCACTTTCGCTCGATCCGCGACAGCGAGCACAAGGGCATCGTCATCATCCATCAGGAGCTGGCGTTGGTGCCGCTCCTGTCGATCGCCGAGAACATCTACCTGGGCAACGAGCGCGCCAATGCCGGGATCGTCGACTGGGACGAGACGCGCGAGGGCGCCCGTGCCGTGCTCCGGAAGGTCGGGCTGAAGGAGGATCCGGACACGCTCGTCACCAACATCGGTACGGGCAAGCAGCAGCTGGTCGAGATCGCCAAGGCGCTGTCCAAGGAAGTGAAGCTCCTCATTCTCGACGAGCCCACCGCCAGCCTGTCCGAAAAGGACAGCGAGGCGCTGCTCAACCTGCTGCTCGGCTTCAAGGCGCAGGGCATTTCCTGCATCCTGATCTCGCACAAGCTCAACGAAGTCTCGAAGGTCTCGGATCGGATCACCGTCATCCGCGACGGCCACACGATCGAAACGCTGAACAAGGACCAGATCAGCGAGGACCGGATCATCACCTCGATGGTCGGCCGTGCCCTCGAGGATCGCTATCCGGCGCGCACGCCCAACATCGGCGAGGTCGTGTTCGAGGTGAAGAACTGGTCGGTCTACCACCCGCAGCACCGCGACCGGCAGGTGATCAGAGGCATCGACCTCAACATCCGGAAGGGCGAAGTCGTCGGCATCGCCGGCCTCATGGGGTCGGGCCGCACCGAGTTCGCGATGAGCCTGTTCGGCAAGTCCTACGGCGTCAAGGTCACCGGTGACGTGCTGCTGCACGGCAAGAAGGTCGACACCTCGACCGTCGAGAAGGCGGTGTCTCACGGCATCGCCTATGCCACCGAGGACCGCAAGACCTTCGGGCTGAACCTCATCGACCATATCAAGCACAACACCACGCTCGCCAACCTCGTCGGCGTGTCGCGCTGGGGCGTGATCGATGACCTCAAGGAACTCGACGTCGCCAACGATTATCGCAAGAAGACCAACATCCGGTCTTCGAGCGTCTATCAGACGGTGGGCAACCTGTCGGGCGGCAACCAGCAGAAGGTCGTGCTGTCCAAGTGGCTGTTCGCCAACCCCGAGGTTCTCATCCTCGATGAGCCGACGCGCGGCATCGACGTCGGCGCCAAATACGAAATCTACAGCATCATCAACCAGCTCGCCGCACAGGGCAAAGCCATCCTCGTCATCTCCTCGGAGATGCCGGAGCTGCTCGGCATCACCGACCGCGTCTACGTGATGAACGAGGGCCGGCTCGTCGGAGAAATGCCGACCGCCGAAGCGAGCCAGGAAAAGATCATGCGCGCCATCGTGCGCGCCGAAGGGAAAGTAGCATCATGACGACCGATATCGCTCCGCAGGCCGCAGGCACGGCAGAAGCCGGCGCTCCGCAGCGCCTGTCCATCTGGGGCGCATTGCAGGCCAACCTCCGCGAATACGGCCTGCTGCTCGTCCTCATCCTCATCATGCTGTTCTTCCAGTGGACGACGGGCGGCGTGCTGTTCAAGCCGCTGAACCTCACCAACATCATTCTTCAGAACAGCTACATCATCGTGATGGCGCTCGGCATGCTGCTGGTGATCGTTGCCGGCCATATCGACCTCAGTGTCGGGTCGGTGTCGGGCTTCATCGGCGCGCTGGCGGCCATGCTGATGATCGGCTGGAAAGCCGTCCTGCCGCCCGAGCTGGCATTCCTCGCCAATCCGTTCGTCGCGGGCCTCATCTGCCTGCTTGTCGGCGCCGCGATCGGGGCGGCTCAGGGCTACCTGATCGCCTATTACCGCATCCCGAGCTTCATCGTGACGCTCGCCGGCATGCTGATCTTCAAGGGCCTGTCGCTCAGCATTCTCGCCGGCCAGTCGGTCGGTCCATTCCCGGCAGAGTTCCAGCTGCTTTCCGCAGGTTTCATTCCGGATTTCGTCGGCCCGATTACTCTCATTCCGGCTGGCGACGGCGTGCAGCAGTTGGTCTTGCACGGGGCGACTCTCGCAATCGGCATCGTCGCCGTCGTCGCGATGGTGCTGTTCTCTATCCGCGGTCGAGCCCGCCGCACGTCGCGCGGCTATGAATCGGAGCCGTTTGCGCTCTTTGCCGCCAAGAACATCGTGATCGCCGCGCTCGTGCTGTTCTTCACCTACATGCTGGCGTCCTACAAGGGTCTGCCGAACGTGCTGGTGGTGATGGGTGTGCTCATTGCCGGGTTCGTGTTCCTTACCAAGCGGCTGACCTTCGGCCGTCGCATCTACGCCATCGGCGGCAATCCCAAGGCTGCGGCGCTTTCAGGCATCAAGACCGAGCGGCTGACGTTCTACATCTTCGCCATCATGGGCGCGCTGGCTGCACTGGCCGGCATGATCTATGCCGCCCGCCTCAATTCGGCGACGCCGAAGGCGGGGCAGGGTCTCGAGCTCGACGTGATCGCCGCCGTGTTCATCGGCGGCGCCTCCGCGCTGGGCGGTGTCGGCCAGGTCGCCGGTGCGGTGATCGGTGCGTTCATCATGGGCGTGCTGAACAACGGCATGTCGATCATGGGCATCAACATCGACCTGCAGCAGATGATCAAGGGCGTGGTGCTGCTCGCCGCGGTGTTCTTCGATCTCTACAACAAGAACAAGGCCTAGCGGCCCCGTCAGCGTGAACCTTGCACGGGCCCGGCTTCCGCGGTGTGGAAGCCGGGCTTTTCGTTACGGGTCTCCCCTAGCGGCGAACGGCCAGTTGTGATTTTGTCCGGCCGCTTTTGTAACGTTGCAATGAAGGGATTTCGGATGGCTCTGTCGATCGCGCAGCGGCTGGACCGGGTGAAAGTCCGGCTCGACGAATTGACCTTCTGGCTGGCGCGCGAGACGGCGCAGGTCGATGGCTGGCTGCTCAACGGGGCCCCCATTGGGCTCGGTGCAGCGTGGCCAAGCCGCGACGGTGTGCAGAAGTTCGAGGCCTCGGTCTCCGTGCCGTCGCACTGGCCGATTGCAGAGGCGCGGCTGTTCCTCGATCTTGGCGGTGAGGCGCTGGCGACGCTGGTCTATGCCGATCGCAGCGAGCCTTTCGGCAACGACCCCTATCACAAGGATTTCCCGGTTCGCGCGCATGAGTTCCGCATCGAGGCGGAGGCCGTACCGCGCCTGCCGTTCGGCGAGCCGGTGCGCGATCCGCATCTCAAGGGCGCGCGGCTCTACTGGCTCGATACGGCCGTCCACAGGCTGCGCATGCGGCTGGCGCTGGTGTACGAGCTCTGCGACCAGCTGCGCAGCCACGAGGTCACGCCTCACCTGATCGAAGCGGCCGAGCAGGCGTTCTATGCTCTCGACTGGCCATCAGGCACACAGGACTATGTCGCGCGCTTCGCCGCCCAGGGAGGGCAGCAGCGCATCTGGCAGCTGCCCCCGCTCAAGGACAATCCGGCGGCGCTCACCGAGGAGCAGCGCGCCAGTGTCGTCGCAGCCGACGAGAAGCTGGTCGGCCGCCTGCAGGACCTGCAGCGCCGCTTCCCGCAGCAGGGCGAGATCGCGCTCACCGGCCACGCCCATATCGACCTCGCCTGGCTCTGGCCGTACTCCGAGACCAAGCGCAAGACGCGGCGCACATTCTCGACCGCGCTGTCGCTGATGGAGGGCAGCAACGAGTACATCGCCCAATCCGGCTTCCGCTTCAACCAGTCGACGGCGCAGTACTACAGCCAGATCGAAGAGGACGATCCGGCCTTGTTCGAGCGCATCAAGGCCAAGGTCGCGGCCGGCGGGTGGGAGACGGTGGGCGGCATGTGGGTCGAGCCCGACACCAACATGCCGACGGGCGAAAGCCTCACGCGCCAGATCCTCTACGGCCAACGCTATTTCGAGCAGAAGTTCGGCGTGCGTCACCGGGTGTGCTGGCTGCCCGACTGCTTTGGTTTCTCCGGCGGCCTGCCGCAGCTGCTGAAGCAGGGCGGCATCGACTCGTTCTTCACCATCAAGGTGAATTGGAACGACACCAACACCATCCCGGCGGACCTGTTCTGGTGGGAGGGGATCGATGGCTCGCGCGTCCTCACCCACACGTTCAACAACCCGTGGCACGGCTATAACGGCGCGGTGAACCCGCTGTCGATCTACAAGACCTGGCTCAACTTCAAGCAGAAGGCGGTCCATCCTACCTCGCTGCTCGCCGTGGGCTATGGCGATGGTGGTGGCGGCGTGACGCCGGAATATGTCGAGCGCGAAATGGCGCTGCGCGATTTCCCGGTGCTGCCTAAGGCACGCTGGAGTCGCGTCGAGGATTTCTTCGCTGGTGCGCACGATACCGGCAAGGCCAAAAAGCTCCCGGTCTGGCAGGGCGACATCTATCTCGAGCTTCACCGCGCTACGCTCACCACGCAGAGCGCAACCAAGAAGGCGCACCGGCAGGCGGAGCGGGCCCTGATCACGGCCGAAACGCTGGGTTCTCTCGCGGCACTGCTCGGCGGTGAGCAGCCGGAGAGCCTCGAGCATATCTGGCGCATGGTGCTGAAGAACGAGTTCCACGACATCCTGCCGGGCTCGTCGATCGCTGAAGTCTACGACGATGCGGAGCGCGAGCTGAACGACGCCGTAGGCCGCGCCGTGGCACGCCAGCAGATGGCCCTGTCGTCTATCGTCAACCTGATCCCGGATGGCGACGTGTCCGATGCGGTGATCGTGGTGAACCCCTCGCTCAGCCGTCGGCCGGTGCGCGTCACGCTGTCGGATGGCACGCATTTCTCGAGCCCGGATGTGATGGCGCCGCTCGGCATCAAGGTGTTCCTGCGCTCAGAACTGGCGCCACTCGATGGTCTCTCGGTCAGTGAGAGCCATCTCGAGAACGCGCATATTCGCGCGACGATTGATGCCGACGGTACGGTCACCAGCCTTATTCACAAGGCTACCGGCCGCGAGGCGCTGGACGGGCGCGGCAACCAGCTCTGGGTCTATCCATCGGACAAGCCCCGCGATTGGGACGCCTGGGATATCGAGGAAGACTACGCCAGGAAGGGCGTAGAGCTGACCCAGCCCGAGAGCATCAAGGTGGTCGAGAACACGCCGACACTCGTCGCCGTGCGGGTCGTTCGCCGCTTCCGCGCCTCGACGGTCACGCAGACCTATCTGCTCGAAGCCAATGGCGTGCGGCTCGACATCGCGACCGAAATCGACTGGCACGACCGCCACTGCCTGCTGCGCACGATCACGCCGGTTTCAGTGCGCACCACGCACGCCACCTTCGAGCATGCGAACGGAGTCGTCCGACGCACCACGCACGAAAACACGTCGTGGGACCAGGCGCAGTTCGAAGTGCCGGGCCACCGCTTCCTCGACATGAGCGAGCCCGGTTTCGGCGTTGCGCTGCTCAACGACGCCAAGTATGGCCACAGCGCCAAGGGCAACGTGCTGGGCCTGAGCCTCGTGCGTTCGCCGGTCTATCCCGATCCGCTGGCGGATGAAGGCGGGCAGCGCTTCACCTACGCGCTCTATCCGCATGCCGGCGACTGGCACGAAGGCCGGGTACGCGAGGAAGCCGAGGACCTCAACCAGCCTATGCTGGCCGCCACCGCCAGCGGCGTCGCCTCGGTCCACTACGAGCCGATCGGCATCGACGGTATCCCGGCTGCGCTTTCCGGCCTCAAGCCGGCCGAGGACGGCAACGGGCTGATCCTCAGGGTGTACGAGCCGTCGGGGCGGCGCGGCGATTTCGCCGTGAAGGCTCCGGAAGGTTGGGCCGTATCGGCCGCGCTGAGCATCCTCGAGGAGCCGATGGAGCGCGGCGAGGGCGCCGAGTTGCGTCCGTTCGAGGTGCGGAGCTGGAGATTGGCGAAGGGGTAGGCAAGAGCCAGACTGGGTGAGGGGCCGGTCAGCCCTTCACCACCTCAACATCGTCCCGCCCGCCCCACTCGGCCCACGCTCCGTCGTAGAGCACGACATCCGTCGCCCCGGCCTGCTCGAGCGCCAGCTTCAGCGTTGCAGCCGTGACGCCGGACCCGCAGGTCGTGGCGATTGGCTTGGTCAGGTCGAGGCCGGCGGCTTCGAACTGGGTCCGTAGCGTTTCGGCCGGCTTCAACTGGCCGCTTTCGACCAGCGTATCCGCTGGGGCGCTGAAGGCGTTCGGCATGTGGCCCGACTTGAGGCCCGGGCGTGGTTCCGCGACCTCGCCACGGAAGCGGCCGGCAGGGCGGGCATCGGCGATCTGGCGAGTGCCGGCGCTTGAGAAGTCGCGCATCTGCTCGATATCCGCGACTGCATCGGCATCGAACCGCACATTGAACGTCGTAGCCGGACGCATTGCCACGCCGGCCTCGACCGCGCGGCCTTCGGCCACCCATTTCGGCAGTCCGCCTGCGAGGATGCGCACGTCGCGCGCGCCCATCGTTACGAACGTCCAGCGTACGCGGGGCGCCGAGAACAGGCCCATGCCGTCGTAGATGACGATGGTCATGCCATCGCCAATGCCGAGCTTGCCCGCCAGTTCGCCGAATGCCTCCGGCTGCATCAGCATGTGCGGCAGGCCGGTGGAGAGGTCGGCGTATTTGTCCACGTCGAACCAGATCGCGCCTGGGATGTGCGCGGCCAGATACTCGGCGCGCGGGTCGCGATTGGCGGCGGGGAGATACCAGCTGCCATCGACGACGACGACGTTGGGGTCGGTGAGATGGTCGGCGAGCCAGGGGGTGGAGACGAACGGGTCGGTCATGAGGTCCTCTTTGCGGGGCCAACCTAAGGTCTCAGACGCGTCCCGTCACCACCCCATCCGGCGTCAGCATCTTGAGCGCCAGCGTCTGGTCGAGATGCCGGGCCCGCCAGGCGAGCAGGCGCTCGGCCATCTCGATCCGCTCGGCAACGTGCCGCGGATCGTCGGCCAGATTTTGCAGGCAGCCGGGATCGGCCTGCAGGTCGAACAGCAGCGGCGGCAGCTTGGGGAAGTGTACGTACTTCCAGCGGTCGGTGCGGATGACAGCGAGGTTCAGCTCATTCGACTTGAGGCCGAACCAGCCTTCGGCATGGCCATCGACGACATCGCGGAAATCGAACTCCCAGTGCACCTCGTCGCGCCAGTCATCCGGCGGATCGCCCCAGAGCAGCGGGACCAGCGACCGGCCATCGGGGTGATGCAGCGGCTGGGCCTCAAGGAGCTCCAGCAGCGTCGGGAAGACATCGACGGACTCGGTGAAAACCTCGATCGTTGCGCCCTCGGGCTCGCCCGGCCGGCGGACGATCAGCGGGATGTGCTGGCTCTGGTCGAAATAGCCGCCTTTGCCGAGCGTATAGTGGTCACCCATCATCTCGGCGTGGTCGGAGGTGAAGACGATGATCGTCTGCTCCCATTCGCCGCGATCGCGAATGGCCTGGAACACGCGACCGAGCTGCGCGTCGACCTCAGCGATCATGCCGAAATAGGTGGCTTTGATCTGCTTGAACTCGGCGGTGGTCCAGTCGGCGACGCGCCCACTGGCTCCGGGAACGAAGGAGTCCTGCGTGGTGACCTGCAGTGCGTATTCCATCAGCGGATGGCGCGCGCCCTCGGCCGTGACGTTGCCGGCGCGGACGAAGTCTCCGACCTCGTCCGACGAGAACATCGTGTTGTAGGGCGCCGGGACGATGAACGGCGGATGGGGCCGGATGAATGAGAGATGAGCGAACCAGTAGCGGTCACCGTCCTGCTCGCCAAGCCAGCGGACGAACTCATTGGCGATGAATGCTGTCTGCGTCTGCTCGGCTGAATATGCAGGCGGCGCGTTGCTGACCGTGCCCGGCTCGACGCCGACAGGAAAATCGGCCTCCGGCTTGCCGCCGAGTTCGAGGCCCTGCTGGCGCAGCCAGGAAAGCCAGGCTTTTTCGTGCTCAGGCAGCTTTACCCGGGTGGTGAAGCCGGGGAGATCGCCTTCATAGGTGGTGAGATCGGGGTCGTTCTCGTGGTGCACCGTAGGGTCGGGAGACACGTCGGTGTAGCCGAACAGGGTCGGGTCATAGCCGGCGCGGCGGGCGGCCTTGGCGATGTTGTCGAAGCGATCGGCGAGCGGGCTGCCGTTGCGGCAGACCCGGTTGTTCATCTGGTAGAGGCCGGTATAGAGCGACGCGCGCGCCGGGGAGCAGGGGGCGGCCTGGGCATAGTGGTTGAGGAAGGCGACGCCCTGCGAGGCGAGTTCGTCGAGGTTTGGCGTCTTCACTAAGGGATGGCCGGCATAGCCAGTGCAATCGCCGCGCCATTGGTCAGCGGTGATGAAGAGGATGTTCATGGCGAGTAGCCGTCAGTTGCCGAGAACCAGCACATCACTCGAGGAGATGCCGACCTGGACCGGGGCGCCGTGGGGCGGGGGTGGGGTGCGCTGGTCGTTGAAGGTGTCGAGGCTGATGGCGTTGTCGCCGAGATCGACTTTCAGGCGGATGACCGAGCCGAGGAAGGCGACTTCGGCCACCTTGCCGTCGAGCACGATATCGCGCGCCGCGCCGTTGGCGAGCGCCACCGCTTCGGGCCGCATGGTCAGCGCAACGGCCTCGCCGTTCTGCGCCGTCGCTGGCAGGGCGGGGATGGTGACAGTGGTGTTGCCTATCCGGACCGACTTCTGGCCGGCATCGGTGACGGTGGCGTTGAGCGTATTGAGCTGGCCGACGAAGGTCGCGACGAACTTCGTCTGCGGGCGGTTGTAGATCTCGAAGGGCTCGCCGAACTGCTCGACCTTGCCGGCGTTGAGCACGACGATGCGGTCCGAGATCGACAGCGCCTCTTCCTGGTCGTGGGTGACGAACACGGTGGTAATGCCGAGTTCGCGCTGGATCTCGCGGATCTGCTCTCGCAGAGAGACACGGATCTTGGCGTCGAGCGCCGACAGCGGCTCATCGAGGAGGAGCATGCGCGGGCTCGGCGCAAGCGCGCGGGCGAGCGCGACGCGCTGCTGCTGGCCGCCGGAGAGTTCGAACGGGAAGCGCTTGTCGTAGCCGCTGAGGCCAATCAGCTTCAGCATTTCCTCGCCCCGCGCCTCGCGTTGCGGCTTGGGCATGCCGGCGATCTTGAGGCCGAAGCCGACATTGTCGGCGACGTTCATGTTGGGGAACAGCGCGTAGGCCTGGAACACCATGCCGATCTTGCGCTGGTTGGGCTGGAGGTGAGCGATGTCGTTGCCTTCGACGACGATGCGGCCGGAGTCGGGGCGCTCGAAGCCGGCGATCATCCTGAGGATCGTCGTCTTGCCACAGCCGGAGGGGCCGAGCAGGGAGACAAACTCGCCCTGGTTGAAACTCAGGTCCACGCCCTTGACGACGGCGTTGCCGCCGAAGGTCTTCACCAGCTTCTCGATGCGGAGAAATCCTTCGGTCATGGCTCAGTCCTTGCGGGCAGTTTTGGGGGCGAAGCGGGCGAGCAACTGGATCATGCCCATGGCGCCCCAGGTGATGACGAACGAGATGACGGCAAGCGCGGACGGCTCATAGGCGCGATTGGCGCCGACATTCTGCATGTAGACGCCGAACACCTGCCGGTTGAGCAGGCTGGCGATGGTGAACTCGCCAATGACGATGGCGAGCGTCAGGAAGGCGCCGGACAGCACAGCAACGATGATGTTGGGGAAGATCACCCGGGCGATAATCGTCGCCTGGTTGGCCCCGAGGATGTTGGCGGCCTCGGTCAGCGTCTGCACGTCGATGGTGCGGAGGCCCGTATCGACCGCCCGGTACATGTAGGGCAGGGCGAGGGCGACATAGGCCAGCGTCAGCAGGACGTCGGTGCCGAAATTGGTGCCCAGCAGCGGGATGACCGAGCTCGTGTTGTACATCCGGATATACCCGAACACCAAAATGATGGCGGGGATGACCAGCGGCAGCAGCGTGATGAACTCGATGATCGGCCGCAGCTGGGGGGCACGAAGCCGGACGTAGTAAGCCGCCGGAACGACCAGCAGCAGGCCGACGACGATGGCAGCCGCGCCGATGATCAGCGAGTAGCTGAACGCGGCCTGGAAGCGCGGGTCGTTCAGCACGTTGGCGTAGGCATCGAACGACAGGTAGTCGCGCCGGATGTGCAGCGAGAAATCGAACGTGGCGTAGAGCGGCACGAGGAAGTAGAGCGCGCCGAGCGTGAAGATCACCCAGCTCCAGATCTTGCCCTGCTTCATTTGAGCCACCGTTCGGCGCGGGTGCGCACCACCAGATAGATGACGTTGGCGAGCGCGGTGATGACGATCATGCCAAGCGCCAGTGCAGCGCCGAGGCCTGGATTGTGCAGCACGTCGCCGCGGATTTGGGCGTAGAGGAGGATCGGCACGATGTTGAGCGACGAACCGGTCAGTGCATAGGCGGTGGCGATGGCGCCGAAGGCATTGGCGAAGAGCAGCGACAGCGTGCCGAGCAGGTTCGGCCAGAGGACCGGGAAGCCGACATAGCGCCAGAACTGGCCTTTGGTAGCGCCAAGCGTCGCGGCCGCCTCGCCCCACTCCTTCTTCAGCCCGTCGATAGCGGGCGCGATGATCAGGATCATCAGCGGGATCTGGAAATAGAGGTAGGTAACCGTCAGGCCCCAGAAGCTGAGGATGTTGAAGGACCGCGTCAGGTCGAAACCGAACAGCGTCTTGAACAGCACTGTCACGAGCCCGAGACGGCCGAGCGTGGCGAGGAAGGCGAAGGCCAGCGGGATGCCGGCAAACTGCGAGGCGACGCCGGAAAAGGTCATTACCGAGGAGCGGATGAAGCCGGGTAGCTTGCCGCGGATGACCGCCATGGCCATTGCCAATCCGATCAGCGCGCCAATGATGGCAGAGGCAGCGGAGACGCGGATCGAGATCCAGAACGAGGCGACGATCTGCGAGTCGCTCAGTTGCAGGATGTTGTCGAAGGTGAAGGTCCCGTTCGGATCCTGGAAGGCGCCGACGACGAGGCCGAGCGTCGGGATGACGAGGAACAGCAGGGCGAACAGGATGAAGGGGGCGATGGCGAGGATGTCGCCAAGCCTGAGAGTCGTCAGGAAGCGGAACGGATTCCCGCCGACCCGCGCCACCGGCCCGGTCGAAACCGGGCCGGCCGCGGTGTCAGCTACAGAGCTGACATTCGCCATTTACTGAACGTTCGCGCCGACGAGGCTGTCCCACTGCGTGGTGATGGCTTCCTTGGCGGCAGCCTGGTCGTCGAGGGTCGGGAACACGGCCTTAGCGTAGTTCTCGGCCGGCGGCAGCTTGTCGAGCAGAGCCTGGGGAACGGCACCCTTGGCGGCGAGGTCGTTGAAGCGGATCGGGTGGCAGTAGCCAGCGAGCCAGCCGAGCTGACCTTCATCCGAGTAGAGGTATTCCATCCACAGCTTGGCTGCGTTCGGATGCGGAGCGAAAGCCGAGATGGCCTGGATGTAAACGCCGGCGACGACGCTGTCCGACGGGACGACGACTTCGGCCTTCGGGTTGCCGGCAAAGCCATCGCGCCAGGCGAGGGCATTATAGTCCCAGGCGACGACGATCGGGGTGGTGCCCTGGGCAACCGAAGCGGCCTTGCCGATGACCGGGACGAAGTTGCCCGACTTGTTCAGCTCGGCGAAGTAGGCGAGGCCAGCTTCGGCAGCGGCCTTGGCATCGGTGGCACCGGTGGAAAGGCCAGCACCGTAGACGCCCTGGATGGCCTGGTTGGCAGCGCGCGGATCACCGGCGAGGGCGACCGAGTTGGCGTAGTCGGCGGCCTTGAGGTCGGCCCACGAGGTCGGGACCTTGGTCACGAGGTCGGTGTTCACGAGGAACGACAGCACGCCGTAATAGTCACCGTACCAGTAACCTTCAGCGTCCTTGGCCGAGTCCGGGATCGTGTCCCAGGTCGAGACCTTGTACGGCTGGATCAGGCCTTCGGCCTTGGCCGAGGGGCCGAACGACAGGCCGACGTCGATCACGTCGGGGGCCTGCGGGCCGGTGTTGCCCTTGTTGGCCTTGATGGCCTCGATTTCGTCGGCCGAACCGGCATCGGGGTTCAGCTCGTTGACGGTGATGCCCGGATACTTGGCCTTGAAGGCCTCGATCACGGCACCGTAGCCGCACCAGTCATGGGGCAGAGCGATAGTGGTGAGCTGACCCTCGGCCTTGGCGGCTTCGTAGAGGGCAGTAAGGTCGGTCTGCGCCACAGCGGAAAAGGTCGATGCGGCGAGGGCCGCGACCGAAACCGAAGCGACGAGCGCGTTCTTGAAGATCATTCTCAGTCTCCCTGGAATTCTTGGCTTGTTGTCCTGACTCGGGAGGAGCCCCAAAAGCCGCGTCTCACGTATTTTGGCCGTATGACAGCCGCATGACATTCGCCCCAAGCGAACGCGTCGACTGTACTGGTGCCGCCGGTGCGAAACCCCCGCCCTAGGGGGCTTTGCGACTGTCGGACCCCCTCCGAAGTCATTTGTGACATTTGTGACAGTGCCCGTTTTACCGGAACGAGTCGAGATGGCGCCAAAGCAGCGGCGAGGAGCTGTTCTTAGAGCCGTTCCAAACTGGGTCGATATTTCTTGATTGCTGCAGTCCACATTGCTAGTGCGCGGCGTACGGACGATCTGTCCCCCGGAGATTTTGGATGAAGACGATCAGCACGCTTGCCCTTTCCATCGGCATGGCGGCGATGGGCGCCGGTTTCGCCGGGGCTGCCGAGCCGACCGCCGATGCCATTCTCAAGACCTATGCCGACATCGCGCTCGCCGGCTACGAGGACGCGCTGACCGCGGCCAAGGCGCTTGATGCCGCCACGGACGCGCTGATCGCCAACCCGAGCGAAGAGACGCTGACCGCCGCCCGCGAGGCCTGGCGCGCGTCGCGTCCGAGCTACCAGCAGACCGAGGCCTTCCGTTTCGGCAACGCCATCGTCGACGAGTGGGAGGGCAAGGTGAATGCCTGGCCGCTCGACGAAGGCCTGATCGACTATGTGGATGCGAGCTACGGCGCCGAGAGTGACGAGAACGGGCTCTATACCGCCAACGTCATCGCCAACCCCAAGATCACCATCGACGGCACCGAGGTCGACGCGGCCGCGATCACCCCGGCGTTCCTGCAGGATACGCTGCAGGAAGCGGGTGGTATCGAATCGAATGTCGCGACCGGCTATCACGCCGTCGAGTTCCTGCTCTGGGGCCAGGACCTGCACGGCACCGAAGCCGGTGCCGGCGAGCGGCCGTTCACCGACTACTCGACCGATGCGAACGCCAAGCGGCGCGCGCAGTATCTCGACGCGTCTACGGACCTGCTGGTCACCGACCTCGAGGAGATGGTCGCCAACTGGCAGGAAGGCGGGGCGGCTCGCACGGCGCTGGCCGAGACCGGCCTTGCGACTATCCTCACCGGCATGGGCTCGCTCTCGTTCGGCGAACTGGCGGGCGAGCGCATGAAGCTCGGCCTGCTGCTGCACGATCCGGAAGAGGAGCACGACTGCTTCTCGGACAACACGCATGTCTCGCACCTCAACGACGGCATCGGTATCCGCAACGTCTACCTCGGCAAATACACCCGCGTTGACGGTTCGGTGGTCGAAGGCCCGTCGATCTCGGAGCTGATCGCGGCCAAGGACGCGGCGCTCGATACCGAGATCAGGGCGCAGCTCGACGATTCCGTCGCCAAGCTCCAGGCCATCGCGGACCGCGCTGCCGCCGGCGAGGCGTACGACCAGCAGATCGGCGAGGGCAACACCGAGGGCAATGCGGCGGTGCAGGCCGCGATCGATGCGCTGATCGCCCAGACGCGCGGGGTCGAACGTGCGGTAGCCCTGCTGAATCTGGGCGATGCGGTGACGATCGAGCAGTCGGACAGCTTGACCAACCCGGACGCGGTGTTCCAGTAAGCCGACGTTTTCCAAGGATTTATCGGCGCCGCGGGTGGACAGAATCTGCGGCGCTGCCTTTTATCCCGGTCCATGGCCGGGAAGCCTAGAGTGCGAGACATGCACAAGCGCTTGACCGTTTTCCTGGTCATGTTTCTCATCGCGGGTCTCGCCATCGCAGCCGATGGCGGGACCCGTTCCGATTTGTCGCCGAAGGATCTGGCGCGGGTGCAGCGCGTCACCGCGCCGACCACGGATTTTTCGAAGCCCGAGAATTTCGAGCAGCTCCCGGCGGGAGCGGCGACGGTGAAGAAGCGAGTCAACGGCGACATTTTTTCGTTCTCGTCGGCCAATCTCAGCTTCGAGCAGGAAGAGCAGTTCAAGCTCGGCAACGCGCTGTTCCGCAAGCTCTGGGTGTCGTCGCCGAGCTCCACCCAAGCATCGGACGGGCTGGGGCCGCTGTTCAACGCGCGCGGCTGCCAGAACTGCCATTTGAAGGATGGGCGCGGGCATACGCCATCCGGGGCGGGGGATGACGCGGTGTCGATGTTCCTGCGTCTCTCGGTGCCGCCGCATGGCGAGGCCGATGAGGCGGCGCTGGCAGCGGGGGCCAAGGTCATCCCCGAGCCAGCCTATGGCGGGCAGCTGCAGGATTTTGCCGTGCCGGGTGTCAAGGCCGAGGGCCGGATGGCGATCAGCTATACCGACGAGCCGGTGACGCTGGGCGATGGTACGGTTATCACCCTGCGCAAGCCGAGCTATTCGGTTTCCGATCTGGCCTATGGGCCGATGGCGCAAGACGTGATGCTCAGCCCGCGTGTCGCGCCGCAGATGATCGGGCTTGGGCTGCTGGAGGCGGTTCCCGCTGAGGACATCGTTGCCAGGGCCGATCCGGATGATAGCGACGGCGACGGCATTTCGGGTAAGCCGAACATGGTGCTGGACGAGGTGAGCGGGCAGCAGATGCTCGGGCGGTTTGGCTGGAAGGCGGGAGCGGCTTCGATCCGGGCACAGTCGGCGGATGCCTTCGCCGGCGACATCGGTATTTCGACGCCGCTGGTGAACCGGCCTTTCGGTGATTGTACGGAGGCGCAGGCGGCGTGCTTTGACCCGCCCACCGGCGAGCAGAAGCGGCTGGGAGCCTCAGAAGCGCCCGATCCGGTGCTCGATCTGGTGACATTCTACTCGCAGAATCTCGGCGTGCCGCAGCGGCGCGATGTCGGCGATCCCCGGGTGCTGCGCGGCAAGGCAGCCTTCTATGGCGCCGGCTGCGCTTCGTGCCACACGCCGAAATATGTGACGTCCCGGGCGGCGGAGATTCCAGAACATCGGTTCCAGCTGATCTGGCCTTATACCGACCTGCTGCTGCACGACATGGGCGATGGTCTCGCCGACCACCGGCCGGAGGGCGATGCGGACGGCTACGAGTGGCGGACGCCGCCGCTTTGGGGCATCGGGCTGACCAAGACGGTTTCGGGGCATACCGAATTCCTCCACGATGGCCGGGCGCGCAACCTCGCCGAGGCCATCCTCTGGCATGGCGGTGAGGCGCAGGCGTCGCGTGATAGCTTCGCGGCGATGAGCGCGGCCGAGCGCGACGACCTCGTAAAGTTCGTGGAGTCTCTCTGATGCGGCTCATGATCGCCCTGCTGCTCGGGCTGCTGGCGACGCCGGCGCTGGCGCAACTGCATCCGACCGGGCGCGCGGTGGTAGCGGATGCGATCGAGAAGGTGATCCGCCCCGGCTTTGCCGAGTTCGCGGCACAGACGGGGGAGATGAAGTCGCGGCTGGCGGCGCTTTGCGCCACGGCGTCCGAGGCGAACCTTGCCGCCGCGCGCGAGCAGTTCGGGCCGGTGGTCAGTGCGTGGTCGCGCATCGAGCTGTTTCGCTTCGGTCCCCTGATGACCGACAACCGCAGCGACCGCATCCTGTTCTGGCCCGATCGCAAGGGCATCGCGCTGAAACAGGTGCAGGGCATTCTCGCCGAGGCCGAGGAGACTGCGGTCACGCCCGAAAGGCTGGCGGGCAAGAGTGTGGCGGTGCAGGGGCTCGGCGCGCTGGAATTCGTGCTGTTCGGCACCGGCTCCGACGCCCTGGCGACAGCCGACGGCTTCTTCCGTTGCGACTATGCCAGTGCCATCGCCGAATTGATGTCCGGGACGGCGGCGCAGATGAGCGCCGAGTGGAACGATCCGGAGGGCATTTCCGCCCGCATGATCCGCCCCAGCGAGACGGACGCCACCTATCGCAGCAACGACGAGGTGCTCGAAGAGCTGGTGGGGGTGATGGCGCATGGCGTCGAGGCTATCCGCGACCAGCGCATTCTGCCCTTCCTTGGTCGGGACGGCGCGGCGCCCAAGCCGAAATCGGCGCTGTTCTGGCGTTCGAACCAGACCGCGCCGTCGATCCTCGCCAACTTTGCCGGGCTCGAGGCGCTGCTGGTCGGGTCCGACATCTGGGAATATGCGCCGACCGAGCAGTTCTCGATCGGCGAGGGTGCCATTGCCGCATTCAGGCAGGCGGCTGCGGCCGGGGCCACGGTCACCGGCTCAGTCGAGGAGGCGGTGGCCGATCCGGCCAAGGTGCGGGCGCTGACCGAGCTGGTCACCGCCAGCCAGACCATCGGCAAGCTGACGGGCGAGGACCTGCCCGCGGCGCTCGGGCTTTCCGTGGGCTTTTCGTCACTGGACGGAGATTGAGCATGTGGCAGCGCCGGGCATTCCTCAAGGCTGCCGGCGCCGGCTTCGCGGCATCGCTGCTGCCGCGCGCCGCGCTGGCGCTGGAGCGGTCCGAACTGGTCTTCGCCTCATCGATCCAGAAGCGCGCCGGCGGGTACGCTGCAGCGCTGGTCAACGAGGCCGGCACGCTGATTTCGAGTGTCGACCTGCCCGATCGCGGGCACGACATCACCTTCTCGCCGACCACGGGGCAGGGTGTGGTCTTCGCCCGCCAGCCCGGCACTTTCGCAGTGATCTTCGATCCCAGCGGCCATGCCGGGCCGCAGACGCTGCCGAGCGTCGAGGGCCGCCACTTCTTCGGCCACGGCGCTTTCTCGCCCGACGGCAAGCTGCTCTATGCGACCGAGAACGACTTCGAGAATGCCCGCGGGGTGATCGGCATCTATGACGTCGTGGGCGGCTTCAAGCGCATCGGTGAGTTCGACACTTTTGGCACCGGCCCGCACGAGATGCTGCTGATGCCGGATGGCGCAACCTTCGTCGTCGCCAATGGCGGGATCGAAACGCACCCGGACTACGGCCGGGCCGAGCTCAACCTCGAGACGATGGACCCCTCCATCGCCTTCATCGATCGCCGCACCGGCACGCTGATCGGCCAGCTGCGGCTGGATGCCGGCCTGCACCAGCTTTCGATCCGCCACATGGCTTTCGACCATCGCGGCCGCGTCTGGTTCGGCTGCCAGTTCCGCGGGCCGACGGAGGACCGACCCCAACTGGTCGGCTACGCCACACATGACGGCGAGATTCGGCTGATCGAGCTGCCCGACGACATGCTGCTCGATATGCGCAACTACATCGGCTCGGTGGCCGCTTCCGCCGATGGCGCGCTGATCGGCGTGTCATCGCCGGAGGGCAACACCATCCTCGCCATCGATCCCGACGAGGCGAGCGTGGTCGCCGCGCACAACATGCGCAACGTCTGCGGCATCGCACCCGACGGTGAGGGTCTGCTGATCTCTAGCGGCGAAGGCGAACTCGGCGGCTTCGCCGGCTCTCCCGCCCCGCTCACGACGTTCGAGCTGAACTTCGACAACCACTTGCGGTTGTTGCGAGCGGTCTAGCTCAGAACGACGAGACGCCCTTCGTGCCGACTTTTCCCGTGATGTCGCGGTAGTTCCTGACACGGATGGGACTGTTCGTGCTCGACGCGTAGAGAGAGTAGTCGTCGGGGGAGAGCATCTCTCCGGTGCAGTCCCACAGCCACATCCGGGCGGCGTTCGATGTATTGAAACCCACGGTCATCGTCTGGTCGCCGTCCCCCTGATCGAACGCGGCCCGGGTCCCGAAATGGGCCGATCGGCAGGTGTCGATGAAGCGAACCTCGCCGCCGTGGTCGTCGTGATAGTTGCCGTTGACGTCGAGGTGGACCGACGAGCCATGACCAGTCAGGCCGTTGCTCGAGGCGCTGCCGAACCGGCCATTGTCGAAACACTCGCAGTTCTCGGTCAGCATGAAGAGGCGACGCTCGGGATCGACGGACCAGGCGGCGTTGAGCCCGTCCTTGGTATTGGCAGCCGAGACGCATCCAATGAAGGCAAAGAGGCCCGAGCTGCCCGAGATCAGCGCGCCATCGCGCAGTCGAGCACTGGAGCCGCCATACTTGAAGGAGCAGTTCTCGGCGATCACGATGGTGTCGAGGCAGCCGCTAACGGCGAACGGGTTCTGATCGCCGGCCGATCCACCCTCGAAGTCGACGTTGCGGAGATACAGTTTGCCGCTTTGAGCGGTCAGCTTGAAGTTGGCGGCGTTGAGGAAGACGCGGGTGTTCTCGTTTGTCACCACGGCGTCGTCGTGCCGGCGGACATAGAGCGTTCCGGCGGCATCGACAAACCATCCGCCGCCATCATTGACGGCTTCGGCGCTGTTCTCTTCGCCTATCTCCCGATAGTTTCCAAATCCGTCCACCTGCGTAACGTCGAACACCCGCGCCACGTCCCGGCGCGTGGTTGTGCAGCAATTGGTGTAGACGGGGTCCGTGGCGCCCGACCATCCGAGGCGATCGAAGGGCCCGCTCACGATCCGGCCCTCGCCGGGCAGGCCGTTATGTGCGGGAATGATGGCGATGTCCTGCATCGGGATGACGGCACCGGAGTTCGAGAATCCGTCGCCTCTGTTGTAGGGGCCGTGTTCGGTTTCGATCAGGATACGCGCCGGCCGCCCCGCTCGGTTGGCGGCGGCAATGGCGGTGTGGATGGACCGCTTCGCCGTTGCCGGAGTGGTCCCGTCGCCGTCATTGTTGGGCCGAGCTATGTCGACATAGAACGTCAGCGGAAACGCATCGTCGGGCAGATAGGCGTTACGATTGAAGTCGGTGCTCCAGCCGGCATCGGTCCGACGAACCCCGACGGGGAACCGGGTCGCGTCCCAGCCGATGGCATCGAGCACGAAAGCTGCGTCCGGCTGGCCTATCAACTTGTCCAGGATGGTGCCAACGACAAGTCCGGCACCCAGCACAGCCGTTCCGATCACGATCCCCCTTCGCGAGGGACGCCAACCCCGAGTCTCCATCGGCTCTCCTGAATCAGAGCGCCGAGCATAGTGCCCAGAGTGCCGCGGGAGCCATGCGTTCTCGGTCGACGTGACCAACTGCCGCTGGTTCCTTGCCGCTGGCTAGCGGCGAGGTTGACGATCTTCGAGCTGAACGTCGACAACCACTTGCGGTTGTTGAAGGCGGTTTGAGCGGGAGGGCGAGCTAGTGGCTGCTCCTCCCGCCAGCAAGTAGGGCGTGGGCGCTTGGGCTATGGCCTCAAGAGCCCTATGACGATGCTCACATGGCCGTGCCGGCTGCTGTCCCCGCGCAAAACGTCTGGACAACCTTCGTGCCGTTGGCGACGGCCGCGCTCAATCCGAGGTGTGGGTGGCCTTCGGTCGCCGGAATGCTGTCCTAGGTACATCAGCTGGGCGGCACGGACAGCGCTACGATGATCGCCTGGGAGGTCGATAACTCGCGGCCGACGTTTTTCCGCCGGGCTGAACCTGTTTCGGCAAATCTATGACGAATAGGTAGCACTACTGGTTCAATTTCCGTTCGCAACGTACGACAACAGCCACCATGTCACTGCGGGGCTGGGCTGTCATTGTGGGGGTTGTGTTCTGCGCGCTGCTTTGGGCAGGCGTTGTGGTGCTGTTCTCCCCACGCACCCCACCATCAGCAGAGAGTATGGCCGCTGCTTCGGTACCGGCCCCGTGAGGGGATATCTCCCGCGCTACTTCGGCGCGGGCCCCGTGCTTTCGCGCAGCACCAGCTCCACCGGCCAGAGTTCGTGGATCGAAGTGACGGGCTTGCCGTCCTGCATCTGGAGCAGCAGTTCGGCGATGCGGGCGCCGGCGGCGCGGATCGAGGAGCGCGTGGTCGACATGGAGGGGACCATGTTGTCGGCGTTGAGATAAGGGAAGACGTCGTCGTGGGCGATCATCGAGACGTCCTTGCCCAGTTCGAGGCCGGCGGCGCGGATGGCGCGGAAGACGCCCAGCGCGGTCATCATCGAGCCGGCGAGGAAGGCGGTGGGGCGGGGCGTGCGCTCTAGGAATGCCTGCGCCAGGCGGAAGCCATTCTCGTCGGTGAAGCGGCCGCCGCCGATCAGCTGCGGGTCGGGCACGAGGCCGCGCGAGGTCATGGCGGTGCGAAAGCCGCGGGCGCGATGGATGGCGAAGGTCTGATCCTCGGGGCCGTTGATCATGGCGATGCGCGTGTGGCCGAGGTCGATCAGGTGACTGGTGGCGCGGTGGAAACCGCCCTCGTTGTCGATGTCGAGCCAGGCGTGCGGGATCTTCACGTTGTCGGCGCGGCCGTGCAGCAGGAAAGGCATGCCGAGATCGGTCAGGGCGGCGATGCGCTTGTCGTCGGGCGTGGGGGCGGAGAGCACCAGCGCATCGACGCGCTTCGAAGCGACGAGGCGGCGGAATACGGGGATTTCGTCGTCGGCATCGATCGGGGTGACGACGATGTCGATCTCGTATTGGGCGAGGCGCTCGCTGATGCCGGAGAGGAACTCCGACGTGTGCGGGCCGAAATGCAGCGACCGCTGGAGGGGCAGGGTGACGCCGATGGCGCCGGAGCGGCCGGTGGCGAGGCGGCGGGCGCTGACATTGGCGCGATAGCCAACGCGATGCGCGGCCTCGCTGACGCGCTGCCGGGTCGCTTCGTTCACCTCGGGATAGCCATTCAGCGCGCGACTCACCGTCGTCTGCGAAAGGCCCAGCTCCGCGGCCAAGTCCTTGAGTTTCATCACCAAATTTGCATACGCCCAAACAGGCGACACGGCGGTTTTCCGCTCGCGCACCAAGCCCCGTCAGGAGCTTATCGCTGGACGTCCTCCTCACCAAGAAGCTTATTCAAAGCGATTTGAATCGTAAAGGCAAGTGGTCGGTACGGGAACCATTTCCTGAGGTTCGTACCTCACGGCTTTGACGGTGTGTATCCTCGCCGTTAACAGACGGCACGGCGTAACTCACTGAAAAGCAACAATGTCTTGGCGTCGATCAGGCGATGTTAACGAATGTCACCCGAATCTCGCTTGACAGAATTTGGGGGCTCTGGCTACTTTCCGTTCAAAGCGCTTTGAAAGCCTAATCGAGGAGCCAAGCTCTTCAAGCCTAAGCGCTTTGGTGGGAGGAACCGTTTTCGATCAGCGCCTTAGGGCGACCGATCGGCTTGGGCTGCCTCCTGTTCATGACTGTCCCTTGGGAGGAACCTAATGAAAATGAAGTCCTTGATGCTCGGTCTGCTGTTGGGCGTGTCGGCCGTTGCGACGGTCCAGGCTGCCGACCTGCAGATCGTGCTCGGCGATACCGGTACGGGCCTGGCATTCCTGCAGACGCAGGTTGATCGCTATATGGCCGCCAATCCCGAAGACAAAGTGACGATCGTGCCGATGCCGTCGTCCACTACCGACCAGTTCGGCCAGTACAAGCTGTGGCTCGCGGCCGGCAATGCCGACATCGACATCTACACCACCGACGTGATCTGGGCCCCGCAGCTCGCCGATCACCTCACCGACCTGACCGAGGCGACCAAGGACATCATCGGCGGGTACTTCCCCGCGATCGTCGAGTCGCAGACCGCCAACGGCAAGCTGGTGGCGCTCCCCTCGTTCACCGACGCTCCGGCGCTCTACTACCGGAAGGACCTGCTCGAGAAGTACGGCAAGAGCGTTCCCAAGACCTGGGACGAGTTGGCTGCTACAGCCAAGGAAATCCAGGACGCCGAACGCGCTGCCGGCAAGGCCGACATGTGGGGCTTCGTGTGGCAGGGCAACGCCTATGAAGGCCTGACCTGCAATGCCCTCGAGTGGGTGAAGTCGTCGGGTGGCGGCCAGATCGTCGAGCCCGATGGCACGATCTCGATCAACAATGAGAAGGCCGCAGCGGCCCTCGACCGCGCCCGCAGCTGGGTCGGGACGATCTCTCCGGAAGGCGTGCTCGCGTACACCGAAGAAGAGAGCCGTGGCGTCTGGCAGCTCGGCAATGCCGTGTTCATGCGCAACTGGCCGTATGCCTATGGCCTTGGCAATGGTGCCGACTCGGCCGTGAAGGGCTTGTTCGACGTGACCACGCTGCCGATGGCAGCCGAAGGCGATACCTCGGCGGCGACGCTGGGCGGCTGGAACCTCGCGGTTTCGAAGTACTCGCCGGACCAGGAAGCCTCGATCCGTCTCGTCAAGTTCCTGTCCTCGCCAGAGGAGCAGAAGCTGCGTGCCATCGAGCAGACCAACCTGCCAACCCTGACGGCGACCTATGATGACGCGGACGTCGCGGCCAAGGCCCCGATCATCCCGCTTTGGAAAGCCGTGTTCCAGAGCGCCGTGCCGCGTCCGTCGGGCCCAACCGGCCTCAAGTACAACGAGGTTTCCTCGCTGTTCTGGTCGGCGGTGCATGACACCCTGTCGGGCAATGGCTCGGGCGCCGAGAATCTTGAGCTTCTCGAAGCTAAGCTGACCGAGCTCAAGGGCGACGCCTGGTAATATCCTAGGACTATTCGGCGCGGGCGGCACGCTGCCCGCGCCTATATCCTTCTGCAGCAGGGGAAGCGTCCATGACCGCTGAAGCCACAGCCGGTACCGTCGTTCGCGCGCAGCCACAAATCCAGTCCGAGCTGATGAAGTCGCGGGTCGCCGCGGCCATGTGGTTCCTGGTGCCCATGCTGGTGGCGCTGGCCATCGTCGCTGGCTGGCCGCTGCTCAGGACGATCTATTTCTCGCTGACCAATACGTCGCTCAACGATCTCTACGGCGGCGACTTCGTCGGCTTCAAGAATTACCTCAGCTGGACCACGCTGAAGAGCGGGCGCACCGTGTTCTCGGGCCTGCTCGTCGATCCGGCCTGGTGGAACGCGGTGGGCAATACGCTCCGTTTCGCCGTCGTCTCGGTGACGCTCGAAACGGTCATCGGCATGATCGTGGCGCTGGTGCTCAACGCGGAATTCAAGGGGCGCGGCCTCGTGCGCGCAGCCATCCTGATCCCGTGGGCCATCCCGACCATCGTCTCCGCCAAGATGTGGAGCTGGATGCTGAACGACCAGTTCGGCATCATCAACGACCTGTTCATGAACCTCGGCATCATCAGCCAGAAGGTCGCCTGGACTGCCACGGCTGAAACGGCCATGACCGCGGTGCTGATCGTCGACATCTGGAAGACCACGCCGTTCATGGCGCTGCTCATTCTCGCGGGCCTGCAGATGGTGCCCAAGGATGTGTACGAAGCGGCCAAGATCGATGGCGTGCATCCGGTCAAGGTGTTCTTCAAGGTGACGCTGCCGCTGGTGCGACCGGCGGTGATGGTGGCGGTGATCTTCCGCCTGCTCGACGCCATGCGCATCTTCGACCTGATCTACGTGCTGACGCCGAACAGCAAGGCAACCAAGACCATGTCGGTCATCTCGAGAGAGAACCTGTTCGATTTCGACAAGTTCGCCTACGGCTCGGCCCAGTCGACGTTGCTGTTCCTGATGATCGCGCTGATGACCGGGCTCTACATCTGGCTCGGCAAGGTTCGGTTCGACGGGGGAGATCGCTGATGACCATGGACCTTTGGGCCATCACCAAGCGCGTCGCGTTCTACGCGCTGGTCGTGTTCATCGTCGTGGTGGCGGTTTTCCCGTTCTACTACGCGATCCTCACGAGCTTCAAATCGGGCACGGACCTGTTCCGCGTCACCTACTGGCCGACGTCGTTCTCACTCGACAACTACGTAGCGGTGCTGGCGGTCGGCGATTTCCCGCGCAACGTGCTGAACTCGATCTTCGTTGCGTCCCTCACGGTGCTGCTGGCGTTGTTCCTTGCCATCACGGCGTCCTTCGCGCTGAGCCGCGTGCGGTTCCGGGGCAGGGGGCTGATCCTGATGACGATCCTCGCGGTCTCGATGTTCCCGCAGATCGCGGTGCTCGCCGGCCTGTTCGAGGTGATCCGTTTCCTCGGCATCTACAACACGCCTTGGGCGCTGATCTTCAGCTACACGATCTTCACGCTGCCGTTCACCGTGTGGGTGCTCACCACCTTCATGCGCGACCTGCCGATCGAGATCGAAGAAGCGGCGATCGTCGATGGCGCCAACCCGTGGATCATCATCACCAAGGTATTCATGCCGCTGATGTGGCCGGCGCTGGTGACAACGGGCCTCCTCGCCTTCATCGGGGCATGGAACGAGTTCCTGTTCGCGCTCACCTTCACCTCGTCGAACGCGACGCGCACGGTGCCCGTGGCCATCGCGCTGCTCTCGGGCGGCACGCAGCATGAAATCCCGTGGGGCGCCATCATGGCAGCATCGGTCATCGTTACCGTGCCGCTGGTGGTCCTCGTCCTCATCTTCCAGCGCAAGATCATATCCGGCCTGACCGCCGGCGGCGTAAAGGGCTAAAGAACCATGGCGCGTATCGAACTCAAGAATATCAAGAAGTCCTTTGGCCTCGTGGATGTGATCAAGGGCGTCGACCTCGAGATCCACTCGGGCGAGTTCATGGTCTTTGTCGGGCCATCAGGCTGCGGCAAGTCCACCCTGCTGCGCCTGCTCGCCGGCCTCGAGGACATCACCTCGGGCGAGATGAAGTTCGACGGCACGATGGTCAATGCACTGGCGCCGAGCCGCCGTGGCATCGCCATGGTGTTCCAGAGCTATGCGCTCTACCCGCACATGACCGTGTACGAGAACATGGCCTTCGGCATGCAGTTGGCGAAGTCCGACAAGGATGCGATCAAGGCGCGTGTCGAGGCGGCGGCCGAATTGCTGCAGATCACGCCCTATCTTGGGCGCCTGCCCAAGCAGTTGTCGGGCGGGCAGCGCCAGCGCGTCGCCATCGGCCGCGCCATCGTGCGCGACCCCAAGGTGTTCCTGTTCGACGAGCCGCTCTCGAACCTCGACGCCGCCCTGCGCGTTGCCACCCGCCTCGAGATCGCCAAGCTTCATCACTCGATGAACAACGTCACCATGGTCTACGTGACGCATGACCAGGTCGAGGCGATGACGCTGGCCGACCGCATCTGCGTCCTGCGCGATGGCATCATCGAGCAGGTGGGCACGCCGCTCGAACTGTACGAGAATCCGCAATCGCTGTTCGTCGCCGGTTTCATCGGCTCGCCGAAGATGAACTTCCTCAATGGCGAGATTGCTTCGAAGTTCGGGGCGACCACGATCGGCGTGCGGTCGGAGGATATCGACATCACCGATCGCGAGGGGGCCTGGAAGGGCAAGGTGATCCACTCGGAGAACCTCGGTTCGGACAGCTACACCTATGTCGATATTGGCGCGGATGAACCGGTGATCGTTCGCGAAGACGGGACAAGCAAGCACGTCCCCGACGAGGTGATCTCGATTGCCCCGCAGCCCGGCCGCGTCTACCGCTTCGACCAAGCGGGCAAGCCGCTGAAACACTGACGTTCCGCCGGGCGGCAAAATTGCCGCACGGCACCGATTTTCGCCGCACTCGGCTTGTCAATCTCCGGCCGCCGATGCAGTGAATCGCTTCAATATCCAAACCGCTTTGGAAGACCACCGGGCCGGCGCCGTTGTCCGGCCCTTTCCACGAATAAGGAGACGACCATGCCGATCAGAGTCACCGTCTGGGGTGAGAATGTCCACGAGCAGAAGAACAAGGCCGTGGCCGAGAACTACCCCAAGGGCATGCATGGCCAGATCGCCGCGCTGATCGGCGAGGACAAGAACCTCGTGCCGACGACCGTGACGCTCCAGGATGCCGAGCACGGCCTGACTGTCGAGAAGCTTGCCAACACCGACGTGCTCGTCTGGTGGGGCCACGCGGCTCACGGCGAGGTCAAGGACGAGATCGTCGAGCGCGTGGTGCAGCGCGTCTGGGAAGGCATGGGCCTGATCGTGCTGCACTCGGGCCACCACTCGAAGGTGTTCAGGCGCCTGATGGGTACGCCGGCGAACCTTCATTGGCGCGAGGCCGGCGAACGCGAGCGCATCTGGGTGGTGAACCCGGGCCATCCGATCGCCAAGGGCCTGCCGGCCTATTTCGAGCTCGAGAACGAAGAGATGTATGGCGAGCCCTTCTCGGTGCCGGAGCCGCTCGAGACCGTGTTCGTCTCGTGGTTCCAGGGCGGAGAAGTGTTCCGCTCGGGCCTCACCTATCGCCGCGGCGCCGGCAACATCTTCTACTTCCGCCCCGGCCACGAGACTTATCCGACCTATCACGACGCGACCGTCGGCAAGGTCATCCGCAACGCGGTGAACTGGGCCTACAACGCGGACAACCACGCGCACCTGCTGAAGGCCCCGAACACGCCGGTCGAGAAGTCGATCGAGCCGCTGGTCGAGCGCGGCGCCAAGCTGACGCACCACCCGAAGTGAGGTGGGTAACGGTGCGCTTGCTGTGATCGAACCGCGCCGCCGCATGGGTCCCCGGGTCAAGCCCGGGGATGACGGTGGTGGGGTTGCTGATCCGGTACGCTGGACTAGAAGTTGTCCCCCGTCATCCGCGGGCGTGACCCGGGGACCCACCGGGCCTCTCCCAACCACGGACTGTTGAGCGTCATGCGCCTCCTCATCCTCGGTACCGGCCGCATGGCCAATAGCCACGCCAAGGCGTTCCAGACCATCGAGGGCGTGGAGATGGTGGGCGCCGTCGATACCATCCCCGAGAACCTCGCGACCTTCTGCGATACCTACGGGATCGCAAACCGCTTCAGCTCGCTCGACGATGCGCTGGCCTGGGGCGCTTTCGATGCGGTGGACAACATCACACCGGATTCGATCCACCACCCGACGACGATGAAGGCGATCGCCGCCGGCAAGCACGTTCTCTGCGAAAAGCCGCTGGCGCCCAGTTACGGGCTCGCCATGGAGATGGTGGAGGCGGCCGAGCAGGCCGGCCTCATCAACATGGTCAACCTGACCTACCGGAACGTCGCCGAACTGCACAAGGCGCGCGAGCTGATCGCCTCCGGCGTCATCGGCGAGGTCAAGCATATCGAGGCGAGCTATCTCCAGCACTGGCTGGCGCTGCGCGATTTCAACGATGCCGCGAACCTCTCGGGCACCTGGCTGTGGCGGCTGAGCAAGGGGCACGGCTCCAACGGCACGGTCGGCGATATCGGCATCCACATCCTCGATTTCACCACCTTCGCCATCGGGCAGCCGATCGTCGCTATGAACAGCCGGCTGCAGACGTTCCAGAAGGTGCCGGGCGACAGGATCGGCGAGTATGTGCTCGACGCCAATGACAGCTTCATCATCTCGGCCGAGTTCGCCAACGGCGCCATCGGCACGATCCACTCCTCACGCTGGGCCTCGGGCCATTCGAACGACCAGGGCCTGCGCGTCTACGGCAACAAGGGCGGGCTGGAGCTCAGCCATGGCCACTGGGGCTCGCTGCTGCGCGTCTGCGCCGGCGAGGATGTCGCCACCTCGACCTGGCGCGAGGTGAAAGCCAAGCCGGTCAAGACCAACTACCAACGCTTCGTCGAAGCGGTGCGCACGGGCGTGCAGCAGGACCCCGACTTCCGCCACGCCGCCGGCCTGCAACGCATTCTCGACCTGGCGCTCGTCGCCGATCTCGATCGTAAGGAACACCGGGTCTAGCCCACACGAACACCGGCGCGGAGCCGCCCGGGCATTTGAAGGAACACGACAATGCGTATGCTTATCCTCGGCACCGGCGGCATGGCCGCCCAGCATGCCAAGCACTTCGCCGCCATCGAAGGCGTGACGCTGGTCGGCGGCGTCGATACCGATCCGATCCGGCTCGAAAAGTTCAACGCCACCCACAGCATCCCGAACGGCTTCGCCTCGCTCGATGCGGCGCTGGCCTGGGGCGAGTTCGATGCCGTAGCCAACGTGACGCCGGACTCGGTGCACCACGCCACCTCGATCGCGGCGCTCAAGGGCGGCAAGCACGTCTTCTGCGAGAAGCCGCTGGCGACTGATGCGACCAAGGCCTTCGAGATGGTCGACGTGGCCGAGAAATCCGGCCTCATCAACATGGTGAACCTCACCTACCGCAACGTGGCTCAGCTGCAGAAGGCGCGCGAGATCGTGCTCTCGGGCCAGATCGGCACCGTCCGCCATGTCGAGGCGAGCTACCTGCAGAGCTGGCTGGTGTCGAAGGCCTGGGGCGACTGGCGCACGGAATCGCAGTGGCTGTGGCGACTGAGCAAGAAGCACGGCTCGAACGGGGTGCTCGGCGATATCGGCGTCCACATCCTCGATTTTGCCTCCTACGGCTCGGGCCTCGACATCGACCACGTGTTCGCCCGCCTCAAGACCTTCGACAAGGCGCCCGGCAACAAGATCGGCGACTACGATCTCGACGCCAATGACAGCTTCACCATGGCGGTCGATTTCGACAACGGCGCACTCGGTGTGATCCATGCCAGCCGCTGGGCCACCGGCCACATGAACGAGCTGCGCCTCCGTGTCTACGGCGACAAAGGCAGCGTCGAGGTGCAGCACCGTCACGACTGGAGCAAGCTGCAGACGGTGATGGGCGAGGATATCGAGACCGGCACCTGGAAGGAAGTCGAGGTGCCGCCGGTGCCGACCAACTACCAGCGCTTCGCCGAGGCGGTGAAGTCCGGCGTGATGCAGGAGCCGAGCTTCCGCCACGCGGCAGAGCTGCAGAGGGTGCTGGATCTGGCGACGGTGTCAGAGCTGGAGCGCAAGGAACTGGCGGCGCGCTGATCTCTTGATCCTCCCCTGCGAAGCGGGGGAGGGGGACCAGCGAAGCTGGTGGAGGGGGCGAGACCAGACTCGGTGCGTGTGGTCGCCCCCTCCACCGCCTCCGGCAGTGCCACCGCCCCATTGCAACCCATTGGCCGCGGGTCCATTTATGCGTCTGGGCAGGAGGGTTGCATGGGTATTCTAGGCGCCATCATCATTGGCTTCATCGTCGGGATCATCGCCAAGCTGATCACGCCCGGCGATCCCAAGCCGCGCGGCTTCATCCTCACGACTGTGCTCGGCATCGTCGGCGCCCTGCTCGCGACGTGGATCGGCCAGGCTATCGGCTGGTATCAGTCGGGGCAGCCGGCGGGCTTCTTCGGCGCCATCGTCGGGGCCATCATCGTGCTGCTGATCTGGCGGCAACTGGCGCGTCCGCGCTGACGCCATGGACATTCCGACAATCGAAACGGAGCGGTTGATCCTGCGCGGCTATGCGCCGCCGGATTTCGACGCCTTCGCCAACATGTGGGCCGACCCTGATGTGGTGCACTTCATCGGCGGCCGCAGCTTTACCCGCGAGCAATCGTGGCAGCGGTTCCTCGCCCGGGCGGGCGGTTGGCAGCACATGGGCTTTGGGTTTTTCGCCGTGGTCGAAAAGGACTCGGGGCAACTCGTCGGGGAAGCCGGCTTCCACGAAGCGCGGCGGATCATCGAGCCCTCGCTCGAAGGCACGCTCGAGGCCGGTTGGGCATTGATGCCGTCGTCCCAGGGCTGGGGCTATGCCACCGAGGCCATGCAGGCGGCGATCGGCTGGGCCGGTTCGGCCTTTCCCGGGCAACGGATGACGTGTCTCATCAATGTCGACAACCTCGCCTCGATGCGGGTCGCCGGGCGGCTGGGGTTCAAGGAGTTCGCCCGGACGATCTATGCGGACGACAAGGTCGTGCTGTTCGAGCGGTAGTGCCGAAGCGCGACGCTGCAGCACCTCTCGTCCCGCTGACCCATCTGGTGGCCCCATGCCAAGCCAAATTTGTAGTGTCATCCCTGCGAAGGCAGGGATACAACTCTCAGTCTGGCGCTAGCGGCGAAATGGATCCCTGCCTTCACAGGGATGACTGCCGGGTGGGGTTGCACAACTCGGCGCATAGCAACGAATGAAAGGGCGCCCGGAGGCGCCCTTCGTGTTTCCAGGTCGGGCAGTGCTTACTGCGCCGGAGCCATCGCCGGTGCGTCGGTTGCCGGGGCCATGGCCGGCGCGTTGGTTGCGGGAGCCGTAGCCGGGGCCTCAGTGGCGGGAGCCGTGGTCGGCGCCTCCGTTGCAGGGGCTGTAGCTGGCGGCGCCGGTGCCTCGGTGGTGGCCGGAGCCGCCGGCGTCGCCGCCGGGGCCTCGGTCGCGGGCGCTTCTACCGGCGAGGCATCGGTGATGCGGCCGTCGGTGTAGGGGGTGTAGGTGCCGCCCTGCTTGGCGATGTAGTCGGCCAGCACCTTCTCCAGCGGCGGGCCGAAGTCGTAGGGGTTCACCGCGTTCGAGCCGAACAGGGCGTAGCCGTCACCGCCGCCGCGCACGTAGTTGTTGGTCACCACGCCGTAGGTCTTGGTCGGATCGATCGCCACCCAGGCGTCGCCGTCCTTGACCAGCACGTCGCTGATGCGCTCGCCGGCGGGCTTGGACTTGTCGAACGTGTACTTGAGCCCCGCGACCTGCGGGAAGCGGCCGGCGACGTCCTCGATCTGGCTGACGCCGTTTTCCAGCGAGGCGACGAGGTCGGCGCCGGTGATCTGGAAGGTCGCGAGCGTGTTCGAGAACGGCAGCACCGTGAGCACTTCGCCCATCGTGATCTCGCCCTCGTCGATCGAGGCGCGGAGGCCACCCGAGTTGGCAATCGAGATGGTGATGCCCTGGTCGGCGACGCGGTCGAGCTGCGCATCGGCGACGAGGTTGCCCATCGAGCATTCCATCACACGGCAGACGTTGCGGTCGCCCTGGATGGCGGCAGTGGTGGTGCCAATCACCTCGGACTTCAGCGCCTCGAGCGGCTTGCCCAGCTCGGCGACGCGATCGAGGAAGCCCTGATCGGGCGTCACGGACTTGTCGAGCAGGATCGGTGTGCCGGCGGCGGACACGAGCTTGCCGGCATCGTCCCAGGTGACCTTCAGTTCGCCGAGCACCTTGGCGTACTGGCCGGCCTGGACGATCGGCACGTCGACGCCGTCCGGGTTCTTGACGAGGGTGGGGTAGGGGCCGGCCTCCCCTTCGCCGGTGCCGAGGAAGGTGTGCGAGTGGCCGCCCACGATCAGGTCGATGCCGGATACGGCCTTTGCGAGGCCCTGGTCGACCGTGTAGCCGATGTGGCTCAGGACGATGATCTTGTTGATGCCGGCCGACTCGAGCCCGCCGACAGCGCCCTTCACGTATTCGGTGACGCTCTCGAAGGCGACGTTGGGGCCGGGCGAGGCGATTTCGGGTGTGTCCTCGGTGGTAGCGCCGATGACGCCGACTTTCTCGCCGCCGATGTTGAGCACGATCACGCCTGGCGGCAGGCCCTTCAAGTCCGCGTCCTTGGACGTATCGAAGTTGCCGCCGATGATCGGGAATTTGGCGGAGGCGAGGAATTTGGCGAACTCGGCCGGGCCGTCGTCGAACTCGTGGTTGCCGGTGGCGACCACATCGAAGCCCATCTCGTTCATGAACTCGGCGACGATCTCGGACTTGTACTGGGTGTAGAACAGCGAGCCTTGGAACTCGTCGCCGGCCGAGAACAGCACGACATTTTCGCCTGCTGCGGTGGCCTTCTCGCGTTGGGTATCGATCGCGGTCTTCAGCCGTGCGATGCCGCCGAAGCATTCGCCCGCCGCCTCGCCCTCGGCGTTACAGGTCGAATCCGTGCCGGTAATCGACTCGAAGCGCGAGTGGAAATCGTTGATGTGGAGGATGGTAAGCGAGAACTCCGCCTGCGCCGCACCGGCAAATCCGGCGGAGAGCGCGAGCGCGGTGGCGCCGAGCAACAGCTTCTTCATTATCCCTGTCCTTTGCTTGGAATCCGGTTGGCCCGGACCCTTCTCGCACTGGAATGCAACGCCGGTGTTACAGGTCCCTTGTCCGCCTCTGGCCGTCGTCCGCAGCTCCTGTGGAACAGAGAGTTAACTATGGATCGGCGCTGAGCGGAAGGGTAGACGGCGACGCTTTTGGGCTTCCATGCCCGAGCGCTTCTCCCTAATCTCCGCCCCGTTTTAGGGAGCGGGAGTCGTCGAACATGCGCAGTGCTTTGATTGTCTGGGGTGGCTGGAATGGGCACGATCCCGAGGAGTGCGCGTCCATCTACCGGCGCTGGCTGCATGAGGATGGCTATTCGGTGCGCGTTGAAACCGATCTCGCCGTCTTGGCCGATCCGGCCATTCACGAACTCAGCCTCATCATTCCCGTCTACACGATGAGCAAGATCGAGAAGGAGCCGCTGGCCAATCTCGTCAAGGCGATCGAGGGCGGTGTCGGCCTCGCCGGGCACCATGGCGGGATGAGCGATGCGTTCCGCGATGCGGTGGACTACCAGTTCGTCGTCGGCGGCCAGTGGGTCGCACATCCGGGCAATATCATCGACTATACCGTGGATGTGACGAAGCCGGACGATCCGATCATGGCCGGCATCCCGGCCTCGTTCCCCTACACGTCCGAGCAGTACTACATGCACATGGACCCCTCGGTCGAAGTGCTGGCGACGACGACGTTCTCCGGCCAGCATGCGGCCTGGACCAAGGGTGTGGTGATGCCGGTGGTGTGGAAGCGGCTCTACGGCGCCGGCAAGGTGTTCCACTCGACCCTGGGCCACCAGGCCAAGGAGTTCGCGAACCCGCACATGGCGACGATTTTGCGCCGCGGCATCAACTGGGCGGCACGCGACGAGGCGTAAGCCCTCCTTATCCTCCCCTGTCGAAGACGGGGGAGGGGGCGGCCACAAGTACCGAGTCCAGTTTCGCCCCCTCCACCAGCTTCGCTGGTCCCCCTCCCCCGGTGCGCAGGGGAGGATGGAGAGGGGGTCACCGCCACCGCAGCGCCCACCGCCCAATTACCGCACCCAGCCCTGCGGCCGCCAGTACGCCGATCGTGTACCAGATGGTGATGAACGGCATGCCGCTTTCGGTGCAGTGGAAGGCGTAGATCCAGGTCGCGGTGCCGCCGGCGAAAAGGCCGGCGGCAAAGCCGGCGAGGGTCGGATTGGTCGGCGCGGCGCGGCGCATGGCGAACACCGTCAGCGCATAGATCGGGGCCGACAGGGCCACGATATAGAACGGGCAGAGTAGGGCCGAGCCGCCCATCACCAGCGTCCGCATGTGCTCGGGGCCCATCATGAGCATCTGCACGACGCCGGCGATGCCCGTAAGCCCGACAAGTAGAGCGATACCGATCACCTGGCGCCGCATGCTGCCGCCGGGGCGGGACAGGTTGAGCGCGGCCAGCGCCCCGAGCGCGGCGAAGATCGAGGTATAGGCGAACTTGGTCCAGAACATCATCGTTCCGGCCGCGTCCATCAGGTCGGGGCGCAACCCGAGCCAGGCCAGCATCAGCGCGGCGGCTCCGATTGCGCCGATCGCGGCCCAGCCGAACAGGCGCCGGGGCAGGGTCGTCCGCGGCGTCGGTTTGAGGTCGGCGGTGAGCCGGTCGATCAAGTCGTCAGCCATCGGACTTGCCTCCGAAGCGGGCGGCGAGCGACTTGAGGCCGCGGTGGATGGCGACCTTGGCGGCGGTCTCGCTCATGCCGGCGCGGGCCGCAGCCTCGGCGACCGAAGCACCCTCGAGTTTGGTCTGGCGGATCAGTTCGGCCGGGCGGGCGGGGATGGTGGCGAGCACCGTGTCGACGTCCATGCGCGCCGACACCGCCTCGCTGTCGTCGCTGGCGAAGATCGCGGCGTCGTCCTCGAGCGGCAGGGTCATGCGGAGCTTGCTGCGCCGGAAGTGGTCGATCAGCTTGTAGCGCGCGATGGCGTGCAGCCACGCCGTGAAGGGCTGGCTGCGATCGTAGGTCTCCTTGCGGGTATGGATGGCCATCAGCGTTTCCTGCACCAGGTCGTCGCCATTGGCGGCGAGGCTGGGCGACAGCCGGCGGGCGAAGTAGATCTTCAGGTGCCGGCGCAATTCTTCCAGCAGCGACCGATATGCAAAGGCGTCGCCGTCGAGCGCCTTCAGCATCAGGGGGCGCAGCTGCGCTTCCATGTCCGATGGTTCGCTCATTGAGCCTAGGTTCGCGTGAAGGTGGGCGAACGTTACACCGCGTCGCGCCGGCTGTGGAAGTCTCACGTTGGCGTGATCGGGTAACGATCCTACCGCTCCGACCGAATTCCTCCCTGTAGCCGCCGATCCGGCGGTCAATTGGGAGAAACTTCAAATGAAATCCGTACTCTTTGCCCTGACCGTCGCGCTCAGCCTCGGGACCGCCGGTATCGCCGTCGCCGTTGCCGAAGACGCAATGGCCACGCCGATGGCGGGCGACGCCATGGCGCCGGACGCCATGATGATGACGCCGGACCAGATGATGGCGATGTGCCTCGAGAAGGCCGCCATGGCCACCGATGCCATGGCCAAGGACGAGGGCACAAAGGCCTGCCACACCGTCGAAAAGCTGCTGATGGGGGACGCGATGATGTCCGAGCCGATGGGAACCGATGCCATGTCCGGCGGGGCCATGGCGCCGGCGGCGCAATAAACTATCCGTGATAGGCTCCAATCGCCCCCCGAACTGCCGTTGCTTCGGCAGTGACGGGGGCGAGATGCAGGGGAAGCGATGACCGACGTGATGGACAGAGCCGAGCTGGAGAAACCGGCCAAGGAGAGGGGGCCGCTAATCTACCGGCAAGCCGTGCTGACGCGCGTCACCCACTGGGTGTGGGCGATCGCGATGTTCTTCCTGCTGCTCTCGGGTCTGCAGATATGGAACGGGCATCCGGCGCTCTACATCGGACAGGAGTCGGGCTTCGAATACGACAACGCGGTTCTCAGGATCGGGGCCGAGAACACGCCGGACGGTGCGCGGGGCTTCACCACCGTGCTGGGCCAGAAGTTCGATACGACCGGCGTGCTTGGCATGAGCGACCTGCGCGGCAATGCCAACTTCGTCGGCTTCCCGGGCTGGGCCACCATCCCATCCTTCCGCGATCTCGCCACCGGGCGCGTAGTGCATTTCTTTTTCGCCTGGACGCTGGTCGGCGCCCTCGCCATCTGGGTGATATCGAGCCTCTTCAACGGGCATCTGTGGCGCGATGTCATCCTCAAGCCGCGCGACCTGCGCGAGCTGCCCAAAGACATCTGGGATCACGTCCGGCTGAAGTTCCATCATGGCCGGACCTACACGCCGCTGCAGAAACTCGCCTATTTCGGCGTGTTCTTCGTGCTGCTCCCGCTGATCATTCTCACCGGCCTTGCGATGTCGCCGACAATGAATGCCGGCTGGCCCTGGCTGGTCGAAGTGTTCGGGGGCCGGCAGACGGCGCGGACCATCCACTTCATCGTCATGCTGTTGCTGGTGCTGTTCTTCGTCGTCCACATCGTGATGGTGGTGCTGGCGGGGCCGATCAACGAATTGCGGTCGATGATCACCGGGTACTACCGCACTAGCCCCGGCACCACGCCGGATGCACGCAAGGGGGAGAAGCAGGAATGAGCAAGCTGATCCTCAACCGCCGCCGCCTGATCGGGCTCGGTGCCGCCTCTGCCGGCTCGCTGGTGCTCGCCGGGTGCGACCAGTTCGATTTCCTCGGGCAGCGCAACGATCCGGTGCGCGATTTCCTCGAGCGCGCCAACTCGCTGACCTATGCCGCGCAGCGTGCCCTGGTGGGTGAGCAGGCGATGGCCAAGGAGTTCTCGGAAAGCGAAATCCGGCAGGGTCAGCGCCCGAACGGCTCGACTGATCCGCGCAGCAACATCGCCGAATATCGCGACCTCGAGGCGACCGGCTTCGCCGCCTACAAGCTCAAGATCACCGGCCTCGTCGAGACGCCGCAGGAGTATTCGCTCGCCGAGTTGCAGAACATGCCGACGCGCACGCAGATCACGCGGCACGATTGTGTCGAGGGCTGGAGCTGCATTGCCAAGTGGACCGGCGTGCCGCTCGGGCGGCTGCTCGACGAGGCCAAGGTGAAGCCGGCGGCCAAGTTCGTCGTCTATCACTGCTACGACCAGATGGGCAGCGGCCTCTCGGCGCCGGAGGCTTACTACGAGAGCTCCGACCTCATCGACGCCTACCACCCGCAGACGATCGCCGCCTTCGGCCTCAACGGCGGCATGCTACCGGTGGCGAACGGCGCCCCGGTCCGCATCCGCATCGAACGCGCGCTCGGCTACAAGCAGCCGAAATACGTCCACACGATCGAGCTGACGGACGGGTTCTCACAATACGGCCTGGGGCAGGGCGGCTACTGGGAAGATCACGGGTATGACTGGTATGGGGGGATCTAGCACCTACGCCCATAGTTAGGGTGCGGGTGGCCAGACGCGAAGTCTTCGAATGAAGCGATGTGCCATCTGCTCGATTTCCTCTCTAACAAATCCAGTCGGATCAGGGCCGGAAACCTTCCCAGACGCGTGGCCAGTTCGATCAAAATCGATATGCCTGCGAGCAATCGGCCCGCCGTGCTTGTCTTGGAAGAAAACGCGCGTGCCGGTGGGCGTATGAACCACGCTTCCATCTGCTTGCAACGTGAACTGGTGAACTGTGACCTTGCGCATGCGGTCGATAGTAGCGCGTCGTGGTTTCCAGGCAATTGGTCCTTGCTCACGTAGGTAGTGATAGGGCGTGTGGGGCTGCTAAACTTATCCCCCTCACGCCAGACCCGTGCGATTCGCCCGCTCGTCCGCTGCACCGAAGCGAGATCATGACGAGTGGTTGGTGCAGTGGAGGTTGGGTGGGCTGGCAGTCGTGCCGGCCCAGGCCGAAAGCACGACGGCATGATCCGGTTCGCCGGGGACGCCGCTAGCACGCGGGAGCCGTCCGATGCGGGATGGCTCAAGGGGGCAAGGCTGCCACGCATGAGGCAGCCGCAGAGGCGGGGCGTTGCGGTGGATTCCGGGCGTTCGCAGCCGGCAGGTTCCTCGCGATGCGGCACGGGATGCGCCCGAGCCTTCGTGCCATACGCCCAAAACCCCGATCGGCCGGCGAGGCGTGAGCCTCACTTACATTGCGGACTAACCGCGAGGGGCAAACGCCTCGCCGGCACGTCGCTTGTTCTTTGACATCCTCCGGGGCCAATGGCCGCCGGATGCATCAGCACGCCTGGGTGGATGGATGGCACATCGTCGCCACCCCACCGGCCGTCATCCCGGCGAAAGCCGGGACCCAGCTCGCCGCCGGTCACCAGCCGAGAAATGGATCCCTGCCTGCGCAGGGATGACACCGAGTGTTGGTTCAATTGCGTGGCAACGGGGTACGCCTTCGCCCACTCGCCGTTCACCACACCCACTCCGCATACCAGCCCCGCACTTGCCAAACCTGTCGTTTTCCCCCATATGCACGCTATTCGCCCCTCAGCGGGCGATGGACTTCTCTTCTTACTGGCCAAGACGGTGAGCGGCGAAGTGCCCCGGAATGTCTCCGCGAATAGCGGCACACCGGGAGACAGCGCAACCGTGCGGCAATCCAGCTGCCATTGCATTTTTTGATCACGCCGAGCCCAAGCATGGGCCCCCGGCGGCACACGCGCACCGATTGGCCCGGGGCGCGACACAGAAAGCATAGCTTTGACAAATACATTCTCTGAACTCGGCCTTTCCGCGCAGCTTCTGAGCGCGCTGACTGCAGCCGGGTTCGATACGCCGACGCCGATCCAGGCCAAGGCCATCCCGCCGCAGCTGCAGCGCCGCGACATCATGGGCATTGCCCAGACCGGCTCGGGCAAGACCGCGGCTTTTGGGTTGCCGATCCTCCAGGGGCTCAGCGAGCTCACCGGCCGTCCCAACCCGATGACCACCCGCGCGCTGATCCTCGCTCCCACCCGTGAACTGGCGGTGCAGATCGATGAAGTGCTGCACAAGCTCGCGGGCTCCAAGCTCTCGACCGTGCTGGTTCTCGGCGGCGCCTCGCGCAGCAGCCAGATCCAGAAGATCGCCCGTGGCGTCGATGTCGTGATTGCGACCCCCGGCCGCCTCAAGGACCTGGTGGACGATCGCAAGCTCAAGCTCAACGAGACGCGCTGGCTGGTCCTCGACGAAGCCGACCGCATGCTCGACATGGGCTTCATCAATGCGGTGAAGGAAATCGCACGGGCCATCGGGCCGCGTCGCCAGACCGCGATGTTCTCGGCCACCATGGCGCCTGAGATCGCCGATCTCGCCAAGGGCCTGTTGAACGATCCGGTGCGCGTCGAAGCCAATCCGCCGGCGCAGACCGTCGGCACGATCGAGCAGCGCGTCATCCTTTCGGGCTCGAAAGAAAAGCGCGGCGTGCTCAACAAGCTGCTCGAGGATCCGGCGCTGAGCCGCGTCATCATCTTCTCGCGCACCAAGCATGGTGCCGACCGCGTGACGAAGAACCTCGAGGCCGACGGGCACAACGCCGCGGCCATCCACGGCAACAAGTCTAACAATGCCCGCCAGGCCGCCCTCAAGGGCTTCTCCTCGGGCCAGGTTCGGCTGCTGGTCGCCACCGATATCGCGGCGCGCGGCATCGACGTGCAGAATATTACGCACGTCATCAACTACGAACTGCCCGACGATCCCGAGAACTACGTCCACCGCATCGGCCGTACCGCCCGTAACGGTGCGTCGGGTGAAGCGATCACGCTTTGCGACGGCACCGAGCGGAGCAAGCTGCGCGATGTCGAGCGGCTGATCCGCCGCACACTGCCGATCACCGGCGAGCTCAAGGGCAATGGCGGTGAAGTCATTCCCGCGTCCGAAGTGTTGAAGCAGCCGATCCAGCGTGCCCCCAAGCAGCAGCCGCGCGGCGGCCAGCGCCCGCAGACGCCGCGCCCCGATGGCCAGCGAAAGCAGGCCAATGCGGGCCGGCATTTCTCCGGCGCCAAGAAGGCGGCGATCGTCGATGGCCGTCGTGGTCACGACAATGGCAATGCCCAGCAGGTACGTGGTGGTGCCGGTGCCGGCAGCAACGTGTCGCGTAACGGCGGTGCAGCTCCGACGGCGCCGGGCTGGTGGGAGAAGCCCACGGGCTCGGGTCCGGCTACGCCTCCGAAGGCGGATAAGACGCGCTGGAATAAGAAGCAGAGGGACGCCGGCCGGGTGAAGCGCGAAAGCGAGCGCGCGGCGGGCTAACTAAGCCCGCGCCAGCGGAAACTCCGGCGAGGCGTAAAGCTGCCGGATGGTGCCGGCATCGTAACGGGTGCCGTCAATTTCGAGCGTCGCGGCGGCAAGCTGCGGCGCCGTCAGCGACTCGGCGGCATAAAGGATCGCCGCCGCAGCCGACGGGAAGCGCCGGTAGTCGAGCGCGCTTCGCCGACCCACGAACAGCGGAAAATAGAGGTCTGCCGGCGTCTCGAAGTCGAACGGCAGGGTCGCTGCCGGCTCGACGTCGTCGGTCGTTTCGTTTCTCACTTCACCACCCGCAGATGAGATCGCCGCCCTGTGGGCGGCACGGGACGCCACGGGCGCACGTGGCGAGTCCAGCTCACGCCGGGCACCGGCATCTTCGGTAGCATGGCGAGGCCGGCCCCACTCGAAGGCGAGGCGTCGGAATTGGCCGGATGCGGCCGGGCGAGGGCTCGGCCGAAAAAACGAGCAAGGCCGCCCGCGAAGCGCATTTCAAGCATCTGTCGGCTCCCTTGTGATCGCGGTCAGGACAGGAACCTGCCCAGATCGACGAACGGCGAGAAGACCAGCAGAACGGCGAGCGTCACGAGAAAACTGAGCGCAAGGACGAGCAGGCGCGGCGGCGCGCGACGAACCGCCACCGGTGCAAGACCGGGGTGATCGACTGGCATTTCAGGGGCTACTTTCGCTAAGCGGCGCGTTTGTGCGCCCAGTGACCGTACGCCTATTGTTCTACGACGGCCAACTAATTCGCGGGTGGCATCCGGCTCGTCGTTCAACGCTGTTGATCAGTCGGGGAACGGAACGAAGGCTGTGGGGCATCGTTGATCCAGCGTGTGATGCAGGAGGCCCGCGATGACCGATCGGAAGAAGCCGCTCCGCCCTGAGAACAAGAAGCCGGGCGACAAGCCCGAATTCGTCGAGACCGACCAGCCGGTGGAAGTGCTGCCCGAGGGCCAGCTTCCCGGCCTTCCCGTCTCCAGCGATCCATTGCTGCAGCCGATGCCGCGGCCGGCGAACCGCGAGGTTCCTCCGCTCGACTGACCGGCGGTAACCCTCGAAGCTGAACGGCAGATAAACGAGCAATTCCGGGAACGTTCAAGCGCCGCGCCGCATTGTTGCCTTCAAGATGAACCGGCCACATTGGCTGCAACTGACGCCTTGGGGGCGCTGGACAAATGCTCAAACTCACTCTCGTTGCACTGTTCGTAATGTCGATGGCCACGCTGACCATCGCCGCATCGGCGCTGCCGGTCGAAACGGTGCCCGTCGCCGAGACTGCACGGCTCGGCTGAGCCATGAACACCGAACCCGGCCGCCGGCCCAAGCCGATCGGGACGGGGACGCAAGTCCTCCTGATCGTGGTCTTCGCCACCGCTCTGGCGGTGCTGGCCTTCGCCGCTGCGAGCGTCGTCCAGCTTTAGCTGAGCGGTATTCCTCGTTTTCCCTTGTCCGCCTGGTACGTCGCCGACAGATCGTTGTAGGCGGCGTTGAGGTCGTCGACGCGGGCGACGAGCCGTTCCTTGGATGAACGATCCATACCCGCGATCATGCGCTGCAGGTCGTGCGCCTCGAAGAACGCGTTCTTGCGGTTGTAGAGCGGGCGGTCGGCGGGGACATAGCCGCGATCGGGGTCGGGGACGGCGTAGACTTCCTTCAGGATCCGGATGTCGTACGGGATGCCAAAGCTATCCCGCGTGTCCTCGTAGCTGAACAGGTAGTAGAAATTATCGAAGCCGCTCCAGGTGATGCCGGAGAGGCAGAGCGAACACGGCTCGTGCGTGGCGAGGAACAGGCAATCGCGCGGGGCAGGGCGGCTCTCGGCCGGCAGCTCGTAGAAGCGCTTGATGGCGTGCATTTCGCCATGCCAGAGCGGGTTCTCGGTCTCGTTATTGGTCTCGCCCACGACCAGCGACAGGTCCGATTTCCTGAGGATCGCCGCGCCGAACAGCTTGTTGCCGCCTCCCACGCCGCGCCGGGTCAGCGGCAGCAGGTCGTCCTCGATCACATCGAGCAGGCGGGAAACGAGGTCGGGCGTATCCATCGGGGTCTCCGGTTCAGGCAGAACCGAAGGTGAGCGGAGCCGGCGGGCGCGTCAACCGCTAGAACGGCGACTTTTCGAGCAGCGCCAGTTCCGCGCCGGCGCTGTCGAGTAGGGTCAGGTGCCCGTCGTCGAGCCGCCAGAAGCGGGTGGCGGCGAGGGCCGCGAAGAAGCTGTCCTCCTGGGCGGTCGCGTCCTCGGAGAGGCAGGCCATGCGGGTCGCCGCCACGGCGCTGAACAGCAGGCGCTCCTCGTTCACCTCGGCCTGGGCGAACCAGGAGTTGCAGCCGCCCCGGCCACCGGCGCGCATGTCGGAGGCGATGTTCAGCGACGAAACGAGGCCGCGGCCGACCGGCTTGCCGGCAATGGTCTGGGCCTGCCAGGTAACGTCGAGCAGGGGGGACGGGGTGGGCTGTGCTGGAACATCGGCCGGCACGGCCGGAGGTTCTTCAGGTGCGGGGGCAAGGTTGACGATGATCAGGATCGGGGCAGCCGGCGCCAGGGGATCGACGGCATAGGGCGTCGCAGTACGGAACCAGAGCGCCCCATCGTCGCCGGTAATCTCGGCGTCGAGGGCATAGCTGTGACCGGGCAGGATGACGCTCTCGTCGAAATTGAGCGTGAAGGTGAGGGGCACCTGGCCGGGGCTGGAGATTGCCGCCTTGGCGGAAACGCGCGGCTGGGTGGGCGTCGCGAGGTCGACCAGCGACACGGTCAGCGACCCGCCTGGCGGCAACGCGATGCGTTCGCGGTAGGTGACTTCGCCCTTCAGTGTGACTTTGTCGGCGAAAGCAGGCCCGACCAGCGACATCAGCACGACCACGATTGCCACAAGCATACGCATGGCGACGACCCTCCAAGCCTCGATGGCCATAGTTGCGCACCAGATTATGGAGGAAATGCAACGACGCTGCGACGCAAAGCAACGGGCGCAGTAAAGATCTCAGCCGCGCTCGACTACCAGATAGGGCTCGGGGAAGTAGTATTCCTCGAGATTGTTACCCTCGCCGCCGCGGTCGATGATCAGGAAGTCTGAGACTTCACCCAGGGGCGTGAGCACGGCGTGCCAGGTGTTCATGGCCATGTTGATGCCCTGGCCCGGTCCGGCGAGGAAGGCGCGGGGCAATCCGGGAGTGCCGCCCTTGTCGGGCGCGACGATCGACAGGAAGGGGCGCTGCGACAGCGGGTGGAAGGCCTGGCTGCCGAGTGGGTGGCGCTCCACCATCTTCAACGCCAGCGGCAAGGCGTAGGGCTGGCCGCGCGCGATCGAGACCAGCGGCCGAGCATGAACGCCGCCGAGTTCGACCTTGGCGAGATCATGGTACCGTTCGGTCATGCCGCCGTTGATCGGATAGTGGTGTGCGCCCTCGATCTGGATCACCTGCCCGAACGGGGCATAGGCCTCCTGCGTCAATGGCTCGATGACGATCTCGATCATGGGGCGTCGACCTTGACGGTATTGGCGGCACTGTCGGCGCCCATGTAGACGGCGACGAGCTTCATCGGGACGGTCCCGGTATTGGTGCCGTTATGGGCCCAGCCCACCGCTTCGAGCACGGCCTCGCCGGCCCGGTAGACCTTCTTGCCCTTGGTGCCGTAGTCGACGGTCAGTTCCCCCTCGAGCACATAGGCGAAGAGCGGCACCTCGTGCTCGTGCCAGCCGGTCTCACCGCCGGGCGGGATAGTGACGGTGGCGGCCGTGACATTGGGCGTGCCTGAGGGGTAGGCGAGGGGAGCGCCGAGGACGTCCGTGCTGCCCTGAAGCAGTGGGGTGAGCAGGTTTTGGTAGGTCTGCGGCGTCAGGTCTTCGGCGGCGGCAGGCGAAGCGAGGATGGCGAGGACCGCCAGCATTCTCAATCGTGTCATCTGAATCGCGTTCTCCCTGTCACGCAGGCTGGAACGACGATGGCCGTCGCGGGCGGTCGCTGCAAGCAATTTTCTGCGCCCGGGCCCGAACCATGCGGCGACGAAAACGTTGTGGGGCTCGTGACTTAGGTTTGAGAATGCACAATCAGATTCATCCTGTTCCGCCCGGCCTCGCCGACCACCTGGTCCGAAACGAAATCACCGAAATCATCCATCCGTACCTCCGCTACATCGAGGGGTGGCAGCTGCGGATGAGCTATCTCAGGGCGCAGCTCGCGACGCACCCCGCTGGCTCCGACGAGCATGACCTGGCAGAGAAGCGGCTGTTGGAGTTGCTGGACGAGGTCGATGCAAGTCGGCAATACCTCGTGGTCGAGACAAACCGGCTGCCGCCCGACGATCGGGTCGACACTACTTTGGACGAAATCGACGGGTTCCTAATCGCAGTGCGGGCCGCTATTGGGACACAAGGAGCGTAGTTCTGGCGCTGGCTCGCCGGACCTATCCGGGCACTGTATCTCACGGTTGCCCGATCTCGTAACATTACCTATGTTGCTGCATCCAAAGTGATGGGGCAGTAATGGCGGATCTCCAGTTCGGCGATCTGATCTTCGAAGAATCATTGATATCGGCGCGAGATATTGCCGGCGGTGGTGAACTCACTTTCACCCGCGCCGAGCGGGCGGTGTTGTCGGCGTTGATGGCACATCCGCGGCGGGTGTTGTCCCGCAGCGCGCTTCTCGATTCGATGTCGGGCATCGGTTCGGATACCTCGGATCGCAACGTCGATTTCGTCATCAACCGGCTGCGCCTCAAGCTGGGCGACCCAGCCAGGTCGCCGCGCTTCATCGCTACGCGCTACGGCGAAGGCTATGTGTGGGTGGCCGAGCCCTCACAGCCGGCCGAGGCGCTGGTGGTGGTCGGGCCGGTGCATGGACTTGCCCGGGCCGGTGCGCTGGAATCTGTCGCGAAGGCCTTTGTCGGCGCGTTGCTGGAGCAGCTCGATGCGGCCACCTCACCGGGACAGCGGATCAGGCTCGACGAGCGCTATTCGCCGACAGCGGGCCCCGGGGCGAAGTCGCAATTCAGCGTCGAGGTCAGCCTCTTCCCCGGCGGTGGGCAACTGCATTGCGCGCTGGTGCTGCGTCGGGCGCAGGGCGAGGTCATCGGTTCGTCGCGGTTGGTTGTTTCCGACCGTGGGCAAGTCGCGCACGCCATCGCCGGCGCCGTACAGGAGTTCCGCTCGCTCATCTGGCACCAACACGTCCTGAGCATGGTCGATGCGCCGGTGCCGGCAGCGCCGCCGATCTACGTCGCCATGCACGATGCGGGGCGGTTGCTGACGGCTGATACCCGCAGCTGGATTGAGAGCGCCGACCAGGTCCGAGCGGCGCTCGAGGCCAATCCGAACGATCCGCAGACGCGCCTCATGTGGGGTCTCAGCCTTTACGTGCAGGTGATCATGGGAACCGGCGGTCAAATCCTGCCGGACGATCAGCGGCTGCCCATCGAGGACGAGATCGAGGCGGCTGCGCTGGGTGCACTGCCCGGCATCGCCGACAACGCGATGCTGAAGCTGTCGGCGGCGAAGCTCTTGCTGTTCCTCGCCCGGGACCATGCCGAGCTGGCCGAGCGGCTGGCTGACGAAGCCTTCGAGAGCAGCACGGCCTTCGCGGCGTCATTCGCCATCTTGGGGCAGGCGCGGCTGATGCGTGGGCGGCTCGCCGAGGGGATGGACCTTTTGGAGCGGGGCCTCGAGATAGCGGAGCCGGGGACGGAATTCTCCGTTTACATCATGGTGCTGCTGTGCGGCGGCAAGCTTGCGGCCCGGGATTTTGTCGGGCTGACGGCGCTGCTGACGCACCTGCACGAAGTCTCGCCGATCACGCGGGTGAATGTGGCTCCGTTCTGCGTGCTGGCGCACGAGCCGCTCTCGCCGCAGAACCACGCAATATTGTCGGGTATGGGCGAGGAGCGGGCGCGCCGCAGCCTCGAATATATCCACATGACCTCGGCCCGGCAGTACGAGGATCGGGTGCTTCAGGGCAACGTGCTGCGGGGCTTTGCGCACCATCTGGTCCGGCTCTACGGGCCGGATGTGGTGCCGCCGCATATCAGGGCGATCCTTGAGCCGGCGGAATAGGGCCGACGACTACGACAACCGGGGCCCTGGGGTGGGCGATGTCGACCCTGGGGGCGGCGCCCTGCGCTCCGCAGGCTGTGAGGGTGAGCAGCGCGACCACAGCAGGTCCGGTTCCTATGCCGGGGCGCCGCTGCGGCGGCTCGGGTAGAGGTTGATCAGCCATGCGTCCAACTCCCCGGAGAAGATCTCCGCGGCATGGACGCTAGGCCAAGACTGTTGTTGGATTATTTGATCGGGCTCGGCCCGCTACAGCCCCAGCTTCATGTGCCGGTTGACGTCCTTGTAGAGCAGGTAGCGGAAGCGGTCCGGACCGGCATAGCAGGCCTGCGGGCAGAAGGCGCGCAGCCACATGAAGTCGCCGGCCTCGACCTCGACCCAGTCGCGGTTGAGCCGGTAGACGGCCTTGCCCTCGAGCACATAGAGGCCGTGCTCCATGACGTGCGTTTCCTCGAACGGGATGACGGCGCCGGGCTCGAGCGTGACGATGTTGACGTGCATGTCATGGCGCACGTCGGTGGGATCGACGAAGCGGGTGGTGCCCCAGGTGTTCTTGGTGTCGGGCATCCAGATGATCGGCTCGTCCTGCTCGTTGGCGACGAACGGGGCTGGGATGTCGATGCCGTCCACAGCCTCGTAGCGCTTGCGCACCCAGTGCAAGCGGACAGGCGCGTCAGACTTGTTGGCGAGCGTCCATTTGCAGCCCGGGGGCAGGTAGACATAGCCGCCGGGCTTCAGCGCATGTGCCTTGCCCGCGATGGTGACCGCGGCGAGGCCCTCGACCACGAACAACACGCCTTCGGCGCCGGCATCGGGCTCCGGCCGCTCGCTGCCGCCGCCGGGAAAGACCTCGACGATGTACTGCGAGAACGTCTCGGAGAAGCCGGTCATCGGCCGGGCAATGACCCAGGCGCGGGTATCCTTCCAGTGCGGCAGGTAGCTGGTTACGATATCCCGCATGACCCCGCGCGGGATCAGGGCATAGGCCTCGGTGAAGACGGCGCGGCCGGTGTGGAGGGCGGTCTGCGGCGGGAGGCCCGCAATCGGGCTGGCATAGGTGGTGGGCATGTGACGCGATGCTGAGGATGACGAGCCGTCTTAGCGTAGATGCTGCCGCCGCGACAGGGGCAAGGTCTAGGTAAGGTCGGTTTCAAGTCCGCGCTTCAGCTTGAGCAGCCCCTGTGCCGCGTAAGCCGCATAGCTGCCGATCCAGCGTTCGTGCAGGGACTGGATGGGCAGCGCGTCCAGGTGGTTCCAGCGCTCGCGGCCGCTGCGCCGGACGACGATCAGCCCCGCATCCTCAAGCACCTTCAGGTGCTGCATCACCGTGCAGCGGTCGAGCTCGGGAAAGGCGTCGCACAGCATGCCGGTGGTGGCCGGATTGTCCCTCAGCCGATCAAGCAGGCGACGGCGCACCCTGTTCCCCAAAGCCTTGAAAATCCTGTCTTCTTCGTCGTCGCTTGACATGTTATATTTTTATAACATAATCGAGGGAAAGGCAAGGAGGAACCGGTGATGGAACTCAAGCTCAACGTATCGGGACGGATCACGAAGCCGATCCATGAGGTGTTCGAGGCGGTTGCGGACCCAGCGAAGCTCTCTGGCTACTTCACCACCGCCGGCGCCCGGGGACGCCTCGAGACCGGCGCGACGGTGACCTGGGATTTCGCCGATTTCCCCGGGGCTTTCCCCGTCCATGTCGTCGAAGTCGTCGCCGACAGCAGGATCGTCCTCAAGTGGGGCGCCGCCGACGGCGGCGACGGGGCGGGGGCGTACGAGACGACGGTAACGATGACGTTCGAAGCGCTCGAGGATGGACGGACGCTCGTGACCATCACGGAAGAGGGCTGGCGTGAGACCGAGGCCGGCCTCAAGTCCTGCATCGGCAATACCGAGGGCTGGACCGGCATGCTCTGCGCCATGAAAGTCTGGCTGGAGTACGGCATCAATCTGCGGCAGGGCTTCTACAAGTAAGGCGCGCTCGGTGCGATTGCGCACTTAAGCAGGCGATAATCGGTTAGGGGCTAAGGCGAGGCTCCAGCGTCAGGAAAAGTTTAGAATTGGAGCGCAGATTCAGGGGCATGGCTACGCACATGCACCCTGCGCCGCATCGTCCGCTGCTCGATCCCCACCAGTTCGAGGAGGCAGGCCGCATGTTTCGACTGTGGCTGGATCGCCTCTTCGACCACGCCGAGCCCAAGGGCGACACCTCGATCGCCTGGGAAGACGGTGAACCGAAGGCGGATCGTCCGGACCTGACCCCGCCAAGGCGCTGAGCATGAACTGGCTCCTGGACTTTCAGAAGTCATTCCGGGAGCCGGTGTTTGCGTTCCTCGGCACGTATTGGCCGGTCATCGCCACGATGATCCTGATCGGTGCAGGTTGGTACGCCGGGGCGCTCACCCGGGCGCGCGGCAGTTCCAGCACCGACAGCCTGTTCAACGACGACGGCGATGGTGGAGGTGGCGACGGCGGCGGCGACTAAGCGGACTTCTTGCCCATCGCAAGGTAGCGCGTCCGATCTTCCGGGTTGTAGTGCTCGATGGCGTTGCGCAGCATGACGCGCGGCATCCGGGCGGCGTGGGCGTCGAGAAAGGCCGAGAGTGCGGCGCGATCCGGGATCGAGCGCAGCATCCAGCCGGCCGCCTTGTGGATCAGGTCTTCGGGATCGTTCATCAGCTCTTCGGCGATCGCGAACGTGTCGCCGTACTCGCCGCGCCGAATGAAGGCGAAGGTGCCGAGGATCGCGGTGCGACGCTCCCACATGCTATCGGACCTGGCGAGGCGATGGAGGATGTCGCGCGGACGATCCACCAGGTGCGGGCCGATCACGTAGTAGGCGGCGAGATCGACCAGGTCCCAGTTGTTGATGCGGTCGTGGCGGCGCAGGTAGAGGTCGTACAGCTCCTGGCGCCGTTCGGGCGTGGTTTTCTTTGCCGCATATTGCTTGGCCATGATGCTCATGGCGGCGGCGCGGGCTTCGTGGATGTCCGATTCCATCAGCCGTTCGATCTCGGCCGGGGGAAGCGCGATCATTTCCTTGGCGAGGTTGAAGACATGGCCCATGCGAACGCCGATGAAGCGGTCGCCATGAGCGTACTCGCCTTTGCCGAACTTGAAGTAGCGCTGGTATTTCTGCAATTCCTCGTCCGACTGCAGTGCGTGCAGTCGGGCGAGGACGGCGTCGGCGGTCAGTTCGCTCATTTGGCGGCGAAGGCCTTCTCGAGGTCGGCGACGATGATCTTTCGCATCTGCAGCATCGCCTGCATAGCGCGGCCGGCACCGGCGCGGTCGGAGGAGCGCAACAGCTCCGGCAACTGCTTGGGCACGATCTGCCAGCTGAGCCCGTATTTGTCCTTGAGCCAGCCGCACATCGATTCCTCGCCGCCATTGGCTGTCAGGGTGTTCCAGTAGTGGTCGACCTCGGCCTGGTCCTCGCAGTCGACCGTGAAGGAGATCGCCTCGGTGAACTTGAAGGTGGGACCGCCGTTCAGCGCCATGAACTCCTGGTCCTTGAGGCGGAAGGTGATGGTGAGCGAGCGGCCGTCCGGATAGTGCTGGACCTCGTGGATTTCGCCGTCCTTGAAGGTGGCGATGTAGAAGTTCACCATTTCCTCGATGCGGTCGTCGATCCACAGGCAGGGCATGATCTTGGGGGTGGTCATTTCGGTCTCCTTGGGTTGAGTTCTGCCGATCCCCGAAGCGGAACGCTGCGGCGGCAGGTTGGGTGGCAGTCGTTAGTCGGTGGTCAGTAGGCGGGCATTTCGGCCAGCAGCTCCTCGAGCCGCTTGAAGCCGTTCTCCATGCCGTCGGCCATCGGGGTGGCGCGGGCGCCGTCACGGGCCTCGGTGGTTGGATAGAGGATGGTGACGACCGATGTCGTGATGCCGCTCTTCTCGGTCAGCCGGTTGGTGACGATGGTTTCGCCGCCGGTCCAATCCTCGTCGTAGAGTTCGGTGGTCTTGATCAGGCTCGGGCGGGTGAGCTCGACCACTTCGCCGCCGGACCCCATGACATAGCCGTCGGGGCTACGCACTACGAAGCGCCACTTGCCGCCGATGCGCGGGTCGAACTCGCAGGTGACAAACTCCCAGTCGGCGAAGCCGAGCCAGCGGCGGATCAGCGCAGGGACGGTCCAGCAGTCGAAGACGAGGTCGGCCGGCGCCTGGAACTGCCGGGTAATGGCAATCTCGCGGTCGGACGGCAGGTCGATAGTCAGTGGGGGCATCATGGCAAGGCTCCTCAGTTCTTGTCGTCGGTTTTCGGGGTGAAGCTCTGGAGCTGGGCGAGCAGGCTGTCGAGGCGGCCGTAGCTCGTCTCCCAGAACTTGCGGTAGGTCTCGAGCCAACCGACAGCTTCAGCCATGGGTGCGGCCTCGATCTTCACGGGCCGGCGCTGGGCGTCCTTGCCGCGCGAGACGAGCCCGGCGTTCTCCAGCACCTTGATGTGCTTGGAGATGGCCGGCTGGCTCATGTCGAACGGTTCGACCAGCTCATTGACCGTCGCCTCGCCCTGGGCAAGCCGGGCCAGAATGGCGCGGCGCGTCGGGTCGGCGAGCGCCGCAAAGGTGAGATCGAGCTGGGAAGCAGTGGCAGGCATTTGCATAACTCAGTGTTTCTATAACTGAATGGTTATAGACTGAGTGTGCGGGTGTCAAGCCCTCGTCTGTCGGTCAGAAATGCAGTGTTTCCAACGAGTGAAGGAGCCGAGGCAGACGGCCCCTCCCATCCTCCCCCATGAAGGGGAGGTGAAGAGTCGAGAGTTTTTGACTCGATCGTGGCCCCATACCCCGACGTGGCACCTCCCCCTTCATGGGGGAGGATGGGAGGGGGCCGTCTCTATCGGTTTGGCACTAAGCCAGAATCTGCCCGATCCGCAGCTCCGCGATCCGCTCGACCTGCTTGCAGGCCGTCGCGAATTCCGTCGCCCGGTCATTTGACAGCCGCTTCTCGAACGCCGCCATGATTTGGGCCTTGGTGTTGTCGCGCACCGCGATGATGAACGGGAAGCCGAACTTGTCGACATAGGCCTGGTTCATCGCGCCGAACTTCTCGCGCTCGGCATCGGTGAGCGCATCGAGGCCGGCCGAGGCCTGCTCGGACTCGGATTCGCTGGTCAGGCGCTTGGCCGCTGCGAGCTTGCCGGCGAGGTCCGGGTGGGCCTGGAGCACGCCGAGCCGGTCATCCTCCGAGGCGGCGCGGAACACCTGGCACATCAGGGCGTGCAGCCCGACCGGCGTATCGTGTACCGGCCCCATCTCGCGCTTGTGGGCGCGTTCTGCGACCCACTCGGAATGTTCGAAGACATTGCCGAACAGCTGGGTGAAATCATCGAGGGCGAGCTCGGACGGCACGAGCGCCGGCTTCTCATAGGGGTGGGTCCTGAGCCAGTGCTCGGCGATGTCGATGCGCTTCGCGATCCACACCTTCTCCTTCGACATAACGTAATCGACGAAGCGCTGCAGCCCGGCAAATCGGCCCGGCATGCCGACGAGCCGGCAGTGGAGGCCCAGCGACATCATCTTGGGCGAACCGGCCTCGCCCTCGGCGTAGAGCACGTCGAAGCTGTCCTTGAGCATCTGGAAGTACTCCTCGCCATTGGCGAATCCGGATGCGGTGGTGAAGCGCATGTCGTTGGTGGCGAGGGAGTAGGGGATGATCAGCTGCGGCGAGCCCATATGCTCGCGATAATAGGGCAGGTCGTCGTCATAAGTATCCGAGACATAGGTGAAGCCACCTTCCTCGCTGGCGAGATCGACGGTGTTGATCGAGGTGCGGCCGCAGTACCAGCCGGTCGGGCGGGTGCCGACGACTTCGGTATGGAGCTTCACCGCCGTGTGCAGGTCCTCGCGCTCGTGCTCGATGTCGTGATCGCGGTAGTCGATCCACTTGAGGCCGTGGCTGGCGATCTCCCAGTCGGCATCGAGCATGGCCTTCACCTGCTCTGGGCTGCGCTGCAGGGCGGTAGCGACGCCATAGACCGTTACCGGAAGCTGGTTCTGGGTGAAGAGCCGGTGCAGGCGCCAGAAGCCGGCGCGGGCGCCGTACTCATACATCGACTCGACGTTCCAGTGGCGCTTGCCCGGCCAGGGCGCGGCGCCGATCACGTCGACGAGGAATGCTTCGGACGCAGCGTCGCCATGCAGGATGTTGTTCTCGCCGCCTTCCTCGTAGTTCAGGACGAACTGCACTGCGATGTTCGCGCCACCCGGCCACTGGGCATCCGGAGGGTTCGGGCCGTAGCCCAACAGGTTGCGGGGATATCGCATTAGGTTCACCTCGTCTCGTTCCGCGAAATATCACAGGCGTGGGCGCCGCGATGCAACCCCGCGAAAAGTGGACCAGTTGGTAAAAAACCGTGGCGTACCCCCTTGGAACGGAGACGGAATTGCTCAATAGTCAGGCAATCAGAACGTAGTGCCTCAACGGCAAGCGGCGGCCGTGAGGGTGCCCGCGAACCGGGCAAAGGATAGAAAATGGCGGGTCCCGCACGCCTGACGACGCACGTACTCGACACGACACATGGCAGGCCGGCAGCCGGAATGCGGCTCGACCTGGCCATGGTACATGGCGACCACACGCACCATATATGGAGCGGACACACCAATGCCGACGGGCGGGTCGACCAGCCGTTGCTCGAAGGCGACCGATTCCACCTGGGCAGCTACGAGCTGATCTTCCATGTGGGGCAGTATTTCGAGCGGATCGGTGTGGAGCTGGAGACCCCGTTTCTCGACACGGTGCCGGTCCGGTTCGTCATGAGCGAGGCGGCGCATTATCATGTGCCGCTACTCGTCTCGCCGTACGGATACTCGACCTACCGGGGAAGCTGATGACCGAAATCCGGAGCCAGCTACGCTTCATCCTCAACGACCAGGACGTCGTGCTGGACGAGATTTCGGCTACCCGTACGCTGCTTGACTATCTGCGCCTCGACCGGCGCATGACCGGCTCCAAGGAAGGCTGCGCCGAGGGCGATTGCGGCGCGTGCAGCGTCCTCGTCGGGCGCCTGCGCGGGGGCGAACTCAAGTATGAAGCCATCAATGGCTGCATCACTTTCGTCGGCAGCCTCGATGCCAAGCATGTGGTGACCGTGGAGCATCTCAGCGCCGCCAATGGCCCGTTGCACCCGGTGCAGCAGGCGATGGTCGATCACCACGGCAGCCAGTGCGGCTTCTGCACGCCAGGCATCGTGATGTCGCTCTACGGCATATGGATGGAGAACGCCGACCCATCGGTGAACGACATCGAAGTGGCGCTGCAGGGCAATCTCTGCCGCTGCACCGGATACTCGCCGATAATCAAGGCCGGCCGCTCGATCTCGGCTTATGGCACGGTGGTCGCCGATCCGCTGGTGGTAGAGCGCCAGACGATCAAGGCGCGGCTCCAGGCGCTCAAGGACGGCAAGCGAGTCGAACTCGGGCAGGGCAAGGACCGGGTTATCATCCCGGCTTCCGCCGACGACCTTGCCGAAGTCTATGAGGCCAACCCGACCGGGACGCTGGTTGCTGGCGCCACCGATGTCGGCCTCTGGGTCACCAAGTTCATGCGCGACATCGGGCCGATGATCTACATCGCCGATGTGCCGGACCTTCACGGCATCGCCGAGATCGATGGCGCACTTCGGATCGGCGCGGCTGTGACCTATACCGAGGCGCAGGCGGCCATCACGTCGAGCTTCCCGCAACTGGCGGAGTTCTGGAGCCGAATCGGTGGCCAGCAGGTGCGCAATGCCGGCACGATCGGCGCCAATATCGCTAACGGTTCGCCGATCGGCGACACGCCGCCGCCGCTGATGGCGCTGGGCGCCTCGATCGTCCTCCGCAAGGGCGACGCCCGCCGCGAAGTGAAGCTCGAGGATTTCTTCATCGCCTATGGCAAGCAGGATCGACAGCCGGGCGAGTTCGTCGAGAGCGTGATCATCCCCACATTGCCCGACGGCGAGCAGTTCGCGGCCTACAAGATTTCGAAGCGCAAGGACGAGGATATCTCCTCGGTCTGCGCCTCGTTCCGGGTGAAGGTCGAGGTCGGCAAGGTCGCTTCTGTCATCGTCGCCTATGGTGGCATGGCGGCGACGCCGAAGCGGGCCAAGGCCGTCGAGGCGGCGCTGGTCGGCAAGCCGTGGACGTCTGCGACCGTGGAGGCGGCACTTGCGGCCTATGCCGAGGATTATCAGCCGCTCACCGACATGCGCGCTTCGGCCGAGTACCGCATGCTGGCGGCGCAGAACCTGCTCCGTCGCTTCTTCCTAGAAACCGCCGGGAATGCCGAGCGGCTGACGCGGGAGGTGGCATGATGAACAAGCAATCCCCGATCACCGCTTCCCCGCTGCACGTTTCCACACCGCATGACTCAGCCATCAAGCAGGTGGCTGGCCGTGCTGACTATATTGACGACCTCGTCGAGCCCGAGGGTACGCTGCACGCCTATCTCGGTCTCTCGACCAAGCCGCATGCCGACATCGCCTCGATGGACCTGGAAGCAGTGCGCAAGGCGCCGGGCGTAATTGGCGTCCTAACCGCCGAAGATGTGCCGGCCGAGAACGACATCAGTTCCGTCCACAAGCATGACGAGCCGGTGTTCGCGACGACCCGCGTCGTCACCTGGGGCCAGCCGCTGTTCGCGGTGATTGGCAAGACGCGTGAGGCAGCACGGCGGGCCGCGAAGCTGGCCGGGATCGAGTATCGCGATCTGCCGTTCTTCACCGATGTCGACGGCGCCGTTGCAGCCGGCGGCAAGGTGGTGACCGAGCCGCTGAAGCTCGAGCGCGGCGACGCCGATGCCGGGCTGGCGGCCTCCCAGAGGCGGGTTAAGGGCCGCGTCCGCATTGGCGGGCAGGAGCACTTCTACCTCGAAAGCCAGGCCGCATTGGCCGTGCCGGGCGAGGATGACGAAATCACCATCCACTGCTCGACCCAGCACCCGACCGAAATCCAGGTGATGGTCGCCCAGGTGATGGGCATTCCGCATGCCGCGGTCACGGTGAACATGCGCCGCATGGGTGGCGGGTTCGGCGGCAAGGAAACGCAGGGCAACCTTTTCGCAGTCGTCGCAGCGATCGCCGCCAAGAAGTTCAACCGGGCTGTGAAGATCCGGCCGGACCGCGACGACGATTTCCAGATCACCGGCAAGCGCCACGATTTTGTCGTCGACTACGATGTCGGCTTCAACGACGACGGCAAAATCCAGGCGGTGACCGCCACGTTCGCCGCGCGCTCCGGCTATTCGGCCGATCTCTCCGGCCCGGTTACCGACCGCGCTCTGTTCCACGCCGACAATGCCTATTGGTATCCGGCCGTCCGCTTGAACTCCCTGCCGCTGTTCACCAATACCGTATCCAACACCGCCTTCCGCGGTTTCGGCGGTCCGCAGGGGATCATCGGGGCGGAGCGCTGGATCGAGGACATCGCCTATGCGCTGGGCAAGGATCCGCTCGAGATCCGCAAAGCGAATTTCTACGGCACCAACAGCAACAACATTACGCCCTACCACCAGGAGGTGGAGGACAACGTCATCCACCGCGTGATCGAGGACCTCGAGGAAAGCTCGGACTACCAGGCGCGGCGCAAGGCGACCCTCGAGTACAACCGGACCAGCAAGGTGCTGAAGAAGGGCATCGCCATGGTGCCGGTGAAGTTCGGCATTTCCTTCACGGCGACCTGGCACAACCAGGCCGGCGCGCTGGTCCATGTCTATCGCGATGGCTCGATCCATCTGAGCCACGGCGGCACCGAGATGGGGCAGGGGCTGCACATCAAGGTGATGCAGGTCGTAGCCGACGCTTTCGGCGTGCCGGTCGAGCGGGTGCAGATCACCGCCAGCAATACGGGCAAGGTGCCGAACACGTCCGCCACCGCCGCCTCGTCGGGCACCGATCTCAACGGGATGGCGGCGCTCGATGCGGCCAACCAGATCAAGGCGCGGATGACGGCGCATGCCGCCTTCATCTACGAGGTCGAGCCCCAGGAGGTGCAGTGGGAGTTCGGCGGGATTCGCGCCGGGCAGCAGTTCGTGCCGTTCGATGAACTGGCGACCTCGTGCTGGATGAACCGCGTCTCGCTGTCGGCGGCCGGCTTCTACAAGACGCCCAAGATTCACTGGGACCGCACCACCGGTCGCGGACATCCGTTTTACTATTTCGCCTATGGTGCTGCGGCGTCGGAGGTGACGATCGACACGCTCACCGGCGAGTACCAGATCGACCGGTCCGACGTGCTCGAAGATGTCGGCCGCTCGCTCAATCCGGCGATCGATATCGGCCAGGTCGAGGGCGGCTTCATCCAGGGCGTCGGCTGGCTCACCACCGAGGAGCTGTGGTGGGACCAGAAGGGGCAGCTACGCACCCACGCGCCCTCCACCTACAAGATCCCGCTGGCGTCCGACGTGCCGCGCATCTTCAACGTGAAGCTCGCCGAGTGGAGCACCAACAAGGAGCCGGCGATCGGGCGGAGCAAGGCCGTCGGCGAGCCACCGCTGGTGCTGGGATATTCGGTGGTCGAAGCACTTTCGATGGCCGTGGCCTCGGTGGCCGAGTACAAGATTGCGCCCCAGCTCGACATGCCGGCGACGCCCGAGCGGGTGCTGCTGGCGGTCGAGCGCATGCGGAAAGGCGCCAAAGCGTGAGCATCTCCATCCGGGAGATCGAAGCTTTTCTCGCCGTCCAGCCGGACGCCATCGTTGCTGAGCTCACTGCCGTCCGTGGTTCCTCGCCCCGTGCGGCGGGCACGTTCATGCTGATCACCGCGCACAACATCATCGGCACCATCGGGGGCGGGGCGCTCGAGTACATGGTTATTGACCGGGCGCGGCAAGTGCTGCGGAACGGTGAGCATCAGGACGATCTCGATATCCCGCTCGGCCCGGAAATCGGCCAGTGCTGTGGCGGCAGGGTGGACGTAGCGCTGCGGCGCGCGACGCCGGAGCTGCTCGAAACGCTGACGTCGAGGCTGACCGCCGAGGAGGCCTCGCTGCCTCACGTGTTCCTGTTCGGCTCGGGCCATGTTGGACACGCATTGGCGCGTGCGCTCTCCCCGCTGCCTGCGCATGTGCACGTCGTCGATACGCGGCCGGACGAGCTTGTCGACTTGCCCGACAATGTCGAGGCGCATGCCGTGCCGATGCCCGAGGCGGTGGTGCGTTCGGCGCCCGAGGGCAGCGCCTACGTCATCCTCACGCATGACCACGCGCTCGACTTCCTCATCGGCGCCGAAGCCCTGCAGCGGCTCGATGCGCCGTATGTCGGCATGGTCGGCTCGAAAACGAAGCGCGCGCGGTTTCGCAGCTGGTATCTGTCGGAGGGCTACCCCGCCGATCGGCTGGAAAAACTGGTGCTGCCGATCGGCGGCAAGGCCTTCCCAGATGGGCTGGGGGACAAGCGGCCGGAGGTGATCGCGGCGCTGGCGGCGGCCGAGATTTTGGTCCACATTGGCTCTCGGGAAGCTTCTATCGCGCGGCCGGTCACGACGCAGTCGGGAGCCGTTGTTGGACACTAGCCTCACGCCACGCCTCGAACTCACCGGCATCACCAAGCGCTTTCCCGGCGTGCTCGCCAACGACAATGTCGGCTTTGCCGTGCTGCCGGGAGAAATCCACGCCCTGCTCGGCGAGAACGGGGCTGGCAAGTCCACCCTCGTCAAGATGATCTACGGGATCATGCAGCCGGACGCCGGGGAAATCCGCTGGAACGGGCAGCCGGTGGCGGTGCCGAACCCCAAATTCGCGCGAAAACTCGGCATCGGCATGGTGTTCCAGCACTTCAGCCTGTTCGAGGCGATGACCGTGCTCGAGAATATCGCGCTGGGCATGGACGCCAAGATCCCGGCGCGCGATCTCGAAGCCAAGATCCGGCAGGTGATGGACCAGTATGGCCTGCACCTCGAGCCGCACCGCACCGTCTCGACGCTGTCGGTCGGCGAGCGCCAGCGCATCGAGATCGTGCGGGCGCTGCTGCTCAACCCGACGTTGCTGATCATGGATGAGCCGACCTCGGTGCTCACCCCGCAGGAGGTCGAGCAGTTGTTCGTGGTGCTGCGGAAGCTCGCCGCCGAGGGCTGCTCGATCCTCTACATCTCGCACAAGCTGCACGAGATCAAAGCGCTGTGCGATACGGCGACGATCCTGCGCGGCGGCAAGCTCGTCGACACCTGCGACCCCAAGGTCGAGACCTCGCGCTCGATGGCTGAGAAGATGATCGGTGCGGGGCTGAAGGACGTGAAGAAGCCGGCCGGCCGGACGCTCGGCAAGGAGCGGCTGGTGGTCAATCGGCTGTCACTGCCCGGGGCCGGGCCGTTCGGCATACCCTTGCGCGACGTGACCTTCACAGTGCGGGCGGGCGAGATCTTCGGTATCGCCGGCGTGGCCGGTAACGGCCAGAACGCGCTGCTGCTGGCGCTCTCGGGCGAGGAGCTTACGGGCGATCGCGAGGCGATCAGCATCGACGGTACGGCGGTCGGCGGGCTGCCGGCCAAGCAGCGGCGGCTCAAGGGGCTCGCCAGCGTGCCGGAAGAGCGGAACGGCCATGCGGCCGTGCCCGAGTTCACGCTCTCGGACAACACCATCCTCACCGCCCGCGACCGGCTCGGCATGGTCTCGGCGGGAATGATCAAGTCCTCGACGGCGAGGACCTATGCCGGCGAGGTGATCACCGCCTTTGCGGTCAAGGCACAGGGACCCGGCTCGATGGCCGGATCGCTGTCGGGCGGGAACCTGCAGAAGTACATCATGGGCCGCGAAATCCTGCAGAAGCCGAGCGTGCTGGTGGTCAGCCAGCCGACCTGGGGTGTCGACGCGGGCGCGGCTGCTGCCATCCACCAGGCCATCGTCGATCTAGCGGTAGCGGGTTCGGCTGTGGTGGTGATCAGCCAGGACCTCGATGAGCTGCTTTCGCTCTGCGACACGCTGGCGGTGATCAACGGCGGCAGGCTGTCTAGGCCGATGCAGGTGGAAGGCGCGGACATTCACGAGATCGGCCTCCTGATGGGCGGCATTCACGGTGAACACGCGGCGCCCGTTGCAACTGAAGCGGCAGGGGAGCCCGTGCATGCGCTTTAAGCTCGAAAAGCGCGCGGAGCCGAGCAGGCTCATGCTGGTCATTACCCCCATCGCCTCGGTGCTGCTCACCATGGCGATCGGCGTCGTGGTGTTCGACCTGCTTGGCATCGACGGCTTCCGCGCCGTCGTCGATATTTTCATCTCGCCGATCCTGCTCAGCTACAAGTGGCAGGACGTGGCGACCAAGGCCGCGCCGCTGATCATCATTGCGCTCGGCCTCTCCATCGGCAACCGGGCGAATGTCTGGAATATCGGCGCCGAGGGCCAGTACATCATCGGCGCCCTCTGTGCGGCCGGCATCGGCATCGCCGCCGGCACGGCAGGCGGGCCGTTGGTCATCGTCACCATGCTGCTCGCCGGCATGGTCGGCGGCACAACATGGTCGGCTATTCCCGCCGGCCTCAAGACGCGGTTCGGCGTCAACGAAATCCTCTCGAGCCTGATGCTGACCTATGTCGCGGTGCAGGTGTTGGGCTATCTCGTGGGCAGTCCGTGGAAGGACCCGAACGGGCGCAATTTCCCGGCCACAGCGCCGCTACAGCCCGACCAGACGCTGCCCATCCTCATTCCCGGCACGACCGTGCACCTGGGCATCGCCATCGCGCTGGTGCTGCCGTTCGTCTTCTGGCTGGTCATGTCCCGCTCGGTGTTCGGCTACCAGGTCCGCGTGGTCGGCTCGGCGCCGAATGCGGCGCGGCACGGTGGTTTCGACAACAACCAGACGGTGTGGTTGTCCATGCTGATCGGTGGCTGCATGGCCGGCCTCGCGGGGGCGCTCGAGTTCGCCGGCGCCCTCAAGGCCATCAACCTGGGCTTTCCCTCCGGCTACGGTTTCACCGCGATCATCGTCGCCTTCCTTGGTCGGCTGCATCCGATCGGTGTGCTGATCGCCGGCATCGTGCTCGCCATCACCTATGTCGGCGGGCAGGTGGCGCAGACAACTGTCAAGATTCCGAACGCCACGGCCGGCATCTTCCAGGCGCTGATGCTGTTCTTCATCCTCGCCAGCGACGTGCTGGTGCGCAACCGCATCCGCATCGTGCGGCCGGCCAAGGCCGTACCCGTGCCGGCTCCGGGAGAGTGACGATGAACTGGGATTTCGTCATTCTCGCCATTATCACCATCGTGGGCATCTCCACGCCGATCCTCCTAGCCGGGCTCGGCGAGCTGGTGGTCGAGAAATCGGGCGTCCTCAACCTCGGCGTCGAGGGCATGATGCTGGTGGGCGCCATTGCCGGCTTTGCCGGGACCGTGTTCGCCTCGATGAACGGCTTCGGGCCGCTGGCGCCGTGGATCGGTGTCGTGGCGGCAGCGGTGTGCGGCGCCCTGTCCGGCCTGTTATTCGGCTTCTTCGTTCTCACCCTGCGCTCCAACCAGGTTGCGACCGGCTTGGCGCTGACCATTTTCGGCACGGGCCTCAGCTCGCTCATCGGCCTCAGCTTCGTCGGGCGGATCGTGCCGCCCTTCGGCTCGATTTTCCCGCCGGACCTCGCTCGCGATCCGGTGCTTAAGGTGTTCTTCGGCTACTCGCCGATCGTCTACCTGGCCCTGCTCATGGTGGTGCTCGTCGCATGGTTCCTCAAGTCGACGCGCGCGGGCCTCATCCTCCGAGCCGTTGGAGAGAACGACCTGTCGGCGCATTCGATCGGCTATTCGGTGATAGGCGTGCGCTACGCCGCCATTGCCTTTGGCGGCGCCATGGCTGGCATCGGCGGCGCCTATTTCTCGCTAGTCATTACCCCGATGTGGGCCGAGCGCATGACGGCCGGGCGCGGCTGGATTGCGCTGGCGCTCGTGGTGTTCGCCAGCTGGAAAGCACCTCGCCTGCTTGTGGGCGCCTACTTCTTCGGCGTCCTGATGTGGCTCGAGCTCAACGCCAAGGCCGGTGGACTGTCGTTCATCCCGGGCGCCCAGGCCATTCCGTCGCAGTTCTGGGCCGCCATGCCCTACATCATGACCGTTGTGGTCCTCACACTGATCTCGATGCGGGATCGGGTGGGCCTCAACGCGCCTGCTTGCCTCGGCAAGCCCTTCCTTCCCGCAACCTAGAAACGCCAACAACGTAACAGGAGACGTTCATGTCGATTCTCAACCGCCGCACACTGATCAAGACAGGCGCCGCAGCCGCCGCGCTGCCGCTCATCGGCTCCAGGGCTTTCGCCCAGGAAAAGATCAAGGTCGGTTTCGTTTTCCTCGGCCCGATCGGCGACTACGGCTGGACCTGGGCCCACAACAAGGGCCGCGAGGCCGTCGACGCCGCGCTCGGCGACAAGGTCGAGACGGTCTACGTCGAGAACGTCGCCGAAGACGCCTCGGCCATCCCGGTGATGCGCGACCTGGCCCAGCAGGGCTGCAAGCTCATCTTCACCACGTCCTACGGCTACATGGACCAGACCCTCGAAGTCGCCAAGGAGTTCCCGGACGTCAAGTTCGAGCACTGCACCGGCTTCAAGCGCGCCGACAATGTCGCCACCTACAACTCGCGCTTCCATGAAGGCCGCGCCGTGCTCGGCACCATCGCGGGCAAGTTGAGCAAGTCGGGTGTCCTCGGTTACCTCGGCTCGTACAAGGTGCCCGAAGTGGTGCTCGGCGTGAACTCGTTCATCCTCGCAGCGCAGAAGCAGAACCCGGCCGCGACGCTGAAGCTCGTCTTCATCGACTCCTGGTTCGATCCGCCGAAGGAAGCGGCTGCTACCGAGACGCTGCTCAATCTCGGCGCCGATATCGTCACCACCCACACCGATAGCCCCGCGGCACTGCAGATTCTCGAGCAGCGCGGCCTCTTCGGCTTCGGCCAGGGCGCAGACATGTCGAGCTTCGGCCCGACGGCTCACCTGACCGCCATCGAAGACATCTGGGGTCCGTACTACGTCAAGCGGACGCAGGCGATCCTCGACGGCACCTGGGCATCGGAAGACTACTGGGGCGGCTTCGTCGACGGCACGGTGGTGATCTCGCCCTACAATGCGAGCCTGCCCGCCGACGTCGTCGCCCTCGCCGACGGGGTGAAGGCCGGCTACATGGACGGCAGTTTCGATATCTTCAAGGGCCCGATCTACGACACCGAGGGGACGCTCCGCATTGCCGACGGCGTCGTTCCGCCGCTCAGCGAACTCGCGGTGATGGACTGGTTCGCCAAGGGCGTCGAAAGCGCCTCGTAAGCACGGTATTGAACGCGGAGGGGCGGGCGCGAGTCCGCCTCTTCATTTGTTCTTTGGGGGCTTAGCCAACCACCAGCGTCATTCCCGTGAACGCGGGAACCTAGTGGGATTGTCCCGCAAGCGCTTGGGTGCATGGCTGGCTCCGCACTGGGTTCCCGCGTTCGCAGGAATGACGCCGGTGGATTTGGGTAGCTGGGGCAGCTGAATGACCGATTTCGCAATTTTCTGGGAGTGGCTCAGCTTCGCGGTGCGCTGGACGCACGTGATCACGGCCATCGCCTGGATCGGTTCGAGCTTCTATTTCATCGCGCTCGACCTCGGCCTCAGGAAGACCCCGAGCCTGCCCCCGCTGGCGCATGGCGAGGAGTGGCAGGTGCATGGCGGCGGCTTCTACCACATCCAGAAATACCTCGTGGCGCCGGATTTCCTCCCCGAGCACCTGACCTGGTTCAAGTGGGAAGCCTATTTCACCTGGCTTTCGGGCTTCATGCTGCTGGTCGTCGTCTACTATTTCGGCGCCGACCTGTTCCTCGTCGATCGGCATGTGCTGGATATCCCGAGCTGGGGCGCGATCCTCATTTCGCTGGGGTCGATCGTGTTCGGCTGGCTGGTCTACGATGCGCTGTGCAAATCGCCGATCGGCAACTCCACTACGGGGCTGATGGTGGTGCTGTTCGGCGTGCTCGTGGCGATGAGCTGGGCCTATACGCAGGTGTTCACCGGCCGGGCCGCGATGCTGCATATGGGGGCGTTCACCGCGACGATCATGGCGGCGAACGTTGCCGGCATTATCATCCCCAACCAGAAGATCGTCGTCGCCGATCTGAAGGCCGGCCGCGTGCCGGACGCGAAGTATGGCAAGATCGCCAAGCAGCGCTCATTGCACAACAACTACCTGACGCTGCCCGTCATTTTCTTCATGCTTTCAAGCCACTACCCGCTGGCTTTCGCCACGCAGTGGAACTGGGTGATCGCCTCGCTGATCTTCCTCTGCGGCGTGCTGATCCGGCATTATTTCAACACCCGCCACGCCCGGAAGGGCAATCCGCACTGGACCTGGGCGCTGACCGTGGTGATCTTCATCCTGATCGCGTGGCTGTCGACCGGCCCGAAGCTGCCGACCGGGGCGGAGAGCATCCCCTCGCCACAGGCGACCCTCCTTATGCAGAGCCCGCATTTCGAGGCAGCGAGCAACGCGGTGATCGGACGCTGCTCGATGTGCCATACGGCCGAACCGGTGTGGGAGGGGGTCTCCGAAGCACCCAAGAATGTCATCCTCGACAACCCCATTTCCATCGCCAATCACGCCGAGCAGGTGGCGATCCAGGCGGGCTACTCGCACGCGATGCCGCCGGGTAATGTCACCGACATGACCGACGAAGAGCGCGCCATGATCGTCGCCTGGTTCCGCGAGAGCGGCACGTGAGCATGAAAATTCTGCGCGGGCGGGTGCTGACCTTCCTCGAGGAGCCGCAGGGCCGCGAGGATCACGCCAGCTACCGCTATATCGACGACGGCGCGGTTGTCATCCGCGACGGCAAGATCGTCATGGTCGGCGAGTGGAACGAGCGCGCCGTGTCGCACCAGGAGGCGGGCGAGATCATCGACCACCGGCCGCATCTGATCATGGCCGGGTTCATCGACCCGCACATCCACTTCCCACAGATGCAGGTGATCGGCGCCTATGCCGGTGCGCTGCTCGAGTGGCTCAACACCTACACCTTCGTCGAAGAGCAGCGTTTCGGTGATAAGGCGCATGCCACACGCATCGCCTCGCGCTTCTTCGACGAGCTGATCCGGCACGGCACCACGACCGCCGCTGCCTATTGCTCGGTGCATCCGCAATCGGTCGATGCGTTTTTCTCGGAGGCCGAGAAGCGCAAGATGCTGATGGTCGGCGGCAAGGTGATGATGGATCGCAACGCCCCGCCGGGCCTCTGCGACACGCCGCAATCGGGCTACGACGACACCAAGGCCGGTATCGCAAAGTGGCACGGCAAGGGCAGGGCGCACTACGCCATCACCCCACGCTTCGCCATCACCTCGACGCACGAGCAAATGGCGATGGCGGAGGCGCTGGCGCGGGAGTTCCCTGATCTCCACATCCAGACCCATGTCAGCGAGAACCTCGCCGAGATCGCCTTCGCCAACGAGCTCTTTCCGAACTATGGCGACTATGTCGGCATTTACGAGAAGTACCACCTGCTCGGGCCCAGGACGCTGCTTGGGCATGCGATCCATCTGAGCCATCGCGAGACCGAGGTGCTAGCAGACACCCGCTCGGTCGCGGTGTTCTGCCCGACCTCGAACCTCTTCATCGGCTCGGGCCTGTTCGACTACGAGAGGCAGCACAAGCACGGCGTGCGCATCGCTACCGCCACGGATGTTGGCGGCGGCAGCTCGTATTCGATGCTGCGCACCATGGACGAGGGCTACAAGGTGATGCAGCTGCGCGGCCAGCGCCTGACGCCGTTCCGCTCGTTCTATCACCTGACCCTCGGCAACGCCCGGGCGATGAGCCTCGATGACCGGATCGGCACGCTCGAGGCGGGCAAGGAAGCCGACATCGTCATCCTAAACTCCGGGGCGACGCCGCAGATGAAACTGCGTATGGAGACCGTCGACTCGCTGGAGCAGGAGCTCTTCCTGCTACAGACCTGCGGCGACGATCGCGCGATCGTCGAGACCTATGTGATGGGCGAACCGATGAAGTCGGCGCTCGCTGCCTGAAGGAACTGCTAATGGGTTACGTGGAAAAGGCCGGCCTCAAGGTCGACTCCCTGCTGGTCGATTTCGCGGAGAAGGAAGCCATTCCCGGGACCGGGGTTGCACCCGACCAGTTTTGGCAGGGCCTTGCCGGTCTTGTCCGCGACTTCGCGCCGAAGAACCGCGAATTCCTCGCCATCCGAGACCGCATCCAGACTCAAATTGATGACTGGCACAAGGCCAACGGCCCCGTTGCTGCCAATCCGGCCAAGTACCAGGCCTTCCTGCGCGAGATCGGTTACCTCGTGCCGGAACCCGCCGACTTTACCATCGAAACCGAGGGGCTCGATCCCGAGATCAGCTCGATCTGCGGCCCACAGCTCGTGGTCCCGGTCTCCAATGCCCGCTATGCTCTGAACGCTGCGAACGCGCGCTGGGGCAGCCTCTACGATGCGCTCTACGGTACCGATGCGATCGCGCGCGACGGCGAGCTGGCGCCGGGCAAGGGGCTCAACCCAGCCCGGGCCGCGGCGGTCGTTGCACGTGCCGCGCAATTCCTCGATGACTCGCTGCCGCTTGCATCGGGCAGCCATGTCGATGTCACCGGCTACCATGTGATCAAGGAAGGTGACCGGCGCGTCTTTGTGGCCAATACGGCCGCGGGACGCGTGGGGCTCAAGGACCCGTCGGCTTTCGCCGGGTATGGCGGCACGCAGGAGCGCGGCGAACTCGTGCTCCGCCACAATGGCCTGCATGTTATCCTGATCATCGATCCGGCGAGCCCGATCGGCGCGACCCACAAAGCCGGGCTCTCGGACGTGATCGTCGAGTCCGCCCTCACGACCATTCAGGATTGCGAGGATTCCGTCGCGGCCGTAGACGCCGAGGACAAGGTCGGGGTCTATCGCAACTGGCTCGGTCTGATGAACGGTACGCTCGAGGACACGTTCGAGAAGGGCGGCAAGCCGGTCACCCGCAAGCTGAACGCCGACCGGCAGTACAAGGACGCCAACGGTCGGCCGCTGACCCTCAAGGGGCGGGCACTGCTGCTCGTCCGCAATGTCGGCCACCTCATGACCACCAAGGCCATCCTCGATTCGTCCGGGCAGCCGATCGGCGAGGGGCTGATGGACGCGGCGGTCACGGCCCTCTGCGCCATGAGCGACAAGGTGAACTCGACCACCGGCGCCATCTACGTGGTGAAGCCCAAGATGCACGGGCCCGACGAGGTGCAGTTCGCCTGCGATATCTTCGGCGCCGTCGAGAAGGTGCTCGGCCTGAAGCCCGAGACGATCAAGATCGGCATCATGGACGAGGAACGCCGCACCTCGGCGAACCTCAAGGCGGCGATCCATGCGGCGCGGCGCCGGGTGTTCTTCATCAACACCGGCTTCCTCGATCGCACCGGTGACGAAATCCACACCTCGATGCTGGCCGGCCCTGTCCTCCGCAAGGATGACGTGAAGGCCGAGAAGTGGATCCAGTCCTATGAGGACCGGAACGTGCTGATCGGCCTCGCTGCCGGCTTCTCGGGCAAGGCGCAGATCGGCAAGGGCATGTGGGCGCGACCGGACGACATGGCGGCGATGCTCGCGAGCAAGGCCGCGCATCCCAATGCCGGCGCCAACACGGCATGGGTTCCGTCGCCGACCGCGGCGACGCTCCATGCGTTGCACTATCACCAGATCAACGTGTTCGAGGCACAGAAGCGCCGGCACAACCAGGCGACGCCGGGGCTGGGCGAGTTGTTCTCGATGCCGGTGCTCGATGCGAGCACTCTCGACCGTGCGGCGGTGCTGCGCGAGCTCGACAACAATGCGCAGGGCATCCTTGGCTACGTGGTGCGCTGGGTCGACCAGGGCGTTGGCTGTTCCAAGGTGCCGGACATCAACAATGTCGGGCTGATGGAGGACCGCGCCACTTGCCGCATCTCTTCGCAGGCCGTGGCGAACTGGCTGAAGCACGGGCTGGTCAACGAAGTCGAGGTGCGCGCCTCGTTCGAGAAGATGGCAGTGGTGGTGGATGGGCAGAATGCCGACGATCCGCTGTACCAGCCGATGGCCGGGCACTTCGATAGCTCGATCGCCTATCAGGCGGCACTGGACCTGGCGCTCGAGGGCGCCACGCAGCCGTCAGGCTATACCGAGCCGATCCTCCATGCCGCGCGCGAACAAGTGAAGGCAGTTCGCTGACGCGGGCGCAGCCAAACGGCGCGCGTTTCGTTATGTAGCGTTTAGTCAGCCGGGAATGAGCCAAATGAAGCTACGCGCCCTAGCGCTCGTAATGTTGGGCCTGACGACGCCAGCGATGGCGCAGAGCAGCATTCGCGGAGTGGAGTTAAACCCCACCGACGCCGCTCGCGTGCAGCGGCAGTGCGATGTGCTAAAGATCAGGGAGATGCGCTCGCTTGCGTCGGAGGCTCCGCCGGAGCCGCTGCCGGGCGAGAGCGTCAGCGACCCCGCCAGCTATTGGGCCACCGGCGCAAACGAGGTGGATGCGGTGCATTCCAAGGTCAATCTCGACACGCTCACCCTGCGCGAATGCCGAAAGGCCGGGTTCTACTGACCGGCAACCCGGTCGAGTTCGACGACGGGCAGGTGAATGGCGCTCGGCCGCGCCGGATCGTGGAAGATTTCGATATCGGCCGTCATCAGGTGCGTCGCTTCGCCCAGCGCCTCGTCGGTGCCCGTGTTGCGCGCATAGCGTGGGTGGGCACCGCTGGCGATCACAACGCGGAGCCGGTGGTTGCGCTGGAACCTGTGCGCCGTGGCGTGCATGCGGAAGCTCAACTTCCAGATGTCGTCGGCAACGGCTGGGTCCCCGGACGTCTTGCGCAGGAAGCCGTCGCAGACATTGGTTGAGACGCCCTTCTCGTCGACATCCGACAGGCGCACGAAGAAGTCCGTGTTCGGCAGCGTCGAGCGGGCATAAAGGGCAATGCGAACCTGTCCGAGAATGGTCACCGGGTTGAACAGCGGCTCCGAGGTATAGACCAGCACATCGTCGCGCTTCTCCAGCGGCGCCTGGTCCACCGGCCCGGCCCCGGCAAAGGCGAACATCGCGCCACCGACGGCGGGAGTCGGGTTCCGAGGATCATAGGTGTAGGTATCCGGCGGCGCGGCGCGGACTGGCCGCTGCGACAGCACCTGATCCGGATGGAGGTGCCAGATCTGGCGCTCGGCCTCGGCGGGCGGATAGGCATCGAACTCGCGCCACTGGTTCTCGCCCGATATCCAGAGCTGGACGGGTTTCGCCGATAGGCGCGACGGGTCGCCGAGCAGCTTGGCGTCCATCCAGTCGAGCGTCTGCCGGACGCTTTCCATCTGCAGGTCGGGGCTGACATGGGTCCACGGACCGATTGTCAGCTGCGGCGTCTGCCCGGCATCGACCAGCGTAGCGTAGTCGCGCAGCAACTGGTCGAGCATGAAATCATACCAGCCGGAGGTGAAGCTGACCGGGGGCGTACGGGCGCCGATGCGGTGGGTGTGATCGAGCGGCTGCCAGAACGCGTCGTTGCCGATCGCCTCATCCATCCAGCGCCGCCAGAACGGCACCACGCGCCCGGTGACACGTTTGTCGGCATCGCGCAGGGGCAGCTTCATCGTGGCGCGGAGCGTCGTCCGCTCGATACCGCCGGTGAACATGCGGTGGGCGGTGCTCAACTGATTGCCCTTCAGGCCCTCGACCGTCTGGATCCAACTCAGCCACAGACCCACCGCCAGCCCACCGCCCGGGAAGACAATGGATCTGAACTCGGCGCTGGTGACCTTGATCGCCATGGCCGACTGCTTGGGCAGGGCATCGCAGATCGCCCACTGCGCATAACCGAGATAGCTTGGGCCGGATGTGCCGAGCCTGCCGTCGTACCAGGGCTGCGCCTTGATCCAGTCGATCGTTGCCAGCCCGTCCTCGCGCTCGTGTCCGAACGGGTCGAACTCGCCCTCCGACTTGTCGGTACCGCGACAGGCCTGCAGCACTACATTGTAGCCGCGCTCGGCATAGAGCTCGCCCACCGTGGCGAAGCCGGACAGGCCGTAGGGCTCGCGCATCAGGATAGTGGGGTGCGGACCGGGCAGTTTTGGCGCGAAATGCTCGGTGGCGAGGGTGATGCCGTCGCGCATCGGCACGCGGATATTACGGGTGCGGATGATGCCGCACTTGCGCTTTGGCAGCTTATACGCGTCGGCAAGGAACCGGCTCGCGAGGCTCATCTGACGAAATCGAACCTGTCGACGTCGAACAAGCCGCGATCGGTCATCTTGAGGTGCGGTATCACCGGCAGGGCGAGGAAGGCGACCTGCAGGAACGGCTCGGGCAGGGTGCAGCCCAAGGCATAGGCCGCCTCGCGCAGGTGATGCAGTTTCTCGGCCACCGCCTCGAAGCTCAGGAGGCTCATCAGCCCGGCGATTGGCAGCGCCAGCTCGGCCGTCACCTTGCCACCATCGGCGACCGCGAAGCCGCCACCGAGTTCGATCAGCCGGTTCACGGCCACGGCCATGTCGACGTCGTTGACCCCGACCACGGTGATGTTGTGGCTGTCGTGGCCGACCGACGAGGCGATGGCGCCCTGCTTCAGGCCGAAACCCTTCGTGAAGCTGCGCGCCACGTTACCGTTGATACCGTGGCGCTCGATCACCGCGATCTTGATGACGTCGTTCTCGATATCGGGCAGCGTGCCGAGTTCCGAGACTTCGAGCACGGCGCTCTCGCGATAGGTGATGATCAACCCTGGCCGCACGGCGATCACCGGCGTCTCGTTCTGGCGCGGGTTGGGTGGCACGATGAAGGTCGAGGCCCCGACGCGCTCCGCTTTCATCGAGGCGAGTCCGACCGGCGGCACCGGCTTCCGTGCCTCGAACAGTTCGGGCCGGATGAGCCGGCCGTTCGAGATCACCTCGGCGACCGCGCAGGTCTCGAGATTGTCGAGCAGCACCATGTCGGCGCGGTAGCCGGGGGCGACGAGGCCGCGATCCTTCAGCCCGAAGATACGGGCCGCCGAGTGCGAGGCGGCGCGATAGACGTGATGCAGCGGTCGCCCGCGCGCGATCAGCCGGCGGATCGAGCTATCAAGGTGACCCTCTTCGAGGATATCCAGCGGATTACGGTCGTCGGTGCAGAGCGCGACATAGGCCGAGGTGTTGGCATCGAGGATTTCGGCCAGCGCATCGAGGTCCTTGGATACCGAGCCCTCGCGGATGAGGATGGCCATGCCCTTCTTGAGCTTTTCACGTGCCTCGACCGCTGTCGTTGCCTCGTGGTCGGTGCGAATGCCAGCGGCGAGGTAGCCGTTCAGCGCCAGGTCGCTGAGCAGCGGCGCGTGTCCGTCGATATGCCCGCCCTGGAAGGCGGTAAGCTTGGCGATGATCCCGGGATCGCCGGCGAGGACGCCGGGGAAGTTCATCATCTCGGCGAGGCCGATGACCTGCGGGTGGCTACGGAATTTCTCGAGGTCGGCGATCTCGAGGCGAGCGCCGGAGGTCTCGTGCGGCGTGGCCGGTACGCACGAACTCAGGTTGACGCGGAGGTCCATGACGGTCCGCTCGGCGCATTCGAGGAAGTAGCGGATGCCGTCGGCGCCGAGCACATTGGCGATCTCGTGTGGATCGCAGATGACGGTGGTGACCCCGTGCGGCAGCACGCAGCGGTCGAATTCGAATGGCGTGACCAGCGAGGATTCGATGTGCAGGTGCGTATCGATGAAGCCGGGAACGACGAAGCGGTTCTCGCCTTCGATCAGCTGCGCGCCATTGTAGTAGCCATACGTGCCGACGATGCGGCCGGCGACGATGGCGATATCGGTGTGGGTGATCGAGCCGGAGATCACATCCAGCAGCCGCACGTTCTTGATCACGACATCAGCCGGAACCTCACCGGCGCCAGCCTTGATCATGCGGGTGAGAAGCTCGGGTGAGACGGTCATGAGGCGCACGGGAACAGCATCGCTAAGCGTCGGACGTCGGGCGGTCATGGTCAAGTGGGGGCGGAACTGAGCATCCAACCAAACGTTGGTTTTTCACGATTGTCCTTAGCGAGATAGCACCATGCGCACCTATGACGCACACAAGTCGACCACCGAGGTTCGCCAGGGCAGCCGCCGTCTCCTCAACCTGCGGGTACTGGTCTTGTCGCTTCTGGCCATCATTCTGGCGTTTGGGCTGATCTTCCTTTATTTCGCGGTTTTCCAATCGCCCCCGCCGAACACCGCGACCGGCGTTTAGCCATATGGTGCGGTTGAAGCGCGTCGGGCGGGAGGATCTGACGATCCAGCGTGTCCGGCACGGCCGCGGTTTCGGGCTGCGCGACGCCGATGGCGAGAAGGTCACCGATTCCCAGCTTTACAAGCGCGTGAGAGGGCTGGGCATTCCGCCGGCGTGGCAGGATGTTCGGATCGCGATGGCGCCAAACGCCCACATCCAGGCGGTCGGTACCGATGCGGCAGGGCGCCTGCAATACATCTACCACCCCGACTGGGAAGCACGGCGCACGCGTCACAAGCAGCAGCAACTGGCGCGGTTGGCCGAAGCGCTGCCGCGAATTCGCCGCCGCGTCCGCGAGGATCTGCTTGGCGAGGCGGGCAGCAAGCCGCTGGCATTGGCGCTGGGCGTCGCGGTGATCGATCGTACGGCGATGCGGGTTGGACGCGAACGCTACCTCGATGCTCGCGGAACCCGCGGTGCGGGCACGCTCTACAGCCGGGACGTTTCGGTGAAGGGCGATGTCGTGACGACGCGGTTTCCGGCCAAAAGCGGCAAGCTGGCAGCCTACGAGGTTCGGGACGAGGCCCTGGCCGAGGCGGTGCGCAAAGTGAAGTCGATCCCCGGTCGGCGCCTGCTCATGTATCGCGACGAAAACGGCACGGCGCGGCCGGTTCGGACCGACGATATCAACCGGTACCTCAAGGAGATCGGCAAGGCTCCGGTCACGACCAAGGACTTTCGCACCATGCACGCGAGTGCACTGGCAGCGGAGGCGCTGGCCAAGCTGGAGCCCGCCGAGAGTCCGTCCGCTCGGAAGCGTCAGATGGCGGCGGTCACCAAGCAGGTTGCCGCGTTCTTGCAGAACACGCCGGCGATCTGCCGGGCGAGCTACGTCGCGCCTTGCCTCTATGCGTTGTTCGACAAGGGCAGGCTCGCAGAACTCTGGGCCGGGGGCGGCAACGGCGCCAATGGGATGCGGCAGCGAGAGGTGCGGCTGGCTGCCGTGCTCGCCGCAGCCGGCTAGACCGCCAAGCCCGCGTTCAGGCGACCTCGGGTACCTCGGTCTGCGCGCCGGTGAGGAGTGCCGTCATGTCGCCCACGGTCAAGGGCGGGGAGAAGAGGTAGCCCTGGAAGGTGTTGCAGCCCTTGGCGGCGAGGATGCGATATTGCACCTCGGTCTCGACGCCCTCCGCCGTGACCTCGATGCCGAGGGCGTGGGCCAGGGTGACCATGGCCTGGATAATGGCTTCCGTGCCGTCGGCATTGGTCAGCTGGCTGACGAACGAGCGGTCGATCTTGATGCGATCGACCGGGTAGCGCTTAAGATAGTTCAGCGACGAGTAGCCGGTGCCGAAATCGTCGAGGGCGATGCTGATGCCGGCCTGCCGGAACTTGTGGATGGCCCGCGCGACAGTCGATTCGTCGTCCAGCAGGATACCCTCGGTAATCTCCATCTCTAGGTCGGACGGCTCCATGCCGGTCTCATCGAGAATGGCGAAGACCCGCTCCGGAAAGGTCGGGTTCCGAAGCTGGGCCGGGGAGATATTGACGGCGATCGTGCGGTGCGGCCAGCGGGCGCCGAACTGCGCGGCACGGCGGAGCACGAACTCGCCCAGTTGCTCAATGAGGCCGGTGCTCTCGGCGATGGCGATGAACTGCAGGGGGGCGACCACGCCCAGGGTCGGGTGGGTCCAGCGCAGCAGGGCCTCGGCGCCAATGATCTGGCCGTCATCGCGACCGCAGAGCGGCTGGAAGGCGACCCAAAGCTGGCCGGGCGCGCGCAGCGCTTCGCGCAGTTCGGCCTCGATCACGTGCCGGCCCTGCACCAGTTCGTCCATTGACTGCTCGTAGATGGCGGCGCGGTTGCGTCCGCCAGACTTGGCCTCGTAAAGCGCGATGTCGGCCTTGCGGCTCAGCTCGCGGCTATCCAGTATGCCCGCACCGGTGATGACGATGCCGATGGAGACGCCGACGAAAGCGTCGGTGCCCTGCACGCGGAAGGGCCTCGCGATGGCGTCGACGATGCGCTGGGCCAGGGCCGAGACCTCGACGCTGCCGGCGTGGCAAATGTGGAGGATGGCGAATTCGTCGCCGCCGAGCCGGGCCAGCACGTCGGTCGGGCCGAGGATGCCGGCAAGGCGTTCACCGACGGCGCGGATCAGTTCGTCGCCGGCGTGATGGCCGAGCGTATCGTTAACCTGCTTGAAGCGATCGAGATCGAGCATCATCAGGGCCAGTGGCGGATCGCGCAGTGCCAGTACCGACAGCCGATGCTCGAACTGGCGATCGAAGTTGAGGCGATTGGGCAGTCCGGTCAGCAGATCGATGCTGGCCTGCCGCTCCGCCTCGGCACTCTTTGACTCGAGCGCGCTGGACGAGCGCCACAGCACGGCGAGGAGCGCGATAACGACGATCAGGATGATGATGAAGGCGCCCGCGAGCGCCGGCGTCGTCCGCTGCATCAGTGTTTCGCCGGGACGATACGGCTGCCATTCGTAGAAGGTGACGATGCGGCCGGCCCGATTGGTCACCGGCAGCGTGCCAAGCGCCGTGCCGCCCGGGCGCGAGGTGAAGTGGCCGGCTTCCAGCTGGTAGCGCTGGATGAGGCGCAGCTCGTAGTCGCTGTCGAGATGGACGACGCTGACGAGCAGCGGCTCGCGGCCGGCCTGCTGCTGGATATTTCCGGTATCGGAGACGATCGGCGACACGCTGATGATGGCCGGTTTTCCGTCGATCAGCACGAAGTCGCTTGTGAATGGCGGGACGTCGACATAGCCGGCGCTGGTGAGGCCGCGCAGTTGTTCGACGAGCCCCAGTGTCTGGTCGCGGCGCCGCTCGTACGTGTCGGGGTCGGTGTCCTCGCCACCGACCGAGGCGTAGACAGGCTGGTCGCCCGCGAGGATGTAGCTCTCGTCGTGGCCGAAATAGTCGAAGGTCCACTTGCCGACATTGATGTGCAGCCAGCGCTCGTCGTTGTCGCGCAGCGCGACCAACATGTCGTCCCAGATGGTGATGCTCTGCTGGTCATAGGGAATGGCGTCGAGCTGCCCGCGAACGAAATAGGCGACCCGCCTGCTCTGGCGGTCGAGCGCGTCCTCGTCGACCTCGTCGGCCGTCCATAGCACGAAGCTGCCGAGCAGGCCGAAGATGACGGCAAAGACCACGAGCACCGAGGTCATGATGACCAGGGAGAGCTTGCGTCCTAGCTTGGCACTTTCTGTGGTGGGCATCGTGGTCGCGGTCTGGAAGTCCGGCCACAGTGTCATTGCAAGCTTTGCGAAGCGTTACCGGTCGGCGGAATTCCTCTGCAACGCGAACTTTCAGGCGTTGTCCTTGAACAGCACTTCGCGATCCTGCGTGAAATTTGCCAGCAACGGCAGCGAGGCGCCGCCCATGGCGCGCGCCGCATTGCCGATGCTGCCGGGCAGCAGGCGGAAGGGCGACAGGCCCTGCTGGTTCACCCGGGCGATGGCGGCCGCAGTCCGCTCGATGACGCGGGTGCGGACATGCGTGGGGAAGGCGCCATCGATTAGCACGGTCTCGACATCGATCACCGCGACGGCGGCGATGATCGAGTAGGCGAGGCTGTCGGCGACCTCGTCGATCCATTCGTCGAGGACTGGGCCGAGATCGTCGCCCCAGTCATCGGGCGATTGCCACAGGATCTCGGGGTTGCGGCCCTTCGCCAGAAGCTTGCGCTCGAGCGTGTAGATCGAGGCGACGTGCATCAGCTGGGTGGTGCGGCCGGAGCTGGCAGCGTGGCCCGGGTTCTGGGCCGGCATCGAGCCGAGCGCTGCGGCGTTCAGCGTGCGGCCGGGGAAGAGGTGCCCGTTCAGCACCAGCCCGCCGCCGATGAACGAGCCGATGAAGACGTAGAGGTAGTCGGGATACTCCCCGCCGGCACCGAACATCAGCTCGGCCGCGCAGGCGGCGGTGATGTCGTTCACGAAATAAACCGGCCAGCTACAGAGCTCGGCCACCATCGAGCGGACATCGATCTGGCGCCAGGCGTCGATCTCGGCCTTGGGGGCGCCGATCTCCTCGTGCCAGGTCCACATCTCGTAAGGCGCCGCGATACCGACGCCGGCAATACGAGCCACCAGTCTCGGCGGCAGATCGGCGACGAGGCTGTCGAAGCCTTCGCGGGCAAAGCGCCGGATGCCCTCCGGGGTGGGGTAAGGGTAGGTCTTGTGCACCAGCTTCAGGATCTTGCCGGTGAAGTTGATCAGGTAGAGATCGACGCTGCGCCGCCCGATCTTCAGCCCGAAACTGAGCGCGCCCTCGGGATTGAGTGAGTAGGGGACCAGCGGCTGGCCCACCTTGCCGCGCAGCGGATTGCCGCGCAGCAGCAGGCCGTCAGCTTCGAGTGCATTGGTGATGATCGAGATGGTCTGCGGTGACAGGCCGGTCATGCGGGCAATGTCGGCCTTGGGGAGATCGCCATGGCGGCGGATCAGCGAAAGCACGAGACGCTCGTTGTAGAGGCGCACACCGGTCTGGTTGGTACCGCGACTAGCGGCGCCAGGCCTGAGGCTCTCTCGATTTCCGGCGCCGGTGGCCACCGCTCCCGACCTCCTCTCGGCTGCACTCGTTGACAATTCTTCATCGCTCCCCGTCGCGGCAGCAAAGCCATGGCGGCAGCGAAAATGCAATCGATTACATGGGGTTCGCACCCCCTCCCGAACGAAAGGATTATCCCGGACTGGCCACATGTCAATTAATAAATCAAGTGGACTAATTTATTGACAGAACGCTGGGCTTGCGCTGATATCAGCTACGGCTGGGGGAGGACGGTGCGCATGGCGCACTAGCCCTTGCCTCTTGTCCTGATCCGCGCCGGAGCAACCGGAGGGCAGGGCAGGTGTTCAACATTGGGAGGAGTTTATGGGAAGACTCGGTTTTCTGAAGACTGCGCTCGCCGGTGCGCTCATTGCCACTGCGATGGCCGGTACGGCCTATGCGCAGGATGTCACGGTTGGTCTCATCACCAAGACCGAAACCAACCCGTTCTTCGTCAAGATGCGCGAGGGCGCCGAGGCGAAAGCCAAGGAGCTCGGGGTAAAGCTCATCGCTTGCGCCGGCAAGTTCGACGGCGACAATGATGGTCAGGTCGCCTGCATCGAGAACCAGATCTCGGCAGGCTCCAAGGGCTTCGCCATCGTCCCTTCGGATTCGAAGGCCATCGTGCCGACGATCCAGAAGGCCCGTGACGCCGGCCTGAAGGTGATCGTGCTCGATACGCCGCTCGATCCGATGGACGCCGCCGACGCGACCTTCGCCACCGACAACCGCAAGGCCGGCATGCTGATCGGCCAGTGGGCCGCTGGCACGCTGGGGGATAAGGCAAAGGACGCAGTCATCGTCGCGCTTGACCTCGCCACCAACCAGCCGACCGTCGACTACCTGCGCGACCAGGGCTTCATGGCCGGCTTCGGCATCGACGTGAAGGATCCCAACAAGTACGGCGACGAAGACGATCCGCGCATCTGCACGCACGAAATCAGCCAGGGCGACCAGGAAAAGGGTCGTACCGCGATGGAGAACGCGCTGCAGAAGTGCCCGAACGTCAATGTCATCTACACCATCAACGAACCGGCAGCGGCCGGCGCCTACGAAGCGCTGAAGGCTGTTGGCAAGGATGATGGCTCGGTGCTGATCGTCTCGGTCGACGGCGGCTGCCCGGGCGTTGCCAACGTCAAGTCGGGCGTGATTGGCGCCACCAGCCAGCAGTACCCGCTGAAGATGGCCTCGATGGCCCTCGACGCGATCGTAAGCGGCACCATCCCGGCGATCGACCCGGCAATGGGGTTCCTCGACACGGGCGCAACGCTCGTCACCGACAAGCCCGTCGCTGGCGTCGAGTCCATCGACACCACTAAGGGCGCCGAGCTCTGCTGGGGCTGATTTGACGGCCTAGACCAACTATGATGGCCCCCGTGCCGGGCGTAGCATCGGCATGGGGGTCGTCGATTCAACCCACCACGTCCTTAGGGGAGAGGGGACAGAATGAGCGACGATGCAGCCGGCTCGGCAGCTGCTGAAACTGGTCTGAAGAGTGCCGCAACGGAGGTTGCGAGCTTCGAGGAAGACCGCAAGGGGATCATTCGAACCATCCAGGGGATATTGCACGAATACCCCACCATGATCCCGCTGATCGTGCTGGTGGTCGCGAGCGTTATCTTCGCCGTCGCGGCTCCAGGCAAATTCCTGTCGCCGCTCAACCTTTCCGTCGTGCTGCAGCAGGTGACGATCGTCGCCATCCTCGGCATGGCGCAAACGCTGGTGATCCTCACCGCCGGCATTGACCTCAGCGTCGGCCTGATCATGATCCTGTGCTCGGTGGTGATGGGCCGCACGGCCGTCTACTTCGGCGTGCCGATCTGGATCGCCTTTCCGCTCGGGCTGCTCGCCGGCCTCGCCTGCGGCTTCCTCAACGGCCTGCTGGTCACGGCGCTGCGGTTACCGCCGTTCATCGTGACGCTCGGCACCTGGAGCATTTTTGGCGCGCTCAACACCTTCTATTCCAACAGCGAGACCATCCGCTCGCAGGATATGGAGGCGGCAGCGCCGTTCCTGCTCTGGCTCGGCAAGCTCTTCAAGCTCTACGACATTGGGATGTTCTTCGGCCTCGACCTGCCATGGCTGCGCGGTTGGGTGGTCACCTACGGTTCGGTGCTGATGATCGTCCTTGCGATCGTCCTGAGCTACATCCTCGGCCGCACCGCCTTCGGCCGTCACGTCTACGCGACCGGCGACGATCCCGATGCGGCGCGCCTTTCGGGTATCAACACCAATCGCGTGCTGCTAGCGGTCTATGCGTTGGCCGGCCTCATCTGCGCCATAGCGGCCTGGGTGCTGATCGGCCGTATCGGCGGTGTCAGCCCGCAGGCCGGGCAGACCGCCAACCTCGATTCGATCACCGCCGTGGTGATCGGCGGCACGAGCCTCTTCGGCGGGCGCGGCTCGATCGTGGGCACGCTGTTCGGCGCGCTCATTGTAGGCGTTTTCCGCAACGGGCTGGCGCTCTCGGGCCTCGCCCTGTTGTGGCAGGATTTCGCAGTCGGCGTCTTGATCATCGTCGCCGTCACCATCGACCAATGGATCAGGAAGATTTCGGCATGAGCGACACGATCAGTATGGGCGGCGTGCCGTCCGGCAATGCCGGGGATATCGTTCTCGAGGGGAGGGGCCTCAACAAGCGCTACGGCCGCGTCGTGGCGCTCGACAACGCGGATTTCGACCTCCGCCGCAACGAGATCCTCGCGGTGATCGGCGACAACGGGGCCGGCAAATCGACGCTGATCAAGGCGCTCTGCGGCGCCGTGATCCCCGACAGCGGAGAGATTCTGCTCGATGGCCAGCCGGTGCATTTCCGCTCGCCGATGGATGCCCGCAACTCCGGCATCGAGACGGTGTATCAGAACCTCGCGCTGAGCCCGGCGCTGTCGATCGCCGACAACATGTTCCTCGGCCGTGAGCTGCGGAAGCCGGGCTGGACAGGCAGCATTTTCCGCCGTCTCGATCGAGGCGGCATGGCGAAGATCGCGCGCGAAAAGCTCAGCGAACTTGGCCTGCTCACCATCCAGAACATCCACCAGTCGGTGGAAACCCTGTCCGGTGGCCAGCGTCAGGGCGTGGCGGTGGCGCGGGCAGCAGCCTTCGGCTCGCGCGTCGTGATCATGGACGAGCCGACGGCGGCGCTCGGCGTCAAGGAGAGCCGGCGCGTGCTCGAACTGATGCTCGATGTAAAGAAGCGTGGCTTGCCGATCGTCCTCATCTCACACAACATGCCACATGTGTTCGAGGTGGCTGACCGCATCCATATCCATCGGCTCGGCAAGCGCATCGCGATCATCAACCCCAAGGAATTCTCGATGTCGGATGCCGTGGCGATCATGACCGGGGCGATGAAGCCTCCGGCCGAAGGCGCGACCGCCCCGACCCATCACTACAAAGTCGGCGAGGAAGTCTCTCAAGTCCAATGACGAAAATGCGCGCGCTCGTGCTCGAGAAGCAGCACGAACTAAAACTCCGTGACATCGACCTGCCGACCGAGGTCGGCCCCGGGCAGGTGAAGATCAAGCTCCACACGGTCGGCGTCTGCGGCTCCGACGTCCACTACTACACCCATGGCCGCATCGGCCCTTTCGTCGTCAACGCGCCGATGGTGCTCGGACACGAGGCGGCGGGAACGATCGTCGAAGTCGGGGCGGGGGTCACCAGCCTAAAGGTGGGCGACCGCGTCTGCATGGAGCCGGGCGTTCCGGACCCCAACAGCAAGGCCAGCCGGCTCGGCATGTACAATATCGATCCGGCGGTGACCTTTTGGGCGACGCCGCCGATTCATGGCGTGCTGACGCCCTATGTCGTCCATCCGGCCAACTACACGTTCAAGCTGCCCGACAATGTCAGCTTTGCCGAGGGCGCGATGGTCGAGCCATTCGCCGTCGGCATGCAGGCGGCGACCAAGGCCAAGATCACGCCCGGTGACACCGCCATCGTCATGGGCGCCGGCCCGATCGGCACCATGGTGGCGCTGGCGGCGCTGGCCGGTGGCTGCGCGCGGGTGATCATCACCGATCTCGCCCAGCCCAAGCTCGATATCGCTGCGAAGTACCAGGGTATCATCCCCGTCAACATCAAGGACAAGAAGCTCATCGACGAGGTCAACCGGCTCACGGACAGATGGGGGGCGGATGTGGTGTTCGAGTGCTCGGGCAGCCCTCGAGCCTGGCAGGGCATCGTCGACGTGGTGCGGCCGGGCGGCACCATCGTTGTCGTCGGCCTCCCGGTCGAGCCGGTGAATTTCGACATCGCCTCGCTGTCGGTGAAGGAAATCACCATCGCCTCGGTGTTCCGCTACGCCCACCAATACGACCGCGCCATCGCCCTGATGGCGTCGGGCCGCGTCGACCTCAAGCCGCTGATCTCCGAGACGTTCACGTTCGAGGACTCGATCAAGGCCTTCGACCGCGCGGTGGAGGGTCGACCGACGGATGTGAAGCTGCAGATATTGATGGAAGACGCCTGATGGACCTCGGTCTCAAAGGGAAGCTCGCTGTCGTCACCGGCGGCAGCGTCGGCATCGGCCTTGCGGTGGCGGAAGGGTTTGCCGCCGAGGGGGCGCGGGTGCTGATCACGGCGCGTGGCGCCGAGCGCGTGCACGCCCAGGCCGCCCGGATCGGGGTGAAATATGGCGTCGAGGCCCACGGCGTCTCGGCGGACGTCGCGACCGCCGAGGGCTGTGCCAAGGTCGTCATGGCCGCGGCTCAGCTCGGCGGAGCCCACATTCTCATCAACAATGCCGGCACCGGCTCGAACGAGACCATCGCCGAGGCCGACGACGCCAAGTGGCAGTATTACTGGGACCTGCACGTGATGGCGGCCGTCCGCCTGGGCCGCGGGCTGGTGCCGCAGATGAAGGCGCACAAATGGGGCGCCATCGTCCACAACGCTTCGATCTGTGCTGTCCAGCCGCTCTGGTACGAGCCGATCTACAACACCACCAAGGCGGCGCTGATGATGTTCAGCAAAACCCTCGCCAACGAGGTGGTCGGCGACAATATCCGGGTCAACACCATCAACCCGGGCCTCGTGCTTACGCCGGACTGGGTCAAGACCGCCAAGCAGATTGCCGGCGAAGATGGCCACCAGGCGCACCTGCAGAGCGTCGCGGACGAGGCCGGCGGCATGAAGCGCTTCGCCAGCCCCGAAGAGCTGGCGAGCTTTTTCGTCTTCATCTGTTCGGACAAAGCGAGCTACTCGACCGGCTCGACCTATTTCGTCGATGGCGGCTGGCTGAGGACGGTTTAGCGGCGCGGCAGCTCTTCGCCGCCGCGCCGGCGGAGCTAGACCGTCCTGCGACCGCGGATGGCGCGGACGATGGCGATAAGCAGGCAGGCGCCGATGACCGCCACGATCAGCTGACCGAATATGCCACCCATGGTGGCACCGAAGATCAGCATCAGCAGGAAGTTACCGACCACGGCACCGACGATGCCAAGGACGATGTTCATCAGCAGTCCCTGGTTCGTCTTCATGATCTTCTCGGCGATCCAGCCGGCGAGTGCGCCGACGATGATGCTGAGAATCCAACCCAGACCTTCCATTTTTGAGTCTCCAAGTTGCGGCCGCAAGGGGGCCATGGAGAAATCAACGTGGGCGATCTACAATGGTTCCGAAACATCCTGTTTTTTCAAGGCGCTAGCTGATCAGCTGACGGCCGCTGGCTGAAGACGGTCCAGCGGGTAGTTTCGCGGTGCCGGTCGATCACGCCCAGCGCGATGATCGCCGGCACCGCGAGTCCGACCAAGAGCGCAGGCAGCATCGCGCCCCCGGTCAGGATGGATGCCGCCGGGAATGGGGCCGGCGGCAAATTGGTCGGCTATTCCGCCGGCTGGGCGGCGGCGGTGAACCGTGCCTCGGTCCGCGCGATGCTGAAGCCGATGGGAACCGCCAGGATCGCGACAATGATGAACAGGCCATAGAGCCAGTTCGCCGCGGCGATCGGAGTGGGCGTCGCGGCGGCGAGGCCCGCGAGGTTAACGATCAGGCCGCCGAGCGCAGCACCGAGGCCCGAGGCGAAGAGCTGGATGGTGCTGAGCGCGGCCGAAGTCACATCGTGCTCGCCGTCGGGCGCTGCCTGCATCACGCGTGGGGTCAGCTGTGTCCACGCCGTGCCGATGCCGACGCCCATGATCACCAGCGACAGCCCGATCGGCACGATGAACAGCAGGCTCGAACCCTGATTGTCATGGCCGACGAAGAGCGCGAGGCCAACTGCCGCGACAAGCACCAGCAGCGGGCCGCCGGAGATCAGCAGGCGCGCCCGCCCCTCGGTCCAGCCGGCCGTTATCATCGAGCTGGTGCTCCAGCCGACCGCGACCAGCGCCACCATGTAGCCGGAGGTGAGCGGGCCGAGGCCGTGCAGCGTCTGCATGAACAGCGGAATGAAGATGTCGCTGGTGATCGCCATCTGCAGCAGCACCATGATGCCGAACAGCGAGGCGAGCAGGGTGCCGAAGCGGAAGGTGCCGGTAGGGAACAGCTTCTGGCCGGCGTTCCGCTCGATCGTGCCCAGCGCAAAGAGAGCCAGGACGGCGACGGCGGTCAGGCCCCCGGCCAGCATCACGTTACCCGACACCGCGCCGGCCGAGGACAGCGCCAGCACGGCGACGATCATCAGCCCGATCTGGCGAATAGGCAGGCTGCTCATGCCGGCCTCGCTGCTCTTTGCCGGCACCACCCTGACGGCGAGCAGGCCGAGCAGCGCGGCGCAGGGCACAAGGATGAAGAAGGCCCAGCGCCAGATGCCCAGTTCGGCGAAGACGCCGCCGATGGACGGGCCAACCAGGGTGGAGACGCCCCAGATGCCCGAGGCCAGCGCGAAGGCACGCGACCACAGGTGCTCGGGGAAGACCAGCCGCACCATCATGAAGGTCAGCGCCGCCAGCAGGCCGCCGCCGAAGCCCTGCAACGCACGCCCGGCGAGGAGAATCGGCATGGACGGCGCGAGCCCGCAGATCAGGCTGCCGATGCCGAACATGGCCGCCGCGATCAGGTAGTTCTGCCGTGGCCCGAGGCCGAACGGCCGCACCGCCGCAAAAATCGAGGCAATGATCGAGGCCACGACGAACACCGTCGTCACCCACGCGAACAGGTCGAGCCCGCCGATCTCGGCCACGACCGAAGGCATCAGCGTCGAACCGATATAGACTTCGATGGCGTTCATGCCGACGCCGCCGGCGAACACCAGCACCGGCAGAGCATTGCCGCCGCTGAGCATTTCGGCCCAGCCATTCTTCGTTTCCGCCATCGGGTCACCCATCGCCTTTGTTGCCTGTCGACCCTCTGGCCGCCTCAGGGCGCTACTGCTACAACCTCAACCTTACTTCAGGTAAAGAGGCAAAATGCGAAAATGTCGCGCGAACTCACAGTAGGCCAGGTGGCCGAGCGTAGCGGCTTCGCCGTCTCGGCGCTGCACTTCTATGAACGCAAGGGCCTGATCCGCAGCCATCGCACATCGGGCAACCAGCGGCGCTATGATCGCGACGTACTGCGGCGCCTCGCCATCGTGCGCATGGGCACCGAGCTCGGCGTCCCGCTCACCGAGGTGGCCGAGGCGCTCTCGCACGTCGCCGCCGGGCATGCGCCGACCGTTGCTGACTGGCGGCGCATGTCGGAGCACTGGCACGAAAAGCTCACCCGCCGAATCGTGCTGATGACGCGCATGCGCGACGAGCTCAACGGCTGCATCGGCTGCGGGTGCCTGTCGACCGCGAGCTGCCCGCTGATGAACCCGGGCGATCGTCTGGCGGGCGAGGGCAGCGGGCCGCGGCGGCTGATGCGGGAAGGCGACGACAGCTACGAGAGCTGACGGAACCTGCCGCGCCGGCGCCCGTTGAACGCCCAAAGCGTCACAGGAGCGTCGGCATGGATTGGGCTACTTCCATCGGGTTTCAGGACACCCACCATACCGCGCAGCACATAATCTTCCTCCGCCTGCTCGTCGCCGCGCTGCTGGGGGCGGCTATCGGCTTCGAGCGGGGCGCCGCCAACGGCACGGCCGGCCTCAGGACGCACATGCTGATCGCCGTCGCCGCCGCGCTGTTCACGACGCTTGCCTTCGAGATCTACGATCAAGCTTTGGCCGGGGGCAGCAGCACAGCCGATCCCATCCGTGCCATCGAGGCGGTGACAGCCGGCATCGCTTTCCTTGGGGCGGGCGCCATCTTCCAGCAACGAGGCAACGTGCAGGGGCTGACGACCGGTGCGGGCATGTGGCTTGCGGGTGCCGTCGGCGTCGCTGCGGCGATGGGCTACTACCTCATTGCGGCAGGCGTGGCGCTGCTCGCGGTGCTCGTCCTTGCGGCCCTCCGAGCCTTCTCGCACCATGTCGTCGAACGCGATGCGGCCCCGGAAGGAACGGAGCAGCCGAGGGATCGTTGAGTCCCCATCGCAACGACAGGAGGGAAACCATGCCCGCCACATCCAAGGCCCAGCAAAAAGCAGCCGGCGCCGCACTATCCGCCAAGCGCGGCGACACCAAGGTCGGCGAACTGAAGGGTGCTTCGAAATCGATGTACAAGTCGATGAACGAGCAGGAACTCGAGGAATTCGCTACGACCAGGCACAAAGATCTGCCCGAGCACAAGAAAGAGACGAAGCACTAGGTTGCGCACAGCGTTGGACAGAGACGCAGCCGGGCTGGGGCACAAGTGACCCATAACAAGATCGCATAGTTCCCCGGGTCTTCGCCCGGGGATGACGATGATGGGTGCTGGAACGCGATTTGGAACGTGCCCGCGCCTACTGAACCGGCACGGGTGCCGTGCCGCGTTCGAGTTCCTCGGCCGTCGGCAGTTGCGGGTCGGCGCCTTCGCCGAAGACCTGCTGGCCGTCATTGTCCCAGACGCGAACGATTTCGCAGGCGCTGAGATACTCCTTCGCGCATTCGAGTTGCACCACGGCCTCGAGACTCGCCCGGTCCTGCTGGTCGCAGACGAACTTGTGCCAATGAGGCCCCTCACTGTGCTGCATGAAGATGTCGGCCACCCAGCCATGCGGATAGCACCAGAGGTTGGTGGCACAATCCTCCTCGCCGAGCCCGCTCTGCTGCATGCAGGCCGACGTGGCGCATTGCGAAGTGTCGGGCTGCAGCGGCCCGAAGCAGACGCCAAGGCCGGCCTCGGCGGCCTGCGACACAGCGATGCCGTTGAAGGCTGGCAGCACGAAGCTATCGACGGCCTCGTCCTGCGCGAGGACAGGTGTCGCCAGCAGCCCGGCAAGGGCAGCAAAGAACAGGGATTGTTTGAGCATCTGGGGCCTCCGCAAATCGCGGAGGCGACCCTGCGGGCAGCTCGGAGAGCAGTCAAGCGCGGTTGCGGAGGGAGAGGGCCGCAACCGCGCTCTGCCTGCTGACCCGTTTTCTCAGGCCCGCCGCAACCGGGTTCACACCATTCACCGGAGAGGGCGGGGCGGCGTCAGGAGGGTCGCGCCCCGTCTCTCCGGCATTAGGGCGACCGCCGCGTGAGGGAACACGGCAGGCCGCCTGGGTGGACCGACGCTTGGGGTCGTCGGCCCGTCCGTCCTCTCGCTGCAGGGATAACAGCGCGGGACGGTTTAGGAAGACGGAGAGCACATTTGGGAATGCAATCGGCAGTGGCCTGCCTAAAGCAACGCGCTCCCCGTCCGGCACGTAACCTGTGGACGCAGTAGTTACGTGCCAACCGCATCCAGGTGCTGGTTGCGCACCCAGAAACTCACGATTGCCGCCGCTTCGCGACGGAAGAAATTGATATCGGCGTGACGCTCGAAGACTGCGTCGGCGCCGGCGTTCAGAAGAACATCGCGGACGTCGCGTTCCAGCGACGGGGCGATGGCGGCGATCAGCAGCGAGCGTCCATCCCGCATGCCGCGCAGCTTGACGATGAAGTCGCGTGTCGCTTCCGACGAGCCCTTGAGATCGACGATCACCAGCCCCGGCAGGGCGGCACGGTCGTCCTCGAGCAGCCCGCCGAGTTCGGCGGTCGCGAGGGGTTCGCCATTGAGCCAGCTCACGGACGGCGCGCCGTGGGCGAGCAGCATCCGGATCATCAGCCGGGCGGAATGCGAATCGTCGTCGACCAACGCCATATAGGGTTGGCCGGCACCATAAGCGTCCATAATGGTTCCTTCTTGCCGCGCAGGACGCGGCAATGGCCGAAAACTCTAGTGGGTAGTCGGGTTAACTGCCGCGTGCCCTGAAGAGCGCCGGAACGCTTCGTTGCGTACCCCCGAGGCCGTGGACGCTGAGTCCGTGGCCGACTGCGCTGTGCTGCGACAGGCGGGGATATGATGGTTCGATGACGATCCGAACAGGCAAACGCATGTAACAAGGTGGTAACTGGCCTTGCGATTAACATGTAAAGCGCCCAATTTACCCATGGCCTTGGCACATGGGGGACTGGTTGACCGATACGATGCCGCCACGGCAAGAGGTGGAAGCCGCGCTGACGCGGGTCACGCAGTGGCCCGGGCTGGCGCGATCGCCGCAATTGGTGAAGTTTCTCAACTACATAGTCGAGGCGCGCCTGAGCGGTAATGAGGGCGGCATCAAGGCCTATTCCATTGCCGTCGACGTGTTTGGTCGCCAGCAGAGTTTCGATCCGCAGAGCGATCCGATCGTGCGCGTCCAGGCCCGCCGGCTGCGTTCGGCGCTGGAGGAATACTATGCCGAAGCCGGGGCGGGCGAGAGCCTGAGATTTTACCTCCCGGTGGGACGTTACATCCCCGAATTTCGGACTGCGGCCGATGACGGCAAGGTTGCCGCGCCGGAATCGCGACCCCCGCCGGCCGCATCGAAACCGCCCGTGCGGCCGATCATGGCGCGGATCGATGACATCATCCTCGTGGTCCTGCTCACCGGAGTTGCCCTGGCTCTGGCCCTGATCGGGACCCAGGTGCTGGCGCCCCGCCACAGCAGGCTGGAGGTGCCGCAGCCGCCTCACGTGTCGGTCACCGAGTTTACCTCCGTAGCGGCGGGCGGTGCGCCGAGCGTCAGCGTGGCCGGACTTTCGGTCGAGCTGGTCACCGACCTCGACCTGTTTCCGTTCGTCGAAGCGGCCTATCTGCAGCGAGCCGACGAGGCGAGGGATAGGCCGGCGCCGTACGAGTTGACCGGTATCGCGCGTACCGAGGGCAGCGAGGTGCAGGTCACGGCGAGCCTCAAGCGGGCGGGCTCTGATACTGCGATCTGGAGTATGACGCAGCGGGTGCCGATCGAGCAGTTGCCCGACAGCCTCGATCAGCTCTCCGGTGCCTTCGCCGATCAATTGGGGGCGATCGATGGGCCGCTCCATGCCGATGCCGTTGCGTGGCTCGCCAGCACCACCGACATTGCCGGAGCCGAGACGGACTACGTCTGCGGCCTCCTGTTCACACTCTATCGCGCCCAGGGCAGTGCGGAGCTGGGGCAGCGCGCGCGCAGTTGCGTTTCAGGTCTCATCAGGTTGCAGCCGGCCTCCGCTGCTGCCCTCTCGATGCGGGGGACGCTGCTGCTCGATGCAACGCTCCGCACGCAGCCGCCGGGGCGTCCGGACCCGGAACCGATCGCGGAGGCTGGGCGGCAGATCGAGCAGGCGCTGAAGCTGGCGCCCACCTCCAGTCCCGTTTGGCGGGAATATGCGTTCTACCTCGAGCATACCGGGCGTTTCGGCGAGGCCGAGGCGGCGTTCACGTCGGCGCTGCAGCTCAATCCATCCGATCTCGATGCGGTTGCCGGGTATGGCCGGTTGCTGGTGCTGCGCGGGCCGTCGGATAAGGGCAAGACACTGGCCGAGCAGGCCCTACGTCGCGCCGTGATGGCGCCGTACTGGTATCACGAGGCGCCGGCCGTCGATGCCCTGCGGGCTGCCGAATACAACCGGGCGCTGAGCGAGGCAGAGGCGCTGGTCAGTGGCGATGCGGAGCTGGCTTCGATGATCGGAACGGTCGCCGCGCGCAAGCTCGGTTACCAGGATGTGCTCAACCGCTACATTGCGCAGTTGCTCGAGGTGACGCGCTTCCGTCGTTTCGGTATCCTGCCGGTGCTTCGCCAGCGGCTGGGCGATGACGCACTGAGGGACGAGATCGCGGTCGAACTGGCTGCCGCGGGGATCGATCAGGCGGCGTTGAACGGGCCGTACTGACGACGGTTCGTACTTGTAGTTTGGAGTTCTCATGACTTTCCGGGCCCTCGTCACCGACCAGATTGCAGGCGGTGGAGTGGCAAGCCGGGTCGATGCACTAGGCGAATCACAGCTGCCGGCGGGCGATGTGCTGGTCTCGGTCGATTGGGCCGGGCTGAACTACAAGGACGCGCTGTGCATCTCGGGCCTGGGCGCCTTGGTGAAGACCTATCCGCATGTTGCCGGCATCGATTTTGCCGGCCGCGTGGTCGAGAGTAGCGACGCCCGCTACCATCCCGGCCAGGCGGTGGTGCTCACCGGCTGGCGCGTTGGGGAACTGAGCTGGGGCGGCTACGCCCAGCGGGCGCGGGTCAAGGCCGACTGGCTGGTGCCGCTGCCCAAGCGCTTCTCGACCCGGACGGCGATGATGCTCGGAACCGCCGGGCTGGCGGCGATGCTGGCGGTCAACCGGCTGCAGGCGGAGGGCTTGAAGGCGGGCGACGGCGAGGTGCTCGTCACCGGCGCCGGAGGTGGCGTCGGCAGTATCGCGGTGCTGCTCCTCGCCCGCCTCGGCTACCAGGTCGCCGCCGTCACGGGGCGGCCGGAACGGGACGAACAGCTCACCCGGCTGGGTGCGCACCGCATCATCGCCCGCGACGAACTGCTGAAGCCCAGCGGCAAGGTGCTCGACAAGGAAGTCTGGGCCGGTGCCATCGACAGTGTCGGCGGCCCACTGCTCGGCGAAGTGCTGAAGAAGATCCGCCACGGCGGCACGGTCGCCGCGGTCGGCGCGGCGGGGGGCGCGAACTGGGACGCCAGCATCATCCCGTTCATCCTCCGCGGAATCTCGCTCAGCGGCATCGATACGGTGATGCAGCCCTACGAGGCCCGCGTCGCCGCCTGGGACCGGCTGACAACGCTGTTCGTTCCCACCGCCTTCGAGCAGGTGCTGACCGAGGCGGGGCTCGAGGATCTGCCGAAGCTGGCCAAGACCATGCTGGCGGGCGGTATTGCCGGGCGCGTGATCATCAACCCCCGCGATCCGCCGACGTGAGGCGGCCTAGTGCACCGTCGACTTCGAGAACAGGTTGATCACGATCACGCCGGCCATGATCAGCCCCATGCCGATGATCGCGGGCAGGTCGAGCAGTTGCTTGTAGATCAGCCAGCCGGCCAGTGAGATCAGGACGATGCCGACGCCAGACCAGATGGCGTAGGCGATGCCGACCGGCATGGTCCGCAATGTCAGCGACAGGAAGTAGAAGGCGACGACGTAGCCGACGATCGAAATGATCGACGGCCAGAGCTGGGTGAAGCCATCGGAAGCGCGCAGCGCCGTGGTGGCGATCACCTCGGCGAGGATCGCGACGCCAAGGTAAAGGTAAGCGATCACGCAGCGTCCCCGAAATACTTCTGCGCCAGCCGGACGAAGGCGGCACCGCGTTCCTCGAAATTCTTGAACACCTTGCCGGCCGTTTCGAGCTGTCCGTAGCTCGGCGCGCCCGGCGACAGGATCACCGTATCGAACTTGGCCTGCCGCCCGGCGAGCGCCTTCAGCGCATCATCGAGCGTCCCGGCTTCGACTACCTCGATCTCCGGCGCCGCTGCGTAGGTGAGCGTCGCAAGACGATCGCCCGTCACCGGTAGGCAGACGAGCACCGTCACGCCGCGCTGCAGCAGCAGTTGCGACAGCTCGGTGTAATCCTGCTGGCGCTCGTGGCCTCCGGCGATGAGGGCGATGCGCGTGCCTTCGTAAGCGGCGAGCGCGGCCTTGGTGGCCTCGGGTGTCGTTGAGATCGAGTCGTTGACGAAGATCACGTCGCCGACCGTGTGCTCTTCGAGCCGATGCGGCAGTGGCGCGAACTTGGCGATGCCCCGCACCACGCCCTCGAGATCGGCGCCGGCCTTCAACGCGATCTGGGCGGCCAGCAAGGCGTTGTTCAGATTGTGTTCACCTTTGAGGCGGGAGCGCGACGCTGCCGAGGCAATGCGGTCATGAATGAAGGGCGCGAGGGCGGGGATAAGCCGCTTCTGATCGCGCAGCGCTTCCATTACCAGCGGGTGGCCGAGCGCGCCGACACCCAGCGCCACGGGAAAGGGGGCGTCGCGGTCGATCAGGTTGAGCTTGTCGCCATAATAGCGCTCGACGGTGCGGTGCCAGTCCGTATGCTCGGGCGAAAGGTTTGTAATTGCTGCGATATCCGGCGTGAACGCCATGTCGGCCGTCTGATAGCTCGAGAGCTCGAAGACGACGATCTGGTGCTTGCCGGCGATCTCCAGCGGCGCGAGGCCGACATTACCGGCGAGTCCGGCATCGAGGCCCGACTCGGTCAGCATCAGGTGCACCAAAGTGGCAGTCGTCGACTTGCCCTTGGTGCCGGTAACCGCAATGACTTTTCGGCCGGCCCGGTACTCCTCGCCCCAGAGGTTGAGGTTGGAGGTCACGGCGATGCCGGCTTCGCGCGCCATGGCGAAAACCGGCCGGTAGCGCGACACGCCGGGGCTCTTGACGATGGTCGAAAACAGCCGCGCTTCGATGGCCTGGGTCAGGTCGGCGGGGGTGATGAAGGTCGTGTCCTCGATATCGGCATCGCCGCTGTCGACGGTGACATAGACCTGAAGATCGGGGGCCTTGCTCTTGATGTAGGCGCGGGTTGAGCGGGCCTCGCGGCCGGCGCCATAGAGCAGGACGGGTTCGTCAAAGCGCATGCGGGGCGACTCGCTCGAAGATGTCCTTCGGGATGTGATGTTCTGGGCTATCGATCATCAACTCGGCAAGCGCATCTTCCAGTCGCTGGCTGCCGTATTGATTCAGCAGATCCGGCTTGAGCATTGTAACGATTGGCTCATTTGCCCATTCTGGCATGCTGGTCAGGGCATAAAGGCAGGCGGCCGCTTCCTCGATTTCACCTACGCATTCCCATGGCTTCTGGCCGGCGAGGCCGGTCAGTTCGCGGAACGAGTGCTCGTGGTCGGGCTGGGCGAGGAGGTTCTGGCCGAAGATGCCGATCAAGCGATTCTTCGCCATCACCGGGGCGAAGATCAGGAAGACGAAGTGGCATTTGGGGCACTTGCCGCACCAGAGCGGGCCATTGTGGCCGGCCAGCTTGAAATTCTCGTTGCAGCTCGAAAACACACGGTCGAAGCGCTGGACACGACTGAACATCGCGGCAATGCGGGCCTCCGAGTATGGACGAAGCAGGGAGAAGTAGCCCAGACTTCCCCCGGTTGCGTCGGCCAGCACATTCGCGATCAGTTGTTCGAAATCGAGCGACTTGGAGTGCTGGTGGTTAGCCTCGCGTCCGTCGAACTCGACATTGCCCTCGCTGGCCGAGCGCTCGTTGGAGAGGACGATGCGGTTGTACGAGAACAGCAGCGCCACCAGAGACGCGATCATCGAGTTGATAGCGGTCGAGGGCACGTGGCCGTTGTAGTAGCCGGGCTCCTTGCCGAGCCGGATCATCTCGGGATCGAGCGTGCGGCCGACATAGAGCGGATCGCGGCCGATGGCGGCGATACTGGTGAGGATTGGGCCCTTGGGGTTCACCGCAAACGGCGTGTAGTCGATGCCGGCGGCCTCGAGCAGCTCGACGCTCACCAGCGAATCCTTGCCGCCGCCGATCGGCAGCAGCACGCGGTCGCGCAGTTGCGGGGCCGATGGCAGGGGGCCGCGATCTTCGGGGTCGTCGATCTCGATCTTGCCGAAGCGGATCAGGTTGTTGCGGGCATAGAACTCGCCGAGCCCGTTCTCGTAGACGTCGAGCGCGAAGCCATGCTCGCGCACCGTCATCGGGAAGGGGATTCCAATCCTCAACGGCGCGCGCAGCTTGAAGTAGCTGACGCCCAGCACCACCGCCGTCAACTGCAGCAGCTTCAGGAAGGCGGGCGTCGCGGCGACCGAGTAGTCGGCCCCGGTCGGCAGGGTCAGCACTTCGCTGAACGCAAGCTCGTTCAGGCGATAGTGGAACGTCGCCGTCCCGGCCGCGGGGTCGAGGATCGGCTGCTCGATGGTGAAGGTTTCGCTCACGCTCAATAAATCCTGAGGCTCAGGCGCAGCACAATATCGGGTGAAAGTCGCTGAAAGCCAAATTCGCGCAGCGTGCACTGCCAGGCCGAGCCCAGCCGCTGGATGGAAAACAGGTTGTAGCGCGCCGGATCGTGCCCGCCGGTCTCGCCCTGTGCCGCGCCCGCCGCGGCGACGCCGATCACCGGCACGTCGCCACTCGGGCCGGGGATCGAATAGATCGAGGATTGATGGGTGTGGCCGTGGAGAATCAGCTCCGCCCCGCTATCGGCAATCGCCTTGCGGAAGAGTTTTGCGCCGTAGAGACCGAGGCGGGGGTGCGCCTGTTCCTGGTTGGGCGGGTGGTGGATCAGGACCACACGGAAATAGCCGCCATCGCCGAGGAGCTTCAAGCAGCGCGCCAGCCGATGGGCCTGGTCCTGCTCGAACCGGCCCGCCGCGACCCAAGGCAGGGTGGGCACGGCGCTGTTGCACGAGACGATGGCGACATCGCCGACGCGCCGGACGAAGGGGAAGGCGTTGGCGTCGAGCGTTTCACCGGCGGCGTAGCCGTTCCAGCGGTCGAGCCCCTTCTGCAACTGCCCGTTAATGTAGGCATCGTGGTTGCCGGGGCAGATGGCGACCTCTTCGGGCGGCCCGACCGTCTCCAGCCAGTTGTGGGCCGTGTTGTACTCGGCATCGAGCGCCAGGTTGACCAGATCGCCCGTGATCACGGTGAAATCTGGGTTCTGCTCGCGCATGTGGCGCACGAGCCGCGTCAGGCCTTCGCCGGCGAGCGTGCGTTCGCGCTTGATCTTCCAGTTGATAAAGCCAGTGATCCGCTTGTTCATGAGGTCGCGCACCCGGACGGGAGGCAGCGGCGCCAGGTGAACGTCGGAAAGGTGGGCAAGTGTGATCATTGGGGGCGTAATGCCATGAGGCGCTTGGCATGGAAATGGCCTAAATGCCTTACAACGTTGCTGGTTGAGGTTTGGAAATGGCGATGACGGCGTGGCAGAGGGTGCGGACGACGGCGCACCTCTATCTGGTGGGGATCCGACGCCGCATGGTGCTGGGGGCCCGGGCTGCGCTGGTCGACGGCGACCGCGTACTGCTGCTGCGCCATACTTATATGCCCGGCTGGCATTTCCCTGGCGGCGGTGTCGAGCCGGGCGAGACAGCCGAGCAAGCGGCGCGACGCGAGACCGAGGAGGAAACGGGGCTTCGCGTCGAAGGTCCGATGACGTTCCTCGGCCTCTACCTCCAGGTCAACGAAGCCACAAACCGAGACCATGTCGCCGTTTGTGTCTGGCGAGCCCATAGCGTGATCCACCCGTTCAAGGCCAATGGCGAGATTGCCGAGATCGGCTGGTTCGCTTTCGATGCACTGCCGGCGGGTGTGAACCCTGGCACGGCCCGGCGGGTCGCCGAGATCGCCGCAGGAACGCGCGAACTGCCGGGTTTGTGGTAAGCGGGCGTAGCTGGCTGAACGGGAGAGTCGCGTGGATTACGGGTTTGCATTCAGGCCGGGCGAGCTTGATCGCGCCGCACACCTTCGTGCCGCCGACGGGGCGAGGCAGGACGGGCTGGCGCGCACCCTGGTGTTCTGGCGCGGCAAGCTCCTTGCCTCCGAGGACCGTCGGCCGCAGCTCGCGCCGCTCGATCATCCGGCGCTGGTCGATGCACGCGAAGCGCCCATTTTCGTCGGCCTGACGCCTGAGGGGCCGCGGTTTGCGGTCGAGCTGTCGCTATGGTCGCCGCCCGAGGACGCAACATCCATCGGGCAGTTCATCGACCAGACCGAGCAGATGCATCCGGGATTCCCCGGCGCGAAGTTCGTGGAAATCCGTGGGCTGATGCCGACCCTGTCGCGCCTCGAGGGCGAATCCGTCGCCACGGGGCGGGCGCTACTCGGCTGGCACGCAACGCATCGCTTCTGCGCCAACTGCGGGGCTGGCAGCGCGGTGGAGAGCGCCGGCTGGGTACGCAAGTGCCCGCAATGCGGCGCACAGCACTTTCCGCGCACCGATCCAGTAGTGATCATGGCGATCACGCACGGCGACCGCCTGCTGCTGGGCCGCAGCCCGAGCTGGCCGGAGCGCATGTACTCGCTGCTCGCCGGTTTCGTCGAACCGGGCGAGACCATCGAGGCGGCGGTGCGGCGCGAGACGCTCGAAGAAAGCGCGATCAAGGTGGGGCCGGTGCAGTACATCGCCTCGCAGCCTTGGCCGTTCCCGATGTCGCTGATGTTCGGCTGCCATGGCGAGGCCCTGAGCGAAGAGGTCACCATCGATCCGGTGGAACTGTCCCACGCACGTTGGTTCAGTCGGGATGAGGTGCTGCAGATTCTCGCGGGCGCGCATCCGGAAGTGAACTGCCCCCGCCCGGGCGCGATTGCGGGGGCGCTGATCGACGCGTGGGCGCGGGGCAAGCTGCTCGACACGGGCCATTGGGGGAACTGAGGGCGTGACGGCTCGCTCAGGCCACCGCCTGCAGCCGCCGGTCGCGGGCGGGGGTGACGCCGAAGAGCCGTCCATACTCGCGAGTGAACTGGGGGACGCTCTCATAGCCAACCGCATAGGCGGCGTTGCTGATCGGTTCGCCCGCCGACAGCATCAGGCGCCTCGCCTCGATCAGCCGCAGCTTCTTCTGGAATTGCAAGGGCGTCAGCGAAGTAATGGCACGGAAGTGCTGGTGGAACGAGGATAGACCCATTCCCACGGCGTTGGCCAACTGCTCCACACGCAACGGTGCCGCTAGCTGCGCGCGGATGAGGTTCACGGCGCGGGCGATCCGTTGCGCGTGACTGCCCGGTACACCCAACGCCCGGATCGCGCCTCCGTGGCGGCCGGACAGCAGCCAAAAGTGGAGCTCACGCAGCAGTTGCGTCTGGAGGATTGGGATCGTCGACGGCCTGTCCACGAGTCGCAACAGGCGCAGGGCCGCGTCGGCAACCTCGTTTTCGGTCGGGTCGACGCGGATGGGGGCGTCGGCCAGAAAGGGAGCCGCACCCATTTCCGTCACGAGCTCCGTCACCACCGCGGGATCGATCTCGAAAACGATGGAGACATAAGGCTTGGCGAGATTGGCGTGGGTGATCTGGCTTATGGTGGGCACGTCGGCCGTGATCAACAGCGAGTCGCCTGCACAGAGATCGAAGGTTCTGGACCCTGCGGCCACGCGTTTGCCGCCCTGCTGCACCAGGGCCACGAGGGGGCGGTTGATCGCATACTGCAGCGCCGTCGGCATCGCTTCCCGTACCACGGCAAGACCGGGGATCGGGGTCGTTGCCACGCCGTGCTCGTCGGCGTTGGCCTGGGCGAAGCGGATGGCTTCCGCAAGCAGTGTCGGGGTCATGCAAGGACCGTATCCTGCGGAACGACTGTGCTCAACCGGCTTGGACTTTTGAGCAAGAAATAGCCAGCATCCGGCAACTTTGCGACCCGCCGCTGCGCGATTGCTTCCCCAGCGAAACTGCTGATCAAGGAGCAAGCACATGACCACAATTTCGATCGTCACCGGAGGTAGCCGCGGACTGGGCCGCAACACCGCAATCAGCATCGCGCGCCATGGCGGCGATGTGATCCTCACCTACCGCAACAGCGCCGCGAACGCCGAAGCCACCATCGCGGAGATCGAGGCGATGGGCCGTAAGGCGGTCGCCCTGCCGCTCGACACCGGCATCATTGCCAGCTTCCCGGACTTCGTCGACGCGGTGCGCGCGAAGCTGGCCGAGGTGTGGGGTCGCGGGACGTTCGACCATCTCGTCAACAACGCCGGGCACGGCGAAATGGCCAGCCTCGCCGAAACCACCGAGAAGCAGTTCGACGCCTTGTTCGACGTCCATGTGAAGGGCGTCTACTTCCTTACTCAGGCGCTGTTGCCGCTCATGGTGGATGGTGGAAGGATCGTCAATTTCTCCAGCGGTCTCACCCGGGCCAGCTACCCCGGCTTCTCGGCCTATTCCGCTGCCAAGGGTGCCGTGGAAATCCTGACGCTCTACATGGCCAAGGAACTGGGGAGCCGCGGCATCACCGCCAACACCATTGCGCCCGGTGCGATCGAGACCGACTTCCTCGGCGGCGCCGTCCGCGACACGCCGGCCTACAATGAGGCCTTCGCGAACATCATTGCGCTTGGCCGGGTGGGCGTGCCGGATGATGTTGGTCCTGCGGTCGCGAGCCTGCTCAGCCCGGAGAACCGCTGGGTCACCGCGCAACGCATCGAGGTGTCGGGTGGCCAGAACATCTAGGCAGCTACCACAACGTCCGGCGCGGAGCCACGCTCGCGCCCGCGCCGAGCCACTTTCATCCTCGGGCATTTGGCCGCGCCGAGGTGCTGCAGATCCTCGCGGGCATGCTTCCGGAGGTGAACTGCCCCCGCCGGGTGCGGTTGCCGGGCCTGATCGACGGGTGGGCGCGAGGCAAGCTGTTCGACGCCGGGGACGGGGGAAACTAAGGGAGGGAGCGCCCACCAGCTCGATCCCAGTTTCGCCTCCGCTTGCTCCTCCTCCGCCCCGCATCTAGCATCTCCGTCGCGTCAAGCGAGGGAGAAGCAGATGCTGGCAGAGTGCAAGGTGATCCGTGGCGGCGAGGGCTTCCATGGCAAGCAGGGGCTCGACTATTTCGCCGGCATCTCGGCGGAATCGGCCGGAGCGACCGGCATCTGCATGCACATGCTGGTGATCCCGCCCGGGGCGCAGGCCAAGCCGCACTATCATGCCAACCATGAGACGGCGATCTTCCAGCTCGAGGGCAGTACCTCGTTCCGCCACGGGCCGAACCTCGAATATCTCGATCACGTCAACCAGGGCGACTACGTCTACATCCCGGCGGGCGTGCCGCATCAGCCGTTCAACCCCACCGACAGGATCGCCCGGGCGCTCATCGCCCGCACCGATCCCAACGAGCAGGAAAGCGTGGTGCTGATCTAGGGTCGCGTCATGCAGAAGCTCAGTGTGCTGCAGTCGCTCTGGTCGATGCAGGGGCTGAAGGGCGCTCCGGCAGAACGTTCGCTCGAAACCAATATCGAGATGATCGCCGGGGCCGGGTTCGACGGGCTGGGAACGCTCTGGATCGATCGGGGCGAGGCCGAGCGTACTGCCCGGCTGGCAAATTCCGCCGGGCTCGTTGTCGAGGGCCTGTGCTTTCCCACCGATATCGACAGCCTCAAGCCGGCGCTCGAATGGGGCGCGGCATTCGGGCTGCACTATCTCAATATCCAGCCTAACCTCAGGCCGCGCAGTCTCGTCGAGGCAGCGCGCGTGGCCGAGGGCTGGCTCAAGCTCAGTGACGAGGTGGATTTCCCGGTCTATGTCGAGACACATCGCGACCGGATGACCAATGACCTGCTGTTCACGCTCGACCTGCTGCAGGCCGTGCCGGAGCTAAAGCTGCTTGCCGACCTGTCGCACTATGTCGTCGGCCGCGAGATCGTGCTGCCGGTCTCGGAGGAGATCGAGTTGCAGATCGGTACCATCCTCGCCCATAGCTGGGCCTTCCATGGCCGCGTTGCGTCGAGCGAACAGGTGCAGGTGCCGCTCGGCTTCGCGCAGCACCAGCCGTGGGTGGCGCAGTTCAGCGGATGGTGGCGGCAGGGTTTCGCCGACTGGCGCAGGCGCGCCGGGCCGGATGACGAACTAACGTTCCTCTGCGAGCTCGGGCCACAGCCTTACGCCATCTCGGGTGCAGATGGCGCCGACCTCACCGACCGGTGGGCCGAGTCCCTGCATCTGCGCGATATCGCGCGGGCGGCGTGGCTCGACGGCTGATCAGTCGCCGCGCCGGGTCATCGTAGCCTTGGGTGCCGGACAGTTCATCTTGCCTGTGAATGGGTCCATCGTGCAGGTCGGCCAGATGTGGCAGACCAGTTTGTGGGTCCACGGATCAAGCGTGCAGTTGGGCGGGATCGACTCGCCGTTGTTGCGCTCGGCGAAGACTGGGGTAGCGGCGAGGCCCGCGGCGACTGTGACGGAAAGCAGAACGATGCGGAGCATTTGGATGGTCCCTTCGGCTGGTTCCTATGCTCGCCAGCCTCTGCCCCTTAGCCTGAATGGGCGGTGAGCGGGTGGTTCAGGCGGAACCGGCGGGCCGAGCTATCCATTTAGGTGTTGAACACTCGCAGGAGGATCGAGATGTCCGACGTAGCAACACCGCGCGCACCGGAAGTCGCCAAGATCGACCGGCTGATCGACGAGAACGCCGCACCGCTGGAAGTGCCGGCCGACAGCGCGCTTCGGCTGACCGATGATGTCGAGAAAACCGTCGGCGCCACAGGACCAACGGCCTGGTGGCGTGCCGGCCTTGTCGCGCTCGGAATTGTCGCGGCGATCCTCTTGATCTTCCAGCTGATGATGGGCGGCGCAGGCACGGATGTTGCCCCGGGCACTCCGACCACGGCGCCCGATCAGGTTCAGACCCCGCAATGAAAAAGGCCCGGGAGTGCTCCCGGGCCTAGATCTTCTGAGCGGTGATCGCTCAGCCCTGGATGGGCGAGAGCTGGATTTCGACGCGGCGGTTCTGGGCGCGGCCGGCTTCGGTCGAGTTCGAGGCGATCGGGTCGGTCTCGCCCTTGCCGGTGATGTAGAAGCGGCGCTGGTCGATGCCCTGGCTGGCGAGGATGGTTGCCACGGCGACGGCACGCTTCTGGCTCAGGTCGAGGTTGTAGGTGTCCGAGCCCTGGGAGTCTGTGTGGCCGTAGACGTCGATGACGGTCTTGTTGAACTTCTTGAGCACGAGGCCGACCGAGACCAGCGTCTCGCTGAACTGCGGCTGCACGTTCGAGGAGTCGGTGGCGAAGGTGATGTTGGACGGCATATTGAGGATGATCTGCTGGCCGACGCGGGTCACAGAGACGCCGGTGCCCTGCAACTGCGCGCGCAGTTCGGCTTCCTGCTGGTCCATGTAACTGCCAATCGCCGCACCGGTCAGGCCGCCGACGCCGGCGCCGATCAGCGCCGCGACGCGCGGATCGCTGCCGGTGGCCGCGCCGATGATGCCGCCGACCACGGCGCCGCCGCCCGCGCCAAGCAGCGCGCCGCCTGTGGTGTTCGAAAGCTGGCTATCGCCGGTATAGGGATTGATCGACGTACAGGCGCTCAGCGACAGGGCCGCGAGGCCAGCGATCAGAATCTTGGATTTCATTGACGTCCCCCGAAGGTCTGGCGCGGTTGTCGCCATCGAATGCGGCAGCAAGGTGTCACCGCGCGTGTTTGCCCGCTTGAACGTTAACCGTGCGCCCAGCCGCCGTCGACCAGGAAATCCTGCCCCGAGATCATGCGGGAATCGTCGGCGGCGAGGAACAGCACCATGCGGGCGACATCCTCGGGATAGAGCCGGCCCTTCACCGGCTGGACCTGCTCCAGCATCGCGAAGGCCGCGGGCGTTGCCCATAGCTTCAGCTGGCGCTCGGTCATGATCCAGCCCGGAACGAGCGTGTTGGCGCGGATACCGTGCTTGCCATATTCGCGCGCCATCGAGCGCGTCATGCCATGGGCAGCTGCCTTGGCCGAGGTATAGACGGTCAGCTCGGGGGTGTTGGTCATCCAGCTGACCGAGCCGAAATTGATGATCGAGCCCCGGCCTGCGGCGACCATTCCCGGAGCCACCGCCTGCGCGGCAAAGAAGGCGTGCTTGAGGTTGACCGCCATGTTGCGATCCCAAGCCTCGGGCGTCATCTCCGCGATGGTGTGCCGCGTGTCATTGGCGGCATTGTTGACCAGCGCCAGCGCCGGGCCATGCGCCGCTTCGAAGCCCCGGATGGCGGCCTGGTAGGCGGCGACATCGGTGATATCGCAGCGGATGAACTGCACTGTGCCGCCGCCGGCGGTCAACTCGGCGGCGAGCTTGTTGCCGGCTTCTTCGGCGATGTCGACGAAGCCGACCTTGCTCCCCTGGGCAGCAAAGGCGCGGACAATGCCTTCGCCGATGCCGGAGGCGCCACCCGAGACGACGACGGGCATGCCCTTGAGGCTGGGATAGGTGGCGTATTCGAACATGAAGTCCCCCGGGCACTGGTATGGCGCGGGGGGTTTAGCGTGAGGAGCGTACATCGGCAAGCCGTGCCGTGCTCAAAGCGTCACCCGGCCGACATATGCGGAAGCTATGGGGCGAACTCCCTCCAGTTCCACCGATTCCGGGCCCCCCACGATGCTTCTCGATCTCGTCAAACCGGCTCAGGCCACTCCGCTTGCCGGACCGTCTCACGAGGAGCGCGACCGGCTCGCGGCGCTGGGACGCAGTGAGACGAACCACGCTGAGGCGATGGCCCGTCTCGCCTGCCTGCAGCGGGTCGAGGTACCGGCGACGACGCTCACTCGGCCGCTGGCGTTGCCGCTGACCGTCGCCACCTGGAACCTCGAGCGCTGCTACAATGTCGAGAAGTCGGCCGAGGCGCTGCAGCGCGAGGGCGCGCAACTGGTGCTGCTGTCGGAGGTCGACAACGGCATGGCGCGGACCAAGCAGCGGCACACTTCGCGCGACATCGCGCAGCAACTCGGCATGACGCATGCATTCGGGGTGGAGTTTCTCGAGCTGGAGCTGGGCGCCGAGGTCGAGCTCGAGTTCTGCGACGACGGTTTCAACCTGCACGGCTTCCACGGCAACGCTCTGCTCGCGCCCACCGCGCTGCAGTCACCGGTGATGATCCGGCTCGAGGCGCATGGCCACTGGTTCACACCGGAGACACCGGCCAAGCGGATCGGCACGCGTTGCGCCATCGCCAGCGCGGTGATGACGGCGGCGGGCCCGCTCTACGCGGTATCCGTGCATCTCGAGAATCGCAGCGATGCCGAGTATCGCGAGACGCAGGTACGCGGGCTGATCGATGCGATCGACCAGTTGGCTGGCGACATGCCGGTGATCATCGGCGGAGACCTCAATGCCGGACTCATCAGAAAGGACGGAGCGGGGGAGGAAACGCTGTTCGCACACGCCCGTGGCCGCGGCTTCGAGCTGCATGGCGGGCCGCTCGACCAGACGACCACAAGGCCAAGCCGCGTCAGCCGCAAGCCGCACGGCACGTGGAAGATCGACTGGTTCCTGACGCGCGGGGTCGAGGTGGCGGAAAGCCGGATCGTCTCGTCAGTCGCGCCGGACGGTGAGGTGTTGTCGGATCACGACATGGTGGTGCTGGAGGTGGAGGGGCTACGGTAGTTGTGCACAAGCGAGGCGGGCGGCGCCTCCCGACCTCCCCACAACGGGTGAGCATGAAGGGAGCCTGCCTCACTCTCACCATGAGACCGAAATATCCCTCGCGCTCATCACGATTTGGCAGGAAAGCCACAATCGGAGGAGGCGGTCTTGAAATTTGACTGCAGGTCCATAATTTTGCGTGGACGCATTGGCCGGCATGGTGCTAATGCGCGTTTTAGGCGTCAGGAGGCGCCCAGGATGGAGAAGGCTTATCACGTGACCCGACGACCGTAATCGGTCGCAGCCGGCTTTACCGTTTGCCGGCAGGTATGTCCTCGTCTCTCGAATTCCTGGACTTCGTCACATGATTGCGTCTTCCGTCTCCGTCGCTGCTGACGCAGCGCCCCTGCAAGCTGGCCTGCCCAACGTTCGCTTCGCCACCCCTACCGACGACCAGTTCGTCGAGGATCTGCAGGCTCTCGCCTTCGGTCCCGGCCGCTTCGCCCGCACCGCCTTCCGGGTGCGCGAGCGGTTCCCGATCGACACCTCGCTCAGCCTCGTCGCCGAGGTGAATGGCGTGCCGTGCGGCTCGGTATGGATGACCCCCATCAGCGTCGGCGGCATCGACGGCTACCTGCTGGGACCGCTGGCGACGCATCCGGATTTCCGCAAGCGCGGCGCGGGCAAGTTGCTCGCCAAGGAAGTGACCCGCATCGCGCTCGAGCGCGGCGAGGGCAGCTTCGTGCTGCTAGTCGGCGATCGCGATTACTATTGCCCGCTCGGCTGGGTGCCGACCGAACTCGGTGCCGTCGAGTTCCCCGGCCCGGTCGACCCGACCCGCGTACTGGTCTATTCTGCCGATCCCACCATGGCTGTACGGCTCAAGGGGCCGATCAAGGCGTTCGGAGCCGGCAAGCAGTCGTAGGTTCTCACTTGTCGCGCCTTCGAACCGGAAAGGCTCCAACTTTTCCTGAAGACGCTCCGAACGATCGGTTTGCCGTGCCGGACGAAGACGCGCTCATCGAGAGAATCACCGGCCGGCTGCTGCGCGAACCCCAGCCGTTCGCGGCGGGAGCCGGCATGCAGCCCGACTGGGTGCCGGATATTCCCCATGGCCGGCCGCCCGTCCATGCTGCGGTGCTGATAGCGCTGGTGCGGCGGCCCGATGGGCTCGCCATCCTCTATACCGAACGCTCGCCGGATCTCCGCTCCCATTCGGGGCAGATCGCCTTCCCCGGTGGGAAGGTCGACCCGACCGATACCGGTGCAGCCGATGCAGCGCTGCGCGAAGCCTGGGAAGAGGTCCAACTGCAGCGGGCCGACGCCCGGGTGCTGGGCTACATGCCGCTCTACTATACCGGCACCAACTATCTGATCACGCCGGTGGTGGCCGTGGTCGATCCGCGTGGGCCGTTCATCCCCAATCCGGGTGAGGTGCGCTCGGTATTCGAGGTGCCGCTTGGCTACCTGATGACGCCCGGCAGCTTCACCACCTTCAGTATCCGGCGGAACGGGCGGGAGCACAGTACCTGGCAAATCGAGCATAGCGGGCTTGTCATCTGGGGGATAACAGCGAACCTTACACGTCGCTTCCACGATCTGGCGCTAGGCCCGGAGACCGGTTGAGCAAGCTTGGGGACATCGAGGCAAGGCTGAAGCGGGCCGAGTGGCTGATGCGCCCCGAGACGCAGCGCATCCTCGCGCTCCTCGATGGGGCGGCCGGCCGGACTCGGGTTGTCGGCGGTATCGTGCGCGATACGTTGCTCGACCTGCCTCACGAAGCATCCGACATCGATCTCGCGACCGAACTACTGCCGGAGGAGGTGACCCGGCGGGCGCAGAAGGCGGGGCTTTCGGTCTATCCGACCGGTATAGAGCACGGCACCGTGACGCTTCGGCTCGGCACGCTGACCACCGAGGTCACGACGCTGCGCGAGGACGTCGAGACCGATGGGCGGCGCGCCGTGGTGCGTTTCGGGAGCGACTGGCGGCTCGACGCTATGCGGCGGGACTTCACCCTCAATGCGCTCTATGCCGGCATGGATGGGGCGCTGTTCGACCCGCTGCACGGGCTCGACGATTGCCTTGCGCGCCGGGTCCGGTTCATCGGCTCGCCAGCGGAGCGGATCGCTGAGGACCGGCTGCGCGTCTACCGGTTCTTCCGGTTCTCGGCGAGCCATGGTGGCGAACAGTTCGATCACGATGGCCTCGCCGCCTGCGTGGCAGCGGCCGGTACGCTTGGAGCACTGGCGGCCGAACGGGTCGGCGCAGAGATGCGCCGGATGCTGGGCGTGCCGCGCGTCGCACGGACGTTGCTGGCGATGCGGGACGCGGACATTCTCGACATGCCCGAGCCGGCGATCGGATTGCTGCGCGGATACGAGCGCCGGGCGCGGAAGCCGTGGTTGCACCCGCGGCTGGCGCTTCTGGCTGCGACGATCGACGCGATGCTGCTTCAGTCGACTTGGCGGTTGTCGAACGACGATGTGGCGGGGGCGGTGTCGATCCTCGCGGCGGCGCGGCTGATCGTCGAGTTCAGGCTCAACGAGGCCGCGTATCGTTACCCTGCGGCCCTCGCGGATGCGGTGGACGTTGCCGCGTCGCTCGCCGACTGGGGCGATGCGGGCCGGCTCGCGGTGGTGGAGCAACTGCAGCGGCTCGACGTGCCGCGCTTCCCGCTCGGCGGGAACGATCTGATCAAGCTCGGCATCCCAGCCGGCAAGGCGCTCGGGCTGGAGCTCGAGCGGCTCGAGCGCGCCTGGATCGAGAGCGGTTTCACCCTCGATCGGCAGGCTCTGCTCGGGATGGCGAAGCGAAGCTAGTGGAGGGCTTCGCTCTTCTCGTGCACGCGCGACTTGATCTCTTCGATCATGTTGGGGCGCACCACTTCTTCGTTGTGGGCCGAGCGCAGGTGCTCGGCGGCTCGGCGGACGACTTCGGCGCTGTCCTTGGCTTCGGTGTGCCAGCTGCAACCCGGAACGAGGGTGCCACATTCGAAAGACTTCATGGTTGGTCTCCTTCGTTGGTGGCAGACCAAGAGGCCACAGGAATGCGGCAATGGCGGGGCTGCAACGGCCACAGGTTGGTGTTCATCGTTCCGAGATTTACCAAACATCCACGATTGGGCGCGGAAGATGGTGCGCGTATACGCATACTATTTTCGAAGCTTATGGCTCAGATTGACCAGATCGCCGGTGATGTTGTGGCGGATGCGCTCGTCTTTGTATGCGACGCGCAGAGCCAAACTCATGCGCGTGGACTGGCCGTTGCATTGGGAAGCCGGGTTCTGGTGATCGGAGCGTTCGGCCCGGAAGAACTCCGGGGCGTCGATCAAGTCGTCGTCGACGCCGACCTGCGTGACATGCGGTCGATCGATACACTTAAGCATGCCCTCGACCGCGTTCCGGCCGTGCGCGCCCGGACTTTCCTTGTCGATGAAGGCAATAGCGAGCGCCTGCTGCGCGTACAGGCCAACGCGCTGGGGGCGACGCGGCACATGGTCCGCCGCTTTGCATTGAACCAGTTGCAGCGCGAGCTCAGCGCTCCGCTGCGGCCGAAACGGACGCCGCGCGATTTGGCCAAGCTCAAGGCTGCTCCCGGTGGCGAGTCGGCCTTCAGGGCAGGGGAAGCGCTGAGCGATCTCTTCGAGGGCGTGCTCAGTGGCGAAGCGATATCCCTGCAGGGCGTCTCGCAGGCGGCGGCGGGGGTGCTCGCCAGTGTCGGGGACGTGGGTGCCGGGCAGTGGCTCGCGACCGTGCGCGAGCATCATGAGGGCACATTCCAGCACTGCATGCTGGTGACCGGCGTGGCCGCGGGCTTCGCTCGAGGCGCCAAGCTGAGCTCAGCCCAAGCCGGCGCACTGATGAACGCGGCACTGCTGCACGATATCGGCAAGGCCGTGATTCCGCGCAACATTCTCGACAAACCCGGCAAGCTCACGCCGGAGGAGTTTGAGGCGGTGAAGCTCCATCCGGTGGCGGGCTACGATTATCTCGGGAAGCACGGAAGCGTGTCGCCGGTGATCATGGATGCCGTGAGGCACCATCACGAGGCGCTGGACGGCAGCGGCTATCCCGACAAACTCAAGGGCGAGGAAATCACGCCGCTCACCCGCATCCTCACTGCCTGCGACGTGTTCGCGGCACTGGTCGAGACGCGGCCCTACAAGGCGACGCGGACGCCGGAAGAGGCGGTCGAGGTGCTAATCGACATGACGCTGACCAGCAAGGTCGACTATGGCCCGGTGCGGGCGCTGGCGGGGAGTTTTGGCGTAGCGCTGCCGCCGACTATGGGCGGTCTGGTCACCAAGGTCGCCGGGGTGCGGCCGCTCGGCTGACCGGCGCCCGCGCACCCCGGGATGTGCAGGCACACCCTAGAGAGTGCGCGGGGCGGGTGTGGCTTTCACGAGATGTAGATCTGGACCGAACTGTTGCCGGTCGGGGCCACGTCGACGACCTGGTCGACGGCGATGTGGTTGCGGGCGAGTAGGCGCATGGCGGCCGGGTCGGCTTTCAGCGCTTCGCGCAGCAAGTGGATCGCCTGGTCGCTAGCTTCGACGGCCTTGAACGCCTTCGACGCATCGCCGCCGTCGTTCCAGGCCGTGTCGATGCGGAGCACGGACACGCTCCTCGCCTGCAGCAAGTCGGCGATGTCGGCGCGGTTGAAGATCTTCACCTGCTGGTCGAAGTCGTCGACCGACATGCCGCTACCCGCCTTTGCCATGTTGAAGGTCGCCGTGGAGGCGAAGGCGGGCATTGTCGTCAGGATGACGGCCGCCGTAATCGCGGTGGTGCCAAGGATGTTGAAAGCTCTGTTCATTCTTCGAGTCCTTATGTAGCGAGGCTGAGCGCGGTTCCGTTGCGCTGGCTGGAACCGTTCGAGGGTGCGTTTGCACCGGCCCGCTGAATCTAGGACTGGACCTCGCCGAACGTTAGTTTCCGGCGGCTTAAGCTTCGGCAAGTTTGGTAAGGCGACTGTCCGGTCACTCGTCGTCGAACACGCCCAGCGGGCTGAGGCCGTGGATGCTCGTTCCGTCCTCGGTGCGGATCACCTCGCGAGGGGTGATGCCGCTTAGCTCGGCTATCGCATCGGCCAGAGGCTGCGAATGGGTGACGACCCAGATCTGCGAGCGCTCGGCCGCCTTCACGATGGTTTTTGCCAGGGCCGGCAGCAGGCTGGGATGGAGGCTGGTTTCGGGCTCGTTCAGCGCAATGAACGGGGGCAGGCGGTAAGAGAGCAGGGCACCCATCAGGGCCATGAACTGCAGGGTGCCGTCCGACAGTTCGTGCGCCCAGAAGACGCGCTTTGGCGTTTCGGGGAAGACGAGGCCGAAGGTGGCGAACTCGCCGGGCTCAGGCACGATAAGCTCGGCGCCGGGGAAAGCCAGTTCGACGGCGGCGTCGAGATCGGCGGTATCATGCCGGATATGGCGGAGCGTGGCGAAAACCGAGGCGAGGTTAGAGCCGTCGGATGCCAGCAGCGGCGAGGTGATGGCCCGCGAGGGCCGTCGCAGTGTCGATTCGACGTCGGTCCGAAAGCCATGGAAGAAGCGCCAATTGCTCAGTTCCTGGCGGACCACCGCAATCTCTGGGTAGCCACCGCGCACGGTGGAGAGCGCGGTTTCGCTGGCCAGCGCCCGTTCATTGACGATCTCGCGCTCACCGTTGCTGCCGCGGGCCCAGATGGCGCTGTTGGTGCGCTCGAGCAGGCGGACATCGCGCTTGCCGGAGCGGATATCGAGGAACTCGTGCTTGATCTGCGCCTCGCCGCCGAAAGCAGCGTCGTACTTGGACGGGAAGCCGAGTTGTACGCTATAAGTCGGCACGAAGTCGTCGATCTGGAGCCGGGCCTCCAGATCCAGTCGCCGGCCACCCTCGTGCGCGCGGTAGCCATCAGTCCGGTACATGGGATCGAAGCTGCCGTCCTCGGTGAGGTTCTTGCCGCCGGCCCAGAAGATCGAGCCGAGGCCACCTTCGCGCGCGATCTCGGCGGCGAGCGTGCCGCGGGCGGCTGCATGGAGCAGTTCGATCGAGCGGTAGAGGTTGGTCTTGCCGACTCCGTTCCCGCCGATCAGCACCGTCAATTGCCGCAGCGGCAGCCGGAGCTTCCTGACCGACCGATATCCCTTGATGTCGATGTCGGTCAGCGTCATGCGGCCCCCAGGCGACTTACGGCCACTTCACCTCGGGTGGCATGGAGGAGAGGATAGAAGTGACATTGCCGCCGGTTTTCAAGCCGAAGGTGGTGCCACGGTCGTATAGCAGGTTGAATTCGACGTAGCGGCCGCGGCGGATGAGCTGTTCGTCGCGATCCTCTGGTGTCCACGGAGTCTCGAAATTGCGGCGCGCGATCCTGGGATAGACATTTAGGAAGGCGCGGCCGACGTCCTGGGTGAAGGCAAAGTCGGCGTCCCAGTCACCGGAATTGTGGTTGTCGTAGAAGATGCCGCCGATGCCGCGTGGCTCTTTGCGATGCGGCAGGTAGAAGTAGTCGTCGCACCACTTCTTGTAGCGCGGGTAGTCGGCACCGTGGGCCTCGCAGGCAGCCTTGTAGGCGGCATGGAAATCGATCGTATCAGGGTCTTCCTGCGTGCGCCGGCGGTCGAGCACCGGCGTGAGGTCGCCGCCGCCGCCGAACCACCATTTGCCGGTGACGATCATGCGCGTGTTCATATGCGCGGCTGGAACATTGGGGTTCCACGGGTGGATGATCACCGAGACGCCGGCGCTCCAGAACTCGGTGCCAGCCTCCGTATGCGGCATCTGCCGGGCGAATTCCTCGGAGAACTGGCCGTGGACGGTGGAGATGTGGACGCCCGCCTTCTCGAACACGCGGCCGTGCAGCATGCCCGTCTCGCCGCCACCACCGGCGTCGCGGGTCCAGGGCGTGATCTCGAACTTGCCGGCCGGGCGGTCGGCATGGGGTCCCTCGACGTCCGCTTCGATGGCCTCGAGCGCACCGGAGAGCTGGTCGCGGAACGAGCGAAACCAGGCGGCGGCGAGTTGCTGTTTTGATTCAATATCGGCGGGCAAGGTCATGTCAGCTCAGAGAAAGCGTTGGTCTGGCGGAGCGCCTCCCCTAGCACGAGGCTGCCGGCCACGGCCACGTTGAGCGAGCGCATTTGTTGCCGCATTGGGATCCGTATGCGCAAGTCGGCATCGGCCGCGACTTCGTCAGGTACGCCGGCGCTCTCGCGGCCGAGCATCAGGACGTCTCTCGCGGTGTAGGCCGCCGCATAGGCCGAGCTGCTCGATTTGGTGGTGAGTAGCACCAGCCGCCGGCCGGCGGCGCGGCGCCATGCATCGAAATGGGCGTAGCTATCGTGCTCCGTGTAGCTGGCATGTTCGAGGTAGTCGAGGGCACCGCGCTTCAGCGTCCTTGCCGAGAACGCGAAGCCGGTCGGGTGGACGATGTGGACGTGCACGCCGAGGCAGGCGCCAAGGCGGAGCAGGGTGCCGGTGTTCTGCGCGATGTCGGGCTGGTAGAGCGCAAGTTCTACGGTCATAATTCCTGAGTGTTTTCGTTGACTTTTTGGTGGTTGCTATAGTGTCGCAGAAGGGGAAAGTCACCCCAGCGGCGGCTGGACAAGCCACATTCATAGTGTCAAAAGAACGCCCAAATCACGCGCCTTTTCGGGCGGTGTTGGCTATGCTCGTGCAGCTACGGCCAACGGACTTCGGGCGCTGATCACGGCACAACAGACGGAAGCTTACCTTGGCGACGCAACCAAATCTGGCTCATCAGGATGCCCCTCAACCGGGACGGCGCGACTTTCTCTACATCGCCGCCGGCGCCGTGGGCGCAGTTGGCGTGGCGGGGGTAACTTGGCCGCTGATCAACCAGCTCAACCCCGATGCTTCGGTCCTGGCGCTCGCCAGCATCGAGTTCGACCTTTCGAGCATCGAAGAGGGCCAGTCGGTCACCATCAAGTGGCGCGGCCTGCCGGTATTCGTGCGCCATCGTACGCCGACGGAGATTTCCGAGGCCCAGGCTGTTCCGCTTTCCGACCTCAAGGATCCGCAGACCGACCAGCAGCGCACCAAGGAAGGCCACGAGCAGTGGCTGATCATGGTCGCCAACTGCACGCATCTTGGCTGCATTCCTGTCGGCGAATCGGGTGAGTTCGGCGGCTGGGCCTGCCCCTGCCACGGCTCGCAGTTCGATACTGCCGGCCGTATCCGCAAGGGCCCCGCACCGACGAACCTCGTCGTGCCGCCCTATGAGTTCGTGTCCGACACGCTCGTGCAGATCGGTTGAGGGGAAGCGTAACCATGGCTCACGAATCCAGCTACGTCCCCGGTAACGTCGTCGAGAAGTGGCTCGACGATCGCCTGCCGATCATCCGGTTCTCGAAAGAGCACCTGATGGACTATCCGACCCCGAAGAACCTCAACTACTGGTGGACCTTCGGCGCGATCCTCGCCTTCATGCTGGGCGTCCAGATCGTGACGGGCATCGTGCTTGCGATGCACTACACCCCGCATGTCAGCCTCGCCTTCGACTCGGTGGAGCACATCCGCCGCGACGTGAACGGCGGCCGCATCATCCAGGCCGTGCATGCGAACGGCGCCTCGATGTTCTTCGCGGCGCTCTACATCCACATGTTCCGCGGCCTCTATTTCGGCTCGTACAAGTCCCCGCGCGAGGTCATCTGGATCCTCGGCGTGCTGCTCTTCGTGCTCACCGTCACCACCGCCTTCATGGGCTACGTGCTGCCGTGGGGCCAGATGAGTTTCTGGGCTGCGACCGTGATCACCAACATCCTCGGCGCCATCCCGGTGCTGGGCACCCCGATCCTCGAGCTGCTGCGCGGCGGTTTCGCCGTCGACAACGCCACGCTCAACCGCTTCTTCTCGCTGCACTACCTGCTGCCGTTCGTGCTCGCCGCCGTCGTCGCGCTCCATATCTGGGCGCTGCACGTGCCGGGCAACAACAACCCGATCGGCGTCGAGGTGAAGAACAGCCGCGAGACGGTGCCGTTCCACCCGTATTATACGATGAAGGACCTGTTCGCGGTCGTGGTGTTCTGCATCCCGTTCGCGTGGTTCGTGTACTTCGCGCCGGACATTCTCGGGCACCCCGACAACTACATCATGGCGAACAGCCAGGTGACGCCGGCCCATATCGTGCCCGAATGGTACTTCCTGCCGTTCTACGCGATCCTGCGTGCCATCGACTTCAACATCTTCTTCATCGACTCCAAGCTCGGCGGCGTGATCTTCTTCGCCGGTGCGATCCTCGTGCTCTTCTTCGTGCCGTGGCTCGATACGTCGAAGGTGCGGTCGGGTACGTTCCGGCCGATCTTCAAGTGGTTCTACTGGCTGTTCATCGCGAACTTCGTGTTCCTGACCTGGCTCGGTTCGGCTCCGGCCGAGGGCATCTATGTGCTGCTCTCGAAGATCGCCACGGCCTACTACTTCATCTACTTCCTCATCGTGCTTCCGCTGCTCGGACGCTTCGAGACACCCCGGCCGCTGCCGGAGTCGATCACGGCTTCCGTTCTCGCCAAGCACACGACGCCCGTGGCGGCTGCGCCCGTCGCGGCTTCGACGACGCACTGACCTCGGGGCCAACAATGTTCAAGACAACAAGCATTATCGGCGCCCTGCTGGTGAGCATCCTGTTTGCTGCGGCTCCGGTCGCAGCGCAGGACCACGGCACAGAGATCCAGAAGCAGTCATGGAGCTTTGCGGGTCCATTCGGTACCTACGACCGCAACCAGCTCCAGCGCGGCTTCCAGATCTTCCGCGAAGTCTGCTCGAGCTGCCATTCGGCGCGCCTTCTGGCATTCCGTAACCTCAGCGAGCCCGGCGGTCCCGAGTTCACCGAGGGGCAAGTGAAGGCGCTTGCCGCCGAATACACGATTACCGATCCGGACACCGAGACCGGCACGCGTCCGGGTATCGCCGCCGACCGCTGGCCGTCGCCGTTTGCTACGAACAAGGACGCGATGGACGCCAATGGCGGTATCGTTCCGCCGGATATGTCGGTGCTGGCCAAGGCCCGCGGCACGACGCAGCCCTTCCCGTGGTGGATCCTCAACTATTTCACGGCCTATGCCGAGGGTGGTCCGGACTACATCTACGCGCTGCTGACCGGCTATCACGAGGAAGTGCCGCACGGCGTCCTCAATGCCGACGGCACGCCGTTCGAGCTGCCGGAAGGCAAGAGCTATAACGCCGTGTTCCCGGGACACGCGATCGGCATGGCTCCGCCGCTGAGCGACGGACTCGTCACCTATGCGGAAGGCGAGACCGGCAGCGTGCCGCTGACGACCGACCAGTACGCGCGCGATGTATCGGCCTTCCTGATGTGGGTCGCCGAGCCGCACCTCGTGGCGCGCAAGGAAGCGGGCATGCAGGTGATCGTCTTCCTGATCCTCTTCGCCGGCCTCATGTACCTGGTGAAGCGGAAGCTCTGGTCGCGCGTCGAGCACTGAGCAAACGCCTAGCGCTGGATTTGCAAAGGGCCCCGCGGGGCCCTTTGTCGTTCTTATCCTTCTCTGCGCAGCGGGGGAGGATAAGAACGGTATCCGCTACTTGCGATTGCCGGTCGCATCATCGATATTGGTGCCGGTACCAGCTTGGGAGGCCGCCCATGTCGATCATCCGCACTGCTATGACCGCCGCCGCGCTGGCACGTACCGTAGTGGCCCATCCCATGGTGCGGGCAGGGATCGCCGCCGCGCCGCTGCTGCTGACGCCCCAGGTCAAGGCTGCGGCGCGCGACGTGACGCTCACCGGCGCCTACAAGGCCGGGCAGCTGGCGCGCAAGATTGTCAACAGCACCAGGCGTTGATCGCGCACGCGATTAGCGAATAGGGCTTCCGGTAACGGGAGCGGCACCCTAAGACTCTGCACGCCAACCATCATTTGCTGTTCGCTCCATGCTCGACCTGAAATCGCTCGTCCGCACGATCCCCGACTATCCGAGGAAGGGGATTCTTTTCCGCGACATCACTACGCTCATCGAGGATCCCGAAGGGTTCAGGGAGAGCGTCGACAGGCTTGCGAGCTTGCATCGCGAGCTTGGCATCACGCATGTCGCGGGCATCGAGGCGCGCGGCTTCATCTTCGGGGCTGGTGTTGCCATCGCGCTAGGCGTGGGTTTTGTCCCGGTGCGCAAGAAGGGGAAGCTGCCCGGCGAGACGATCGGGCAGAACTACGCCCTCGAGTATGGCGTCGACACAATCGAAATCCATGCCGATGTGATCGGACCGGGCGATCGCGTGCTGCTGGTCGATGACCTGATTGCCACTGGGGGCACGGCGCTGGCGGCGGTGTCGCTGCTACGGCGGACCGGGGCAGACGTCACGCATTCGGGCTTCGTGATCGACCTGTTCGACCTTGGTGGAGCTGACAAGCTCCGGACCGCCGGGGTACGGGTCGAGGCGCTGATTCCCTTCGAGGGGCACTGATGCCGCCGCGTCCAGCGGTCTCCGGCTAACGACGGCAGCAACATTCGCCCTGTTCATTGTTGCCCATCGTTGCTGGGTGGCCAGCAGCAAGCTTCGGTCGCAATTCGGTGTTGGATGGCGGCTTGCAAGCGGCGCCGGTCGCGGGAATCTTGTCGCCATGACAGCAACGCCTCACGCCCTTGTCGTCGATGACGATCAGGAAATCCGCAAACTGCTCGGCCGCTATCTGGTCGAGCAGGGATTCAGGGTCACGCTCGCCGGATCCAAGCGCGAGTTCATCGAGCGGGTTTCTGCCGAAAGGCTCGACATCGTCGTGCTCGATGTGCTGCTGCCGGATGGGTCGGGGCTCGACCTCTGCCGCTACATCCGGCAGCGCACGCCACATGTGCCGGTGATCATGGTGACGGCGCTGCGGGAAGAGGTGGATCGCATCATCGGGCTCGAGATCGGCGCCGACGACTATATTGGCAAGCCCTTCAACCCGCGCGAGCTGGTGGCGCGCATGCGTGCGGTCCTCCGCCGCTCGACCAGTGCGACCCCCGCGCAGGCCAAGGAGACGGCCTACCGGTTCGCCGGATTCAAGGTTGATGCGGCTACCCGGTCGGTGACGGCCCCCGACGGCACGCCGGTCGACCTGACCGGGGCCGAGTTCGAGTTGCTGCGCGTCTTCCTCGATCGGCCGGGTCGGATCCTGACGCGGGAGCAGCTCCTCGGCCACACGCAGGGCCGCGAAGCGGGGCCGCTCGACCGTTCGATCGACGTCCTGATGAGCCGCATTCGCCGCAAGCTCGGCGGAGCGACCGGTGACACCCTGTTCAAGACCGTGCGCAATGGGGGCTACCAACTCGCCGCGAAGGTTGAGGTCGGAGACCCGGGCTGATGCGCGGCCTGTGGCTAAACCTGGCCCTCATCTTCGTCGGCTCGGTTTTCGCGGTCATGCTGGTGGCGACTGTGGTCACCTACTTCGTGATCAACATCGGCGACGCGGACCGCATCACGGGGTTCATGGCGCGGCACATGGTGATGACCTCGGACTTCCTGCTCGAAGGGGATCCGCCACCCGGGTCACCCCAGCCACGCAAGCTGCGGTTTGGGGGAGATAAGCCTCCGTTCGAACCCGAAAAGATCGTCACCGAGTTGCCGGCCGGTCGTGAGCGACCCGAGCTGACGATCGCGTTGCAGAAGGCACTCGCCCGCGAAGGCGAGCTGCGCATGGTCAAGGTTATCGACACCGGGCCGGGCGAGTCGGTCGCGGCGCTGGCACTCGGTGATGGTCGGCGGCTGCTGTTCGCGTTTCCGAATCCGCCCGGGCCGCCGCCACAACTGTGGTTCGGACTGCTGGCATGGCTGACGCTGGTGGCGGTCGGCGTGACAGGCGTCGCCATGGTGCTGGCGCGGCGGGTGGCGCAGCCGTTTGCCATGCTCGAGCGGGCCGTCGCGTCGGTTGGACCGGACGGAACGCTGCCGCATGTCCCCGAAGCCGGCGGCAGGGAGGCGCGGCGCATGGCGTCGGCGCTCAACGCGCTGTCGGAGCGGCTCAAGGCCGCCATGGAGAGCCGCATGCGGCTGGTCGCGGCCGCCGGGCATGACCTGCGCACGCCGATGACCCGGATGCGGCTGAGAGCCGAATTCCTGCCCGACGATGATCGCACCTCCTGGCTGGCCGATCTCGACGAGCTCGATGCCATCGCCGACAGCGCCATCCGGCTGGTGAAGGAGGAGGGGGCCGGCGAGGACCACGTTCCAGTCGCGCTGGGTGACCTCGCCCGGGATGTGGCGCGTGAATTGGGCGAAGCCGGTTTGCCCGTCACGGCCGCGGAGATGGCGGGGGCGACGGTTCTGGCGGGGCCGCTGGCGCTGCGGCGGGCGCTACGCAACCTGATGACCAACGCCGCTACGCATGGCAGCGGCGGCACGGTGCGCCTCGAGACTGCTGAGGAGGCGCGTCTTGTCATCGAGGATAGCGGTCCAGGTATCCCCGAGGACATGATCGGGCAGGTGTTCGAACCATTCTTCCGCGCCAATCCGGGCCGCGCGCAGGAGATCAAGGGGGCGGGCCTCGGGCTCGCCATCGCGCGGGAAATCATCGAGCGCTTCGGCGGCAGCATCGAGATCAGCAACCGGCCGGAGGGCGGGTTGCGGCAGGTGGTGCGGCTGCGACTTGCAACACCACCTGCCGCCTGAGCGGCCTGCCGGGTCCAAAGATCGGGCCGCTCATGGACCGGTTTGGGGCCGGTCCATTCCGGCTCAGGCGGCCTGGTCGAAGATCTTCGTCAGGGTCGCGAGCAGATCGCTGCTGGTCGATTGTGCCGAATAGGCCGACTTCGCAGCGGTGAGCAGGTCGAGGGCAAGCGTCGTGGTGTCGTCCTCTTCGCTGTCCTCGCTGCTCGCTTCGCTATCCGCCGGTGGACTACCCGGCGGCGGGTCCATCGGGCGATCGGCCATGGCGCTCTTCAGACTATCAAGGAAATCGGAGGACTCGGTCTCGGTGATCGAACCGTCGCCATCGGCGTCGATCGTCGAGAAGAGTTCAGCCAATTCGTCGGTCGAGACGCCCTCGGCCGCGTCGCTCGATGAGAATTCCTCAAGGCTGATGCCGCCGGAACTGTCGGCATCGGTCGCCGCGAAGATATCCTCATTGCTGAGCGGGGGAGGCGGCGCGCCGCCCATCTGCTGGGCCATGAACTGCATGGATTGCAGCTGCTCCTGCAGCTTGGCGTCGAATACGTCCTTTTCTTCGGACGTGACCGAGCCGCTGCCGTCGGCATCCATGGCCGAGAAAAGTTTCTCGGCGCGTTCGGCGCTCTTGGTATCGCTGGCGCCGCCGGGAGCGCCGGCTTTCAACTCATCGAGCGTGATGTCACCGCTTGAGTTACTATCGATGGAACTGAAGCTGGGTGGCTGGAACGGGCGCATGTACGCCGACCCGCCGCTCCCCACCCCACCAATGGACATTTCGAGACCTCCGTCACCGGCCGGGATCGGCCGCCCGACAAGCAGGTCAGGTGCGGCGGTTAACGATGCATTAAGCGTGTTGGGGCCTGCGTAACCGGGCCTTTCCGGGCGGGCGGTGGCAAGGTTCGGTTACAAATCTCGCAGCTGCGTTCGGCCTCGCCTCACACCGGGAATGACGCAGTGGGTGGGGCACGTCCGGGCCTGAGGGGCAGTTGGCTGAGTCAGGTCCGCGGGCGGCAGGTGAGGACGTTCTTCTCGGTCGTATAGAGCTGCAGCACGTCCTTGCCCTCGGTATCGAAGGCTAGGATGGCCGAGGTGATGCCGGCACCGGAAACGAGATTGCCGGTGAGGAAGGTGACGCCGTTCGACGCCATCTCGACCGTGCCCGAACCGGAGGCGGTGCTGCCGTAGTTGGCAGAGGCATAGCCGTAGGAGCCGGCGTAGATGGTCAGCAGGCCGGCGCGGGTGCCGTCGATATTGGCGCGGCAGCCCCAGTTGCCCTCGACGCCGACGCCGGTCAGCGACTGCGCGGCGGCAGGCGCAGCGAGTGCGGCGAGGGCGAAAAGGGCGAGTGCGATGCGCATGGGCGAGTCAGCTCCGTTGAGCGAGCAACTTCCCCAATCCGGGGATTTTGGTCAACGCCTCAACGATGACCAGCCGAAGCGGCATTTTGAAGTCGCGGAGCTTCAAAAAACTGGCGACTTCGGCGTGATAGACGCGCTCGCCATGCTGGTTCACCGCGTCGATGCGGTTGATCAACAGGCCCCAGCCGGGAATGGAGTTGGATGGGCGCTTGCTGGTGACGGTGAGGGTGTAGGTCACCGTATCACCGGGCCGGACGGGTGCCTTGAACTCCATGCTGTTGACGCCCGGGGAGGGGCCGGAGACGCCCGGCTGCTGGCCGAGTTCGCGCAGCCGCAGCTCCTCGGCATCGAGGGCATCGACCATCTTGCGGTGGCCGACGAGAACGGTGTGCCAGCCCGAGGCAACGATGCCGCGGAAGTGGCTTTGCGCCGCGCCCGCCGGATCGACGTGGAAATACTGCGGATCATACTCGCGGCCGAAGGCGAGGATCTCTTCTTCGGTGAAGGTGTGGCTGCCGAGAGGGAAGGGCTCGTCGACTGTGATGTCCTCGAACCAGCGGGTCATGGCTTGCCACCTCGGGCCCACCCACTCCCCGCCAGGGGAGAGGGGGAAGTACCGTGCTCGACATCATAGGGCTGCTCCGCCTGCGGCTGCAGGCCGGCGTCGGGGTCGCGGCTTTCGATGAGGTTGGCGAGCCGCATGGTCATTACCGGCTGGCCCCTCTGGTTCTTCACGTCGAGGTCGATGGCGACGATGCCCCATTGTGGGTGGTGCCGTGAGCGGCGCAGCTCGGCGATGGTGGCAGTCGCCCAGATGGTGTCGCCCTTCATCACTGGCCGCTTCCATTTGAGATCGGAGAAGCCAAGACCGCCGGCCGAGGCGATCTTGTTGAGGAAGGCGTCGCCGAGCAAGCGGAGGGTCAGCGCTGCCGTCTGCCAGCCGGAGGAAGCGAGACCGCCGAGCAGCGACTTCTTTGCCGCAGCTTCGTCGAGATGGAAGGGCAGTGGGTCGAACTCACGGGCGAAGGAGAGGATCATCTCCTTGGTGACGAGGGTCGAGCCGAGGTTGACCGACTCGCCGACGACGAGGTCTTCGAAATGGCGCCGGTTGGCGGTGATGGGGTTCATGGCCGTTGACGTATACGTCAATCGCGCCTGCCGCGGCAAGTCATGCGCGCCAGGCGTAGACCGCGGCGGGAACGGTCGCGCCGCCGAACTCGGGGACGTCGTAGGCGGCGAGCGGGGTCAGTCGAGCCAGGGGCAGGTGCTTGCGACCGGGGTCGCCGACCATGACGTCGATGCCGGCGGTTTGGAAACGATCGAGTAGGGCGATCGACAGGCGCCCTGGGTGGGCGTCGTAGAACACGTCGCCGGCGAGAACGAGATCGACCGGGGGCAGGGGATCGAGTGAGGCGAGCAATTCAACCGCGACAGCGTTGGCTGCGGCGTTCAGCGCGGTGGCGGCTAGCGCGTAACGATCGAGGTCGGTGGCGTAGACCATTGACGCACCCCCTCTGGCGGCAGCTATCGCTACGATACCGCAGCCCGAGCCGAGGTCGAGCACGGTGCGGCCGGCCACCGTCGCCGGGTGCCCGGCGATATGGCGCGCGAGCACCGCTCCACCTGACCAGACATAGGCCCAGTACGGCGCGGCGCGGGTCTCCTCCTCCAGCCGCCGCAGGCCACTGCCGGGATGCGGGGTGTAGAGCACGATCTCTGGGAAGCCGCGGGCTGGTTCGAGCCGCAGGTAGGTGCGGATGAATTCCGCCGGATCGGGGGCCGCCGGATCCGGGCTCAGCTTAGGCCCCAGATGGTGGCGACGCTGAACAGCCCGCAGAACAGCAGGTAGCTGACGAGGCCGAAACCGATCAGCCAGACCGGCAGACGATAACGCGCATCTGACGAGATCACTCCGACCCAGCCGAGCAGGCCAATGCCGCCCAGAACCAGGAAGAACAGCACGCCGAACCAGCCCATCATGTCGTAGACGTAGCTGACGACGAACGGCGAGATCGCGGTGGCGACGGCCGTGACCGCGAGCCACTTGGCGCGGGCCTCCCTGCGCTGCACCGCGACGACGATGCCGAGGACCAGCAGCAGGATGCCGGCGACAGGCAGGATCGACTGGACAGTGACCTGTCCCGCCGCCAGGGCAGCCGGCGCACTGAAGTAGGCGGACGTCATGGTCCACCAGGTCGAGATCATGTTCTGTAGCATCGCCCCCTCCGGCGCGGCTCCAACAGCGCGGGTCCTTACCGCGCCACCGGGATCAGGTGTTAAATTTGAACAACATCACGTCGCCGTCCTTGACGACATATTCCTTGCCTTCGTCGCGGGCCTTGCCCGCTTCCTTGGCCGGCACTTCGCCGCCAAGCGAGACGTAATCATCATAAGCAATGGTCTGGGCGCGGATGAAACCGCGCTCGAAATCGGTGTGGATCACGCCGGCAGCCTGCGGGGCGCGGTCGCCCTTGTGGATGGTCCAGGCGCGGGTCTCTTTCGGGCCGACAGTGAAATATGTCTGCAGGCCAAGCAGTTGGTAGGCTTCGCGGATCAAGCGATTGAGGCCCGGCTCGTGCAGGCCGAGCGACTCGAGATACTCGTTCTGCTCCACGTCGGGCAGTTGGGCGAGCTGGCTCTCGATTTCGGCTGAGATGACGATCACTGCGGCGTTGTGCTGCCTGGCGTACTCCTCGACCTGTTTGGTCATGGCGTTGCCGGTCGCGGCCGAAGCTTCGTCGACGTTGCAGACGTAGAGTGCAGGCTTCGAGGTCAGCAGCTGCAGCTCGCGGAAAGCCTTCTCCTCTTCCTCGCTGCGCTTCACCAGCCGGGCGGACTTGCCTTCGGTGAGGAGCGCGAGCGAGCGGTCGATGAGGTCCAGAGTGACCTTGGCTTCCTTGTCGCCCTGCTTGGCCTTTTTCTCGATGCCGTTGCGGCGCTTCTCGAGACTCTCGAGGTCGGCGAGCATCAGCTCGGTTTCGACCACTTCGGCATCGGCGATCGGATCGACCCTGTTGGCCACGTGGATGATGTTGCCATCCTCGAAGCAGCGCAGCACGTAGGCGATGGCGTCGCATTCGCGGATATTGGCGAGAAACTGGTTGCCGAGACCTTCGCCCTTGCTGGCGCCCTTCACGAGGCCAGCGATATCGACGAAGCTCATACGGGCGGGGATGATCTGCTGGCTTTTGCCGACCGTGGCAAGCTTGTCGAGCCGGGCGTCAGGCACCGCCACTTCGCCCGTATTGGGCTCGATGGTGCAGAAGGGAAAGTTCGCGGCCTGCGCGTTGGCGGTGCGGGTGAGAGCGTTGAAGAGCGTCGACTTGCCGACATTCGGCAGGCCGACGATGCCCATCTTGAAACCCATGGGGGATCTCCGGAAATCTTTGCGCCTCACATCGGGTGAAGAGGCGCGGAAGTCAATCGGTTTGGTGCGCTTGGCTGCCCCTCACCGGGATAAGGGGCGATCGGCGCTCAGTCCTTCTTGAACAGCTTCTTCAGCATGTCCGCCATCGGTCCCGTCGCCGGCACCTTGGCTTGCGGTTCGGTCGGTCGCGCGGCGCGGATGTGGCTCTGGGCCGGCGCTTTCTTCCGCGTCGGGTCGGCGGTTTCCGGCCGCTGTATGCGTTCCGCCCCGTCGCCTTGTACGGCGATGGCGAGCTTGTTCATCAGTCCGTTGTCGTCGCCCTTGACGATCATGATCGCGTTGTCCGCGACCGCGTCGAGCAGCGGAATCAGCCAGGCCTGCTGCTCGGCCTTGCTGAAGTCGCCCAGCACATGCGGCATCACCAGGTCCTTGTGCCCGGGATGACCAACACCTAGGCGGACACGGCGGTAGCCGAGGCCGATCTGCGGATCGATGGAGCGCAGCCCGTTGTGGCCGCCATTGCCACCGCCGATCTTTACGCGGGTCTTGCCGGGGGCGAGGTCGATCTCGTCGTAGAGCACGGAGATGTCGGCCGGGCCGAGCTTGTAGAAGGTGGCGACCTTCTGCACGCTGTCGCCAGAGGAATTCATGTAGGTCTGCGGCTTCAGCAGCAGCACCTTCTCGCCGTCGATGTTGCCTTCGGAGATCAACCCCTGGAACTTCTCGCGGAACGCGGGGAAGGCATGCCGGCGCGCGATGGCGTCGACGGCGAGGAAGCCGATATTGTGGCGGTTGTTGCGGTACTTGTCCCCGGGATTGCCGAGGCCGACGATGAGATGCATCGGCTAACTTCCAGGCAGCGAGGGGCAGGGAGGGAGGCGGGCCGGAGCCCGCCTCGAAGTCGTTATTCCTTGGCGGCGTCGGCGGCCGGAGCGGCCTCTTCAGCGCCTTCCTCGGCTTCTTCCGAACGCAGGCCCGACGGAGCAACGATGGTGGCGATCGTGAGATCGGCTTCGTGGCTGTGGTCGACGGCGCCCTGCGGCAGCTTGATCGAAGAGATGTGGACGCTATCACCAACGTCGAGACCGGTGAGATCGACAACCACTTCCTCGGGAATGTGGTCGGCATCGACAGTCAGATCGAGCGTGTGGTGGACGATGTTCAGCACGCCGCCGCGCTTGATGCCCGGCGAGTCTTCCTCGTTGATGAACTTCACGTGCACCTGGACATTGAGCTTGGTGCCCTTGCCGACGCGCAGGAAGTCGACGTGCAGCGCCTTGTCCTTGACGGGATCGAGCTGGTAGTCGCGCGGAATGACGCGGTGCTTCTCGCCATCAACCTCGACGGTGATGATGTGCGACAGGAAGCCACCGGCGTAAATGGACTTCATCGCCTCGTTGTACGAGATCGAGATCGGCAGGGGAGCCTTTTTGTCACCGTAAATGACGGCAGGAATGAGCCCCTCACGACGCAGTGCACGAGCGGCCCCCTTGCCCACCCCGCTCCGCGCCTGAGCCTTGAGCTCCTTAGCAGCAGTAGCCATTGAATGTTCCATTCATGGGTTGGTGTGAACTCTGATTGGTCAAAGCTCACGCACCCGTCCTCCAGGGGTGACGGGTGCTTCATGGGCGGTGGCTATAGTGGAAGACGCCCGGCTGGGCAAGGGGATCAGCCGTCTTGCAGTGCGACAAGCCTGCCCTGAAGATAGCGACGAACGGCGTTGTCGGTCGAGAGACCGATGGCAAGCGTCAAGGCCTCGCGCGCCTCGCCCTTTCGTCCGGCCAGTGCCAGCAGGTGGCCGCGGGCGGCCCAGTAGGGCTGGTAGCTCTGCATGCGCGGGTCGTCGGCCAATGGTTCGATCTCGGCCAGCGCTGCCTCGGGCCCGTCGAGCTCGGCGATCGCCAGGGAGCGGTTGAGGGCGACGACGGGCGAGGCGCTGATCGTGTGGAGGTGGCCGTAGAGCGCGAGGATTGCCGGCCAGGTTTTCACGCCGCGGGTCAGGCGCGCCACGTGGGCGGATTGGATCGCCGCCTCGAGCTGATAACGGCCGGACGGGCCGCCGGCATTGGCGGCCCGCAGCAGGTCCTCGGCGAGGGCCATCTGCGAATCATCCCAAAGACTTGTGTCCTGATCCTCGAGCGGTACGTAGGCGCCGTCGGCGGTGCGGCGGGCCGGGCGCCGCGCCTCGGTGTAGAGCATGAGCGCCAGCATGCCCTTGGCTTCGGGTTCGTCCGGCAGGAGCGACACCACCAGCCGCGCCAGCCAGATGGCCTCGCCCGCGAGTTCCACCGAGGACGCATCGCCGATCTCGGCCCAGCCCTTGGAATAGGCGGCATAGATGGCGTCGAGTACCGCATCGAGGCGTTCGGGCAATTGCTCCTTGTCCGGCACGCGGAAGGGGATACCTGCATCCTTGATGCGGGTCTTGGCCCGGACGAGACGCTGGCCCATCGTTGCTGGGGGGATCAGGAAGGCGGCGGCGATGTCGATGGCGGTGAGGCCGAGGATGGTCTGCAGGATCAGCGGAGCGCGCATGCCGCGCTCGATCGCCGGGTGGGCGCAGGCAAACATCAGCGCGAGACGCCGGTCGGGGATGTCCTCGGGCGTTTCGGCGGCGGCTTCGATCTCGTCGGCCATCATGATCAGATGCTCCTCGCCGGCCTTCCGCGTAGTGCGGCGGCGCAGCGCATCGGTCTGCCGGCGGCGGGCGACCGTCAGCAGCCAGGCTTCCGGATTGTCCGGGACCCCCTCGGCCGGCCACATGCGCAGGGCCGTGGCAAAGGCTTCCGCCAGTGCGTCTTCGGCGCCGGCGATGTCGCGTGTCCGGGCGGCCAGGAAAGCAACGAGGCGGCCGTAGCTCTCGCGAGCCACGCGCTCGGCCGTGGCCCTGGCCTCGTTGCTGTCGCGCGGCATACGCCTAGTCCCGCCGTAGGCTCTTGTCGGGCCGGGGGTAGGTGTCGGCGAGGGGGCGGATCTCGATCGAGCCGTAGCGCGAACTCGGGCAGCGCTTGGCCCAGGCTATGGCTTCATCGAGATCGGCCACGTCCAGCATGAAATAGCCGGCCAATTGCTCCTTGGTGTCGGCATAGGGGCCGTCGAGCACGTCGGTTTTGCTGCCGGCCGTGCGGACCGTGGTCGCGGCCGAAGCCGGTTGCAGCCGCTCCCCGGCCGACGACTGGCCGCCGGCCTTGGCCAGTGCCTCGTTGAAGGCGGCGTAATCGGTCCAGAGCTCCTTCTGCGGTGCGTTGGCGAGGGCGACCTCGTCATGGTGGATCAGCATCATGTAGCGCATGGGGCGATCCTCAGCTCACGGCCTGCTTGACTAGCGCGGTGATGCGGGCTTCGTCGGCCGGCGTCAGCTTCAGGATGCCGAAGCTCGTGGGCCACATGTTACCGTCGTCGAGCTTGGCCGGATCGTTGAAGCCGAAGGTCGAGTAGCGCGCCTTGAACTTGCCGGCGTCCTGGAAGAAGCAGACGTTCTTGCCGTCCTTGTAGTAAGCGGGCATGCCGTACCAGAGCTTGGCTTTCAGCTCGGGCGCCGCGGCGAGGACGAGGTCGTGGATGCGCGCGGCGATCTTGCGGTCCGCCTCGGGCATGGCGGCGATCTTGTCGAGTACTGCCTTGGCATCCTCGGCTTCGCCGGCGCCGCGCTTCTCGCGCTTGATCTCCTCGGCACGTTCCTTCATCGCCGCCTTTTCTTCGGCGGTAAAGTTTTCGGACGTCTTCTTGGTGGCCATGATTCTTCTCCTTGTAGCGCCGAGGTATCGTTCCCCGACGTTACAATGACGGCGCAGCGACCGCCATTTCGACTCGCTGCCGAAAAATCTTGGCGGCGAGTCGAAAGATGTGCTTCAGGCTGCGTTGGTGGGCCAGATCAGGCGAACTTCGATAGTGCCGGTTCGCGCTGCGGGACAGCGCTCGGCCCAGTCGATTGCCGTGTCGAGATCGGGGACGTCGATCACGTAGTAGCCGCCCAGCTGTTCCTGGATCTCGGGGTAGGGGCCGGCGAGGACAACGGCCTTCTTGTCGCGCACCCGCACTCGCGTGGAAGCGCTGGTCGGGCGCAGGCGATCGCCGCTGACCCAGGCGCCCGATTTCACCAGCGCCGCGTGATAGGCCGCGAACTCTTCGCTCATGCCGGTATCAGCAACGGTGGGGACGGTATTCATCGTGGTCTCGTCACCCATGATGAGCATCATGTATTTCATCTCTGTCTCCTTGCGGCGCCGGACGCGATGCCCGGCTGCCACGATGACGCGGCGAAGAGGAGCACTTCTACAAACGAAGGCGAAAAAGATTCAGCTGGGTGAATAGCCCGGATGATAGGGCCGGATTTCGATCGATCCCCACTGCGCGGCAGGGCAGCGCGTGGCCCACTTGATGGCCTCGTCCATGTCGGGCGCTTCGATGATGAAATAGCCGCCGAGCTGTTCGCGCGTTTCGGCGTAAGGGCCGTCATGCACCTTCAGTTCGCCACCCTCGTTGGCGAAGTAGACGTGGCCGCTGGGCGTGGTCTGGCGCTTCACTTCGCCGCCCGCCATGCGGATGGTCCTGGCTTCCCAGGTCGGCTGCAGGGCGGAGGTGGCAACGAAGGCCCCGGCCTTCTCGAGCGCCGCCTGATAGGCCGCCATGTCCCGCATGGCATCCTTCATGTCCTCGGGCGGAATCTCGGCGCCCTCTTTCTCGTCGGCGTAGAGCATCAGCATGTAGCGCATGGTGGACTCCTCTCGTTCGCAACATAGCCCTTCGGGACAATGTCGGGCGAGGAGGCGCGATTTCGACAGATTGTGCCTTTTACCGGCCCGTCAGTGCGGTTTCGACCTCTGTTTAAAGCCGCCGCTCATGTTGTCGTGGGGAGCGGTCTTGGTCTCGGGTTTGGACGGGTGCTGCAGGGCGCGCGAAGTCTCCCGCACCTTGTCGATCGTGGCGCGATCGCCGATGCGATCCCTGGGGTTGTTGACCGAACGGCCGAGGTCGTCCTGGTTGTCGTCGATTTGTCGTTGCCGGGTCATGGCTGACTCCTCTCGCTAGGAGAGAAACCGCTCGTCTTCCTCCCGGTTCCGACACATTTCAGTCAAGCAGGCTGGAAACGCTCTGCTCGCTGGCGGTGCGGGCGATGGCTTCGCCGATTAGCGGGGCGATAGAGATGCGACGGATGTTCTTGGCGGCCTTGGCCGCGTCCGTCGCCTCGATTGAGTCGGTGATCACCAGTTCCTTGAGCTTGCTCGCCGCGATGCGCTCGGCGGCGCCATCGGAGAGGACCCCGTGGGTGATGTAGGCTGAGACTTCGGTCGCTCCGGCCTTGAGCAGTGCTTCCGCCGCATTCACCAGCGTGCCGCCGGAGTCGACGATGTCATCGATGAGGATACAGGCGTGGCCGGCAACATCGCCGATGATGTTCATGACTTCGGAGACGCCGGCACGCGGGCGGCGCTTGTCGACGATGGCGAGATCGGCGCCGATGCGCTGGGCCGTGGCGCGGGCGCGGGCCACGCCGCCGACGTCGGGCGACACAATCATCACGTTGCCGTTGGTGTAGTGCTCCTGGATGTCGCGAACCATGACGGGCGCGCCGTAGAGGTTGTCCGTCGGGATATCGAAGAAGCCCTGGATCTGCGCGGCGTGGAGATCGAGCGTGATGACGCGGTTGACGCCGGCCTCGGTGATCAGGTTGGCCACCAGCTTGGCCGAGATCGGCGTGCGCGAGGCGGACTTGCGATCCTGCCGGGCATAGCCGAAATAGGGGACCACGGCGGTAATGCGGCGGGCCGAGGAGCGGCGCAGCGCATCGGACAGGATCAGCAGTTCCATCAGGTTGTCGTTCGCCGGGTAGGACGTCGACTGCAGGATGAAGACATCCTCGCCACGGACGTTCTCGTGGATCTCGACGAAGATTTCCTTGTCGTTGAAGCGTTTGACCGTGCAGTCGGTCAGCGGAACTTCGAGGTAGCTCGCAACGGCTTCGGCAAGGGCGCGGTTGGAATTACCGGTGACCAGTTTCACGCGCGCGCTCCGGTGCTATCGGCCGGGCGGGAGTTGCCGGCTCCTGATGCGCGGGTCTCTATCGGACGGCGTGCCGGGAAGCAATGCGCCTTGTGACGGATGAATGAAGGATTTGTGCGGAGCGCTACAGCCCGCCCAGGCCGATCACGCTCAACTGTCGCCCCGTGATGATGCTTTTGTGCGTCGCATAGCGATGGGAGAAGTATTTCTTGGGCTCGGCATACGTGCAGATCCGGAGGTCATCGACGACCCCGACGCCGGCGGCCATCAGGTGGTCGAAGACGAAGCCGGGCAGGTCGAAATGCTCGCGCCCGCCATCCGGCCTCGTGATGCGGTTCTCGGCATCGCGATGATCGCGCAGCAGGTTCGCGGCGAACTCCGGGCCAACTTCGTAGTTGGGACCGGAAATCGTCGGCCCGATGGCGGCGACGATCCGGTCAGGACGGGCACCGAGATCGACCATGGCGGCGACGGTCGCTTCGGCGATGCCGCCGGTGGCGCCCTTCCAGCCGGCATGGGCCGCACCGATGACGCGGGCTTCGGAGTCGGCGAAGAGGATCGGCGTGCAATCGGCAGTGAGGATGCCGAGGGCAAGCCCGTGGACACGGGTGACGAGAGCGTCTGCCTCCGGCACATCGTCGGGCGAAGGCTGGCGGGTGACTTCGAGCACAGTGACAGAGTGCACCTGCTTCACTGTCACCAGCTGCTCGGACGAAAAGCCAAGCAGGCCAGAGATTTGCTCGCGGTTCTGCGCAACATGATTCAGCTTGTCCCCGGCGGAGATCGACACGTTCAGCGACGCAAACTCGCCGGTCGAAGCGCCGCCGCGACGGCCGAAGAAGCCGTGGCGGATGCCGCTCAGGCGCTCGAGCGCGCGGCTCTGTTCGAACGGGATGCTCATGTCGGGAATCCGAGGGCTTCGATGTCGCCGGAATGGGCGCAGAAGACCTTGAACAGCGTGCCCATCTCCTCGGGTGCGGTCAGGCGCTTCAGGGCGGCGCCGATCTCGTCCATCTTGGCCGGATTGGCCCGGGCCAGCGCCGTGGCGCGCTCGACAATGCCGAGTGCGCCGAGGAAATCGCGCTGGGTGGACAGTTTCTCGACCGTAAGACCGAGATCGGCCGCCACTATGCCGAGGGCGCCGAAACTCACGTGGGCGCTCAGATCGATTTCACCGGGGGATTCAAGCGGATCGGCATAGGCATGGCTGCGGACGGCTTGCAGCGTTTCGCCGGTCTGTAGTTGGGCATAGCCGTAGTCGATGGCAAGGAGGGCGCCACGCTGGTCGCGGATGCGGCTGCCCAGCGCCTGGATGATATCGGCGGAGGCAAGGCTGACCTCGTAGATCTGACCGGGCGCAGCACCGCGCACGGGCTCTGGCATCGAGGCTTCGGGGATTGGCGTCGGGTTGAGGCCGAACACGCGCTTGCCGTCACGCAGCCCGACCTGACGTTCGTGCCAGGCGTCTACCCCCTTCACGAACTGGCGGATCGGCATGGCGTCGAAGAACTCGTTGGCGACGACGAACAGCGGGTCTTCGGAGACCGCGTCGATCTCGGAGGCCCAGTACGGATTGTACTTCCCGAGCCGCTCGGCCTGCTGGGCCTTCAGTGCCGGGTTTGTTTCGAACAGCTGCAGATGGCAGGCGTCGAGGAAGCCCTCGGCCTTGGCGGCGACACGCAGCGCGTCCTGCATAAGAGTGCCGCGGCCGGGGCCGAGTTCGAGCAGGGTGAAGCTGGGCGGCTCGTCCATCTGCTGCCACAAGTTGACGAGGAAGAAGCCGATCAGTTCGCCGAACATCTGGCTGATTTCAGGGGCGGTGACAAAATCACCGCCGGCGCCGAGCGGATCCTTGCCGGTGTAGTAGCCCGAGCGCGGATGGGTGAGCGCGAGGCTCATATAGGTCGCGATCGACATCGGCCCGTTCTGGGTCAACTGCATGTCGATCAGTTCGCCGAGCGTGTGATCAGCCATGTTGTCAGGCATTCCTAGGCCTCAGCGGGTAGATCACGAGGCCGACGCCGGCCACTAGAATGGGGAGGCTCAGCACCATGCCCATGGTGAGCCAGCCGCCATAGAGGTAGCCGAGCTGGGCGTCGGGCAGGCGGAAGAACTCGACGAAGATGCGGGACAGGGCATAGCCGATGCCGAAGATGCCGGCGACGAGGCCGGGGTGCTTCAGCGCCTTCAGATGGTTGGTGGCGATGCGGATGACGATGAACAGCAGCACCCCCTCGAGCAGCGCTTCGTAGAGTTGGCTCGGGTGCCGCGGCACCTGGTCCGGATCGGTGGGGAAGATCACGCCCCAGGGGAGGTCGGTGGGGGCGCCGTAGAGCTCGGCATTGATGAAGTTGGCGACGCGGCCGAGGAACAGGCCGATCGTGCCGATGGCGCCGAGCAGGTCGAGCCCCGAGAGGATGTTGCCTCCCTTGTGGCGCACGAACAGGGCCATGGCGACCATGATGCCGGCGAGGCCGCCGTGGAAGCTCATGCCGCCGTCCCAGAGTGCGATGATCTCGCCGGGGTTCGCGGCGTAGTAGCCGAAGTTGTAGAACAGCACGTAGCCGATGCGGCCGCCGATGATGATGCCGACGACGGCCCAGAAGGCGAAGTCCCAGATGGCTGGGGGCTCGAAGGGCGGGCGGTTGTCTTTCCACAGCCCGTGCTTACCCAGGAGCGTCGTCGCATAGGCGGCACCGCCGAGTACGCCCACGAGGTAGGCGAGCGCGTACCACCGGACGATGAAGGGCCCGATGGCGAAGGCGACTGGGTCGATATTGGGGAAGGGCACGCGAAGCTCCGGCAGGAGGGGAGTGAGACCTTTTAGCCTCCGGCTGGCTCTGGTCAAGGCGCGCCGACCCGCCTAAATAGCGCTGTGCAACCCGTTGAGAGGACACGTCCGATGAGCCAGGGCAGCAAGATATTCGACGAGCTGGGCAAGCTCATGAACAACGCCGCCGGCGTCGCCGACGGGGTGCGCCGGGAGATCGAGACGGTGGTGAAGTCCCAGCTCGAGCGGCTGGTGGCGGACATGAACCTCGTCAAGCGCGAGGACTATGACGCGCTGCGCGAGCTGGTGCAGGCGCAGAGCGCTGAGCTCAAGGCGCTGAAGGCCGAAGTCGACGCCCTCAAGTCCAAGGGCTGACCGCCGGTGCGGCTGGCTGTTATCTCCGATGTGCATGGGAACCTGCATGCGCTCGATGCCGTGCTCGATGACATCGCGCGGCAGAATGTCGACGCAACGGTCGCGCTCGGCGATTTCCTGAGCGGGCCGGGCGATCCCGTTGGCGTTGCCGACCGCTTTATCGAACTCGACGTGCCCAGCGTACGCGGCAACCACGATCGCTACATCACCGATGGGCGTGAAGAGGACTGGCACATCGATGCGCTGGTGCGCGGGCTGCTGAACGATGGCCAGCGGACCTGGCTCGCCGCGGTGCCGCCGACGTTGCTCTATGAGGAAGACGTCTTCCTCTGTCACGGCACGCCGCGCGACGACAATGGCTCGTTCATGGACCATATGGTCGGCACGATCGCCGCGATGCACTCGCGCGAGCATATCGAGCACGAGGCGCAGGGTTTCGACCACGCCGTGCTGCTCTGCGGACACACGCACGTGCCGCGCAGCTTGCGGCTCACCGACGGGCGGCTGCTGGTGAATCCGGGCAGTGTCGGGCTGCCTTTCGAGATCGGTTCACCCGATGCGCGCTACGCCATTATCGAGAAGCGCCGCTTCGGCTGGAACACGGAACTTCACGCCGTTGCCTATGACCATGACGCAGCGGCGAAACAGGCGCTCGACAAGGGGTATCCGAGGTGGGCGGAAGCGCTGACTTACGGCTGGGCCAGTCCGAAGGGGCTTTAGCCGTGCCGCCGCCGCATTTGGCCGGGAGGGTTTGGGCATGAGAATCGCGGTCATATCCGACATTCACGGCAACCGGCTGGCGCTCGAGGCGGTCGAGGCCGACATCGCCATGGTCGGGGTCGATGCCACGATCAATCTCGGCGACCTGTTCGCGGGTCCGCTCGATCCGATCGGCACCGCCGACCTCCTGATCGAGCGCGACTATCCGACCGTGATCGGCAATCACGACCGGTACATGGCCGAGGGCCTGCCCCAGTCGAAGCAGCCAGTGGACAAATACGTCACGGAGCGGTTGAAGCCTGTGCATCTCGAGTACCTGCGCAGCCTGCCGGCGACGCGGGACATCGAAGGCGAGGTCTTCCTCTGCCACGGCACGCCGCAGAGCGACGAGGAGCCGTGGCTCGATGCGTGGTGGAACGGGCGCACTGTGACGATGCCGGGCGAGGAAGAGGTCACCCGCCGCGCTGCCGGGGTCGATTTTCCGGTGCTGCTCTGCGGACACACGCACGTCTCCCGTATCGTGCGGCTTCGCGATGGGCGGCTGGTGGTGAACCCGGGCTCGGTCGGGCTGCAGTTCAATTATGGTGCACCGGACGCCCGTTATGCGGTGCTGGAGCGGCACGGCGGCAGGTGGGCCGCAAGCATCCGTGGCGTGCACTATGATTTCGAGGCGGCGGCGCAGCAGGCGATCGCCAACGGCTTCCCGCACTGGGCGGATGCGATCCGCACGGGCTGGCCGAGCGCGATCGGGCTGTTCTAAGGGCGAGATCGGGGCCGCTCCCCTTCCGGCGCTACGCGCCACCTTCTCCCCGTCGGGGAGAGGGTGGATCGGCCACCGCCCCCACTTCACCCAACCGTCACATGTTCTGCTGAGGCGCGAAGTATAGCGCGAGTCGGGGCAGGGCGGGTGTGCCAAAATCGTTCAAACGGGCTGGGGACAGACTCGGCGCTTTAACACCCTGTTAACCCTCCGGGCCGGATCATCCACAGAAGAAAGCCTTGGATGGCTCTGGCAGCGCAATCCCCGGAATCGGGGCCCCAGTGTAGCGTGACTGCCATAGGACGATTCGTAGGCTCTCCCGCGTCGAGTTCTCTCAAGTACCCGCGTAGGACCGGTTGAACCGGTCAAAGCCTCCAATGTTTCGCCCAATGGGACGCTCAGCCAATGGCACAACTTGTGGAACTTGAACCGGATCGCACGGTGCACCCGGTCGACATCATCGAGCATATTGCCTCGATCAACGACTGGAACTTCGAGCGCCAGGACGCCGATGAAATCTCCATTTCCGTGCGCGGAAACTGGGCCGACTACCATGTCTCGTTCAACTGGATGGAAGATCTCGAGTCGCTGCACATCGCGGCCGCCTTCGATCTCAAGGTACCGGACATCCGCCGCGCCGAGGTGAAGCAGCTGATCGCGCTGATCAACGAGCAGCTGTGGATCGGCCATTTCGACATGTGGAACCACGAAGGGGTGATCCTCTTCCGCAATTCTCACCTGCTCACGGGCGGTGCCGAGGTCAGCCCGCCGCAATGCGAAGCGCTGCTGCGCTCGGCCACGGACAGCTGCGATCTCTACTACCAGGCCTTCCAGTTCGTGATATGGGCAGGCAAGAACGCTGGCGATGCGCTCAGCGAGGTCATGTTCGAAACGGTAGGCGAAGCTTGAATTTATCCGATATCGGCCCCGTCGTTCTGGTCGGGGCCGGCAAGATGGGCCTGGCGCTCGCCCGCGGCTGGATCGCGGGCGGCTTGCTACCAGACCGGCTGGTCCTGTGCGATCCCAATCCATCCGAGTTCGCCACGGCGTTTGCGGCCGACCACGGCATACGCCTGCTACCCAGCCCGATCGGCGTGCTGACGCAGGTCCTGGTTCTCGCGGTCAAGCCGCAGGTGATCTACGACGTGATGGCCGAGATCCAGCCGGTCGTCGGGAGCTACACCCTCGTCCTCTCGATCGCTGCAGGCATTCCGCTGATTGGGCTGTCCGAAGGGCTGCAGACCGAGCGGGTCGTACGCGCCATGCCGAACACACCGGCTCAGATCGGACGCGGCATCAGTGGGGCCGTGGGCCTCAAGATCACCGACGGGGACCGGCAGGTGGCCGATGCGCTGCTCAAGGCGGCAGGCCAGGTGCTGTGGTTCGACGATGAGAGCAAGATCGACGCCGTCACCGCCGTGTCCGGCTCCGGTCCGGCATATGTGTTCTACCTGGTCGAAGCGCTCGCTGCCGCGGCGCAGAAGCAGGGACTCGACGAAGAACAGGCGATGATCCTCGCGCGTGCCACCGTCACCGGGGCAGGGGCGCTGATGGACGCCGATCCGACGCCCGCCTCGACGCTGCGCGAGAACGTCACCTCGCCGAAGGGCACGACCTACGCGGCACTGCAGGTGCTCATGGGGCCGACCGGGTTCGCGCCCTTGCTCGACCAAGCCGTAGACGCTGCCCGCCGGCGTTCGGAAGAACTCGGGCGGGCGTGACTTCGGCAAGTCGCCGCTGGCGTATCCACTCCTGAATCTCAAGCGTAAGGTCGGCTGTTCTGCCACGAGCGGAGGAGTTGGCCATGGCACTCTATCTGACACGCTTCAGCTACACTGCGGAAACCTGGGCGCGACTGACGAAGAACCCCGAGGATCGGCGCGAAGCGGCGCGAAAATACATCGAATCCGTCGGCGGCAAGCTGCATGGGTTCTGGTACGCATTCGGTGCCCACGATGGCTACAACCTGTGGGAGGCGCCGGACAATGTCGCCATGGCGGCGGTCGCTATCGCTATCGGTGGGGGTGGTGCCGTGTCGGAATTCGAAACAATCCCGTTGCTGTCCGTCGAGGAGACGCTCGAGGCCCTGGGGCGTGCGAAGGCAGTCGCCTATCGGCCGCCCGGCGCCTAGCCCGCGACGAAAACGACTACAGTTCTTCCGTCAGCTTCAGCCGATCGAGCAGCCCGCGATCCTCGGGCTCGACCATGCCGACAAAGAACCTGAGCACGGTGCGCTTCCCCTCCGGCGGCAGCGAGGCGATGGCTGCTTCGATGCGGCTCGTCTGGGTGGCCGAAAGGACATCGAACAGTTCGCGGCCCTTTTGCGTGGCATAGAGCAGGCGCTGGCGGCGGTCGGTGTCGCCGGTTTTCTGCTCGATATAGCCGTTATCCACCAGTTGCCGCAGCACGCGGGCGAGGCTCTGCTTGGTAATCTTGAGGATATCGAGCAAATCAGCGACCGGCATGCCGGGCCTGAGGTTCACGAAATACAGCACCCGGTGGTGGGCGCGTCCGAAACCCTGGCGTTCAAGCAGCGCATCAGCGTCGCTCACGAAGTCCCGATAAGCGAAGAAGAACAGGCCCATGACGTCGAGCGGCATGGGCGTGGTGCCGTCGCCTGCCAAATTTATGTCAGCCTTGTTGACATTTATTTTGCCCGATGCCATCATCCCCTCATCGAGAAAACCAATGTTGCCTTATCCCAACTCCGTTCAGGTTTGCCAAGGGCACGCCGGTGGGGCAGGATCACGACAACAAACAAACGCAGTTGGTCGCTGCAGAAGAATGAGTGGGAGAGACTAAGATGGCAATTCCAATGGACCAGCGTGATGGCTGGATCTGGTTCGACGGCAAACTCGTTGAGTGGAAAGACGCCAAGATCCATGTGCTGACGCACGGGCTGCACTATGCGAGCAGCGTGTTTGAGGGTGAGCGCGCCTATGGCGGCGAAATCTTCAAGTCGCGCCAGCATACCGAGCGCCTGATCCAGTCGGGCAAGACGCTCGATTTCACCATTCCCTATTCGGTCGACGAGATCGAGGCCGCCAAGCGCCTCGTGCTCGACAAGAACGGACTCGTCGATGCCTACGTGCGTCCTGTCGCCTGGCGCGGTTCGGAAGAGCTGTCGGTTCCCGGCCGCAACAACAAGGTGCATCTCGCCATCGCCGCTTGGGTGTGGCCGAGCTATTTCTCGACCGAAGAGAAGCTCAAGGGCATCCGCCTTGAGTGGAGCCGCTGGAAGCGCCCGAGCCCGGAGACGATCCCGTCCTCGGCAAAGGCCGCCGGCCTCTACATGATCTGCACGCTGAGCAAGGACGCGGCGATGGCCAATGGCTATGCCGACGCGCTGATGCTCGACTATCGCGGCTATGTCGCCGAGGCGACCGGCGCCAACGTGTTCTTCATCAAGGGCGACGAGATCCATACGCCGCTGCCCGATTGCTTCCTCAACGGCATTACCCGGCAGACGCTGATCGAGCTGGCCAAGCAGAACGGCTACAAGGTCATCGAGCGCCACATGCAGCCGGAAGAGCTGGCGAACTTCGACGAGTGCTTCCTCACCGGCACCGCGGCGGAAGTGACCCCAGTCTCCGAGATCGGCGAATACAAGTTCAAGCCGGCCAAGGGCTGCACCACGCTGATCAACGCCTATGCCGAGGCGGTGACGCCGAAGAAGGTCGCGGCCGAGTAAAGCTGCGCAGTTGCGGAACACAGATCTGTTGAACCCCGCCCATCGTGGCGGGGTTCTTCCATTTTGGGCGGAAGGAATCGGCAATGGCGCGGGTTTTCGTTACCGGATCGGCGGACGGCCTCGGACTGATGGCGGCGCGGCTGCTGGTGGAGCAGGGGCATCAGGTTGTGGTGCATGGGCGCAGTTCCGGCCGCGCCGAGGAGGCGAAACAGCTGAGCGGTGCCGATGCGGCCGTTCACGGTGATCTGTCGAGCCTTAAGCAGACCAGGGCGCTGGCCGCGCAGGTGAACGCGCTGGGTCGGATGGATGCGGTGATCCACAATGCGGGCGTCGGCTATCGCGAGGGGTGGCGTGGCGACACCGAGGACGGGCTGCCGCTGGTGTTCGCGGTGAACACGGTGTGCACCTATGTGCTGACCGCGCTGATCGAGCGGCCGGCGCGACTGGTCTATCTCAGCTCGGGCATGCATTACGGCGTGCGGCTCAACGTCGAGGACATCGCTTGGAACCGGCGCAACTGGAGCGGATCACAGGCCTACGCCGAGACTAAGCTGCACGATGCGATGCTGGCCTTTGCCGTGGCACGGCGGTGGCCGGAGGTGCTCGCCAACGCCGTCGATCCGGGCTGGGTGGCGACGAAGATGGGCGGACGCGGAGCTCCGGACGATCTCGACCAGGGGCACCGGACGCAGGCCTGGCTAGCGGCAAGCGACGAGCCGGCCGCCAAGGCCAGCGGCCGGCTGTTCCGGCACCAGAGGCTGCGCGATGCCAACCCGGTCGCGCACGATGCGGCGGAGCAGGATCGGCTGATCGAGGCGCTGGCCGGGATTTCGGGCGTACCATTCCCGGCCTGAGGTCAGCGACCGGACTTTGCCGCTGCCCGGCGGTGGTGCAGCTCGCGTAGCCGGGCGGCCAGTGAGGGCTCCGGCCCCTCGACGGGCAGTCCCGGCGCCACGGCGTTGATCGGCAGTCCTGCGACAGGCGAGGGCGGTGCGCCAACTTCGCCGCGCCAATGGCCGAGCTGCTCGGACGAGCCGGCATAGACGATGCGGCCAAGGCCGACCCAGGCGTGCGCCGCGGCGCACATCGGGCAGTGTTCTCCGGACGTGTAGACGGTCGCCGTAGCCCTGTCCGCAGGGCTCATGTTGGCCGCTGCCCATTTGGCGATGTCGATCTCGGGGTGTCGCGTTCCGTCGCCCGTCGATTCCCAGTTGTGGTCCTCGAATAGCACGCGGCCATCGGCCGAGACCAGCACCGAACCGAACGGATCGTTGTCGGTTGCGAGTGCTGCTTCGGCGAGATCGACGGCGCGGGTGAGGTGCTTGAGGTCGGTATCGCTGATCATTTGTCTTTCCCCCAGTCGCGGCCGTCCGGATAGACCGCCGGCCCCTTGAGCTCGAGTTTGTTGCCCCACGGATCGAGAACGTAGAACGAGTTGCCCATGCCGCGGGCGCCGCCGTGCAGGGCCTCGCGCTCGATACTGACGTTGTGGCTCGTCAGATGGGCGCGCATCGCGTGCTCGTCGAAGGGGCTGAGCGCGATGCAGACGTGGTCGACGTTGCGTCCGCCCTTCACCGGCGGGACGGCCGACGTGCCGCCGGGATGGGTGATATCCCACAGCACGATCAGCGCGGCGCCGCACCAGACCTGCTCCATGCCGAGCGTCGGGTAGGAGTAGCCGGGCTGGCAGCCGAGAACGTCGGCGTACCACTTCGTTGCCTTCTGGAGGTCGTCGACGATGAAGACGATGTGGTCGATGCCGACCAGCGAGAAGGGTGGGCGGCTTTCGGTCACTTGTTCTTCCATTGGTCACGGGCGTGGTCGTCTTCGGCCTTAGCTTCGACCCACCGGTCGCCGGCCGGTGTCGCTTCCTTTTTCCAGAAGGGGGCGTCGGTTTTGAGGTAGTCCATCAGGAAGGACGCGCCATCGAAGGCGGCCTGGCGGTGCGGCGCGAGCGCCATCACCTGCACTATGGGCTCGCCGGCCGCGAGCGCGCCGTAGCGGTGGATCACCGTTGCCTTGATCAGCCCGAAGCGCACGACGGCTTCGGCGATGGCTTTGCCGATCTGGGCCTCGGCGAGTTCGGGGTAGCTCTCGAGGGTGAGCGTGGAGACTGGATCGTCCGGGCGGGAGCGGACGAGGCCGGTGAAGGTCACGGCTGCGCCGGCGCCGGCGCTCGCCGCGAGGAAGGCGTTGGTCTCGGCGCCGGGATCGAACGGCGCCTCCTGCAGCCGGACGGACATCGTCAGCCGCCGGTCATCGGCGGGAATAAGGCGATGACCTTGGCGCTGCCGATGAGGGCGGTATGCGGCACGATTTCGGTGTCGAGTGCGGCCTTGATCAGTTGCGGCTTTTGCATGGCGAGATCAGCGGCTTCGTCGCGATCCCTCAGCCATTGAATCAGGTCGCCGACAGTCAGCACCTCGGCAGGCAGATCGACGTCTTCTTCACCACGATTCAGGCGTTCGCGCAGCCAGGCAAAGTAGCGGATTTTCATATTTCGGGTCCGGCGAGGTGGGGCCAGGTAGAACGGAGGTATTCCCAGCCGGTCCAGACGGTCAGGGCGGCGGCGATCCATAGGAAAGCGTGGGCAAAGAAGCCGAGGCCCAGCAGCATCGGGGCGGCCATGATCAGGGCGAGCGAGACGAGTTGCGCGGTGGTCTTCCACTTGGCGAGGAAGGTGACCGGCACTTCGATCGAACGATTGCCGAGATATTCGCGGAGGCCCGAGACGAAGATTTCGCGGATCAGGATGGCGATGGCGGGGATCAGGTCCCAGCCGGAGAAATCGCGGGTCCATGCGAAGGTGACGATCAGGGCGCCGACCAGCAGCTTGTCGGCGATCGGGTCGAGCATCTTGCCGAGAGCCGAATTGAGGTTCATCCGGCGAGCGAGGAAACCGTCGAGCCAATCGGTGATGGCGGCCGCGATGTAGAGCAGCAGCGCCAGCCAGCGCAACCACTCCCAGCCTATCACGACGAAGAGGCAGATCACCGGGATCGCAAGGATGCGACCGATGGTCAGCTGGTTGGGAAGGCTCATCAATTGCTGCGGAATTTGCATGCCGGGAGAAGACGCCATCGGCATGGCGCGGTCAAGGCAGGGTGGAGGATGGTGATGGGGAGGTTTAGGGGCGCTGAACACCAGCGAGCGCAGCAATCCTCCCCCGTCAACGGGGGAGGATTGTCGGAGTTCGGATCAGGCCACTAGCTGCCCGGTCACCCGCCGACGCTCTTCTACTGCATCGGCCAGCTTCTCCAGTGCGACTACCGTCGTTTCCCAATCGATGCAGCCGTCGGTGATCGACTGGCCGTAGACGAGCGGCTTGCCCGGCACGAGGTCCTGCCGGCCAGCGACGAGGTTCGATTCGACCATCACGCCGATGATGCGCTTGTCGCCCGTTGCCAGCTGCTCGCCGACATCGGCGAGGACCAGCGGCTGGTTCTCGGGGTTCTTCGACGAGTTGGCGTGGCTGGCGTCGATCATGATGGCGGCGCGGATGCCGGACTTCTCCGACTCGGCCGCGGCCGCCGCGACGCTTTCGGCGCCGAAGTTCGGGGCTTTGCCACCACGAAGGATGATGTGGCAGTCGTCGTTGCCTGTGGTCGCGGCAATGGCAGAGTGTCCGTGCTTGGTGACGGCAAGGAAATGGTGCGGCTGGCTGGCGGATTTCACTGCATCGAGGGCGATACGGACATTGCCGTCGGTACCGTTCTTGAAGCCAACCGGGCAGCTGAGGCCGGAGGCGAGCTCGCGGTGAACCTGGCTCTCCGTGGTGCGAGCGCCGATGGCGCCCCAGGAGACGAGGTCGGCGAAATACTGCGGAGTCGTCATGTCGAGGAATTCGGAGCCGGCGGGCAGGCCGAGATTGTTGATCTCGAGCAGTACGGAGCGCGCGAGGCGCAGGCCGTTGTCGATGTCGAAGCTGCCGTCGAGATTGGGGTCGTTGATGAGGCCCTTCCAGCCGACGGTGGTCCGGGGCTTCTCGAAATAAACGCGCATCACGATCTCGAGGCTGCCGCTCAGGCGCTCACGGACCGGGGCGAGGCGGCGCGCATACTCGAGCGCGGCCTTGGGGTCATGGATGGAGCAGGGGCCCACGACCACCGCGAGGCGGTCGTCGTGACCGTGGAGGATATTGTGCAGCGCGTGGCGGGCGCTGATCACGGTGCGGGTCGCAGTATCGGTGCGCGGGTACTCGCGGATCACTTCCTCCGGTGATCGGAGTTCGCGCAGTTCCTTGATACGCAGGTCGTCGGTGGATTTGGGCATTTGTCGTCGGCTCCTCGGGGATCTCTTGAGCACCGGCGACAAAAAAGCCGCCAGTTGCTGGCGGCTGTCGGGTATTTTGGGTTTGATTTCTTAAGTCAAACGCGCCCCTTCGGCTGCCAGCGGCTTCCGGTGGTAAAATACCAGTACGAATAGGTGGCGCGAAGGTTCATGGGCCAGGTTTGTAACTCAGGCCGAAGCACTTGTCACGGGGGAGCGTTCATCCGTTCGTCGAACACCTGGCATCAGAGGACGTCGCTGTCCTTGCCGGCCGCTGCCTTCAGTGCCTCGAGCACGCGCATGGTCGCACGGACATCGGGCTCCGCAATGTCCTTGAAAATCTCGAGGCGCAGCGACTGGATGTCCTCGTTCACTTCCGCCACCACCTCGCGCCCCCGCGGGGTCAGCGAGATCGAGTTGGCACGGCGATCGCTCGGGTCGGGCTCACGGGTGACGAGGCCGGAGGCCTGCAGCTCGTCGATCAGGCGAACTAGCGAAGCGCCCTCGATGCCGATGGCTTCGGCCAGCGCATTCTGACGCACGTTCTCGCCCAGCCGGTCGATCCAGATCAGCGGCGCCGACGCGGCTTCCGAGACGCCGTGCCTCGCGGCGGCCTCACGCGCCATCTTGCGCCACAGGCGTCCGCACAGCAGCAGATCGCGGGTCATGTCGCGCAGCAGGTATGCGAAATCGCTCGTTGGCATTCAGTTCCCGATCGTACGACCGTGCAGCCCTGCGCCGCATGGCCTGCTCCACGCCGTGATGCTGGCGTGTGCCTCTGTCCCGAACAACCACAAATCCATGCGATTGATCAACACCGCCTGTGGTGCTTGCTACCAACTGCGTTCCAGCTGCCGAGGGGGCGGCAATGATCCGGCGGCTCAATCTTGTGGGGCTGCTGATCGTGCCGGTGGCATAGCCCGTTGGGCGTCAGGGGCCCATTCGCCGCAATGTGGCCACTTCCTCATCGCGCGGATGAATGCAGTCTGAACGGAAACCGGCTTTCGGCTGATCAGGCTGAATGGAAACTTAACAACAGTTAATTCGGCGTGCGTCCAGCGCATAGCTCGCGTGCGAAATAGACTACTGGTCCGGTCGGGTTAGCGGTCCTATATCCAGGTCACCAAACAGAAGGGGACAACAAATGAACATCCGCCAGAAGCTTTCGCAGATCGCCGCCTACAACCGCACCGTCCGTGAGCTCTCGCAGCTGAGCAACATCCAGCTCCGCGACCTCGGCATCACCCGCGAAGACATCAAGTCGGTTGCGCGGACCGCGGCCAACTAAGCAGACGATCTCAGCGATGAGATGAACGAAGGCGCCCATCGGGCGCCTTTTGTTTTTGGGCTCCCCCCACCCCAGCCCTCTCCCGGGAGAGGAGACGCACTATTCACCGGCGGTGCCACAACGCCCCCTCGCCCCTCTGGGGAGAGGGTTGGGGTGAGGGGCCAGCCAAGGGCTCTGCGTGTTGTGCTAAGGAGCCGCGATGGTGGGCCGAAGAATCTTATCCCCTCACCTCCAGCCCGTGCGATTCTCCCCTCGTCCGCTGCACCGAAGCGAGATCATGACGAGTGGTTGGTGCAGAGGAGGTTGGGTGATGGTGGAGTCGTTCGCCATCAGGCCGAAAGCACGACGGCATGATCCGGTTCGCCGGGGACGCCGCTAGCACGCGCGAGCCATCCGAATGCGTGGATGGTTCAGGGGACGAGGCTGCCACGCATGAGGCAGCCGCAGATGGCGGGACGGTTCGGTGGATTCCGGCCGTTCGGC